>DFZN01000064.1:29135-29284 GCA_002382735.1 bacterium UBP11_UBA4055
TAATGGATTCTGGGCGCGAAGACAACATGCGATAATCAAACTGCTCTTTATGATAGGTTTCAATCCTTGTTTTAATGGATTCTGGGCGCGAAGAAGTGGAAAAAGCCCTTATTTCTGTCGTAACAAAAGTTTCAATCCTTGTTTTAATG
>DFZN01000064.1:29314-29878 GCA_002382735.1 bacterium UBP11_UBA4055
TAATGGATTCTGGGCGCGAAGTGCACTTTATTGAGCCGTGAATTGCTCTATAACGGAGTTTCAATCCTTGTTTTAATGGATTCTGGGCGCGAAGACTTGACAAGATCGACGAGCATTTAAGATACGCTGTGTTTCAATCCTTGTTTTAATGGATTCTGGGCGCGAAGGATCAAATTACATGGCAAAGAGCAGAAAGCTACCGAGTTTCAATCCTTGTTTTAATGGATTCTGGGCGCGAAGAGGGGTAAAAGCTGCCAATTAAATTAAAATAACGGAGGTTTCAATCCTTGTTTTAATGGATTCTGGGCGCGAAGCATAAACGAATTAAGAGCCTCAACTCCGTTTGGATGTTTCAATCCTTGTTTTAATGGATTCTGGGCGCGAAGAGACAGCTCGGGTAATGGCAATCATGCAACGCCAGGTTTCAATCCTTGTTTTAATGGATTCTGGGCGCGAAGAACGGACATATTTGTGAAGAGTGTAAGAAAAAGGAGTTTCAATCCTTGTTTTAATGGATTCTGGGCGCGAAGCTGTTCACTAATCCCTGTTTCAGTAGATAATTGT
>DFZN01000052.1 GCA_002382735.1 bacterium UBP11_UBA4055
GACATGAAGTTCAGGGAAATAAATAAAAGTGCAAGCGATATAATGATCAGTACGGTCAGCAGAAAACCGTTATAATCCGGATAAACGCTTTTTTTTCCGGCCACAATATGTTCTGTGACGGGATTTCCGCAAAGTTCTGCGACTGAGCACTCTATGAACTTGGATAAAGGTTTAACAACAGCATCCAGCGGAGATTCGAACTTTACGCCGGATTTACCTACGAAAACAGAAGTGAGGAACTGGGCACTTGTTGCGATGAATCCGGTCATTATCTCAAGCGGCAGGAAAAGTAGAACTGCGAACCAGTTGAAAAAATCATGTACTACCGCGGCAGCAAAAGATCTGTGGAATTCAAGCTTGTTCCTGATCTGCCCGAAAGACACAAGAATGCCTGTAACAGATGTACCTATGTTCGCTCCCATTATCATTGGCACGGCGTTCTCAAATGAAATAGTACCGGCTCCGACAAAAGCTACAATTATTGAGGTTGTTGAACTGGACGACTGAATGATCGCTGTTGTAAGAATTCCGATGAACAGAGAAATCAGAGGATTATCCGTAGCGCTCTCAATCAGCTTTGCCGAATCCGCCGAGAAATAATGTTTGAATACATCACCGAGAAGCTTAATGCTTAAAAGGAACAACCATAGATAAAAAAGCATCATAACCAGTTTTATTATCCAGTCGTATTTGTCTTTGCTCCTCAATTTATTTCCTTAAAATTAGATTAATGTTAGCATTCTGTTACAAGACCGGCAATTTAAAATATCTTTCAATGATAAGCAACCATATTTTTGTGATAAATTCTGCATAAAACGCGTTAAAAATTCATTTGACTATATACCTTAAAATTAATTATATTAACGGGCGCTTTAGAGTACTCCGGATTTGAACAAAACATCTTCAAAAGAGTTTATTCCGGTTGTATCGGCAAATTCAAATAAGATGGAACAAAGGATGACAGGATTTAAATTTAAAATATTGACCGCGGCAGTTGTTTCGGCGATGATATTCTCATGCTCGCAGAAATACGACGATACGGGAATTTTCGACCCTTCTGACCCTGACTTTTCAGCCGATACTATTTCAGTCAGAAGCCACAGCAACACTCTGGTACTCTCCAAGGACAGGATAAGCGACGGTTTCTTGTACCTGGGTAGAGACATTCCGGCACCTGGAGACACGACCGCATGGGCAGAATCGCTGATAAAGCTGAACCTGCCTGCAGCATACGGTCTGGATTCCGCTTTCGTCACTTACAAGCTTTACGAATATCCCGACTCTGTAAATATTGATCAGGCTTTCGAAGGGAAAATGATCGAAATCCTTAAGACAACAAGCGGAACTTGGGATTCGGACAGCCTGACTTTGCCATTGACCGGACTGACTGCTATAGATACGGTAGCTTTAGATACTTCGGGAACAAATTACATTCTCCGTTTCGACCTGAAGAAAGAACTTATCGAGCAGTGGAATACCGAAGACTCGACAGGAACTGCAGGATTTTTTCTAAGGAGTCTGGAAGGAAACGATATATCCCCGATAATCAAATTCTATTCTGCAGGTTGGACTTATACATCCGTTAGACCGACGGTCAGCTCATATTATTCTTTTGCGGACTCCGTAGACGCCGTAAGCGGCGGGGATTCAACGATTTTTTCAGTCGTACAAAATTATGTGACTGAAGACATCAGCCTGGCGTTTAAGAGACCGTCATGCGTTACACCTGACATTTCTTCATTCAGGATCGGCGGAATTTCGGGTGAATCCTATATCTGCAGGATACCTCTTGATACCATACCTTCAGGCGCTGTAGTTGTTACGGGAAGAATAAGCCTTAAAGCTGCCGGAGGAACCGACCCTGTTTACGGAGGAATCGAAAACTCTCTGAGCACACTTAAGGAGATCTGTATTTATATGATGACGGATTCTCTGTGGTATTCTGATCCTTCGGATCTGAATTACGACACTCTGAATGTATGGACATATAAGATCAATCTCGGATCAGACGATAATTTTCTAACAATGGATACACCTGTTCAGAACTGGATTAATGATCCTGATACAAATTACGGATTCATGATAACCTCCAAGAACTGGGGTCAGCCTTTCGGATATACGGATTTCATGCTTCCAGAATTCAACATCAGCTATATCTCAACTCAGAATGAATAAACAGGGGAAATGCTCCTAATGATAAAAAAGATACCCTTAGCTTTAATATTCATTTACCTTACAGCTCTATGCGAAACTTCAGCCTTCTCTTCCTTATCACTCGGAGATATCGAGCCGTCAATGAACAACTCCACGGGAATAGCTTTTACTGACTCTCTAATATTGAAAAATCACAATCCCGCTGCATGGACAGGACTTGCCAACACATCTTTTTCGGTGTCCACATCATTCTATTATCACAGCCTTAGTGTCGCCGGCGGCGGAGGAGATTCTTCCTACGACAGGTTCACATTTGAGGAAATGAGCTTCGCCATGCCTTTCGGGAACAGGAATGTACTCGGCTTCTCTTACTACCCGTCATCAATTGTCGATATGACCAATGTGACCACAGATGAAGCTCAGGTCCCGGAAAGTTTCGAAGATACTACTCTGAGAACCCTTGAAACGAGAAAAGGCAGCGTCTCGAACGCCTCGCTGATCTACGGTAAAGGACTGGGTGACTTTTCCTTCAGCATCGGCCCTAAATTCCTGTTCGGGAATTACGAAATTGCAAGAAGATACAAATATACAAGCTATGTTGAAGGCACAGATATAGTCGATTGGGAAAAATATTTTGAAAGCACAGATAAAACCCAGATTTTCCATTTCCTGATAAGCGGAGGAGTGTTATATAAGTCTCCGGCAGGACTTGACATAGGCGCTGTTTTTTCTTTGCCTTTAAGTACTTACGCCAACAGAATCGGCAATTTTTACCGCACGACATCATACGGAACGGTTACCGAAGTCATATCCGAAATCGAGTCTGAGGATGATTCCGCAGACTGGGCTTTTGAATTCGGTACCGGTTTGAGCTACAAAGTGAACAAACTGCTGCTATCATATGATTTCTCGGCAAAGCTCTTCGACGGAATCAGCACAGGGATCGATGATACTGAAATGAAGAATTATGTCAAGAATTCTTTCGGGCTGAGTTTCGACCCGAGGAACAAAAAATACGATCCGTATTACAAAAGAATGGTCTATTCAGGATATTTCACAGTTGAAAAAAGACCTTATGAGTACAGCGGTAATCCGGTTTATGACATTACGGGAACGCTGGGACTGAACCTTCCTTTCAACAATGATAAAACGAATATAGAACTTCG
Organism: bacterium UBP11_UBA4055; assembly: GCA_002382735.1. GTDB lineage: Bacteria > UBA4055 > UBA4055 > UBA4055 > UBA4055 > UBA4055. Next base: position 3,321 of record DFZN01000052.1, read on the forward strand.
GTTCGGTTACACCAGGTCAGGTTCAAAAGAAGACAACGGTATGGAATGCGACACTTTCAGGATCACATTTAATTTCACCGGCTCAGACAGGTGGAGACTGAGAAAGAACAGATATGATGATTAAGAATATATGGAGGTTATAATGAAAAAGACAACAGTTCTATTGTTCGCGCTGGTCGCGTTCTTTTCCCTTGTAAGCTGCGGGCCTTCAGGTCAGACGGTGAAGGACGATACAGTAAAAGAATCAGTGAAAGAAACACCGGTTGAAGAAACTGCGGCTAAAATCGAGAAAGCTCCTCTGACCGATGATCAGAAAATGGAGATCAACAAATACTCGAGCTTTGCGCAGACAAAGAGGCAGCAGAAAAAATTCCGTGATATGATAGAATACATTAATCAGATATTGGTTATCGACCCTGATTTTGGGTATGCGAAAGATATTCTGCTGTTCTGGAGAGGTAACGGATATGAGGAACTCGGTCTTAAAGATTCCGCGCTTACGGACTATGAGAGATTCGCGCAGATCAGACCTGACCATTCACAGGTTCTTATTCAACTTGATTACATTTATGTCACCAACGGCGAGATAGAAAAAGCGATTGATACGGCTGAAAAAATGTACGAGCTTGCACCTGAAGATAAAACTCTTCTAAAAAAGATCGGAAAATATAATTATCAGCACGCCGAAAATTTAAAGGCTGCTGACGAGAACGATCCGGAGATAGAGGAATACGCTACAACGGCAATCGACAATTTTGAAGAATATCTTGAAAACTATCCGGAAGACGAGGAGATCAACAATCTTCAAACCTATCTGATCTCAAAATTCCTTGATCAGCAGGCGCTTAAGTTAAAACTCGAGAACAATCTAGCCAATAATCCCGAAGACGCTAAGACCATAGAAAGACTCGCCGCGATATATTACGATGAAGGAAATTCTGCCAAAGCTTCAGAACTTCTTGAAAATCTTCTGACAAAACAGCCCAATAACCTCAAGGCTCTTAAAAGGCTGATCAGGATCACTAAGAACAATATCGACAAAGCCATCACTTACAATAAAAAGGCAATCACCCTGGATGAAGCCAATGAGACCTACAACATCAATCTTGCCAAACTTTACACGGAAAAGAAAAGATTCTCCGACGCGAGAACGGAATGTATCAGAGCTCTTTCCAAGAACGGCAGGAACAGTAATGTTTACAAAACATGGGCAGCTATATACACAGAGAACATAGGCGAATGCAATGTGAATATCGAATATCAGGACAAACTCGTTTTCGTTATCGCCTACGGACTTTATGAAAAGTCCGGAGATACAAGAAGGACACACGCCATGAAAGAGAGTGGCCAGGTCCCGTCGAAATCGGACTTCTTTACGAACAAATCCACGAGACTTCCGTCAAGGGATTGCTATAAATGGATAAACACCGAATGGGATGAAGTGAAGTATATTGAAAAATTTCTCAACGCATTGTAATCATGAATTCTAAACTCATACACATAGCCTCGGACCACGGAGGATACGCGCTTAAGAGCGAGCTTATGGAGAGGTTGAAGAAAAAAGGTTACATGATAGATGACCTGGGTACATATTCCGAAGAATCTGTTGACTATCCGGATCTCGGGAAAAAAGCAGCCGAAGCTGTTCTTGCTGACGGAAATTTCGGCATAATCATCTGTGGTACAGGAATAGGTATATCTATAGCTGCCAACAGGTTTAAAGGAATTAGAGCCGCGCTTTGTCACTGCCCAGAGTACGCCGAACTTGCAAGAAAGCACAATAATGCCAATATCTTAGCTCTGGGCGGAAGGTTCCTCGATGCGGATACAGCTGAGAAGATAGCTGAGGTTTTCTTAAATACCGGATTCGAGGGCGGAAGGCATCAGAGAAGAATCGACTTAATTGATAAATCTAAATGACGGAACAGGAGCGGAAGATGAGTTTACTCAAAGATTTTGATCCGGAAATTTTCCAGACCATCGAGAATGAAAAAAGAAGACAGTGCGATAAGATAGAACTTATTGCTTCAGAGAATTTTGTTTCAAAGGCCGTACTTGAAGCACTGGGATCGGTAATGACGAACAAATATGCCGAGGGATATCCTGGAAAAAGATATTACGGCGGATGTGCAAATGTTGACGAGGCCGAGAACATCGCTATAGACAGAGCTAAAAAGCTCTTCAACTGCAGATGGGCTAATGTCCAGCCGCACAGCGGCTCACAGGCCAACATGGCCGTCTATATGGCTCTCGCTGAACCCGGCGACACGATCATGGGAATGAACCTCTCAATGGGCGGTCATCTCACACACGGATCTCCAGTCAACTTTACCGGAAGACTTTATAATATCGTTCCCTATGGTGTTACCGAACGGGGATTTATAGATTATGACGAACTCGAGAGACTTGCGCTCGAATGTAAACCGAAAATCATAGTAGCGGGAGCATCCGCCTATCCGAGGTTCATTGACTTTAAACGGTTCAGGGAGATTGCAGACAAGGTCGGCGCATGGTTAATGACGGACATGGCTCACATCGCAGGGCTTGTGGCCGCCGGACTGCACCCTTCTCCGCTGCCGTATTCGCATGTGGTCACGACCACGACTCACAAAACGCTGAGAGGCCCGAGAGGCGGAATGATACTTTCCGACTTCGAGGGCGGCGAGATCCTGCTCAAGAACATGACAGCTCCCAAGACTCTGACCGAAGCACTTGATTTTGTGATATTCCCCGGAATTCAGGGGGGACCTCTTGAGCATGTTATCGCCTCGAAAGCCGTATCGTTCAAAGAAGCACTTGATCCATCGTTCAAAGATTACCAGCAGAGGGTGCTCGACAACGCCCAGGCGCTTGCGGACGAACTTATGAAGCAGGGCTTCAAGGTCGTGTCCGGCGGTACTGACAACCACATCGTACTTCTCGACCTTTCAGATAAAGAAGTTTCGGGAAAGGGTCTCGAAGGCGCTCTTGAAAAAGCCGGTATAACTACGAACAAGAACATGGTGCCGTTCGATAAAAGAAAACCGATGATCACTTCAGGCGTAAGGTTGGGAACACCCGCAGCCACGACTAAGGGCTTCACTACCGAAGACATGAGGACTATCGCCCGGATGATAACCAGAGTAGCGGCCGATCACAAGAACGAGGAACTCCTTGAAGAGATCAAGAAGGAAGTAATAGCATTAAGCACGAGATATCCGCTTTACGATTAAATATAGAATTTTAGGATAAGTATAAAATGAAAAGAATTACAGCGCATCCTGTACTTGAAGTCAAGGCAAGACAGGAGGTGGATTTTACCTTTGACGGACTCCCTGTGAAAGGCTTGGAAGGAGAACCGGTAAGCTCGGCGCTTTTCGCGAACGGTATCAAGCAGTTCTCGATACATAAAAAGGACGACGCGCCTCAGGGAATATTCTGCGCAAACGGCCAGTGCTCGCAATGTAGTGTCATAATTGACGGAATGCCTTTAAAATCATGCGTAACTCCCCTTAGAGCCGGAATGGATGTAAGGACTCTGGTACATATACCCGAACTTCCTCACGACGACGAACCCTGCTTTTTGAGCAGGCTCGAAACATTAAAAACCGATGTAGTAGTTATCGGAGGAGGACCGTCAGGGCTGACTTCTGCGATCGAACTGGCAAAACTCGGGTTTGATGTGACTATAGTCGAGGATAAAGAAAAACTGGGCGGCAAACTTTTACTTCAGACGCACAAATTCTTCGGTTCGCAGGAAGACAGCTTCGCCGGAACGAGAGGCTACGAGATCGCTGAACTCCTCGAAAAGCAGATTAGAGAATTTCCGAATGTAACAGTTCTCTATGAAACAAGCGTGGTCGGCGTTTACAAAGATAAAAAAATAGGCGTTTACAAGAATAACGGCAAATACTCGATAATCGATTTTGAGGGACTTGTCATTTCGGCCGGAGCGAGAGAAAAGAGCCTTGTTTTTCCCGGGAACGACCTTCCCGGTGTTTACGGAGCCGGAGCTTTCCAGACACTTGTTAACAGAGACCTTGTCAAGGCTTCGGAAAGAGTCTTCATTATCGGCAGCGGAAATGTCGGCCTTATAGCCGCGTATCACGCACTTCAGGCAGGCATAAGTGTGGTCGGGATAGTCGATATAATGGAAAAGGTATCGGGATATAAAGTTCATGCCGACAAAATAAAGAGAATGGGCGTGCCGGTTTATCTGAATACCACTGTACTCGCGGCTTTCGGCAAGGAAAAGATCGAGAAGGTAACCGTAGCAGAAGTCGATGACAAATGGAATCCGATACTGACGACAGCACGAACTTACGAAACCGACACCCTGCTGATAGCGGCGGGACTTACACCGGTAGATGAGTTCTACGATCAGGCCTTAGAGTTCGGTTTCAAAGCGGTCAAAACAGGCGATGCCGACGAAATAGCCGAAGCAAGCTCGGCGATGTTCGGAGGAAGGATAGCCGGTCTCAAAATGGCAAAGATGCTGGGAAAAGAAATAGAAATAGACAGATCGTTCTATGAAAAAGCCGAAATATTAAAATCAAAACCGGGAATTGTCTTTGAACCTGTACCTGTAATAATCAAACAGAATTTAACCCCTGTTTTCCAGTGCTTCCAGGAAATACCGTGCAATCCCTGCACTACGGTCTGTCCCAAAGGCTGTATCTCGCTTGTCGGAAAATTCGGGAATATTATGGATACACCAACTTATACTCTCGATGAGTGTACAGGATGCGGTCTGTGCGTGGCGGTCTGCCCTGGTCTTGCGGTGTCTTTGGCTAAGCGTATAGACGAAGCTTCCGCTGAAGTTATACTGCCGCATGAATATCTGCTCAGTTTCGCGCCCGGAGATATGATAAATGTGACGGACATCGACGGAAATATTCTGGAAAAAGCTGAAGTAAAACATATCAGGCTTAATAAAAAATACAGAACGCATCTCGTAACGGTCAAAATGTCTTTGAATAACGCATCCAAAGCGATAGGTATCAGGGTTCAGGACGAGTCGGTTACAAAGCCCTGTGCCGAAACACTTCTGCCCGAACTTCCCGACAACGGTATCGTGTGCAGATGCGAGAGAGTAACAGTAAAAGAACTTGTTGATTTTATTAAGAAATTCAGAGTGAGAGATGTCAATCAGCTCAAACAGATTAGGGCGGGCATGGGAGCGTGCGGATCAAAGACATGCTCTGTACTATATCCGAGGATCTTTAAGCAGGCGGGGGTCGATTACTATGATGTGACCGGAGGTACGGTAAGACCCGTAACCGTTGAGGTTCCGATGAATTCCCTGATCGAAGGGGAGGTAGAATAAATGCAGAAATTCGACACAGTGATAATAGGCGCGGGAAGCGTCGGACTGCCTCTCAGTTATTACCTTTCAAAAAAAGGTCAGAAAGTGGCGGTAATTGAAAAGGAACACTCGTACGGCAGAGGTCAGAACAGGGCTGCGATAGGAGGACTGAGGGCGACACATTCAGACCCTGCAAAAATAAAAATATGTCAGATGAGCATAGATATTTTAAAGAAAATGGAAAAAGATCACGGTTTTGAGATCGACTGGCTCGAGGGCGGTTATCTTTATCCGATATATGAGGAAGCGAAGGAGACAGCTCTGAAAGAGCTTCTTGTTAAGCAGAAAAATTACGGGCTCGATATTGACTGGATAAGCCCCGAAGAGATCAGAGAGCTTGTTCCCGGAATAAATATGAACGGCCTTAGAGGTGGCACATTTTCTCCGCATGACGGATCCGCATCGCCTCTGAAAACAGCCGGAGCTTATTACATTCTTTCTCTCGATGCGGGCACCACTTTCTTTTTCGACGAAGAGGTTGAGGAATTTTCTAAGGAAGGCGGAAAATTGATCTCGGTCAAAACTGATAAAAGGGTTATTTCGGCGGATGTTTTCATAAACGCAGCAGGCGGTAACGCTAAAGAGATCGGGGCTATGTGCGGTCTTGACCTTCCGGTCTATCCCGATTCACACGAGGCGGGAGTTACGGAGCCGGTTAAATACTTTTTCAAACCGATGGTCGTTGACCTGCGGAGCGATAACCAGAGCGCCAATTTCTACTATTACCAGAACGAGGGCGGTCAGATCATCTTCTGCGTAACTCCCGAACCGAAGATACTTGGTAAGGACTGTGATAACACTTCGGAATTCCTGCCGCTGATAACGAGAAGGATCGTTGACATACATCCTCGCCTGAAGAACATCCGCGTGAGAAGGACATGGAGAGGGCTCTACCCTATGACGCCCGACGGGTTCCCAATAGTCGGGCGACCGAAAGATATCGAGAATATGTTCCTCGCGGTCGGGATGTGCGGACAGGGATTCATGCTCGGTCCGGGACTTGGAAAGATCATTTCCGAGATCATAGCAGATAAAACCAATAAATATAATTTCATATTGGACGAGCTGAGCCTTTACAGGCAGTTCGAAGGGAACGAGATGTTGAAATAAAAAAGAGGCTCAGGCCTCTTTTTTTTACACTTTTTATGTCTTCTGTTTTTTCTTGTTCGTGGCCGGGAAAAGAATATTGTTCAGGATAAGCCTGTAGCCGGGAGAGTTCTTGTAAAGCTCAAGCTCAGTAGGAGGGTCCATCACATAATGCTTGTAGTCCTCCGGATCGTGCCCGCCGAAGAATGTGAAGAACCCGCGTCCGACCGGGGCGTAAATATATTTGATTATCTCTGAATTCTGAACTTCCCCCAGTATCACCGCGCTGGGCTTAACAAGCGACCTGCGGAACGCCGTTGACTGCCCCATGAATCCTTTTACGAGCCTTGTATGGTTCTGCGTCAGTATGCATGGGATAGGGTCGAATTTTGCGGAAAAATCGAAAAGAGTGAAGTAATCGTTCTCCTCGATCATTGTCCTGCTCATTTCTTCGGACAGGTCTATGTCTGAATGCTCATAAACATAAGGGTTCATTTCGACCCTGAAATCCTTGAAAGCGATGCACTGGTCGTAATTGAGCTTCAAGTTAGCCTGCGGATCAGCAGGGTCGCCGTCGAACATGGATTCGCAGATGTCCGTTCCGGCAGCGGCCAAGGCGATGTCGAAAGTGTCGGCCGCGCTGCACATCGCGAAAAGGAACCCGCCCTCCATAACGAACTGCTTGATCTTGATGACCACCGAAAGCTTCAGCTTGGAGACTTTTGAATAACCAAGGTCCGCGGCTTCCTTTTCCTGCTTCATCTGCTGGTCAATGTACCACTCGCTGTTCATGTGAGACGCATAGAATTTCCCGTACTGTCCGGTAAAATCCTCGTGATGCAGATGGAGCCAGTCGTATTTTGCCAAATCTCCCCTCAGAACTTCCCTGTCCCAAAGCGTTTCGTACGGGATCTCCGCATAAGTAAGAGCCAGAGTCACGGCATCGTCCCATGGAAATTTCCCCTCAGGCGTATATACGGCCACTTTCGGTGCCTTCTCCAGCTCGAGTACATCGGAGTTCGTGTCCGTAACCTCGCTGAGTATTTTTGCGTAATCAGAATTACTTATGATCTCGTAGTAAACACCTCTGATAAGTGCTTCGTCGATCACTTTCTCAAATCCTTCTATCTTGAACGATCCGCCGCGGTAGTTTAGCAGCCACTCTACTTTTGCGCCTTTTTCTATCGCCCAGTAAGCAAGACCGTATGATTTTAAGTGATCTGTCTGGGAATGGTCCATTGGTATAAGAACATCGTCCGCAAGAAGCCCCGCTGAAAATAATCCGAAAAATATTAACATATATTTTTTCAATTTCTACCTTACCGACTTTACATAGAAGAATCTTTTTGTTCCAGAAGGGTTGATGATCGTATATACTGTCTCTGCTGTCTCTCCCTCAAATGTGTAGATGCCGTACGGCTCTGACGAAGAGTATATTGCATATTTCGATGCTCCGGATACGACATCCCACTCAAGAATAATATCGCTTCCGGAAGTCCTAATAGTGAGATTTGAGGGAACTGCAGGCGCGAGAGGGTTGAATAAGCCGCTGTTGAAGAGGTCTCCCCTGTATTTGTCATATATTCCTCTCGAAGATGAAGCAAGCGGATAATCGTAAACTACCATTACTCCGTCGTCCACGCCGACAGCGAACTCAAGGTCCCCGTCGCCGTCTAGGTCCGCGACTGCTGCCGAGTTCATGCCGGGTCTTCTGATATCTTCGATTTTTACGGGAAAACCGTCAAGAACCGCTCCCGTCGCTCCCGAATAGCACCATATCCTGTAATTCGCGTCCATGTACATAATGTCGAGGTTCCCGTCACCGTTGAAGTCCGCAAGGGAGGGAGCTGAAAGATCGTTTTTCGCCGATCTCGGATCAAGCGGAACCGGAAAGTTCGGGAACGAAGTGTAGTCGGAGTTCATTATATATATTTTTGAGGCCGTTAAGGCTATTATCTCAATGTCCCCGTCGTTATCAATATCTGCAAAATTCACTGGAGGTGTAAGGTCCGAGTAAGTATAAGGTTTCATTTCCAGATTTTTACCCCCCGAGATCGCAGGTATTGAACTGAGCGTAGTTCCATCAAAAGTGAACCCGAACAGCTTACCGTATGTTCCGTCGCTTTCAGTTATGGCATATAATTCTACCGTTCCGTTGTCATCAGCATCGCAGAATGATATCGATGTCTGTATCTCTTTCGGAAGAGAATACTCAGTTATTTTACTGCGTGTTGCCAAATCATGAACTATGATTTTCGTACCTGAGTTAAATACGATCTCCTTATCGCCGTCTCCGTCAAGGTCAAGACAGGCCGGGGAATGGATCCAGTATGAATTCGCAGAGGAATACAGAGGAAAACCTAAAGGTATCTCGAATATTCCGTCCTTCAGGTCGAGCATATAGACATACCCCCCTTTGGAGGGAGTACCGCCAATATTACCGTTAAATACGCTGATCAATATCTCAAGTTCAGCATCCGTATCGGCATTGACCAGAACCGGAGCGTTCTCCATAATAAACCCGTATATCTTCTTCTGCGCTATAATATCTCCGGTTGTCAGATCGACGGCTTTTACGAGTACGCTGTCGCCCATATTATAATCGTAATTGACCATATCCAAACTTCCGTCGCCGTTGACATCGCCTACGGCAAAGCCCTGCTGCATTGTAAGTGAGAATCCGTCTTCCGCTGCCTGATGAATAATACCGTTGCCGTTCAGAAAACTGCCGTCGGAAGAAATAGCTGCAATGCTTGAGGTTCTTGTGTTGGATATAAGCTTTCCTTCAATTAATACAGGATTGTATATTTCGAACGGTGACAGATCGTATGTTTTGCCTCTATACAGCGGAAATGGAGTAGCTATCACCGGGTCAGAATAAACGAACTCGTAGCCGGAAGAATCACATAATGCGATTTTGAAATATACAGGTGCGTAATCAGTCTTCTCCAAAGAGAAAAGCGAACCTGATATAATATCGAAATTGAGCTTCGAGGCGGTTGAGAAATTAATGTCTGAAGATGAGTAGATATTGACGCCTTTAACTTGGGGATAAGTGTAATTCCATTCAAGATTTATCTTTCCCGGAGAGTGATCGGCATAAAGACTGATGCTGTTCCCTGACTGATCAATAAACCCGAACGAGTTTGTAAAATATGTTTTATCTCTGTTTATGGCGACCGTAAAATAATAGTTCTTTGAGGCATCTACAGTAAAGTTCACGCTGTCTGATACAGAAGTGAAGGCCGGAATATTTTTAAGTGTCTTCTGTGATGAAAATGATCCGTTTTCATACAATTTGATTATAGCTTCATTTATCTTTCCTTTTGAAGCGTTCAGGAATACAGGCTCGAGGGTCGTTCCGTTCAGTATCACCGCAGATAATTTCAGATGAGGTACAGCGACCGGAACGAATATCTTCTCATCGGAGATCTTTGTACCGTCCTTTTTCCTTACCTCCATATTGATTACCGCAACACTGTCATTGACCACAGAATCCGGCGATGCGAAACTCATGCTGAAAGCGGTCACATCTGTATAATTCCCGATTGCAGGCAGCGCGAATCTGCTTTGAATAGATGAAAGAGTAATGCCTGAATGATCCGCAGAGGTAATTACCGCATCAAGGCTGTCGAGAACTGCAGGATTTGAATCCAGATTTAGTCTGAACGATATCCCGAAATCCTCCCCATGCTCAACTACTCCCGAACCGTTCACATCTCCAACAGAAATGCTATCAAGTGTGTAAGATATTTCAACGGCAGAATTAACCGCATAACCGTATGTTTTTAGGAAACATTCCTGCGAATAGTAATGAATATAGACCGAATCTGCGGTCAGGTTCTCGTATGGCACGGAAAAATTCTGGGATCTTGTTTTTACTCTGCCTATTATTTTGTTATTCTCCGTCAATGTAATAAAAACTGTATCGTTGGGAGCTGAATTGAACATCGCGCTGACGCTCCCGCTTCCTTTGCGGAAAGCTCCCGCAGCCGAAATTAGAAGATTTTTAGGTTCTCTCAAAAACGGCAGTCCTGAAGGATCTCCCTGAATTGTGTAAGAATGATTGAGATAAAGCGCAGATCCGCTCGAAAGCGGATTGCCGAACACGATCTTCGCGTCCGCAAGACTCTCTCCGAATGATCTTCTTCTGTTTATCTGCCTGAAAAAAAATGCGTTGAAATTATTTGTCATGTTGGGATATTCCTGTCCCCCGCTACCGATATATGTGACACAGCCGCCTTCAGGATTTATCATTGCCTTATGCGAAAAACTGTCCCCGCCGAAGAATCCCGGTTTGCAGGCTGCAATATAAAAGAGTCCGGACACTCCCTCCAGGTTCTTTATATCGTCGCTCCATATCTTGAATTCATTGTCCGTCTGTCTCAGTACATGATAATCCCCATGAGACTGTGAATAGACAATATTATAACCCGAATTGAACCGTGATATTATCTCCTCTTTGCCAAAATAGGGAGACACACCCTCATAAAGTGAGTCTCTCACGAACGGGGTCGAAAACTCTGTTCTGACATTATTGCACCAGTATCTTCCGTCACCGGCACTGAAAACATCCAGTCCAAGCAACAGCAGAGATGTGTTGAACCCGGTCCTGAAATCCCTGTCCGATGAGTAATATTTTATCGTCTTGTTTATAACAGCGTCTATTTCTTCCTCTGTGTTCCCGGGAAACCGTCCCACATAAACATCTTCATACGAATCCGCCCTGTCCGAGTATTCAAAATGAACCCCGTTGCCGCTACTGTCAGTTTCTCCGTCAAGCTTGCTGTAAAAAGAATCTGAATATATCTCTGAAGTTTCGGGAGAAACATAAGGAAGTGCTTTTCCCAGAGGAACTGTCTTGTACCCTCCGCCGATAATAACATATTTCAGATCATTGCTTACATATTTATCCCTGATGTAATTCCTTATCTTCATCACATCGGCCTCGCCCGTGTACTCCGAAAATATCTCCTCTATAGTCTTGATCTCAGTTACAAATCCCTGTTTTGTTTTGAATAGCCTGTACCTTTCAAAGTTATCAGCAAAATCACTGGTAGTAATGATAGCAATATCTATCTTCTGAAGACCTTTTGTAGGGAATACGAAAGGGATGACATAATCCGTTAATGTATATTCGACCGATGTTATAAAAAAGAGCGAATCGTTTCTTACATAGTATGGGTTTATTTCCATTACCGAAAAATTAGTATGCCTTTTTGTTCCTCTTGCCCCGATAGTTGCGAATTTCGCTGCAGGATGTATCTGAGCCAGTGTATCAGCTTCGTTGGTTAAGTAATAGCTGAGCCCGAGGCTGTCATCGACAAGTACCGAAGTATATGAATCAATTATTATATCCTGAGCGTACCAGTCATCGAATTTAAATTCCTCGAATATTACCGGAAATTTAATTTCGGAATCCGAAAAAGTTTTGAACCTGTATGTCTTTTCCTTGTACGAAATGGCCCTTAAACTTTCATCGTAGTTCCAGTCAGCCTGAACAGGATTGTAAGTATCAGAGAACACGATACCTGTCAGCAGAACGAGCAGTATTATAATATTTCTTCCCATCTGATCCCCTATCTCCTAATTTCGCTTTTACTTCTTCTCCCGGTACTACTTATCCGCGTGTTCTTCTGCCAGTGTTCGTTGTCCTTGTGCGGATGGTCTATGTTGAAATGCAGTCCTCTCGATTCCTTTCTGAAACTTGCGAACCTGACCATAAGAGCTGCCACATCCGCAATATTCCTGAGCTCGATAGTCTCTTTTGAGAGTTTCGTCTGCATGTAGTAGTCCCTTGCCTGCCATGCTATAAGGTCTATCATATTCTGAGCCATCTTCAGCCTCTCGTCGCTCCTTACTATTCCTACAAATTCACTTACAAGCCTCTTTATCGTGTTCCTCAAATAGCTGACAACGACTTTCTCCAGAGGTCTTTCTGTATGATAATACTCCCACTCCTTAATTCCTGTGAAATCCGTCATATTTTTTGAAATATATTTTTGTACCGAGATCGAACTGGCCTTCGCGAAAACGAGAGCGTCGAGAAGAGAATTCGACGCCAGTCTGTTTGCACCGTGAACACCGTTCTGAGCGACTTCACCGATAGCGTATAGCCCTTTAACATCGGTCTTTCCGTGGAGATCTGTCTCTATTCCCCCGCACTGGTAATGCGCGGCCGGGACAACTGGGATCATCTGCTTGGTGATATCTATGCCTTCCTCAAGACACCTGTGATATATGTTCGGGAATGAGGAAATAATCTTATTGGCCGGAAAATTACTCACATCAAGGTAAACGAAATCATCTCCCCTCTTCTTCATTTCCGTATCGATGGCGCGGGCTACGATATCCCTCGGCGCAAGCGACTTCAAAGGATGGTATTTGTGCATGAACTTCTTTCCGTCCTTTGTCTTGAGTTCCGCTCCGAAACCCCTCACCGCCTCCGAGATTAGAAAAGAGCTTTCCTTTTCTTTCTCTGTGTAAAGCGTGGTCGGATGGAACTGGTAGAACTCAAGATTGGATATCGTCGCGCCGGCGCGGTAGGCCATGGCCAGCCCGTCGCCAGTGGCGACCGCCGGGTTCGATGTGTGCAGGTAAACCTGCCCCGAGCCGCCCGTAGCAAGGACCGTTGACTTAGAAAGTATCTTGCTTATCCTGTTCTTCCTGATATCGTATGCGTAAACTCCGTAGCATGTCACACCGTGAAGTCCGGCGGGCGGCGGGTCCGTCTTCTGATGTTCGGTCAGAAGATCGACGCACATCGTATTTTCGAGTATCGTGATGTTCTTATTCTCTTTAACATTTTTCGTGAGCGCCCTGATCAGCTCTTTTCCAGTTATATCCTTAAAATGAAATACCCTGCTCTCGGAATGCCCTCCCTCGCGGTGAAGGGAATATTCTCCTTTTTTGCTGTCCTTCGTAAATTTCACTCCCCTTCTTATAAGGTCGTGGATTATTTCAGGTCCCTCATTTACGATCATACCTACTGCTTTCGGATTGCAGAGTTCGTCCCCTGCGGTCAAAGTATCCTTTATGTGCTCCTCGAATGAATCCGATTCCCTGTCAACGGCAGCTATACCTCCCTGGGCATAAAAAGTGTTCGATTCCCTCAGAGAATTCTTTGTTATGAGAAGAACTTTACCGTGATCGGCGGCCAGAATGGAAAAATAAAGCCCTGCGGCTCCGCTTCCCACTACAAGAAAATCGTAGATGTTTTCTTTCATTTTCTTACCTGATTAATATTCTACCTGATTTCCCGCAGGCGTATTTTTTGCCGAAAGGACTTCCTTGAGGGTTTTTATCTCATTTAATGCCGAGTTGTGATCAATCTTCAGCTTTTCAAGCTCGTTCTGTACTATCTGAAGATCTTTCGACTTGATTTCAAGGTCTTTTATTGTACCTTTAAGCTGAGATATCTTCTTTCTGTTCTCCCTTACCGTTTTCCATTCCTTCACAAATGAGAAGAAAGCCATGATGATCACTCCCGCAAGCATCGAAGCGAGAATTATGAAAACGACAGATATGGGAGGAAGTTCGGCCAGAAAGAACAGCGACATCCCCGTAACAGTTACATTGAAATTTTCGATACCTAGTATTATTACAGCTACCAGCAGTACAAGCTGAACTATTTTCTGGATATAATACATCTCTTCCTCCTTATACTAAAATTTAATTTCTCCGAATAAAGTAACGCCGTCTGCCCTGCCTATCTTAACCTGCACATAATCTCCGGGCTTGATAGTGCCGTTATTCTCGAATATTACCATCCTGTTCTGTTCTGTCCTACCCATCATTTCGCTCTTTCTTTTCTTACTGACAGTTTCGACGAGAATCTCTTTTGTTTTACCTTTATCACGGCTTATTTGTTCAAGTCCGACCGATCTGTTTAATTCAACGACCGCGTTATGCCTTTCATTTTTTACCTTTTTAGGCACATCATCCTTAAAATGTTTTTTTGCATATGTCAGTTCTCTTTCGGAATATATAAACATGAAAGCGTTGTCGAATTTCGCTTTTTTCATAACATCGAGAGTCTGGAGAAAATCCTCATCTGTTTCTCCGGGAAAGCCGACGATTATATCTGTTGTCAGAGCCATTTCAGGTACGACATTTCTTATCTTTTCGATCTTTTTCAGATACTCCTCTATTGTATAACCTCTGTTCATCCGTTTCAGAACCTCATTACTGCCTGACTGGAACGGAAGGTGAAGGTGGTTGCATATTTTTGGATTCTCAGCTATCATTTGAATAAGTTCGTCCGAAATATCCTTGGGATGCGATGTCGCGAACCTGAGCCTTTTCAATCCTTCAACTTCAGAAACTTTATTGAGCAACTTTGCGAAAGATACGCCCTCCCAGCTGTAAGAATTTACATTCTGACCGAGCAGAGTGACCTCGCTTATACCTTTACCGACCGCATGCTTAACTTCATTCAGAATCTGCTCTACACTTCTGCTCCTTTCCCTTCCCCTCACATACGGGACTACGCAGTACGAACAGAAATTGTTGCAGCCTCTCGTGATCGTTATGAAAGTTGAGAATTTATTCTCAGAAAAAGGCAGTATCTCATCGTAATTCTGACTGTGAGTGAGTTCAATATCCTCATGAAGCTTCTTATCTTTCAGAGATGCTTTTATCATTTCGGGAAGCTTGTCGTAACTGTCCGGACCGGCAAGAATATCAATAAAAGGAAGTTCCTTTTTCAGTCTGTCAGGCGAATGCTGCGGAATGCAGCCCAGAATCCCTGCAACCTTCATTTTCCCCTTCTTTTTGAGATGGGCGTACTGCTGAAATTTATGAATGACCCTTTCGACAGCCTTTTCTCTTATGGCGCAGGTGTTCAGAAAAACTATCTCAGCCTCTCTCATGCTTCCCGCTTTTGAATATCCCGCTTGACTGAGAATGCTTGCAACAAGCTCAGAATCGTAAACATTCATCTGGCACCCGAAAGTCTCTATGAAAAATCTTAATTCCAAAACTGATCCTCGATATTCATTAGCTATGTAATATACTGCTGAACAAAACAAAATACAAAATTTATATTCAATATTTTTGTTTGAACCGCCGTTTTTTGTTAGTATAATACTGATAAATACCTGCGAAGGAGTGTCCCATGAATCTTTTCAAACGGCTGTCGGTAAAAGTGATCACTGAAAATTTTGTAAAAACGGTAAAGCGGTTTCCCCTTCCCGTTCTGTTTTCTGCGCTCACTGCAGTTCTTATTATCATCGAGATCGAAAATTTCTCTTTTTTTGACAGATCGCACCTGATCGAAAAGAGTATCTTCATTTCGATACTGGGATTTTTTATGACGCTGGTCTCTGCTCTATACACTGAAAAGAGAACTTCTCAAACTAAAGGAAAGTACATTTTCAACCTGATCGCGGTTCTGCTGCTTGTTTACCTTTTCTTCACGCTGCCTGAAAAGTTCAGAGAGACCGACTACATCATTTTCGCTAATTTTATTTCGGCATCGCTTTTCGCTCTGATGTTCGTTTATACTGAGAAGGAGAACGACAAATATTTCGGGATATACAATATCACACTGTTCATGAGAGCTTTTACGAGTTTTGTATTCGCGGTCATTCTTTTCCTCGGACTCGCTTCAGCCGTTTTTGCAGTACAGGAACTTTTGGTAGGCGATAATTTTCACCATGAGATCTACGGTGATATATGGGCTCTCGTCGCCGCGTTCTTCGCGCCTGTTTTCTTCCTTGGCGGCCTTCCTGTTAAAAATGAACCTGACACTGAATCTTTTATCTTCCCCAAAGCGCTTAAGGTCCTGCTTCAGTTCATACTTATCCCTCTCGTATCACTTTACCTTCTGATCCTTTATTCCTATGCGGCGAAGATTATTTTTACCAGGGTCTGGCCGGAAGGCATCGTTTCATATTTGATAATCAGCTACTCTCTTGTCGGGATAGTCGCCATAATTCTGCTTTCCCCTCTCAAAGACGATGAGAATTTCGCGTGGACAAAAACTTTCTCGAAATATTTTTTCAGGGCTCTTCTCCCGCTTATCATCGTTCTGTTCATGGCTATATCCAAAAGGATCGGCCAGTACGGAGTAACAGAAAAAAGATATTTTATTCTAATTCTGGCATTCTGGCTTGCGGGGGCTGCGCTTTACATGGTTTTCGGCAGAAAGAAAAACCTCAAACTCCTGCCTGTGACTCTTTCAATAATTTCCGTACTTTCTCTATACGGGCCGTGGAGCTGTTTTTCGGTCTCTTTAAGAAGCCAGAGAGATATTCTCAAAGATCTTCTGACGGTCAACGGGATACTTGTGGAGGGCAAAATTATTTCAACTGAAAATCAGATCCCTTTCGCCGACAGGAAAAGCATATCTTCAATAGTTTCATATTTCTACGACAATCACGGGATCGGTAAACTTGATTATCTTAACCCTTTATATGAAAAGCTCAAAGCGGAGACTGATGACGAGGTCAAGGAGAAATACCACTATTACAGGGACAAAAATGATCAGGTTCCTAGAAGAATGCTCGTACAGGAAGGGTTCGGTTTTGAATTCGTGAACGAATATCAGACACAAAACAGCCTTGACTATATCAATGTCGCTCTAAAATATAATTATGACCCTGTTCTTGAAGACATTTCCGGTTACGACAGAATGATAGACTGTACCGACAATACTTTAAAAAAGCCTGTATTCGATGAAAAATATTCTCTTTACATCAGGCATGACAGTAATAAAGTGGTCTTCTCAAAAGACAGTCTGTCGGAACTTTTCTCGATAGATTTAAAACCGCATACCGATGAGATCCTTAAAAAGATCACTAACCCTGTGGACGGAAATCAGCTCGGACCTGAAGAAATGACGGTAAGGGACGAAAATGATTCTCTGAAATATATGATCGCGTTCAGGAATTTCAATCTGACAAGAAAGAATGAAAATGAAATATTCGGACTGAGTTCATCTCATTTCAGACTGTATTATACCATCAAATAGATTATTTGCTTCTGGCGACCCTGAAGCCGAGTAATGAAAGTTTATCGTTCGGATTATAGAGATTCCTGAACTCGTTCGTGCCGTATTTTCACAGCTGACGGATTTTCCAAATAAAATATGCAAATACTTTAATTTGCCGATTGAAATTGAAGAGCTAATGTACTATATTCCATTAAATTAAAAGGAAGGTTTGTGGGAAGATATCTTGCGATAGACTATGGTGATGTAAGGATCGGACTTGCGCTTTCGGATCCTTTCAAGATCATTTCATCAGCATTTAAAACGATAAAAAATGACGGTCTTGAAAATATTTTAGAGGCTCTGAAAGAAATAATTTCAAAAGAGGAAGTTGAGAGAATTATCCTCGGACATCCTCTCGGACTTGACGGTAATAAAACGAGAAAAACGCTTCAAGTGGAACAATTCGGGGAAAAGCTGAATGAACTGAAAGTGCCTGTTATACTCTATGACGAGAGTTTTTCTACCGTGAGGGCGCATCAGATTATTCACGACATGGGCAAAAAGACAGGGAACAACAAGGAAATGATAGATATGCTCGCCGCCCAGGTGATACTTGAAGACTATATGAGGTCGGTGCAATGAAGGACTTTTTCTCTCAGTTCAAAGTTCCCGAAAATATGAAAAGGCCTGACGGGACATCGAGATTTGCCTTCGTTACATTTTTGATGATGAACGATTCTTACCTCGCTTCTACTCTTCTTCTTGCGTACGGACTTAAGAAACAAAATTCACAGTCCGATGCGGTATGTATGGTGACTGAAGAGATTGACGAAGAAACCATCGCTCCTTTAAAGCTGATCTACGATCATGTTGTCAGAGTGAAAAGGATATTTGTTCCTCACAAGGAACGAAAAGGAAGAGAGGACAGGCCGCTCTGGTTTACAAGGCTGAATTCGCTTTTACTGGGACCAGACGGGAATTACGGCCTGAACTATGAAAAAGTGTGCATTCTTGACGCCGATGTTTATCCGGTCAGGCATTTTGACGCGCTTTTTTCTGTCCCGACGCCGGCAGGAATGCTGAACGAGAAAAAATCGAACTGCCTTGAATGGGATGAGTACGGCAAATATATCTATCCCGATTCAATTGAAAAAGAAGGCAAATGGAACTGGCACGAACGCTACGAGCCGGCCGCGCCTCACGGAGCTTTGATACCTAAGGAGATGACGGACAGGCCCCTGCACGACCACTCGAACCTCGGTCTTAACGGATCGATCTATGTGTTCGACACTGACGCTAAAGAGCTTGAGAGCATAATCGAAGATGTTGAAAGACCTGAGATAAAGGAGCTGGTCGGGGATAAGTTCAAGTGGCCGGACATGCAGTATTTCACGATCAGATGGTCGGGGAAATGGCACAGCCTAGACATAAAGTTCTCTTCATTCAACGGTTATCCCGCCATAAAATATCTCTGCGGATGTCACTATTCCGGCTTCAAACCGTGGTATTTTAAGCAGAAGGGGCTGAAAAACTACATGGAACACGAGGATTTCATATTCTGGTATAAGAACTATCTTTCCATGCTTGAGGAATATGGCGGGCTGAACGGGTTCAAGAGACTTTCGAACATAAAGAAGAATATTTTAAAACTGGGGCTGAAATTATGACGAAGAAACCGAAAATATTCATCAGCGGGATAGCCGGATTTCTGGGAAGCCATCTTGCTGACGCCTTCATAGCGGAAGGTTACAAAGTGGTAGGCTGCGACAGTCTTATCGGGGGATATCTTGACAATGTGCCGTCTGAGGCGGAATTCTATCAGTACGACCTCAATTATCACAACTCGATCGTCAAGATAACGAGAGACTGCGAGATCATATTCCACTGCGCGGCCACTGCGTACGAAGGCCTGAGCGTGTTCAGCCCTTACTTCGTGACCAAGAACATTGTGCAGTCATCAGTCTCGCTGATCACTGCCGCCATCGCCAACAGAGCGAAAAGATTCGTCTTCTGCTCGTCGATGGCGCGGTACGGCACTCAGGACAGGGTACCCTTCACCGAGGACATGATTCCCATGCCGCAGGATCCGTACGGGATAGGAAAATATACTTCAGAGCTTTTTTTAAAAAATCTCTGCGAGACTCACGGCATGGAGTGGGTGATCACCGTACCGCACAACATAATCGGGCCGCGCCAGAAATACGATGACCCGTACAGGAATGTGGCGAGCATCATGATCAACCTTATGCTCCAGAAACGCCAGCCGATAATCTACGGCGACGGTGAGCAGAAAAGGTGCTTTTCCTTCATACAGGACGATATTGACATTCTCTACAGGCTGGCGTTCGAGAAGGATGCGGCCGGCGAGGTCATAAATATAGGCCCTGACGACGAGTTTGTAACCATAAACCAGCTCGCCGGTTGCATCGCCGAGATCCTGGGCTTCATGCTCGACCCCGTTTACGAGAAGTCGCGGCCGCAGGAGGTGCAGTTCGCGAACTGCTCGGCCGATAAGGCGCGGAGACTGTTCGGCTACAGCCCGAAGATAAGGCTCAGAGAAGGTCTGAGGTCAATGGTCGATCACATCAGGCAGAGAGGTACGAAACCGTTCAAATATCACATTGATCTCGAGATCATAAACAAAAACACTCCGGACACATGGACGGAAAGAAAGTTCTGATGAATTCAGACCCCGAAGAAATACGGATCATTTACCGGACTGAAAAAGAAGCGGTCGTCTATAAGCCCGCCCGAATGGCCACACAGCTATCGGACGATATCAAAGGTTCATCTCTTGAGTCCATTCTCAAGAAGCAGTTCGGCAAAGAGGATATCTACTTTCCGCACAGACTCGACAGGATCACCCGTGGACTTCTGCTTGTCTGCTTTGACAAAGAAACGGTCGCATATTATAACGAACAGATGAAGCAAAAGAAATTCGAGAAACATTATCAGTGCCTCGTTGAGCCTTCGGTTCCGGAACCTGAACAGCTGACCGGCATCCATTCGAGGTTCATCAAAACAAAATCGGGAAGGAGCAGGATAGTTCAAAGCGGAGGGAAACCTTCTTTTCTGGAGATCGTTTCGGCAGCGCCTTCGGAAGACGAAAATGGGCTCTACAAAGTTAAAATAAGGCTGATAACGGGCCGTACTCACCAGATCCGCTTGATGCTTTCCGACCTCGGCATCCCACTGTCGGGAGATCGATTGTATAACCCTGATTCGAAGTTCAAACAATTCTTTCTTGAGTCGGTCATGCTGAAATTCACTGACACGGACGGACTCGAAAGATGCTTTGGAGATCAAAATAAATGATAAATAATTTAAATGCTAAAACGGAGGTAAATTTATGAAGAAAATCGCTTTATGCCTGATTACGGTCATGATCCTGATCACGGTCATTTCATGCGGCAAAACTGAAGAAAAATATTCGATGCAGGCTTTTGAGGAAGGAATGAAGATCAATCAGCAGGATCCGGCCAAACTTTACGCGCTATGCCTCGATTTCTACAAGAACTCTAAGGACATGGATATACTCAGGAACGCGACTTCCAACATGGCTCAGTTGGATAATGAAAAAACCATGTCGATCCTGAAGGAAAATGCCGATAAGAACCCGGACGACAAGGTCGCTCTGTACCTTTACGCAAGGATGCTTGAGGACAAAGCTGAAGTTGCTAAACTTTCGAGAAAGATAATTGAACTCAACCCTGAATGGGAATACGGATACAGGCTCTTAACCGTTAACTATATGCAGCATCTTTTTTCCCGGGAAGGCGGATCTGCGGAATTACTAAGATCAATGTTGCCAGATGATGAGAAACATTTTGAAAAATTCAAGAACTTTACAACAACTGACGGCATTCAGTCGATAGTTTACTTCAGATATTTAATTTACAAAAACGATCCCGAAGCTGTGAACTTTGCCGTGAAAGCTGCAGAAAATAAGGAAGCATGGGCGAATGACGACATCCTTGCCGAAGTATTTACGATCTCCGGACAGTACGATAAAGCGCAGGAACATTTTTACTCTGGCATTAAGTCCCGTCAGGCTGAGATGAGTGAAAAGGATCTGAATACATATTCCGCTATAAGCGTGTTTTATAAGCTTCAGGAATTGGAAAAATACGATGAGGCGCATGATTTTATAATGACAAAAGCCGAAGACCTTGAGGAAAAGGACAGGTATGCGTATTCAGGTATGTTGTACTGCAAACAGAACGAGACTAAAAAAGCGATCTCGGCACTTCAGAAAGCGGCTGCGATGGGATTTGACGACTATTTTACATTCGAAAGAAATGAGGACATGGAGGAGATCAAAAAAACAAAACAGTGGCCTGAGATCGAAAGGGTAACGAAGGCTAACTATGCCGCGAACTCGGGCAAGCGTAAAGAAGCGACCTTAGCTTCGAAATTCTCAAGACCCGCGCCCGCCTCAACATTTACTGATGCCGAAAAGAAGGAATTCACGCTTGAAAGCCTGAAAGGCGACATTTTAATCTTGGATTTCTGGGCGACATGGTGCGGACCGTGCAAAATGGCTATGCCGGTTCTAAGCGAATTCGCCGGTAAAAAGATCGAAGGCGTCAGAATATTCTCCGTCAATGTCTGGGAGCAGGACCCTGAAGCGGCAAAAAAGTTCTTTGAAGAGCAGAAATATAACATGGAGCTCGCGTACGGCGAAAAGGACTCTCACGAAAAGTTCAGCTTTAACGGAATACCCTACATCTGCGTGCTCGACAAAGACGGAAACATCAGATATCAGGAGAACGGTTACTCTCCGGAGCTTGGCGAAAAACTTGATTGGTGGATCGAGAATCTTAAGGGAGAATAAATATTTCTTGACAATTTAACACAAATCAGACATATTATACCAAGTTATTAACTATTTGGTAATTATTGTACGGCATTATGAAGATAAAAGAAGCTGAAAATATTTTCAAAAGCAACGGCGGTCAGCTTAAGATGACTGAAGCTCTCGGACTGGGAATCAGCAGGTATATGCTTTATACGATGAAAGATAAGGGTATGCTCAATCAGGTTGCTCGAGGTGTTTACCGGCTTAAATCTATGCCGATCCAAAGCGAATATGATATAGTTACTGTATGTTCTATATTTCCTAAAGCAGTGATTTTTTTGATTTCAGCTTTGTTTTATCATAAAATGACAACGCAGATACCCTATGATGTTTACATTGCGATACCGACAAATACGAGAATAAGGCTGCCGGATTATCCGCCGATCAAATCATACAGAATTTCTCAAAATACTTATTCGGCCGGAATAGAAGAACACATTATTGACGGAGTAAAAATAAAAATATATGATCCTGAAAAGACTCTTGTGGACTGTTTCAGATTCAGAAATAAGGTAGGACTTGATGTAGCTATCGAAGCGTTGAAGTTTTATAGAGAAAGAGGCAGAATGAACCTGATAAAAATATCTGAATACGCTAAAATATGCAAAGTAGAAAAAGTGATTCATCCTTATATCGAGGCGGTGATATGAAAGAAATAAAAAATATGGGTTTTTCGGTTAAAGAGAGATTGAAAAGCTATTCTGCTAAAAATAAACGAACTTTTAACGACCTGCTTAAATTTTATTCGATTCTAAACCTCGCGGAAATTCATGTTTTTTTGCAATAAATCCTGTTTTCAGGAACTCGAGCATGCGGCTACCCGGCTGCATATAGACATGATATATTCCGTTGCCCATGTATTCCGATTTATCTAATGTCATGCTCTTGAAAGCAAGCCCTTCAATGTCGGTTTTGACTTTTAAGATCGCCACAAAATCGCCGTTATGGTCTTTGTAGCCGTACTGCTGAGCGGTTATGCTGCCTGCGTCTTCGTACACATCCTTCACGATCTCGAACTGAGCGGAGAAAGTTACCATTGAAATGCATAAGACGAAATACATAACAAATTTGTTCATTGAAACATCCCTCAAAATTAGTCAGTCTAAATTAAGAAAATATCGCCAAATAAGCAAAAGTTTTTTTTAACACATTCCAAGCTATAAATATTTTCTTTGACTTTAAAGACAATTTAAGTTAATTTCTGTGCTATGAACGAGAAGGACACAAGACAGCTCATTATTGACAAACGGCTTGAAGCTGCCGGCTGGAATATCTCCGACAGGACGCAGGTGGTCGAGGAGTTCGATATTATCGTAAATCCTCTGATGGTGAAAGAAGCGGCGACTCCCTACGGCGGTCATCAGTTCAGCGATTATGTACTTTTGAACAGAAGCGGAAAGCCGATAGCTGTTATAGAAGCGAAAAAATCGAGCCGCGACGCGCAGATTGGTCAGGAACAGGCAAAGCAGTACTGCTATAACATTCAAAAACATGTCAATTGCGAGCTTCCGTTCTGCTTTTATACTAACGGCAACGATATTTTTTTCTGGGATCTGGAAAATTATCCGCCTAAGAAGGTTTACGGTTTTCCGACGAGGGACGATCTCGAAAGACTCTCATATCTTAGAAATTCCCGAAAAAAGCTGGCCGATGAGCTTATTAATACAAATATTTCAGGCAGAGATTATCAGATCAGAGCTATAAGGTCTGTCATGGAGGCTATCGAGAACAAAAGGCGGAAATTCCTGCTTGTCATGGCGACAGGAACGGGTAAAACGAGAATATGCATCGCACTTGTTGACGCACTGATGAGGGCTGGATGGATCACCAGAACGCTTTTCCTTGTTGACAGAATTGCTCTTCGCGATCAGGCTCTTGATGCTTTTAAGGAACATCTGCCGAACGAACCGAGATGGCCGGAGCGCGGAGAAACGGAGATCAGCCCGGACAGGAGGATCTATATTACGACTTATCCCACTATGCTTAACATTATAAGAAACGAAGAAAAGTCACTCTCACCTCACTTTTTCGATCTCGTCGTGGTTGACGAAAGCCACAGGAGCATTTATAATACTTACGGTGAAATTTTAGAATATTTTTCCGCGATCACCCTCGGTCTTACAGCAACACCGACAGACGCGATTGACCACAACACTTTCTCGCTTTTCAACTGCGATGACGAAGTACCGACTTTCGCATATACTTATGACGAGGCAGTTTCCCACATTCCGCCGTACTTATGCGATTTTGAAGTAATGAAAATCAAAACCAAATTTCAAAATGAAGGGATCAGCGGAAGAACGATATCGCTTGAAGATCAGCAGAAACTTTTAGTACAAGGCAAAGAGATACAAGAGATAAATTATGACGGTACAGAGATCGAGAGGAAAGTGACGAATAGGGGCACGAACGCTCTGATAGTGCGCGAATTTATGGAAGAGTGCATAAAAGATAACAGCGGAGTTCTGCCCGGAAAAACTATATTTTTCTGTGTAACGATAAAGCACGCGAGAAGGATCGAAGAAATATTCAATTCTCTTTACCCCGAATACAAGGGCGAACTTGCGAAAGTTATAATAAGCGACGATTCGAGAGTTCACGGAAAAGGCGGGCTTCTCGACCAGTTCAAAAACAACGATATGCCGAGAATAGCCGTCAGCGTGGATATGCTCGACACCGGAATTGATGTGAGAGAGATAGTAAACCTCGTTTTCGCAAAGCCGGTTTTCAGCTATACAAAATTCTGGCAGATGACTGGCAGAGGCACAAGACTTCTGGAAAGCGCAAAAATTAAACCGTGGTGCAGGGAAAAAGATAAATTTCTCATCCTCGACTGCTGGGATAATTTTGAATATTTCAAGCTGAATCCTAAAGGGAAAGAACTTAAACAGCAGATTCCGCTTCCCGTCCGTCTTTTCGGGCTCAGACTTGATAAGATCAGATCGGCTCAAAGTCTGAATATGAACGATATTGTAAAAAAAGAAAGTGATAAGCTAAAGATTCAAATAGAAAGCCTGCCGAAAAATTCGATAGTCATTCTTGACACGAGAAACGACCTTCAGAGGCTGGATGATTCAAATTTCTGGATAAAACTGACAGACGACAAACTGGATTTTCTAGAAAGAACCGTAAAACCGCTTTTCAGAACTCTTTCCGATGCCGATTTTAAGGCTATGAGGTTCGAAAAAGACATAGTTGAGCTTTCACTTGCCAAACTGACAGATGAAAAGGATAAGTTCGAAACTATAAAAGACAGCCTGGCGGAAGAAATCGCTGACCTGCCTCTCACTGTCAATATTGTAGCAAAAGAAAAAGAGCTCATTGAAAAAGCCCAGACCGATTATTTTTGGGCAGACGCGGCAGAAAATGAGTTTGATCTTCTGATTGAAAAACTCGCTCCGCTTATAAAATATATCGAATCAAACATTCCGCTGTCCCAGGAAAAGCTCGATTTGAAAGATATAGTAGCCGAAAAAGGTAAAGTCGAATTCGGCCCGAAGCACGAATCTTTAAGCGTTGCGAGATACAAAGAACTCGTAGAAGAAAAGATAAATCTGCTGGTTCTGAACAACCCGATACTTCAAAAGCTGAAAAACGGCGAAAATATATCTCAGGATGAAGCAGAAATCCTTGCAAAAGAGCTTTATAACGAGCATCCGCACATCACGGTGGAAAACCTCAGAAAAATTTACGATCACCGTAAAGCCCAACTTCTCCAGTTCGTAAAACACATTCTCGGTGTTGAAAAACTCGAAACTTTCGCGGACACGGTAACGAATCTTTTCGACGGATTTTTAAAAGTCCACAGCTACCTTACGGTCAGGCAGCTCGAATTTCTTGATCTTCTGAGAAAATACATACTCGACAAGGGAGAAGTCACCAAACGCAACCTGATAGAATCACCTTTCACGATGATCCATCCCGAAGGAATAAGAGGAATATTCAGCCCAAAGGAAATAGAGGAAATAATCGAACTCACAAACAAAATCACGGCGGCATAAATGCTACAGAACAACGCGAACTTAAAATCACTTATCGATAAACTCTGGCAGAACTTTTGGGAAGGCGGAATATCCAACCCGATGACAGCCATAGAACAGATAACCTACCTATTATTCATGAAGCGGCTGGACGATATCGAGACCAAACGCGAACGGGATGCAGAATTCACCGGAGAAAAATATACATCTCGGTTCAAAGGAAAAGACGACCTCAGATGGAGCGTATTTAAGCATAAACCGGCTGATGAAATGCTCCTTCATGTTCAGACAAAAGTGTTTCCGTTCCTAAAAACCTTAAACGGTGATATATCGCCTTTTACAAAACACATGGCCAACGCGGTTTTCATTATGCCCAAAGCCAGCCTTCTCGTAACAGCAATCAACATTGTTGAAGATATATTCAAAGAGATCGAAAAAGACGCATTGGTCGGCGGTCACGCCTTTCAGGACATTCAGGGCGATGTTTATGAGATGCTTTTAAGCGAGATAGCCAGCGCGGGAAAGAACGGCCAGTTCAGAACTCCGCGGCACATAATCAAGCTGATGAATGAACTTATCGTTCCTCAGCTCGGCCACCGCATAGGAGACCCTACGAGTGGTACGGGAGGATTTTTACTCGGAGCTTATCAGTATATCCTGACCGATCTCGTACGCAAAAAAGATCCCGCAAAACTGCAGAAGGACGAGGACGGTTTTGAACGCGCGGCCATCAGCTCGATCTTAAATCAGAAAGTCAAAGACATACTCGACAAAAGCTTTTTCGGCTACGACATAGACACAACGATGGTCAGGCTCGGGCTTATGAATATGATAATGCACGGGATAGATGAACCTCAGATTGACTACAAAGACACTTTGAGCAAAAGCTTCAACGAAAACGGGCTGTACGACATAGTTCTCGCAAATCCGCCTTTCACAGGCAGTATAGACAAAGGCGACATCAACGAAATCCTACAACTGCCCACTACAAAAACAGAGCTTTTATTCGTCGAAAGAATTTACCACATGCTCAAAACCGGCGGAACAGCAGCAGTCATCGTGCCTCAGGGAGTACTTTTCGGAAGCGGAAAAGCCTTCAAAGCACTCAGAAAGCTTCTGATAGAAAAAACAGAGCTCAAAGCAGTCATATCAATGCCGGGCGGAGTATTCAAACCCTACGCGGGAGTAGCAACGGCCATCCTTATATTCACAAAAGGCGGACGCACGGACAACATCTGGTTCTACGATATGAAAAGCGACGGTTACAGCCTTGACGACAAACGCGCAAAAATACCTCAATCCGACCTCCCCGATATAGCTGAACAATACAAAAAACGCGATCCAAATCAAAAAAGCGACAGAAAACAAAAACACTTCTTCATCGAAAAAAAGGAAATAATCGAAAACGAATACGACCTCAGCATCAGCAAGTACAAGGAAGAAGTCTATCAGGAAATCTTTTATGAAAAACCCGAAAAGATCATTCAGAACATAGAGGAAATCGAAAAAAAGATATCAAAAAACCTCGCCGAACTCAAAAATATGACCGTGCCTGATTTATAGCTAAAAAGATTTGGCAATCGTCAATTGCCAAATTCATCTTTTATGGAGATTTTTATGGAAAACATTGACATACTCGCGGGACGAATTCAGAAGCTTCACGATTTCTTTCAGCACTATGCATACAAACAGATAGATCAGTCTCTTACATTCAGGAACTGGCTGATAGGCTGCATTATTTTTGAATTCGAACAGGAGGGGAACAACAGGGCATCTTACGGAGAAAAAACTATTTCTCTTCTCGCAAAAAAACTAAAAAAGGAATCTTCGCTTTCATTTTCTTCTAGAAGTTTAAGGCTTTACCGGCAGTTCTATACTGTTTATCCTCAAATTTTTCTGTCCAAAAACGCAAAATTATATCTCGCACAAAACAAGGCTGCAAAGATTTGGCAATTGCCCATTGCCAAATTGAGCGAATCCGCCAAATCCTCAGAAATTGAACAGCATACTCCGATTGATACCCTCCTCGACCGTCTGAGCTTCACACATTTTATAGAACTAATCCGGTTCGAAGATCCTTTAAAAAGGGCATTCTACGAAATTCAGGCGATAAAAAACAACTGGTCAGTCGCAGAACTCAAAAGGAACATCAACAGCCTTCTCTTCGACCGAATAGCATTGAGCAAAAATAAAGAAAAAATGATCGCCAAGCTCAAAAAAGAAACTCTCCAGAAACCGGCTGATTTATTAAAAGAACCGTATATGCTTGAATTTCTGGATATGGAAGAAAGGGCGGAATACTCCGAAACTCAGATAGAACAGGCGATAATTACCCACTTACACAAATTTCTGATGGAAATGGGCAGGGGCTTCTGCTTTGAAGCGAGACAAAAAAGGATCACTTTCAACAACAGGCACTATAAAATTGACCTCGTCTTCTATCACCGGATACTAAAATGCCATGTCCTTATTGATCTCAAAATAGGAGAATTCGACCACGCCGATGCAGGACAGATGAATCTTTATCTCAATTACTACAAAGAAAACGAAATGGCGGAAGGAGACAACCCTCCCGTAGGAATAATTCTTTGCTCCGAAAAAGACAGCGCTCTCGTACATTACGCAACAGGAGGACTCCCGCAGGAAGTATTCGTAGGAAAATACATGCTCCAGCTTCCAAAGGAAGATGATCTAAAAAACCTCGTAAGAGAAGATGTTGCGAAATATAGAGACTAAACCAAAAACACAATTCGGCAGTCGGCAACTGCCAAATCTCCCGTGCCTGACTCAAAGCTAAAAAGATTTGGCAATCCGCAATTGCCAAATTCAAAACAGAAGGAAAAATGAAGTACGAAAA
>DFZN01000006.1 GCA_002382735.1 bacterium UBP11_UBA4055
AGAGCTTAAAAAATAACTCGGCGACCTTTTACTGCAGATAGTTTTCCACTCTCAGATAGCGGAAGAGAGGGGAGCGTTCAATATTGAGGATGTGGCGAAAAGTATCTCTGACAAGCTTGAAAGGAGGCACCCGCACATTTTCGGCGAAAAGAAGACATTAACGCCTGATCAGGTAAAGGACAACTGGGAAAGGATAAAGAAGGAAAAGGAAGGAAAGGAGCGTATTCTTGACGGGGTGCCGAGATCGTTTAATGCGCTTCTGAGGTCGTTGAGGCTTCAGCAGAAGGCGGGGGCTGTCGGCTTCGAGTGGCAGAATTCGGTCGATATATTGGAAAAGGTCAAAGAAGAGATAAACGAGCTTGAAGAAGGGGTCAGAAATAACGATATACCGAATATTGAGGAAGAGATCGGCGACATCCTGTTCGTGATGGTCAACCTTGCAAAAAAGCTCGATGTGAACCCCGAGGACGCTCTGCAGAAAGCCAATAATAAATTCATAGGCAGATTCAATTACATTGAAAGAACGGTAGAGGCGCAGGGAAAAAAAATGGAGGAGCAGAGCCTGGACTATCTCGACTCGCTCTGGAACGAAAGCAAGAAGAGCGAAAAATGAAAGAAACGATCACGAGCCTCCAGAACCCTAAAGTTAAAGACCTTGTCAGGTTCAGGAACAAAAGCGGAAAAATATCCGGCAGCACGGTCCTGATAGAGGACGAAAGGGAGATACTGCGCGCGATCGATGCCGGCATAGATTTTTCTGAAGTTTATGTGTGCGAAGAGCTGATCGGGACCGCCGGTAAAGATACTCTGAACGAAGTGCTGAAAAGAACTGAAGCTGTTTTTTACCTGTCGAAAGCCGTTTTTGAAAAAGCGGCTTATAAAAGCGAACCTTTCGGGATGATAATCAAAGCTGAATTTTTAACTAAAAGGCTAAAAGACATACCCGATGCCGAAGATTTTATACTCGTAGCGGAAAGGATCGAGAAACCCGGAAATTTAGGCGCGCTGATAAGAACCGCTGACGGCGCCGGCATAAACACGATAATCCTCGCGGATAAGATCACTGACTACAGGAATCCCAATGTGATCCGCGCCTCGACAGGCACGATATTTTCTAAAAAGATCATCGAAGCTTCGACCGATGAAACCATTTCATACTTAAGATCAAAGAAATTTCAGATCATCTCAGCCGATCCTTACGGCGACACCGTCTATTCCGATGCCGACCTAAGCGGGAAAACAGCGGTCGTTGTAGGTTCGGAAGCTTTCGGCCTCTCAGAACCCATGAAAAAGAACGCGGATGTCCTCGTCAGCATACCCATGAAAGGCGTCGCGGATTCACTGAATGTCAATCAGGCGGCAACAATAATTTTATACGAAGCTCTCAGGCAGAGAAGCCGGTAGTATCAATTGTTATTATATAGCTGTTTTAAAATTTCGGCAATAAATCCTTTATCACCCTTCCCAGATGCTACTTTGATCATCATCGGGTAAAGAACTTCTTCCGGATCATCGATACTTATACCGTTAAAATCCAAAAATACAAGACCGGCGACCAGAGCGACTCTTTTATTGCCGTCAACAAAAGGATGGTTCTGACAAAGATGATAAATATAAGCCGCAGCCATCTGAAGAAGGTCGTCGTGAAGAAAATATCCGTCGAATGTTGATCGGGGTATCGATATGGCCGAGCTTAAAAGAGAAATATCTCTGATACCTTCGATCCCTCCGTATAATTCGATCTGGTCGTGATGAATATCAATTATTTCGGCAAGGGTAAGAAAAATTATATCCTGATCTGTCATTTAGCAAGTTTCTTTAAAGTTCTGCTGTGTTTTTCATTGATCTTCTGAAGAGAATTCTTCAGCATATTCGTTCTGTTTATTCCGTTTACAGGCGAAATAATAATATTAACTCCGTCAGTGGATAATTCAAGATTAGTATTTTCGTCAATGTGCAGCATCTCAATTATCGGTTTGTCAATAATGAGAGCAGAACTGTTTCCGTGTTTAACCAATTTTTTTATCATAATTACTCCTACTGATAAATTTTAGGTATATACAATATAGATACGGATGAAAATAAAATCAAGTAATATTTAAAAATTATTTTACAAGCAGCATTTTCATATTCCTGACAGAACCTCCAACATCAAGTCTGCAGAAATATACGCCCGAATTAAGTCCTTCCGCAAGAAAGTTCACGGTATGGTAACCTTTTTCCGTCTTTCCGTCAATGAGTGTGCGTACAAGCTGTCCGTTCGTATTGTAAACCGAAAGGTTCACTTTCGCAGCTTCAGCAAGGCTGAACTTTATCTCGGTAGCCGGATTGAACGGGTTCGGGTAGTTCTGGTAAAGCTCAAAGTCCGATGCGACTGTTGACGGTTCCTCGATCCCGCTAGTGAGATAAACAATACTCCATGCTTTTAAAAACCTCTCATAATCCATATAGGTCATACCGATCTCATTTGTAATATCGGGATATTGACATCCGGCAAAAGCACGGATATGCCCGGGAGTAGAAGATCCGTGTGACGATATAGCCCATCCCTCTTCAACTAAGGAATTTGTTTTGGTTACATTCGCGGCATACTGCAGTAGCCCGGGGGGATTATTCAGAGCGGACGGAACTGCTTCAACTGTTTTTTCGGTCTGCCAGCTGTTTCCTCCGTCAAGAGAAACGATCATGTACCCGTCATCTATGTAGTTGTAATATTTTGGAGTGTCGAGAAAATCAAAAAGAATTTCTCTTTCTTCAGGCTTATCGAGCCACGAGGCTATTATATTATCGTAGCCTGCGTAGGAAATACTGAGATTCCTGTTCGTTCCGGACGCGAATTCCATGCCCGAATTCTCTATTTTCCAACCTCTGTCGTTATGGATCGGGTTTGATATTAGTACAGCAGGCATCCAATTAACACCCGTATCGGTTATTTCGCCTCTAATGTCATAATATCCGGCTCTGTAACCTTCATCGGTCCATGGAAATATGCAGTTGTCATACTGTTCTGATGCAGGAAATACCAGACAAAGGACATGTACGATGTTGTTCTCGGTCGCGACAACAGATATATCCCACATGATCCTAGGATAGTCAATGGTAATAACACTTGAATCGGCAAAAACAGTGTTTGTATTAAGATCGAATCCGATAGAATCGGTGATAGTTAGAGTTTCTCCCACCCAGTCAAAAAGTTCATTCAGAGGCTGATGATAAAATCCGAGAGAAGTTTTATTCCAGTTCTGTTGCCAAGAGCCGGACAAACTGTCACCACCCCAGTTCGCTGTATAAAAATATGACAGGTTCGGAGCATACCAGGGGTAGCATTGAGTGACTGCGACGCCAATACCTTTACCGGTACCGTTGCCGTCGATCTGTTTCGCATAGGCAATATGAACAGGACCGATAAGAGAAACATCCGAATATTTACTTATAATATTATCAGTATCGAACCTAAGATCACGGTGATCTGACCATATCCAGTCTTGGTCGATATCCGGGGTCTTTGTCCTGCCTACAACGCAGTTAACCGGAGCGCTTAGAGAATCAATACCCTCTCTCCAAGCTGTTGTCCAGTAATAGTATTCCGAGACAGGATCGTAAACAACATCACCGGTACCCTTCCATGCTGATGGCGGAGAAATAACGGAGTCAGAATACGCGATAATTTCGGGAGTGTTCCAGAAAGTAAGGTCCCATCCCCAACCGGCGACACCGGTAGTACAGTAAGGAAAAGAATCCTCAACTCCGGTTATGGTGTCAAATCTGTTAAAGAGACCGAAAGCAGTTCCGTTGATGAATTCACAAACAAAAGGATATCTGCTCCCGGGAACAGGTTGGCTTGTGATTGGGTCATAAATATATACAGATTGAATCAAAGCGGCGAAATCTCCATTATAAGGCCATTCTCCCGCCATACCGCCGATGACACCTCCTCCAACTCCGTACTCTGATCTCCTGTAAAGTGATGAGATCATTTCTCCGGTAATAGGATCGAGGTTGAACTGGATTTTTCTGTTATAACCTGAGAACCAGCAGTAGGGGTCAGGACTTTTATCGAAAGTAGGGGACTGGGTTCCAGAGTATTGTGAGAATAAGCCGCAGAAAAATGATAAACATGTAAATGCAGCTAGTAATAGGATTCGATTTGACATAATTTACCTCGTAAATTATTTGAGCAATATCATTTTTCTTGTCTGGATGCTCCCATTTACATCAAGCTTGTAAAAATACATTCCCGAATTAAGTCCTTCCGCAAGAAAGTTCACGGTATGGTAACCTTTTTCCGTCTTTCCGTCAATGAGTGTGCGTACAAGCTGGCCGTTCGTATTGTAAACCGAAAGGTTCACTTTCGCAGCTTCAGCAAGGCTGAACTTTATCTCGGTCGCAGGATTGAACGGGTTCGGGTAGTTCTGGTAAAGCTCAAAGTCCGATGCGACAGTTGACGGTTCCTCTACCCCGCCGTAAATATAAGCCGCGTACCACACATGAAGGAACTGCTCGTGATCCAGATAAGTTTCCTCCAATCCAGCGTAATCTGTGTACTGGCATGCAGCATAGGTGCCGATATCCTCACCCCTGTTGGTCCCCCCATGTGTCGCCAGTGTCCAACCGTCCTCATGAAGAGCCGATGTTAAAGTTACATTTGCCGCATAGAGGAGCGTGTCGACAGGAGTTCCTTTCTGATTTTCCGGTACATACTGATAGCCCGCTTTCCATGAATTTCCGCCGTCATTCGAGAATATAAGAAATCCGTCGTTAAGGTAATTATATGTTGTTTGCATATCGCTTTCAGGGAACCTTTGAGCTCTTGACCACGGTTTATCCATCCACCCGGCAAACATAAATCCCTCGAATGCGTATGACAGACTCATAGTCCTTATTTCTCCCTGACGGAATTCCATTCCGCCATCCTCAACCAGCCAGCCTTTATCGTTATCGACAGGATTCGCGATGAAGACAGCCGGAAGCCAATTCACGCCCGTTTCTGTTATCTCGCCTCTTATATCGTAATAACCTGCTCTGAAACCGCTGTCAGTCCAGGGGAAAATGCAGTTCGGATAAGAGCTTGAAGCGGGGAACACCATGCAGAGTACATGGACAATATTTTCTTCTGTGGCTATGACGGAAATATCTTTCATTATGTACGGTATGTCTATCGTTATGTCGGCGGAATCCGCAAAAACAGTATTTGTGTTCAGGTTGAACCCGACCGAGTCTCTTAAAGTCAGAGTTTCACCGATCCAGTCAAAAAGACTTACTAGGGGAACATGCTCCAACCCTAAAAAACCTTTAGTCCAGTTCGGTCTCCATGATCCCGACAGGCTGTCAGCACCCCAGTTATTAGTATAAGTGAAAGAGAGGTCGTTGTAACCCATCCAGCTCTGTTTAGTCACTGCGACCCCGATCCCTTTTCCTGTGCCGTTCCCGTATCTGTCTTTGGCGTAAGCGAACTGGATACCCGTCATCATGTCGTAATCGGCTTCTTTTGTATCTATGTAGCAGTCAAGATCGAATCTTAAGTCTCTGTAATCCGACCATATCCAGCTTTCCGGGTCCCAGGGCGATAAAGATTTTCCAACCACGCATGAAATCGGGCTCAGCATTCCATTGAGACCTTCTTTGAATCCTGCCGTCCAGTAGTAATATTCGGAAACAGGATCATAAACAACATCTCCCGTCCCCTGCCATGCATTAGGTATTACATAAGAAGAATCTGACGATTCTATTCTTTTCGGATCTGACCAGAATGTCCAATCCCATCCCCAGCTTGCGTCACCGACTACAAACATAGGCTGCGAAACAGACTCGCTTGAAGAAGTATCATAATCATTGAATAACCCGAAACTGTACAGATTGATGAACTCGCAGGTAAATGGATATCTGCCTCCCGGAAGGCTGCCTTCAGACTGATACACCGATCGTGTATATACCGTGTCCGAATAGAATGACGGATATTCCGAGTAACCCCAAGTGCCCATCATTCCGCCTATCACTCCGGTACCGAATTCAGTGTCGAGTCTTCTGTGAAAAGAAGTTATGCCCTCATCAGCCGAGTAATCAAGATAAACAGTCTGGATCTTTCTATTGTACCCCAGATTCCATCCGTAACCATTCGGGCTTTTGTCAAACGATCCTCCGTCGGTCCCCCAATAAGCAAGAACGCATTCCTGAAACAACAGAAAGACTAAAATAAATAGCATAAATCTCCTCATACATTCCTCCTCGAACTATTACATTAATATTTCTCACTTTAACTAATTTACTAAAAAGGAAGGGATGGTGTCAAGTAATAAAAAATTAATTTTCGAGAATCTGTTTTGTTGATGATGTGCCTATTCTGTCGGCGCCGGCCTCGATGAGTTCGATGACAAATGATTTTGTTCTTATGCCGCCGGAGGCCTTTATTTTGATCTTCGATCCGAAAAAATCTTTGAGGAATTTTATATCGTCGATCTTAGCGCCGTCGCCTATAAATCCGGTTGAGGTTTTGATATAATCCGCGCCGTTGTCGATTAGCGATCTGGCTATCCTGTCGATCTCCGGCCTGGTAAGTAAAGATGTCTCGACTATGACCTTGAATATCTTGCCGCCG
Organism: bacterium UBP11_UBA4055; assembly: GCA_002382735.1. Taxonomy (GTDB): domain Bacteria; phylum UBA4055; class UBA4055; order UBA4055; family UBA4055; genus UBA4055. The sequence goes on from DFZN01000006.1 coordinate 6,596, forward strand.
CACGCTTTTCTGTATAAAGCCAGCCTTCTGTTGATTTCCGTCCATGAATTGTCCTTAATCAGGCTGTTATCTATGACCAGATCAAGTTCGTCCGCTCCGTTCTCAATAGCATTATTTATCTCGAAAATCTTCGTTTCGGGAGTGGAGTAGCCCATAGGAAAGCCTATCACCGTGCAGACTTTCAGCTTTGAGTCTTTTTTGTTCTCCGCGGTATATTTTACGAAAGAAGGAGGCACGACTATAACAGGAAGTCTGTACTCGGAGCAGAATTCTATATTGTCCCTGATGTTTATTTCCGTCATGCCCTGCTTGAGAGCTGTATGTTCAAGATGGCTTTCGAGATACATTATTTGAACAGCATCATTTTATTAGTGTGCGAATATTTTCCCGAGCTTACGGTGTAATAATAAACTCCCGAGGATACAGAAGATCCGCTGTCGTTCCTGCCGTCCCAGATAAATGTCCGGCTTCCTCGTTCAAGCATTCCGTCATAGAGCGTTCTTACTTTCTGCCCATTCGAATTGAATATGAACAGCGAGGTGAGTTCTCTTTCCGAGTTGTCGAACCTAATCATAGTGGTAGGATTGAACGGGTTCGGATAATTCTGATAAAGTTTTGTGGTGACCGGCAGCACTTCATCAATACCCGTCTGAGTCACTGTCCATGACCACTCATCATCATCGTACGAGTCGCTTACAGTAACGGTCACGGTGTAATCTTCCGGCCAGCCGAATACTCCGCTGAAATACGGGTCGCTCCCGGTCTGTTTGATATCGCCGTTCACCGACCATCTGTAAGTAAGCTCCGACGGGCCTGTGTCTTCATCTTCGACATCTACGGAAAATAATACCGGGCAGTCATCACTGATCGTAAAAGCCGTTTCGGCAGGATAATATGAAACTATAGCCGGTGCTGAAGTTTTAAATGTCCCTGTTATGCCTACATTGTCGATCCCGCCTCCTCCGACTGACCACTTGTAGTAGTCCTCAATAAAAAAAGCTATCTGAGTATAATTCGATGCCGTAGCTTCGGCGGGTATATTTATCGTTCTGTGCGCCCAGCCGGGTGAGTCGGCAAGCTCTTCAATAAGCACCCAGTCCTGATCTAAACCGGTTCTGTACATTACCATGATGTCGCAGAAATAGTCGAAATCCCATTCATTTGTGAGAAGATAATCAAAATCGAGAGTTACCTGATCGAAAGAGCTGATATTGAAAAGAGGAGTGACGGCATAGTCCCTTACGACTGTTTCATTTCCCGCGAGATCGGGGTTGGCAAGTAAAAAAGTTGTTGAGTTGCCTGAATAATCACAGAATTCCGAGCTGTAAGATACATCTCCCGCGAGCCATCCTGAAAGATCTCCTTTGACTGTCCAGTCTGAAGTACCTTCTTCAAAATCAATAAAGTATGGAAGAGTTGACGGCTCAGAAGGCATAGCCTGAACGGGCATTGATGAGATTTCGCCCGTAAAAGTGCCTGAGAATTCTGCAGCGACCGTGTAAGTATAGATCAATCCGTTGGTCACATTTTCGTCAGTAAATACGGTCTCAGACAGATCCTGAGCGTAAAGCAGACCGTCTCTGTAAATGTTGTAATGAAGGAACGAGGTGTCTTTGCGGGGCATACCCGACCATGAAAGTCTGACGATCCCGTCGCCTGCGAAAGCAGAGACATTTTCAGGAACAAAAGTATTATCATCGACCAGAACAGAAACAGTTGTTCTGCCGTTATTCACCATCAGGACAGGCGGAGCGGGGTTGTAATATCTTCTGCCCGTTACTCTGTCAACCACTGTTATGGAGATTATTTCGCCGTCGCTGCTGCTGCCCGGATCGCTCTCATCAGTCATAAAAAAGTATCTGAAAGGCTGAGAAGCGTCTATTTTCGCAACCGTTTCGGATATATCTATCGTAAATTCAATATATTTGTCGAATTCGGTCCTTCCTCCCTGCGGATAGTAGTCTCCGCCCTGGTAGTTCATGAACGGATAACTGCCCGAAAAAGCAGGCGACTGGGCGTAAACATCCTGTGATACGCCGGTATTGATCCTGTATATATTGCGCTGCTCGTGCTTCAACTTGACTTCGAGAGCCCAGCGAGGTTCAGACACTGCGGCGGGATGGACCACATCAACGAAGCTGTAAAAAATACCCCCGTTCTCATGACCGTCGGCGAGAAGCTTGTACATCTGATAAATGAACCCGCCGTTCCCGAAAGTATCCCCCCAGCTGTTGGCGACTATCACCGCTCCGATCTCCCAGTCCCTCATATCTATGATCCTGTCTCCGTTTAGATCGACATCATTGGTGAATCTGCCGTCGCCGTTGTAATCGTACCTGATACTGTCATCATAGCCCACATATGTCATCGCGTGGTTGACATCCGGCCCCCATTTCGTTATGACCCTCTTTCCGGCTTCGGGAGTTCCCTCCGCCAGGATTTTTTCATGATAGCTTGTCGCTCCGGCCGCGAAAACAGCCAGTCCGCCGTATGGAGAACCTTCAAGGTGGTTGTGAAGCCAGTTCTTGAGGGTGTTAAGGCCGTCTTCCGTACCCACATCGATCGCGTTGTATGAATTAACCTTGTTATAGTGCGCTGATGACCATTCGTTTATGCCCGATATCCATCTCGAATTGCCTCCGGATGCAAAATGTCCGCCGTATTCAGTTATATTCATGATCCCGACTGATTTCATAATGTCCCAGCCGTCGCCCCACCATGAACCTACCTCCCCGCTTCCCTCATTGAGGAAGTTATATGTAAAATGCGTCGGGTACTGGTTGTCCGTCGTTGAAGCGTCGAGGTCTCTAAGCCTGTCCATTTCATAAGTAAAGGTATAGCCTACTCCGGCTGCCTGAGAACAGCTTCCGCCCACCTGATTGAAGACGGGGCGGAAATATTTATGGACAGAATTATTGATCTTTGAAGGTAGTTCTTTCTGTTTAGAATTACTGTCCGGAATAAAAACGAGGCTGTTCCTGCTGAAATTATCCGGTATTCTGAGCCCTCCGGCTATCCACGGTTCTCCTTTCGTATCGGGATTGACATTCACAAGTTCAGCGGAAAGCTGCGAAAGTAGAATTAAAACTGCTGCTGTTATTGATCTTATGTACATTGACTTTTCCTTATTTTACCAGTAAAGATTTATGAATAAAAGACCTGTTCCCCGCTTTAAGGCTGATGTAGTATAATCCCGAAGGCAGCTGACGGTCATTCTTGTCCCTGCCGTTCCAGTTTAGCCTGTAATCACCCGCAGAAAACTCACCTTTGGCAAGAGTCCTGACTAGTGCGCCTTTCAGATCGAAGATATTAAGTTCGATATCTGAATTCTCCGATAGGCCGAACGAGATCGTCGTCTCAGGATTGAACGGATTTGGGTAGTTGCCGTATAGAGCCGTAGCTGACGGCATTGAACCGTCCTCAATAGAGGAAGGCTGCTTTTGCGATATTGTGACATCATCAACATACCATCCGTCGTAATTCCACAAGAAACCGTCAAGTGTAAAAGCTACATATAAAGGATCGGGAAATTCCGTCAGCTCAATAGTTTCTGCAGATGGTCCGTTGTCTGAATAATCCGCCGCAAACGACCAGCCGGATTCGGTCCAGTCGAATTTGTTACTGCTCAACATGACTTTATAGGTAAGTCCGGGTTCAAATCCGTCATAGAACTGCCTGAAGGATATCTGAAGAGTATCTATACCGGCCGTTGAGACTGCAGGAGAAACTAGCATACTCAGGGCATTATCGATATTTTCCATTTCAGCCATCATTTCAGGAGCTGTTCCGTCTGCGTTCGCTGAATTGGAAGATCCCCATCTTGGAGTTGCGCCGCCTGTCTGGAACTGTGTCCAGTCGTCCTGAGAGTCAAAAAAAGTCGAGTATGGTGCCGCAGCGGGAGGACTGTAAACAAAAGGCCCGGTCGTTACAAGTGATGATTCCCCGTTCGTCGATCCTGTATAGTATGCGGACACAGAATAGAAATATGTCTCGTCAGCTGTAACTGTCTGATCTGCATATGAGGATTTTAAAATATTGTCGGCCAAGAGTTCGCCATTCCTGTAGATCCTGAAATGCGTCAGAGTGACTCCTGCCTGCGCTTCAGGGATATTCCAGTTAAGCTCGATCTTACCGTAACCGGCGGCTGCCACAAGATCTTTCGGCGGCTTCACATCAAGTGCGATCTCAAAGGTGATAGTTTCGCCGGCAAAGCCGATATTTGTTATGTTTATCCCGCCCGCTGAACCGTTAGAGAGGAAAGGGAACGGATTTGAATACTGGTTGAATTCAGTTCTCCCGAGTCCGGCGCTGAAAAGAGCGTTGCTGAGCTGTCCCGCGGCCATAGTGGTACCGTTAGGCCTGTAGATATAAACCTCATCGGGCGGCCCGTCGGCATTTCCGTCGTATAATGAGTTTATCCTGTATATCAGGATCCCGTTATCAGATCCAGGTAAACTTGTTTCATAAAGTCCGGTCTGTTTTCTATATTCAAGCACGAAAAATTCAGAAGGCGAATTGGGAGAATTAATTCTGTAAATATTGCCTGTAGGGTTTTGAAGAGAATTGAGAGTATATTGACCGGCTTCAGATATAACGGGAACGGAAGTAATCCAGTCACCGTATTTGAATTTCATCCATGCGCCCATATATTGAGGAGGGTTCGAAGTCTGGTTCATCACATCCCATGCGCCTACGGCGTCGGGTGCGGTGTCGTCGTAATAGTGGTACAGGTCAGGTGCTCCGAGGGTATGAAAGAATTCGTGACATATCACTCCTACGGTAAAATAGGTCGTAGTGCCGGTAAGGTCAAAATTATAGTCGAAAACTCTTTTTTTGTTTATCACAACATTCCTTGTGTATAATGCCCATCTGTGAGGCCATAGGAGCGATGCCCATGCACCGGGTGCTCCGCTTATCAGAAATACGATATTGTCAACATAACCGTCATTGTCGCTGTCGATTTCGAGATCTGTAGGAACTTCGGCCGAGACCGCATTGACGGCTCTTTCAAGAAGCGCGTGTTCCCTTTCAGTCCTTTCGCTGTCAGTCTGATATCCTGCCGGGTTGGTCGCTGCGTTGTAAGGCTGAAAATATGCCCTCGGATTTATATCCTGATACGAAAGGTTAGTTGTGAAATCATCTACATGGGGGTAATAATGCGATACTACTGAAAGCTGTTCATAGGAGGTTTCGTTAAAATAATGTCCGAGAGACGGTCCGTCAGCTTTATTAAAGTAGGCATCGTAATATGATCTTTGCCTGTTGAATATTGATGTAGTCTCGTCTGAAAATCTGATAAAGATGACAAGATTGTTAATTGTGCCTGTAGTGGGAGCGTCTTTATCTTTTGGGATATCATACTTAAAAGCTTCGACCTTTTGTCTGTAAAGTTCGGGAGATATCTTAGCACCCGGCTTAAGACCTGATGACTGAGGGTCGATCTGTCCGGCTATGATACCGGAAGATATTACATCGTCACCTGATCTGACGCCGTAATAGTACCAACCGTCATTACCCTGGATCACAGTAAAATCGTTATCGTCGTGCAGCCTGTTGAAAAATTCGTCGCCTGACGAGAACAGTTCAATATCAGTTCCGTCGGGCTGCGATACGGTCACAGGGATATTCTTCAGATAAGCTCCGAGGGCGGCAGCGGATGCTGTGAGTAATATTGCCAGAATTATTTTTTTCATGATCATCCTTAATTTATTATTTCAATTTCAGACATGATGAATATAATACATCATCAGGACAAAATCTAATGAAATTATAAAGAAAAACCTAAAAGAAATGTCATAAATTCCTTTGTAAATCGCCCGTTACTTTGATATATTATTGCAAGGAGGGTTCTATGAAGACAAGATATCCCGCTGTAGAGGGCTCATTTTATCCTTCAGATGAAAAAGAGCTTGAAGCGATGCTGAAAAGTTTCGACAGTAATGTCCGTTTTGAGAAAAAAGGAAGACCCCGCGCGATAATTTCGCCGCACGCAGGACTGATCTACTCGGGCCAGACGGCCGCCTATGCATACAAGTATGCGGAGGGTGAAAAATACAGGTCGGCGGTCATCTTCGCTCCCTCGCACAGGGTCGCTTTCTACGGTATAAGCGGCGCCGATTATGACGAATATAAATGCTGCGGAAAAAGTTTCACGATCAACAGGGAGCTTTTGGAAAAACTTTCAAAGAATAACGGGATCATTTCGATAGATCAGGCTCATGAGCACGAGCACAGCGCCGAAGTTCAGCTTCCTTTTATTCAAAAATATCTCGATGTGGAAAGCATTGTCGTTTTTGTTTACGGCGAAACGGACTATATGAAAATATCGTATGTTATGGACGATATCATCAGTGAGAATAAGGACATTATAATAGTCTCGACAGATCTCAGCCATTATCATCCGTACGAAGAGTGCAACAGGATAGATTCCGTCGTCGCTGAAGGCATTAAAGAACTCGACGCGGTCAGGGCGGGAAAAGGAGAAGCGTGCGGCATGCCCGGCATCCGGGCTGTGATAACAAGCGCGGCAAATAAAAAACTTAAGCCTGAAATTCTCGACCACAGAAATTCGGGTGATATAATTAACGACAGGTCAGGCGTAGTGGGGTATCTGTCGGCGGTGTTTATATAAAATGAGCAGGTGAAAATGAAACTGACCAGAGAAAAACTGCACGATATTTTCGGAATAATATTCATAGTGATAGGTCTGATAATACTTCTGGGGCTGATATCCAACTTTACCGGGCACGACGGCGAGACGGGAAAGATCATTTCTGTAGGCGCGGGACTTGAAGAACTTATAAGGAAACTATACTCATTCACATTCGGTTTCGGCATTTTCTTTCTCATGCCTGTATTTTTATTCGCCGAAGGGTACTGCTATGTAAGGATGAAGCCTTTTATTACACATTTCAAGAATTTTGTCGTATATCTGGTGTTTTCCACGCTTGCAGCTTCGACTATTGCGGTTTTCAGATACGGCAGGGATTTTAATTATTTTAATGACGAAAGCGACAAATGGGAGAGTATAGGCGCTATCGGTTTCAGAACCGGACACAAGCTTGTGAATATCTTCGGATATGCGGGAACCGTCATCATACTTTCAGCTCTTTTCGTGATCATACTGCTTTTCATATTTGATTTCAGGGTAGGGCAGATGGCAAAATTCGTTACAGCACCGTTCAAGTATATTTTATCAGGCATAGCGGCTCTCCTGTTCAGGTATAAGAAATATAGGGCAAGAAAGAAATTCGAGCTTGAATCGAAAATGAAAGAAGAAGAAAACATCAGGGAACTTGCCGCGAAAGATGAAAAGGTTGCAGACGGGCCTGAGACTGATGTTGAAAAACCGCAGAAAGAATACGATATAGAAAAGGCCGTGGTCGAAAGATCGGTCGATTACAAGGCTAAAGTCGATAAAAAATATAAATATCTCCCGCCCGACATCGAATTTCTTAACGAGAGTAAATCGAACACGAACATAATAGAGGACGATCAGAAGGTGAAAGAAGTAGCCACGAAACTGATCGAGAAGCTTGGAGAATTTTCACTCGAGGCGAAGGTCGTGAGGATAAATCCGGGGCCTGTTATCACCCAGTACGAGATAGAGCTTGCAAGCGGTGTGAAAGTATCAAGGGTAACTTCGCTTGAAGACGACCTGGCGATGGCATTGAAAGCTAAAAGCATTAGAATCGTTGCGCCTATTCCGGGCAAGGGAACGATCGGCATCGAGATCCCGAATTCCAATCCTTCTATTGTTTATTTGAAATCCATCATCGCGTCAGAGAAGTTCATTAAGCATAAATCAAAGCTCGCGATAGCTCTGGGAAAAATGATAAACGGTGAAAATTATATTCTCGACCTTGCCAAAACCCCGCATCTGCTCATAGCAGGTTCTACAGGTTCAGGTAAATCGGTCTGCATAAACGGTCTTATAATCTCGATACTTTACCGCGCCACGCCCGAGGATGTTCAGTTCTGCATGATCGATCCTAAAAAGGTCGAGCTTTCGGTATATTCGGGACTTCTTAAACATCACCTGCTCAAGATCGACGGTATAGACGATCCGGTGGTGACTAATCCGGAAGACGCTGTCAGGCTTCTTGAAGCTCTTGTAACTGAAATGGAGTCGAGGTACGACCTTCTTAACCAGTCCGGAACAAGGAATATCGAGGAATACAACACGATGATCGAATCCGGCGAGCTGAAATTCAACGCACTCAACGGCAACGAGCCTTTCGTTAAGCTTCCTTATATAGTTTGTATCATGGATGAGTACGGCGATCTCATGATGAGCTCGGGAAAGGCCGTTGAGGACCCGATATGCCGGCTTGCCCAGATGGCAAGGGCGATCGGGATACACCTTGTGCTCGCCACCCAGCGCCCGTCGGTCAAGGTGGTGACAGGCGCCATAAAGGCGAACTTTCCGACCCGTATCGCTTTCAGGGTCATCAGCCAGATAGACTCCAGAACTATACTTGACGGCAAGGGCGCCGAATCGCTGCTCGGAAAGGGAGACATGCTCCTCATCCCTCCGGGCGAATCCGACCTCATCAGGATCCAGAACGCGCTGGTCGAGACGAAGGAGATAAACAAGGTCGTCAAGCATATATGCTCTCAGCCCGATAATTTCAACAAGATCTCGATCAAAGCCAAACCGGCTCCTGTCATAGGCGGCGGCTTCGATGTAGGCAGCGGGGAGAGGGACGATTTGTACGAAGAAGCCAAAAGGATCGTCATCAGGACGGGCATGGCCTCGGTCTCGATGCTCCAGCGCGGACTCTCCGTAGGCTACGCGAGAGCGGGCGGTCTCATAGACCAGCTCGAGCGCGACGGCGTCGTCGGCCCGCACCAGGGCTCAAAACCGCGCGAAGTCCTGATGAGTTCTCAGGACGAGGATTAGAAAGAACTTGCAATGTTCAATATTCCGTAACAGCGTTATTTTCAAGATCAGGCTCAGTTTCGTCTTCATCCGTTCCGAAGAAATCGATCTCGCCCGGCTCTTCGCTACCGTCCATAGTTTCCGCCCATGCCGCGAGCGCGATACCCGCCGCCAGTCCGATAAGTCCCGTTATTATAGCTCTTCCCATTTTCATCTCCTACTAATTTTTTGTTTAAATTCCATAATTTTGGGCTCTATATGATTTTTAGTGGGTTAAGGGGAAAATATATGTTATACTACAGGATATGAATAACAGTAAAGAAATATTCGGCATGGCTTTAGGCTTGAGTTCGCTTTGGGAAGTCAAGCCTAAAGAATTTCGAGAAATTAATGGCCAGAAAGAACTCCACATGACATTGAGCTTTAAGAAAGGTTTTAAATTTGCTGGCAAGGTAGGAAGCGGTTTCACTTTATTGTTTGAAGCATTTTCGATGTTCTTGATAGAATGCGAGATGCCTGTAAGTAAAGCTGCTGAAGCGCTAAGTGTTTATCCTCAACGAATTTGGAATATCTTTCATTATTGGATACCAAGAGCTCTTAAGGAAAGCAAAGTTTTAGAGAATAATGATGAAGCACAAGGTTATCTTGCGTACTGGTGTGATCTTGCAATCGAGTCAGGTATTGAGTCCTTTATAAAAGTTGTCAAAATGATAAAAGCTCCTTTATTAGCGCGTAGAAGATAACTGTTTTCTCGGCAATAAAAGACAGCATGTTCAGATCAGTGTTTTCCTTGTATGTGCATCCTTTCTTTTTGCCTGAATAATATATCCCGTTATCCTTCATTTTGTTAATGTAGTTCTTCGCTGTGGATTCACAAACATTGAATCTTGTCATTATTTGCTTTTTTTGTAATGTAGCCTTTCTGACGGATAGTCTTGTCGATGTATAAAAATCTTTCTAATTTTTTGTTCATGCGGCACCTCTCCAGTGTTTTAAATTTTCGTTACGAAGATATTCTTTTTGTACTCATAGGTTTCATCAACGGGAGCGACAATATAGACAGGTTCGTTTTCAGCTTTGAGATCATTTATTATCTCGTAAAAGCCTCTTGAAGGAGATGGTGATTTTGAGAATTTGAATTCGTAGATCTTTCGCAGCATGCCTTTTTCAAGAATGAGGTCAATTTCCGCACCGTTGGATGTTTTTATAAAGTATGGCTTGAAGCCGGGATGAGCAGCCGTTATGTTCTCTATCGCATATCCTTCCCATGAGGCTCCGAGCGACGGGTGGGCAAGAAGATCATCAAAAGTCTCTATTCCCAGTAAAGAGAGCAGTATTCCGCTGTCCCTTATATAGACCTTCGGTGATTTTACAAGCCTTTTCTTCAGATTCGCCTCATACGGCTGAAGCAGTCTTATCATATAAGTCTGTTCGAGGATCGAAATGTATTTTTTTACAGTCTGCTGGGAAGCATCAATTACTCCGGCTATCTTGCTGTAATTGATCTCCTGTCCGTGATAGTGCGATAAAAGCCGCCAAAGCTTATCCATTATAGGTACAGGGATCGAAAACCCGAGTTTTGGAATATCCCTCTCCAAAAAAGTTCTGATAAAATCTTCGCGCCATTCGTAGCTGATGGTATCATCTGTAGCAAGCAGACTGTTGGGGAAACCGCCCCTTAAAAGATGTTCCTGCCATCCGAATTCGCTTTTTACTTCATTATATAAAAAGGGCGTAAGATCGGTATAAGATATTCTGCCTGCGAGTGTTTCACTGGACTGCTTTATCAGATCTCTTGAAGCTGAACCGAGTATCAAAAATCTTCCGTTATTTCTGTATTCATCTATTTCCGATTTCAAATAAGAAAATAATTCCGGGACAAGCTGTATTTCATCTAAGCAGACAAGCTCATCTCTGTGTTTTTCGAAAAATATTTCAGGTTGTTTCAATTTATTAAGGTCGGACTTTTTCTGAAGATCCAGATACACCGATTTGAAGTTTGAAAGAATATTTTTGGCGAGGGTGGTTTTTCCGCATTGTCTCGCTCCGAGGATAGCAACGGCCGGAGAATTATTGATCTTCAATATCAGTTTTTCCTTCATTGATCTGCCAATATATCCATGCATTTTAACAACTCCTGTTTAAGAATTACATGGATAATATAATGAAATGTTGCGCTATAGGCAAGTAGTTTTTAAGAAAATACTCATGTGGGAAGTTAAATTATTTCTATAAATTCTCTCGGTGAAACGATCTTTATCCCTTTGTATTCTTCAATTACAAGCAGGTCTTTGTCGCCGGTTACGATGTATTCGGATCCGCTGACTAATGCCAGGTTTAATATCCCGTCATCGTCGGGATCGCGTGAGACTTTTTCTGGTTGAATATCGGTTTCGGCAAGAGTGCAGAATTCGGTCAGGTAGTCGGTGATCAGAGTGATTTTGTCCGCAGGCATTTTAAACTTTTTAGATAGATTTGCTGAAACCTCGTCAATTATCTGTGCGCTTATTACTATTTCATGTTTTTCAATGCATGATTCGAAAATTTCAGCGCACAATCCTCTTGTAGCAAAAGCGGCAAGAATGACATTTGAATCTAAAACGACCTTCATTTCTCATTACCGAGGATGTCTTCGTCAGTTAATATGCCTTTTGATTTAGCATAAGGTGTGGTCATTTCTCTGAGCTGGCGGAATCTTTCGACAGCCACAAATTTTCTCAAAGACTCTCTGACCAGATCGCTTAGCGGCCTGTGGATCGATATGCTGATCTTTTCCAGATCATCCTTAAGCTCCTTCGGTATCCTTATGGTTATCATTTCGTTCATGACCTTCTCCTGTTTTAACTGTCTGTATAACAATGTAATACATTTTTTAGGAAAAGTCAATACTTGACAAAAAGATAATATTTCATATATTTACCCCCTGTAAAACTGCCCGGGTGGCGGAATTGGCAGACGCGCCAGGTTCAGGGTCTGGTGGCAGCAATGCTGTGCTGGTTCGATCCCAGTCCCGGGCACTTGAAAATAAAAAATCCGGAAAATTATCCGGATTTTTTATTTGTATTGAATCGTGTTCTAGTACTGAATGAACCTGTATGAATAAAGCTCGATATCGGAGAAGAAGAACCTGATCTCCTTCTTTGCGTTCTCAAAGCAGTCTGAGGCATGCACCGCGTTCATTTCCTTGGTCGTTCCGCAGATACGCCTGATGGTCCCCTCAGCGGCCTCGGCCGGATCTGTGGCACCGACGAGCCTTCTTAAGTCTGCCACGCAGTTCTCTTTTTCAACGCATATAGCAGCAACTGTTCCGGAGCTCATATAGTCGGTAAGTCTTCCGAAAAATTCTTTCCCGTCATGAACAAAATAGAACCTTCTGGCCATCTCAGGTGTAAGCTTCACAGATTTAATACCTACAATATGAAAATCTTCAGCTTCGAGCATAGATATAATAGCTCCAAGCTTTTTTGTTGCGAAAGCATGGGGTTTCACCATACAGAGACTAAGTTCAAGCATATAGGATCCCTGATCTTTATTTACCGTTATCCTCATCCGGAAGCATCGCATCTTCAATAGTCAGCTTTACGACCTTATCGTTCGATTTTAATGCCTTTTTTCCAAGTTCGATCCCGATCTTGACAGCTTTAAGGTTATCAATCTCTGTTCCTTTCGGAGCTTTGTCAAGTACGGCTTTCTGAATATTGCTTTCCTTAATTACTTTTGTAATTCCGGCGAACAAACCCACAGCTATCACAGCGGCATAAAGCGTCTTTCCCATCTGTTTCTTTGCGATCTCGACCAGGTCCACCATAACAAGTTTCTGAGGAATGTTGGCGGGAACATTCGGAGTGAGGTTGGGATCGACTACAACTATAGCGTCAGGTTTGATCTCTTTGTAATAGATGTTGAAGGATTTCTGATGCAACGAAAGAAAAAAGTCAAGATTCTCTGCTCTCGGATATTCAATATGGTTCTTGTCAATAACGACATCAACTTTTGTCGCTCCGCCTCTCACCTGAGCAGTATAAGTAGGCGTTTCGATAGCTCTGCAGCTTTCAAAACTGACCATGCCGTAAGCCAGTATCTTACCGGCAAGAATGACACCCTGTCCTCCTACTCCTGCGAACCGGGCTTCATAATGATCGAATTTCATTTTATATCTCCGTCGTTATTATTTTCTTTCCTGGGCTTTGTCCCTTATTGTCTGATAGGCCTCAGTGTATTCATGGATAGGATGATTATAATTTTCCCACCAGGTAGTTTCCTCTTCATGGGTAATGAACTCGCCGGTAATGATCTTGTCATTGAGTTCGGCTGCCTTCATGGTACGGGCTTTCTCGATCGGTATCTCTCTTGATTCTATCCATTTTCTGACGGATATCGGATCGCTCATTTTGTTCTTTCTGCCGAATTGAGTATGGCAGTTCGCGGTAGCTACGATGACAGAGAATCCTTTATGCTCGAATCCTTTCGTAATGTATTTTTCGAGCATTTTTCCCTTATTCACGGTCGCTCTTGCGACATATGAGGCTCCTGCGGCTTTTGCAAGAAGGCAGATGTCGAATGTGGGATCGATGTTGCCGTAAACAGTCGTGCTGGCCTTGTAACCTATAGGAGTGGTGGGGGAATGCTGTCCGCCTGTCATTCCGTATGTGTTGTTGTTAACGACAACGAGCGTCATGTCAATGTTTCTTCTGCAGGCATGGATGAAATGATTTCCCCCTATAGCGGTCGCGTCCCCGTCGCCTGAAAAGATCACTACATGTTTAGCGGGCTGAGCAAGTTTGATGCCGGTCGCAAAAGATAGAGCTCTTCCGTGGGTAGTGTGAAGCGTGTTGCAGTCGATATAACCCGGTGCTCTGCTCGTACAGCCGATCCCGGATACGAAAGCTATATCGTTCTTTTCCCAGCCTACATTCTCTACGGATCTCAGCATCGCTTTCAATACGACGCCAATGCCGCATCCCGGGCACCAGAGATGAGGGATCTTGTCCATTCTTAAATATTTTTCGTATTCGAAAGCCATTATAACGCCTCCTTTATAACATTGAGAACATCAGTAGGATGGATAGGCACACCTCCGACATGATTTATTCTCATGATTTTTGTTCTATCCGCCGCATATCTCTCAATAACATCGCTCAGCTGACCCATGTTCATTTCCGGAACGATTATGGCTTTTGCTTTACTGCAGAGTTTCAGGATCTCAGCTTCAGGTAAAGGCCATATAACTCTGAATCTCATCATTCCGACCCTGATACCGAGCTTTCTTGCGTTATCGACAGCCACTCTCGCTGCTCTTGCGGTTGAACCGTAAGCGAAAATGATTATTTCCGCGTCTTTCATCATATAATATTCGTAATCGATGATCTCGTTTATGTGAGCTTTGACCTTTCTCAAATGTCTTTCCTGATCAGCCTGAACAAGGTCAGGATCGGTTGTCGGGAATCCTGTTTTGTCGTGGCTCAAGCCCGTTACATGATACCTGTAGCCTTCAAAGAAATTCGCCATCGGAGGAACATCGCCGTAAGCCGTGTCGTATGGAAAATATTTTTCGGGCGGAACAGTCGGTCTTCTTCTGTTCTTTATAACGAGAAGTTCCTTGTCAGGCAGCTCGATGGCGGCGCTGAGATGCGCGATCACTTCGTCGAGAAGAAGCATGATCGGCATTCTGTATGTTTCTGCGAAATTGAACGCTTTGATCGTTAGTTCGTAGATCTCCTCAAGATAAGCGGGTGTCAGTGCTATTACGGGGTGATCGCCATGAGTTCCCCATTTAGCCTGCATGATATCGGCCTGAGCAAGAGCTGTAGGAAGTCCTGTCGATGGACCGCCGCGCATAACATTGCATACAACGCAGGGTACTTCGGCCATATATGCGTAGCCGATGTTCTCCTGTTTGAGGGAGAATCCGGGTCCGCTCGTAGCTGTAAGCGACTTGACGCCCGTCAGGGACGCTCCGATGATCGAGCCCATGGCCCCGATCTCGTCCTCCATTTGTATGTATGTTCCCCCGACCCTCGGCATATGAACGGACATATATTCCGCTATCTCGGAGGAAGGGGTAATGGGATAACCTCCGAAGAACCTGCAGCCTGCGTCAATAGCAGCCTTAGCCACAAGCTCCGCTCCGGAGTAGAATCTTACTGATTTCTTCAAGGTTATACCTCTTTAAATTTTTAGTTAGTAGATCTTGATGCAGAAATCCGGACAGTGGATCTCGCAGAGCATACATTTTATACATTTTGAAGCGTCGGTGACCTGAACGACCTGTCCGTTCCATTTGTCCTTGGCCTCGATTAACTCCCAGACCTGTTTCGGGCACACATCGACGCAGATACCGCACCCTTTGCAGCCGTCGCGCCAGTAGCCGATCGTAACATGGTCGTCCTTTTTACCGATCTTGACATCGGATTCCCATTTGCTGTAATGATCGGGAATGTTGATCTTTTCACTCATAGATTTTCCGCCTTTGAGTTATATTTTTAGTCCTGAACAATGCTTGTTCCGTCTTTTCCTTCTATTGCGTCCATCAGCTTGTCTATAGCTGTGATTATCACTCTTTTACCGCCATTCTTTAAAAACATTATGGCAGATTTCATTTTCGGTCCCATGCTTCCGTACGGGAAATGGCCCTCGTTAAGGTATTTGTCGGCTTCCGACATGGTCATAATATCAAGGTTCTTCTGTTCGGGAGTTCCAAAATTAAGAGCGACTTTATTTACCGCCGTCATTATGTAAAGTTCGTCGGCTCCGACCAGATTCCCCAGAAGCGCGCTGGCCATATCCTTGTCTATCACTGCGTCTATGCCTTCAAAATGCCTCTTCTCATCCAGATAAACAGGTATTCCTCCTCCTCCGGCCGCTATAACGATATTCTTCTGATCAAGCAGCTGCTTGATAGTTCCTTTGTTCACAATATCTATCGGTTTCGGCGAACCTACCACCCTTCTCCATCCTCTGTCGGCGTCTTTTTTGACCGTCCATCCGAAATCGGCCTCGAATTTCTTGGCTTCCTCTTCGGTATAGAAACTTCCGATATATTTAGTCGGGTTCAGAAGCGCCGGATCGTCCTTATCGACTATAACCTGCGTGAGGATCGTAGTAACAGGGATCTTGAGGCCTTTGTCGAAGAGCTTGTTCTGGAGCGACTGCTCAATCATATATCCCATGCTGCCTTCCGTGTCCGCCACCAGTACTCCAAGAGGTACTTCTGGAAGAGTGTTCCTAGTCTCTTCCACCCTTTTTAAAGCGATCCCGACCTGCGGGCCGTTGCCGTGAGTGATTGCTACCGAATACCCCTGCTCGACAAGAGGAATAAGTGACTCGATGCTCGTCCTCGTATTTTTGTACTGCGAGCTGATCCAGTTGGATTTGTCGGTCGGTGTCAGCGAATTGCCGCCGATAGCTACAACTACTCTTTTGTTGTACATTTGATTTTCCGTTATTATTTATTGAAATGAACAAACTCTCCGCAATTCTACCATAGCGGTAAAAGGAAGAAAAATATAATTCAATTATTACGGCCTGTCAACTAATTTGATTAGGTGAATTTTTACAAGAAAATTTCCGATTGCAATTAAATGCGTAAAATCTTATATTTCCTGCTCTTACAAAACGAGGTGAAAATGTCGGATCTCATACAGAAAATATCGGTAGCGTCGGTCGTGAAAGACCCCAAGGAAATGCGTGTAAAGGACAGCATCAGAGAGTTTTTGTCCATTGATGTGAACGAACTGAAGATAATCAAGACTTTCTATATTCAGGGGATCGGGGAAAATGACTCTGAAGTGATCGCAAAGGAAATTCTGTGCTGCCCCATAACCGAAACTTATTCCATTAAAAACGACTTATTCCCTGAATTTCCTGTCAGGCTTGAAATAGCTTTCCAGCCGGGTGTGATGAACCCCGAATCCGAAACTATAACCGAAGAGCTGAAGGACAAGGGATACAAAGCTGAGGCGGTGATGATATCCTACACTTACTGCTTTAAGGAAGGTTTGAGCGGTAAAGACCTTCAGACCATACGCGACAGAGTTCTTATGAATGCGCAGATACAGACCGAGCTGAAAAAAACTCCCGAAAGTCTGCTCGTGAACCTTAAACCACAGAAGACGGCACTGATCCCTGTAAGAGAAATGAACGACAGAGAGCTGATGCAGCTTTCGGACTATAAGCTTTTTTTAAACCTGAATGAGATGAGAACGATACAAAATTATTATAAAAAACTGGGACGCGACGCTTACGATGTCGAACTTGAAACTCTTGCGCAGACATGGTCGGAGCACTGCGGTCACAAGACCTTCAAGGCTAAAGTAATACTGGACGGTGAGGAAAAAAGGTCGATAATCGGGCTTGTGAAAGACACCGAAAAAGCGATCGCACACCCGGATGTGGTCTCGAAATTCGAGGATAATTCGGGAGTATTCAGGTTCACCGTAGCTGACGGCGTGGAATACGGAATATGCATAAAGGCCGAGACCCACAACTCGCCGTCGGGTTTGGACCCGTACGGCGGCGCGATGACGGGGACGGGCGGCGTGTTAAGGGACATCGCAGGTACAGGAAAGGGCGCCAAGAACATAAGTTCGATAAATGTGTTCTGCTTAGGCGACCCGGAAATGAAACTCGAGGATGTTTACCCCGGCTGTCTTCACCCCAGACGGATACTTACAGGCGTTATCGAAGGAGTGAGAGACTACGGCAACAGGATGGGGATACCGACGAACAACGGCTCGTTCCATTTCCACAAGGATTTCGGGCCGAAGCCGACGGTACTCGTGGGCGCCGACGGGATCGTTCCCTTAAAGTACGCAAAAAAGGGCCAGTGTAAAAAAGGCGACCTCTTCATCTCGTTCGGCGGCAAGACCGGAAAGGACGGGATACACGGCGCTACTTTTTCATCGGCCGAGATGACGGAAAAAACAGCCAACCTCAACAGCGGCGCCGTCCAGATCGGGAACCCGATCGAGGAGAAAAGGACTTTCGACTGCCTGCTCGAGCTCCGCGATATGGATATTTTCACGGCTTTGACAGACTGCGGCGCCGGAGGCTATTCGTCAGCGGTCGGAGAGATGGGCGAAAAGACAGGAGCGATCGTTCATCTTGAGAAAATACCTTTAAAATATCCCGGTCTGTCGTCCTTCGAAAAATGGATATCCGAATCTCAGGAAAGGATGGTCGCCACCGTGCCTAAGGAACATCTGCCGAAGATCGAAAAGATATGTAAAAAATACAATGTTGACTGGTTCGTGCTGGGCGAGGCGACCGATACAAGAAGGCTGACGATATACGACGGGGATGAACTCGTCTGCGATCTGGACATGGATTTTCTGCACGACGGACAGCCGCTCGAGACGATCACCGCGACCTCGGTACCCAGGACGGGCCTAAAAGACGCTGAGTACTATGAGGAGGAAATAAACTACACCGAAGCTTTCAAAGATATAATATCCCATCTCAATGTGTGTTCGAAAGAGCCGGTCATCAGGCAGTACGACCACGGCGTGCAGGGAACCTGCGTGGAAGGCCCACTCTGCGGCAAGCAGAACGACGGCCCGACGGGCGGCTGTATCTTAAAGCCCCTTCACAATTCCGACGCCGCCCTCGTTTTCGGCCATGGCCTCAATCCCGTTCTGAACAGGATCGACCCGTACCAGGGAACGCTCTGGGCTTATTACGAAGCGCTGAGCAATGTGATAGCGCTGGGCGGCGATCCCGAGAGGATATTTCTGATCGAGAACCACATCTGGCCTAAACCGACGGAGACCAACCTCGCTGACCTTTACAGAACGGCGCAGGCTCTGTCAGACGCGTGCAAATTCTTCAGAACCCCGATAATATCAGGCAAGGATTCACTTTCGTCCACATACAAGAACAAAGATATAACTATCGAAGTGCCGCCGGTCGTCTGCGTTTCGGCCAGAGCGGTCGTCGATGACTGGAGAAGAACTGTCTCACCCGACTTCAAACGGGCCGGATCGCCTCTACTTCTCGTCGGAGATTATTCAAAAGCTCATCTCGGCGGCTCTATATTCTCAGACAGGCTCGGTCAGCTCGGCACGAAAGTCCCTGAAATAAAAATGGAAACTGCGAAAGAGATATACGATCTTATCTACAAGAATATAATGAATGGTAATATACTTTCCGCGTCTGATGTCAGCGAAGGAGGTTCTCTCGTAACCGTTGCGGAAATGGCGATCGGAGGCAAAAAAGGCTTCAATATTTTCGTAAACGATAAAGTCAGAACGCTTTTCGCCGAAGTCCCGGCAGCCTTCATTATAGAGATGAAGGATATCGACTCGGCCGACGAGCTTATCGGCACGGAACTGGCAGTCCAGCTGGGAACTACAACGAACGATTACAGGGCAGTCGCTACGGATTTCAAAGGGAAATTTATAGATATCGATATGACTGAAGTAGAGAACTGGTGGAAGACACCGTTCAGGAAGTATTTCGGATAATGGTCAGGATTATAAATATAGAAAAGCAGACGCCTGCGGAATCAGCTGGTTTTCTAAAGAACGACAAGATTGTATTTATCAACGGCAATCCGATCGAGGATGCGCTCGATTATAACTTTTATTCATCTGAAGACGAACTTGAGATCGTCATGGTCAGGAATGAGACCGAAATGAAGATCAGTGCGTACAGTGATGACCTTCAGGGGATTGATGTCGAAGAGCTTAAGATAAAACACTGCGGCAACAAATGTGTTTTCTGCTTTATAGACCAGAATCCGAAAGGCTTAAGGAAGACCATTTATGTCAAAGACGAGGACTACAGATTTTCCTTCCTTTTCGGTAATTATTTCACTCTTACGAATATTTCCCAGAAAGAACTCGAGAGGATAATAAGGCTTAAGTTAAGTCCGTTATACATTTCTGTCCATGCGGTGAACAATGAGGCGAGGAGAAAGCTGCTGGGCACGAAAAAAGACGACCGGCTTCTGGAAAAGATGAGATATCTGATCTCTGAAGGAATAGAGCTTCATACTCAGGTCGTTCTGTGTCCGGGGATAAATGGCGGTAGGATACTTGAAGAAACCATCCGCACGATGGGTTCGTTATACCCGGGCGTCCGTTCGCTTGCCGTAGTTCCGGTGGGTCTCACAGATCACAGGGAAAAACTGCCTGAACTTTCATCTGTTACACAAAAAAATGCAGAAGAGACTTTAAGGATCATCTCAAAGTTCAACAAAAAGTACAAAAATGAGACCGGAACTAATTTCGTCTTCGCTGCGGACGAGTTCTATCTCAAAGCCGGTGTCGATTTTCCTGAAGAGGAATATTATGAAGGCTATCTTCAGTACGAAGACGGCGTCGGAATGGCGAGAAATTTCATCGAAAGGTTCAATGAATCGGTCGGTGAGATCCCGGGTAAAACTGCAAAAAGGACCCGTCTTGTAATAGTTACAGGCGAGCTTTTTTATCCGGTCATGGAAAAATATATAATTAAAGAATTCGCAAAGGTGAAAGGTCTGAAGACCGAATTGGTTAAAGTTCAAAATACTCTTTTCGGGAGCACAGTTACCGTATCGGGACTTTTGAGCGGAAAAGACATAGCTGCGGCTTCCAGTACGGCACTAAGCAAGACCGATATTCTGCTGATCCCTTCGACATGTTTGAATTTCGACGGTAAATTCCTTGATGATCTGACCGTGAGCGATCTTGAAAAAATGACCGGATTCAGAGTGTTTCAGCTCGATAATCCTGTTGAGGTATTCGAAGAGATGTGATAAGTGTCATATATATGTTGTATAGTTTATTTTATATTTAGCAGGATTATAAACAACGGAGAAAAAAATGCTTACCGTAACAGATATGGCAGTTGAAAAAGTGAAGGGAGTCTTAGAACAGCCGGAAAATGAAGCCCAGTTCGTCAGAGTGTATTTTGACGGTATAGGATGAGGCGGGCCGAGACTGGGCGTCGCCCTTGACAACAAAGCTGACAATGACATTGTGATAAATATTTCTGATATAGAATTTCTTGTTGATCCGAGAAGTGAAGAAATGCTTAAGAGATACGGAGGCGCGGTCCTCGATTACAGCGACAGAAAGTTCTACGGGGCCGGTTTTACGATCAGGCTGAGGGATGTCGCGGACTGTTAGATCAGAGAAATTACAGTTTGTTTTTTAATTAATTTAGCTTAAATTTACTGCCATGAAAAGTGTTTTTACAAATATTTTCGCGGCAGTATTCTTTTTTGTAGCATTTTCCTGTTCTTTCGGAGATGATTACGATACCAGAAAACAGCTGATCGACTCGGACTCGCTTTTTTTAACATCGGCAGCAGATTCGTTGAATTCGCCTTATGTAAAAGCAGAGGTGAAAGAACTTCTTAAAAGAATATCCTTATCAAAAAAGATATTCCGGCCGTTCAAAGTAGATATTTACAGAACTGACGGGCGCAAATTTGTATTCGATCATCAGTCGGAAATGACAATATCGGATATGCTGGATCGTATTGAAGAGCGCACGAAAAAAGCAAAGATACTTCGAATTAATCAGCTCGACCTGGACAACGGAAAGAAGTTCGTTCTGACCGGTAATTCCTTCAAGGATCTCGAAAAAGAGCCTCTTTACCGTTCCAAAGAAAAAGTGATGGACATGATCGAACGGGCGGCTCTTGGACCTGACAAAAAAAGCTCGCTTGAATGGATATGGGGCAAAAGTACCGATAACGATGCTTACTATTCGACAAAGCTGACCTATTTCGACGATCAGTTCTCGCTTTATCCCGAATACAGATTCTTTATAGGCTCCGACCCGTTCAGGGATAAAAACAGCTGGTTCTTCACGCTCAAGGACCACCCTGAAGTTCAGGAGAGGGTAACTGTCGCCGATGTGCAGGATCAAGAGTATGTTCACGAAGAAAAAAATGAAGAAGTAATCCTGACCGGCGGATCAATAGAGCCAGCTGCTGAAGAAGTTTTCGACTGCGGATGCCCGGACAAATATCCTGATATTTCGCTCGATATAGTTATGTATGAACAAATGGAGAATGAACAGATTGCCGTAAGCAAAAGAATGAGTTTCTCCGAGCTTTTTGAACTTGCAACAGGTCAGACCGACATAAAATTTATAAGGCTGACAGGAACAGATTTCTCGTTCGAGGGAGGCGAAGTGAAAAAGACAGAATCGGAATCCGTCATTGAGATAACCGGAGACATTCAAATTTGCGCAGACAGGCTCAAGAAACACTTATCTGAGGGACTGAACAGCCCGAATGTAAAAAGAACGGCAGAGCTGATCTATTCAAAAGATAAAAACGGAATGTCATATTATGCCGCGGTTATCACTGTTTATGACGGTCAGGCAACATATTTTCCGGAGTATAAGATATACGCTTCATCCGAAGTCAGAAAAGACAAAACCAGCTGGTTCAACATGCTTGAGATCATCAAGTAGAGATCTTTTATTTTATTTGTATTTGCACTTAAATATCAGTATATTTAGCTTAATGAAATAAGGTATAAGCATTATGAAACCGGTTTTTCGAAAAGAGCTTTTCTGGGATGTGGATTACGAAAAAATTGATTTCACTGAACATGCCCGTTTTGTGATCGGAAGAGTAGCTATGCGCGGAAATCTGAATGACTGGAACACCCTTAAAGATTATTACGGCCTTGAAACGATCAGATCGGAAGCTGTAAAGATAAGGTATCTCGACAAAAGGACGCTGAGTTATCTATCCGTGATTTTAAATGTAAAAAAGGAAAACTTCAGATGTTACAATACGGAACCGTCAATCAAGGCACTCTGGGATTATTGACAGAGTTAATGGCTATGCCCGAACTAAAAGATTTTTTTCTTGTGGGAGGGACAGCACTCGCTTTAAGGTTAGGACACAGATTTTCAATTGATCTTGACTTTTTTACACTGAATGAATTTGACAGCGAATCACTTTTAGCGGATATTAAAAAACGTTTTACAGTTACAGAAGTTGAGAAAAGCAAGAACACACTTAATCTAAGCATTGAGTTCCCGGAAAATTCAGGAAGCAAAGTGAAAATCGATCTAATTCGATATGCTTATCCGCTAATAAAACCCGTAGCTGAAATTGACGGAATAAGACTGCTTGAAATAGAGGACATTATACCAATGAAACTTTCGGCAGTAGCTGCGAGAGGCTCCAAGAAAGATTTCTATGACATATATTTTCTGCTAAAACATTACACCCTTGAAGAAATGTTCGAATTTTTCGATCAGAAATTCGAGAATATGAATAAGTTCCACATAATAAAAAGCCTTACATATTTTGAAGATGCTGAAACTGAGACTGATCCTGTTACGATTAACAAAATCACATGGAAAGAGGTTAAACACGCGATATTGAGAGAAGTAAAGTAATAATGAGAAAAATAGTCACTTATTTAATTATTTTAGTAATAATACAACTGTGGTCAAAGCCGTTTTTCAACCTCAAGAACTCAGATAGGTCAATTCCGGCTCATGTTAAGATAGATACAGTGAACAAGAGCATTAAACCATACCCTGAAAATCGTGTTCATAGAGCCGGAATATTCTGGCTGAACATGACAAATTGCGGTTATTTTGGGAATCCGGCAGATGAAATGTACGATCCCTGCACTCAAAAAACAGCGCCTTCGGGAGAACTTCCGGCAGGATCGGATATTGAGTTTCTGTTTGTAGCAGGGATAATGTTTGGCGGATACCTTGATTCTGCTGATGTTAATATTAAAGGTGCAAATGCTAAGATATTCCAAGGACCTCTTGCTTCTACTGGCTATGAAGGCTGGAAAGGATTTAACGGTTATTATGATATGCCTAAAGAATTATGGGCTGTAAATTTCACAGAGGATCCGAGTGGTTCTTTTTTCGGGAATATAAAAGAAAGTTCAAATACAATTGGAAGGAAAAATTGTCTTTTCGAAGATGTTTATGATCCTTTAGCGACCGCTGAAGAGCAATTCAATATAAATTACACTGATAAATTTGTAGATAGAATATATACCGGAATGGATGATTATGATAGAAGGCTGCATATCCCACTCGGAATTGAGGTTAAACAAAAAAGTTACGCATGGTCTTATCCATTCGCAAAAAAGTATATAATTATTGATTATACACTATACAATCAAAATAAAGATTACAAAGACATCTTCGATTTTTTTATGGGCATGTACTTTGATTGTGATGTCGGTTATCTTCCGAGCTATTCTACAGGAGAGATTGCTCAGGATGATATCGGAGGTTTTATAGAAAATTGGAGCGGTTATATTGATCCTGCCACTGGTCAATCTGAGACGATAAAACTAAATCTGGCGTGGGTTTCAGATAACGATGGACGCCCTTATTATATAAATCAGGACACGGGAGATATGATCGAATTGGGAGAAGGCAATCCTTTAGATGGAGCTTTAGGTATAGCAACAATACGCGTACTAAGAAATCCAAATCCTGACCTAACTTATTCTTTTAACATTTACAACGCTAATTCGTCAAGCGAATCCTATGACTGGGGTCCGAGGTGGAAAACAGGATTGCATGCTGACTGGCAGTATGACCTTAGCTATCAACAGAAAGGATATGACGACAGTAATTATGACAGTTTGTACAATGATATTGGTCAGTTTATGTATGGCGGTAGGACAGAGGGCCGGCCAATAGGTGATAGAGGCAAATATATGGTTATGTCTAATAATGAGCTAGACTATAACCAAACTTCAATAAGAGAAGTTTATTTGGGTATGGATACTCAGGCCGATGGAACTCTCATAAGGCAGGCCGATAAATGGCAGAGATGGACAACTGATGTCGATATTGGAAGCGATGGTTTTTCAGAAAATGTTGCTGACGGAACAATTGCTGAAATGAACGATCTTGCTAACGGAAAGGATACAAAGTTTATAATTTCTTTTGGCCCTCTCGGAATGGAGAGTACTACTAATTTAGCCTACGATAGCGATCTTGATGGTCTTCCGGATTCAGTTATAACGAACAAGAAAGTATGGAAGTTTGCTTACGGGGATTCTTTAAAACTCACTCTTGCTTTTATAGTAAATAATAATTTCCATACATCAGTTTTACAGGACGCAAATTATAGGGACAGCTCAGTTGTTAATCTATCCGACGGATTAGACATAACACTTTATGATCAGGGCTGGTACGATGCACTTTACAATGTAAAATGGGCTGAAAGACTGTACGATATTCCAATGTGGGACACTCCCGTCAAAAAATGGGGGGCAGAAAAGAAAGACGGATGGTACGGCGAAGATGTCGGAAAAGATGGCCTTTTAGCGGATTATGTAGCCTCTGAGTGCTGGTGGACATCTTCAATTTATGGCGGCCCTGACGAAAATGAGAGGGATTTTGAACTTACGGACTTTGAATCTCCTGTAACGGATATTTACGGGTTCACTTCTACGAGCGAAGATAATCTTCTTCCCTTCGGTAATAAAAACGGATCCGGGGGATTTGGTATTACAGGCTCAGAATCTACCGGAGAAGGTTACGGTTATATGGTTAAATATCCAAAGCCTGACGGTGTTTTTCCACAGGGAACATGGGTCAGGTTCGGATTTGATAACGATGAACTTGACTCGGGTGATGGAGTTCCTGATTTTACAGCACCCCCTCCTCCACCGTCACCTAAACTTAAAATTTCTTATGATGAAAATGATGTGATCATTGAATGGTCTTCGCATGAAATATTTGAAGAAGCAGGGAATTTAGGCGCGGCAGGATCGGAGCATTTCAGAGATCCTTTCACAGGCAGAATTGATTTTGAAGGTTATCAGATCATGGTATCTCAAACCAGATTCGCTAAGGATTATGTTGAAGTTTACAGCATCGACAAAGAAAATTATGCTTACGAAAATGTCGCTGTAATAGGTGAGTATTTATCTGACCCTATTCCTGCGGATACACTTAACGCTTATCCCGGGGATTATCCGGCAATTAAAACGGTGAACGGAAAAATATGGCAGCTTGTGTCGTTCGGAGAAAACAGAAGCATGGATGAAAATTTCAAACTGCCTGGAATCTTCAGCTACTCGGTTACTTTCGACTCAACATATATCGACGAACTGGGTTTGATCCGGAATTACAAATTCATTTTTAAAAATAAGCTTTTAGCAGACGAATTTTATGTTGCAGTAACAGCTTCAGACCACGGTGATGCAAAAAGTGAGACACCACCATTAAAATCAAGCCCGTTGAATAACGGCAGATCAATAATTCCCGTTCAGCTGCAGAATTCTGACGATGTTGTTGTCGTTCCGAATCCTTACAGAGGGAATGTAGATTACGAGAATATGGGATGGGAGAACCCGGACGGGTCGCATGAATGGACAGAGGAGGACAGGAAAATTGTTTTTATGAATCTCCCTGTAAGATGCGTCATAAGAATATATACTCTAGCCGGTGATCTGGTAAAAACGATCACGCATAACGGAAACGCTGCAGAAAACATGTTATGGAACTACGGAGAATATGCTGCGTATTGGAACCTGATTAACGACAATCATCAGGCGGTCATGTCAGGTATTTATCTTTTCAGCGTTCAGGATGTGGATAAGAAAAAGGATGATTTTGTAGGCAAGTTCGTGATAATTAAGTAGATACTGCAGAGTACATCTACTGATTACACATAATTTTTAACTTGATATTATCATGTAACTTTTATATATTCTCTGACTTTTCTTAAGGAAGAGAAGGGTTACTATTAAATTCAAGGAGAGACAGGTGAGATTTATAGTTAAAATACAAATTCTGATCATGGCTGCGGCATTTTCATTAGCTTTCTCAAAGGATTACTATATAAAACAGATGCTTGTGGCAGACGCTGACGATGACGGAAGGTTGGATACGACATTTCAGGAAACATATATCTCCGACAAGCTTGTAGTAATGATGGATGAAATGAGCCTGAGTTATCTTGATGAAGAATCATTTTCGTTTTATAACAATATCGACAGCTCATATTTCAGAAGGACTTTCAAAGAGCTTGAGGAGCTTATGACGAGTTCCGATTCACAGATAAAGGATTTCAAGCTTACGCGAACGGAAGAAAAAAAGAAGATCGGTCAGTGGCAGACTGAAAAATATACGGCCAAAGCGGTGATAATGGGCATGGATATGGACCTCGATATGTACATAGCTAAAAATACCGGATTTCCTTCAGACCTTATAATCAGGCAGCAGGGCAAGATGAATCAGAATTCAAAGAACATAAAAGATATGATGGATAAGATAAAAAATACCGGCGGCATAGTCATAAAAGAAATTGCCATGATAGGAGGTACTCAGGTCTCTGAAAAAGAGATCGTTTCCATTAAAGAGCTTGAGAAACTGGATAAAAAGATCACTGACAGGCCTAAAGGCTACAAATTAATGGAACAGTAAAATAGAGGATAAAATGTTTAAAGATGTAAATCCAAAAGTAAATTTTCCCGATATAGAAGAAAGCGTTCTGGATTTCTGGAAAAAGAACGGTATATTCAAAAAATCTATGGACCAGAGGAAGGATCAGAAAGAATATGTGTTCTATGACGGTCCTCCGTTCGCGACAGGATTGCCTCATTACGGGCACCTGGTAGGCGGGACATTGAAGGATGTCATACCGAGATACTGGACGATGAAGGGAAGATATGTATCAAGAAGGTTCGGATGGGACTGCCACGGACTTCCGGTAGAATATGAGGTCGAAAAAGAGCTCAAATTTGAATCAAAGAAAGATATAGAGGATTTCGGGATAGATAAATTCAACGAAGCCTGCAGAAGCATAGTATTGAAATATGTCGATGAATGGGAAAAGATAATCGAAAGAACGGGCAGATGGGTCGATTTCGTTGACGATTACAAGACCATGGACATAGATTATATGGAGTCGGTATGGTGGGTATTCAAGACCATATGGGACAGAGGACTGGTCAAGAAAGGCTACAGGGTGAACCATTTCTGCACAAGATGTTCTACACCGCTTTCCAAACACGAGGCCAGCCTGGAATACAAGGATGTTCAGGATCCGTCCGTCACCGTCATATTCAAGGTCAAAGGTGAAGAAAACCTGTACCTTACAGCCTGGACTACAACTCCATGGACTCTTCCCTCGAATGCGGCTCTGGCGGTCAGGAACAGCATAGAATATTCGTTCGTAAAGAACAATGAGGACGGAAAAGTTCTCGTTATGGCTTCGGACAGAATACCGCACTACTTCAAGGAAGGGACTTATGAAGTCGTTAAGACCGTTCCCGGAACAGAACTTGTCGGCCTGAAATACGAACCCCTCTTCGATTTCTACAAAGACATGAACGAGTACATACACACCGTAATAGAAGCCGATTATGTTTCTACCGAAGACGGAACAGGGATCGTGCATCAGGCACCCGCTTTCGGTCAGGAGGATTTCGAGGCCGGGAAAAAGTACAATATCCCGGTATTAAATCCGGTTGACGATATGGGCAAGTTCAATTCTGAAGTCCCGGATTATGAAGGCGTCAACATAAAAGTCGCGGACAAACAGATAATAAAGGACCTTAAGGTGGCCGGAAAGCTGATAAGGCACGATACTATACAGCACAGTTATCCGCACTGCTGGAGATGCGACACAGGTCTGATACAGAAAGCGACCGACAGCTGGGTGATAGAGGTCGAATCGATAAAAAAGGATATGATCGACAACAACGAACAGATAAACTGGGTGCCTGACAATATAAAATATGGCAGATTCGGCAACCTCCTTGAGCAGATGCCCGAGTGGCATATATCGAGGAACAGATACTGGGGCGCGCCTCTGCCTGTCTGGATATGCGAAACCTGCGGAAATACTGAATGCATAGGTTCAGTACAGGAGCTGAAGGACAGGACAGGAATATCGGAAATAACAGACATACACAAGCACTTCGTGGACAAGATGACCATGAAATGTTCATGCGGCGGAGAGATGAGAAGGACTTCCGAAGTCCTGGACTGCTGGTTCGAGTCGGGCTCGATGCCTTACGCTCAGAACCACTATCCGTTCGAGAATAAAGAGAGGTTCGAAGAGAACTTCCCCTGTGATTTCATAGCGGAAGGCATCGATCAGACAAGAGGCTGGTTCAACAAGCTGCTCGTAATATCGACAGCACTGTTCAACAAGCCCGCATTCCTGAATGTTATCGTGAACGGAACTGTGCTCGCTGAGGACGGCAGCAAAATGTCGAAGTCAAAGAAAAATTATCCGCCGGTCACAGATATACTTGACAAATATGGCGCGGACGCGATGAGAATGTATCTCATAAACTCGCCGGCGGTAAGAGCGGAGAACCTCAGATTCTCCGAGGCAGGAATAATGGAAGTGATAAAAAAAGTGATGCTGCCGCTTTGGAACAGCTATAGTTTCCTTGTCACTTATGCCAACATAGACAACTGGAAACCCCGTCCCGAATATTTTAAGCCGGAAGATCTGACCAATGATCTTGATAAGTGGATAATGTCATACCTGCAAAGTCTCACCAAAGAGGTCAACGAGCAGATGAGGGCGTATAAGCTGTATAATGTTCTGCCCGCTATGACGATCTTTATCGACAGGCTTACCAACTGGTATATCAGGCGTTCAAGAAGAAGATTCTGGAAAAGCGGTAACGATCAGGATAAACTGCACGCTTACGAAACACTGTATGAAGTTCTCTCAATATTAACTAAACTGATCGCACCGGTCATGCCTTTTATAGCCGAAGAACTATATCAGAATCTCGAACTTACCGCATATCCGGACGCTGCTCCTTCAGTTCATCTCAGGGACTATCCCGAAGTTGACGAAAGGTTCATAGATACAGAGCTTGAAGAAAAAATGTCGTTCGTGGAAACCGCTGTAAGGCTGGGAAGAATACTCAGGAACGAGAAGAACATAAAGATCAGGCAGCCTCTCTCGAACTTCACTGTAGTAGCCAACAGGGAAATAACTCAGAACGCGGTAAGGGAATACAGCGGGCTGATAAAAGAGGAGCTGAATGTTAAAAATGTGACAGTTATCGTGAACGAGGAAGAACTCGCTAAGATAACCGCCAAACCTAATTTCAGACTTCTAGGTAAAAAATTCGGCTCAAAAGTCAAAAGCATAGCCGAAGGGATATCGTCGCTTTCTCTGGAAGAAATACGCGCATTAGAACAGGGAGATTCGGTCACGATGGAAGGCGAAAATATAACTATAGAAGATCTGACAGTTCAGCATGAATCGAAACAGGGTATATTCTCGGCATCCGAAGGAGATATAACAGTTTCATTAGACACCACCGTTACTCCTGAACTTTTGGCGGAATGTCACGCCAGAGAGCTGATAAACAGGATACAGAACTTGAGAAAGGAAAGCGGTTTTGAGATATCCGACAGAATAAATGTTACTTACAATGCGGGAGAGGAACTCGCCGGTGCCATAACCGAACTTAACAGTTACATAGCGTCTGAAACTCTGAGCGTCAGGATCGAGAAAGATGAGAATATAAAAGAGAATGCGACAGAACTTGAGATAAACGGTTTGACCTGCCGTCTTAAGATCGAAAAAGCAAAATAATCTAAGATAAACAGAAACAAAGGAGCTACTATGGCCGAAAAAATGAAATACACCAAACCCGAGCTCGAAGTCTTCAAAAAAATAATTCTCGAGCAGATCGAGGAGACAAAAGAGATAATTGACCACAATATCTCGAACAATTCCGAATCGATCACAGATCAGACAGGAGAAACACACACAGAAGAACTCGGTACGGAGCATCAGGCCAGGGAGCTTGATTTTTATATGGCTCAGAGAGAAGGTAAATTTATTTCCAATCTTGAAGGAGCACTGAAAAGGATAGAGGCCGGTACCTACGGTGTATGCAGGTCATGCGGAAAACTCATCGACAAGAAAAGGCTTAAGATAGTGCCGCATGCTACTCTGTGCTTTGACTGCAAGAACAACAAAGAAAGAAAAGATTAAAGATCAGAGAATGAACCGTTTTTTTAAACTGTTAAGGCAGAGAGCTGCATTTATTGCTGTTTCGGCATTTATCGTGGCTGCGGACAGAATATCTAAGAACTATTTTGAGGATTATCTTTTGGGTGTCGAAGGAAATTCCTTTGGGGCTCTGGGAGAGAGTTTCGCAAGATTCACTCTGGCTTACAATGATGGAATCGCCTTCAGTATAGATCTTGGGGGGAGATATGTTCTTTCTACTGTTTCGGTGATCGCGTCTCTGGTTCTCATATATCTGATCTTCAGTACCGATCTCAGCAAAAGAACAGAATTGTGGGCTCTGAGCCTGATCCTCGGTGGCGCTGCAGGCAACCTCATCGACAGGATAACTACTGGAAGAGTGGTCGATTTTATTGACTGCGATTTTCCCGACTTCATTATGCAGAGGTGGCCGATATTTAACCTTGCAGATTCGTTCATAACGGTGGGAATGATTTTTCTTTTCGTCCACTTTATTTTCTTTGAAAAACAGCCTGTCAAAACCGATGATTTATCTTGACATAAAAGATGTTATTGACTATATTATCAGGCTTTTGTAAACTGTAAGGGCATCACAGGAATGCCCGGCTATGAGGAAGAAAATGATCAAAGTAAAATTCCCCGACGGGAATGTAAAGGAATACGCTGAAGGAACTCTCGCGATCGAAGTCGCGAAGAGCATAAGTCCTGCTTTGGCAAAAGAAGTGCTGGCGGTTCAGATCGACGGCAAATTAAAAGATCTCGGTTCCAGGCTTGAATCGGACTGCTCTTTAAAATTCGTAAAGTTCTCCGATCCGGAAGGAAAGGATGTTTACTGGCATTCAACATCTCACATTATGGCTCAGGCGGTAGTAAGGCTGTTTCCGGGAACAAAGGTCGCGATAGGTCCGTCCATTGAGCAGGGTTTTTATTACGATTTTGAGCATGAACCTTTTACCGATGACGAACTGGAAAAAGTAGAGAAAGAAGTTCAGAAGATCATAAAAGAAAATCAGAAATTTGAAAGAAAGGTCGTGAGCAGGAACGAAGCGCTCGATTTTTTCAGTTCGAAGAATGAAATATACAAGGTCGAGCTGATCGAAGCTCTGGCTGAAGGCGAAACGATCTCCATGTACATGAACGGCGAATTCACAGACCTTTGCCGCGGGCCGCACCTTATGGGCACGGGGTCGGTGAAAAAATTCAAGGTTCTCTCAAGCTCCGGCGCATACTGGAGAGGCGATTCAAAGAACGCTATGCTGCAGAGGATATACGGGATCAGCTTTCCATCTCAGGACGAAATGGACTTTTTCTTAAAAGTCAGGGAAGAGGCTGAAAAAAGAGACCACAGGAAACTCGGAAGGGAACTTGACCTGTTCAGCTTTCATCCGGAAGCTCCCGGAATGCCTTTCTATCACCACAACGGCATGATAGTAAAGCAACTGCTGATAGATTACTGGAGATACGAGCACAACATTGACGGATATAAAGAGATCCAGACACCGCAGCTCATGAGCAAGACCCTTTGGGAGACTTCCGGACACTGGTTCAACTACAAAGAGAATATGTTCACCACCGAGACCGAGGGAACGGAATTCGCGGTCAAGCCGATGAACTGCCCGGGCGGGATGCTTTGGTACAAAGCCGGCCTGCACTCATACAGGGAATTGCCTATGCGTATTTCGGAGCTCGGCCATGTGCACAGAAAAGAGTTTTCCGGGGCACTTACAGGACTGTTCAGGGTCATGGCTTTCACTCAGGATGATGCCCATATATTCATGACACCTTCTCAGATAAAGCAGGAGATACTTGGAGTAATAAGGCTGACCGACAGGATATACAGGACTTTCGGACTTGAATATTCGCTCGCGCTTTCAACAAGGGGCGAGAAATATATTGGAAAGACCGAGGACTGGGAAGTAGCGACAGATGGTTTGAGATCGGCACTCGAAGAGTACGGTCAGGAATATGTTGTTAACGAAGGCGATGCGGCATTCTACGGCCCGAAAATAGATATTTATGTCAAAAATGCTCTCGGAAAGGCATGGCAGTGCGGTACGGTACAGCTGGACATGAACCTGCCGGAAAGATTTGATCTGACCTATGTCGATGAAAATTCGGATAAGAAAAGAGTGATAATGATCCACAGAGCGCTTTACGGATCTATCGAAAGGTTCCTCGGAATCATTCTCGAGCATTTCGGCGGCTTCTTCCCGTTATGGCTAGCTCCCGTTCAGGTATCGGTAATGCCGGTCAGCGAAAGGTTTAATGATTTTGCTTCAGAGGTCAGAAATATGCTTAATGAAGCCGGATTCAGAGTAGAATTCGATGAGAGAAGCGAAAAGATCGGCTACAAGATAAGAGAAGCCGAGAGTGTCAAAAAAATTCCGTATATGCTTGTAATAGGAGAAAAAGAAAAAGATACAGGTGTTTTTACGGTCAGGCGGCACAAAAAAGGTAATATAGGCGAATTCGAACTTTCTGATTTTATCGGAAGGGTCAAACATGAGGTCGAGAAAAGGATGCTTCCGGAAGGATACAAAATTGAAATATAAATTAATTAAAGAGGTGCGGTATTAAAAAAGGCTTCGCTTTTAAAAAGAAAGATGAAAATGATCTCAATATTAATGAGATGATAACTCACGAGGAAGTGAGACTGATAGACGAGAACGGGGAGCAGCTTGGAATAGTCACATCAAAAGAGGCTAATGTAATTGCGGCATCCAAAAGTCTGGACCTGGTTGAAATAGCTCCGACCGCAAAACCTCCTGTCTGTAAGATCATAGATTACGGTAAGTTCCGGTATGAACAGCAGAAGAAGGAAAAGGAGAGCAAAAAGAAGCAGCATACGGTCTCTCTTAAAACTATCAGGATAATGTCTGTCAACATCGACGACCACGACATTGAGATCAAGTCAAAGAAAGCGAGAGAATTTCTGGAGGAAGGCAATAAGGTCAAGGTTTTCCTGCAGTACAGGGGAAGGGAGATCGCTCACAGGGAAATGGGTATGGAGCTTTTGAAAACTTTCTTCGGATTCATAGAAGATATCGCAAAAATAGACAAAGAGATAGAACAGGAAGGCAACAGAAGAATTTCAATGATAATCACCAAAAAATAACGCAGAAAAAACGGGTAAGGAGTAACACAAATGCCAAAGATCAAGTCGCACAGGGCAGCCAGGAAAAGGATGAGACTTACTTCAAGCGGGAAAGTAAAGATCGGTTCCGCTTTCACAAGCCATCTTATGACCAACAGGTCTGCAAAGAGAAAAAGAAAACTCAGAAGAGGCGGAATTCTCTCAGCAGTAGATTCCGTAAAAGCAAGGCAACTAATAAAAGGCAGTTAAGAGACTGCTAAAACAAAGGAGCTAAAATGCCAAGAGCTAACACAAGAGTAGCCTCCCGTAACCGCAGGAAGAAGGTCTTAAAGGCCGCCAAAGGTTATTGGGGAAGACGGAGTAAGCTGATCGAATCCGCTTACGACGCGACCAAGAAGGCGGGTCAGTACGCCTACAGGGACAGAAAAGTCAAAAAAAGAAAATTCAGAGAGCTGTGGATAATCAGGATCAATGCGGCGGCAAGGCTTAACGGGCTGTCGTATTCCGAATTCATGCACAAGTTATCTCTTAAGAATATTGATCTGGACAGGAAAGTTCTTGCTTCTATGGCAGTTGAAGATCCTGAAGGATTCAAAAAACTCGTTGAAAGCGTTAAGTAGCAAAAAAAAGGCGGTCATGCGACCGCCTTTTTCATTTATGTATAAATTACCCGTTAAACATCATCACCCGTATCTGTATCTTTAAGACTGTCCAAAAATTTAATATCATCCGAGATCATTTCGAGAGCTTCTGCGCTGGCTTCCTGCTCCGCTCTCTTCTTAGAATTCGATATTCCGTTTGTAATCATTTTATCATTTATCATAACATTGACAGTAAATATCTTGTCGTGCTCAGGTCCTTCAGTATTTACGGTCTCGTACCTTGGAGGAGGATAACCGTGAGACTGAACAAGTTCGAGAAGCTCGGATTTGAAATTCGAGAATTTCATTCCTGATAAATTATCAGCGCTGTTCGACAGGATCAGCAGTTCAATCACCCTTTCCGCCATTTCCATCCCGCCGTCCAGGTAAACCGCTCCAATCAGAGCTTCCATGCAGTCTTCAAGGATCGAGTTTTTTTCCCTTCCCCCTGATCTTTCTTCGAATTCGCTCATCAGAATGAATTTACCCAGGTCCAGTTCTTTAGCTACAGTGCTCAGATTTTCTCCGGAAACAAGGACTGACCTCATTTTGGTAAGATCTCCTTCCTGTTTGTCTAAGAATTTGTTATAGAAATATTTCCCTACGATGAAATTTAGAACGGAATCTCCCAAGAACTCCAGCCTCTCATTAGAATCGGCTCTATGACCGTTCCCGTGTTTTGAAGTATAAGATCTGTGTGTGAGCGCCTGGATCAGCAGATGTTTATCTCTGAACCTGTATGAAATAATATCCTCAAGCTCCCTGATATTTTCAAGGAGCTTCTGAGGTATATTCAGATCTCTAAAGAATAGTCTTAAGAAAAAATTACGCAGCAATTTTATCCTTCAAACTTTTTTACTAGTATTGAAGCGTTGTGTCCGCCGAAACCGAATGTGTTGCTGATGGCGTATCTGACAGTTCTTTTTGCGAACTTGTGAGGTGTATAATCGAGATCGCAAACCGGAAGGTCAGGATTATCCAGATTCACCGTTGGATGTACAGTATCTGTCTGTACCGCCTTTATCGTCCCGATAAGTTCTACGGCTCCGGCCGCTCCGAGAAGATGCCCCGTCATTGATTTTGTTGAGTTTATTGCTATCTTGTAAGAGTGTTCTCCGAATGCCTTTTTTATTCCGAAGGTCTCCGCATAATCGCCTGTAGGCGTTGCGGTACCGTGTGTGTTAATGTGGTCAATATCTTCAGGTTTTATTCCTGCATCGGCTACTGCTGCGAGCATTGCCCTTTTTGCGCCGTCGCCTTCAGGATCGGGTGCTACTATGTCTTTAGCGTCTCCCGAGAACCCGATCCCAGCCAGCTCTGCATATATTCTGGCACCCCTTTTAACAGCATGCTCATAATCTTCCAGGATCAGCATACCGGAACCTTCTCCCATAACAAAACCGTCCCTGTCTTTATCGAAAGGCCTGCTTGCATGGACAGGATCATCGTTCCTTGAAGAAAGAGCTTTCATATTCGTAAATCCAGCTATGGCAAGGTCTGTAATAACAGCTTCGGCTCCGCCGCAAATAGCATAATCAGCATCACCATACTGAATTGTTCTAAATGCGGTACCGATGGCGTGACCTGATGAAGCACACGCTGATGTAACAGAAAAGTTCGGTCCTTTCAGATTCCATTTCATTGATATTCTTCCTGCGGCAATATCGGATATCATCATAGGAATAAAAAGCGGGCTGACTCTTCTTGGTCCCTTCTCAAGCAGTATCTTATGATTTGACTGCCATGTTTCCATTCCACCTATACCAGATGCCGTGATGACTGCAAATTTATCTCTGTTGATAGTATCAAGATCAAGTAGGGAATCTTTAATGGCACTCTCGGCAGCTATAAGAGCATATTGAGTGAATCGGTCAAGCCTTTTTGCCTCATTTCTTTCAAAATAACTCTCAGCTTCGTAGTTCTTGATCTCACCCGCTATCTGAACAGACAGTTCGGAAGGATCAAATCTTTCAATTCTGGATATTCCGGAAACTCCGTTCAGAAGATTATCGTAAAACTCCTCGACATTCTTACCGGTCTGAGTAAAAACCCCCATTCCGGTCACAACAACTCTTCGTTTCATATCTCTCAACCCGTTTTAGTTTTACATGATAAAAAATAAGGGAAAATCAATTCCCTTACTTTCAGTCTATTTATGTCAACGATTACTCGCCGAGCTGTTTTTTGATGAATTCAATTGCAGAACCGACGGTCGTTATCTTTTCAGCGTCTTCCTCTTCTATTTTGATGTCGAACTCATCCTCGAACTTCATAACAAGCTCTACAGTTGCGAGAGAATCCGCTCCAAGGTCGTTTATGAAAGATGCTCCCGGAACTACAGCTGCTTCCTCAACTCCAAGTTCGTCCATTATAATTTCTTTTACCCTTTGTTCTACCGACATTTTTATCTCCTTGATTGTTTGTTTTCAAAACGACTGAAATATAAATCCTGCGTTTTTCTAAGTCAAGAAATTTATCCTTTATTATTTTTAAGATGATTTTTAGCATTGACATAGCGGTTCATTTAAAGTAGTTTTAGGCAAAAATGTGGAGAAATTGATGAAAAAACTGTTTTTAAAGATGATCCCCGCTGTTTTACTGATGTCAGGAACATCATTTTTCGCGTCTGCTGAAAATTACAGTAAAGAGTATTCTGAAATATCCGAAACACTCTCTGAGATAACTTTCAATTTTGATAAGATCGATACTGAGACAGTAGAGTTCGGCGGTCAGTTATTAACGCGGATCGTTTTTGACAGCGGTGTGACAACCGTCCGTAAAGGTTATGCTGAACTGCCTGTTTTAAGCGCATCAGTTCAAGCAAACGACCTTTATGATCTTGTTATTTCGTCAGTTGAAGGTGATTATGAAGAGATCGAACTAGAACATCCGCTGCTGCCTTCAAGGGGAACAATTTACAGAAATCAGGACCCTGCATCAGTCCCTTATATTACCGACCCTGAGTCTCTGACAGACTCGATGTATCCTCTATCATCATCTGAGATTACCGAGCCCTTCATATTCAGAGATACGAGAGGAGTCAGTGTTTATGCCTATCCGGTCAGATATAACGCGGCTAAGAGAATAGTAAGGATATACAAAAGTCTTAGTGTGAAACTTGCTACAGACCTTTCTTCTTCTACCAATCCGTTAAACAGAAGATCTGAAAAGATTGATCCCGCAATGAACAATATCTACAGCTCCTTGTACATTAATTATAGTGAACCGAAATTTGCCCACCAGCTTTCAGAACTTGGAGACATTCTTGTTATAAGTACTTCAAGAGACACGGAAGTGATCAAACCTTACATAGACTGGAAAAGGCAGAAAGGATTCGATGTGAAGAGCATTACGGTAGATACGGGAACCAACATAAAAGCTGTAATTCTGCAAGAGTATCAGCTGAACCCCGATATTCTCTATGTTCAGCTTGTAGGTGACTGGGCGGAAATTAAATCAGATCTCGGACCTGACAGTTCTCCGACCGACCCGATGCTCGGATGCGTTTTAGGGACGGATATCTACCCGGAATTAATTATCGGAAGGTTCTCAGCCGGAACAACCACCGATGTTACGACCCAGGTTAACAAAACGATTTCTTACGAGATGTCGCCGGACCTGACCGGAACATGGTACAAATCGGGTCTCGGCATAGGATCTCCGGAGGGTGACGGTATAGGTGATGACGGCGAGATAGATTTTGAGCATATTGATATGATCAAGGAGAACAAACTTCTTCCGTTCACATATAATTCAGTCAACGAAGCATACGGTAATCCTTCTTCGACTACAGTGGCAAATTACATCAATTCTGGTCTGAGCATCATTAATTATTGCGGACACGGCTCGAACACCTCATGGGGTACATCAGGATACAGCAATACGAATGTGAACAGTTCGACTAACGGTTCGATGCTCCCCGTAATATTCTCTGTCGCATGCGTTAACGGCGCTTTCCACTCAGGAACATGTTTTGCGGAGGCGTGGCTCAGAAAATCAGGCGGCGGAGCGGCGGCGACGCTGATGTCAACTATCAATCAGCCGTGGGTGCCTCCAATGAGGGGTCAGGATTATATGAACGATATACTTATCGGCGGATATGATTATGGCACTAACCCGGGTAACGGGACAGTTACAGGTTCAGCCGACCACAGGACAACTTTCGGATCTGTTTCGATGAACGGATGCGTTCTTATGCTGGCCGAAAGTGCCGACAGTGAAACCCAGAACACGATCAAAACATGGACTGTCTTCGGGGATGCCTCTCTTCAGATAAGAACGGATACACCAAGGCTGATCGAGAATACGAACCAGTTCGTATTTCCTGAACTGTACTCAACCAGGATCGTTTCTTCCGGAGATCCGGTCGTAGGCGCAGTCGTGTCTCTTTTTCAGGGCGAGATATCATTCTCCGGTATAACTGATGCGAACGGTGAAGTGACTGTAGATCATCCTTTCGTTGACGGAGAGGTGATCATTACGGTATCAGGATTCAACCTCGAAACCCTGCAGTCTGCAGTTTCGGTACAGGCTCCGGAGGGTCCATGGCTCAAGATAGAAGATTACTCCTTCAGCACCAATTACAGCGGGGAAACTTCGAACGCTTCGCTTCTGATCAGGAACATCGGGCTTCAGAGCAGTGAGAATGTCAGTATAAAAATCTCGACTGAAAGTCCTTATATAAATATGATAAATGACGAATACGCTTTTGATGCAGTTGTAATTGAATCTGGAGGATCGGTATCAACGGACATCATAGCATTCACGATATCGCCGATGACTCCGGATCAGGAAAGGATACTTCTGTATGCAGATATAACAGACTCTTATTCTAAACGGACATACCGGTCGAATATATATCTTACTGTAGGATCGCCTGAGCTTGAGATTACTCACCTGTTCAGCACACCGACAGCTTTGCAGGGGATCACAAGGACAGTTACTTTTATTATCGAAAATACGGGTCATGCTCCAATAACGGATCTGAGTGCAGATCTTGTTCAGACTACTTTATTTGATGTCGGACTGACCGGCAGCGTTCATATAGATATAATTGAAGCTGGATCGGCTGAGGAAGCAGTATTTGAATGCAGCTACGGGCAAACCATACCTAATTCGTCATATATAATGTATGACCTTTCGGTAAATTCGCCGTCGGGTTACTCTGTGGTCTATCAGTATGATGAAGTTGTAGGCCTTACAGACGGCTTTGAAACGGGAGACTTTTCTTCCAACGGATGGGTACATTCCGGTGATATTAACTGGGTGATCGATACTACGGAATTTTACGAAGGGTCGTTTTCCGCAAACTCAGGATCGGTCGGACATTCCCAAAGATCGATAATGACCGTGAATTTCGATTTCGTTGTTGACGGAAAGATCTCGTTCTTCAGAAAAGTATCTTCTGAATCCGGCTACGACAAGCTGAATTTCTATATTGACGGTGCTTTTAAGAAAAACTGGAGCGGTATATCTGACTGGCTGAAATTCGAGTACGAAGTAACCGCGGGTCTGCATGAATTCAAATGGGAATTCGTAAGGGACGCAAGTATAGATAACGGAAGTAACTGCGCATGGATAGACAACATTCTTGCTACAGGCATCTCGACGGGTATTGAGGAGGAAGCAGGAAATCTTCCGTCCGAACCCGAGCTTCACCAGAACTATCCGAATCCGTTCAATCCTGTTACGCAGATTAAATTCGCATTGGCTAAGACGGCTGAAGTAAAGCTTAGCGTTTACAACATCAGCGGTCAGAAAGTAGCTGAGCTTGTAAACGGTTCAAGACAGGCCGGAATTCATGCTGTTGACTTTGACGGCAGCAGATTTAACTCGGGTGTTTACTACTACACACTCGATACTGCCGGAACTGCGCTGACGAGAAAAATGCTTCTGATTAAATAATTTCCGGGTAAGATATATGTTGAACAAAGTCTGCTTTATGCGGCCTTTGTTTCTTTCAGCATGAGCACGAAAGGTATGACTCCGATTGCGAGAAATGCAGTGATCATGTAAGTTGTATCAAGGCCGAATATATCTGAAAGCAATCCTACAGTAAGAACCATTGCAGAACTTCCTACAAAGCTGATAGTCATATATGTTCCGTTCAGGAACGACAGATTTTCTGTATCTCTCTCCTGAACGAGCGCAAGGATTATCGGATTGCTACCGAGAAGTATAAAGCCGCTCAAAGCCAGAACGGGGAATATAAAAAATCCTGACGAAAATATGAAGGCGAACATGAGTAAAGGATTAAGTAATGAAAGGAGGAGCAGTGTCTTTTTCCTTCCGAATTTGTCCGAAAGTATCCCGATCGTAAAAGTTCCAGCAGCACCCGCGAACTGGAGAACCGAGAGGGAAATTCCCGAAAGCCACAGAGAATTACCTTTAAAGTTCATGTATGTAGGCAGGTACAGGGTCAGTGCTGAGTGCATCCCTGATCTGAAGACCACTATTCCTGTTATGATAACGAAAAATCTCAGATATTTCCTGTAATCTTTCAGCTTTGCATTACCGTTCTCGTTTTTCTTGTGTACAGATATTTTTCTAACTTTAAAGTATAGAAAGACTGCTACGAACAGCCCGAGAGGCATTACTTTCCAGCTGCCCTCGAATGTCCAGAGGCTTATTGCTGATAATATAACAAGCGGACCGAGGAATCTGGCGAATTCACCACCAAGCATATAGAAGCTTAATCCCAAGCCTAGTTTTTCTGTCGCGACTTTCTTAATGATCACAGGACCGGGAACATGATAAATACTCGTTCCAAACCCGGCTATAAAGATAAGAATGAATAGTGTCGTGAAGTCATTAACAGCTCCGAGAAGGCTCATAGACACCGTGATTATGATACACCCGAGTATCAGGAAATATTTAGCATCCAGCCTGTCGGCGATCATGCCGAAAAGGGGATTTAAAAGCGAGGGTATCTTCCGCGCAAAATCCAGAAGTCCCGCCTGAAATTTTGTGATACCTAAACCTGAAATAAGAAGCGGAAGTACAGGAGCTAAAAAGGCGGAGTATGTGTCCGCTACGAGATGCGAGAAGGAAACCGTGAGTACAACAGGAAGGTCGAACTTCTTTTTTTTAGTTTCTGTTTTTTCATTTATACTCAATTTCAGGCTCCTGTTTTCGGTCTGAAAATAAAACTAAATTTTACTGTTTAAACAATGAGTTTTTTTATATAATACATTCAATAAAATTATGGGCTGATCATGAATGAAAACGGAGTATTGAAACTTGTCAAAGAGCTTATTAAAATAGATTCCAGAAATCCGTTCGAGCTTTCAATAAAGAACGGAATGCATATTCAGGGCTCAAGAGACGCCAAGATCAATAGATTTCTCGAATCAAAACTGAAAGAAGCGGGTTTCAAAGTTGAAAAGCAGTTCGTTTTTGAGGATAAGAGCGGAGTTAAACATTACAACCTGATCGCCGAGAAAGGTAAGGGAAACAGCTCAATACTTTTCTACGGTCATTCGGACACAGTTTCATCAGAACCGTGGCTGAGCCTTAAGACGGCACTTACTCCGAGAGAAGGTACTGTTGAATTTCAGGGTAAAAAACGAAAAGCGCTTTTCGGACTGGGTTCAAACGATATGAAAACAGGTCTTGCGGTTATGTGCCTTGCGTTCATGGATATTACTCCTGAAGGGTACAAGATCAAGGTCGCTTTCGGTATAGACGAGGAATACTATTCAGCCGGAGCGAATATACTTGCT
This sequence comes from bacterium UBP11_UBA4055, assembly GCA_002382735.1. GTDB lineage: Bacteria > UBA4055 > UBA4055 > UBA4055 > UBA4055 > UBA4055. Next base: position 48,852 of record DFZN01000006.1, read on the forward strand.
CAAAGCAGTTTTATGGATGATGTAAAGACGATAGTCGTCCCCGAAATAGGAGACGGCCCGAACAGGTTCTACGCACATGAGACCATAGGTATCGGCAGGCTGGGAAGGTGCGAATTCGAGATAGATGTTTACGGTACCGGCGGTCACGGTGCAATATCGAACGATCCCTCTTTTGTCAGCGCAGTAGTTGAAGCATCAAGGTTCGCAGTAGAGTTCGAGAAGTTCAGGAAAAGTTATGAGGATATTTTTGTTTTCAATACCGAAAAAGTACCTGATGCACAAGCCTCGAGTAAGATCGAAGGGTCGTTTTTTATTTCAAAGATCGACTGCGGGAATGAAAGCCTCTCAATTCCGTCTTCAGGCAGGATCGTTATAGACTGCACATTCACTCCGAATATGACCATTAGAAAGATAAGAAAAAAGCTGAAAGACTTTATTGATTCTCTGTACGATTCTAAGACCCTGAAGCCCGTAATTGTTGAAGGTGTAGAAAAAAGGATGAAACTTAAGCTTAAAATGAGACCGAATCCTTACAGCGAAGCGTATCTGACACCTGCAGACCATCCGTTCACAGTTTTCGTAAGAAAATGCATTGACAGTATAGGGACATTCAGAAATTATAATATGGGCTACTCTGTAGCCGATGAGAATGTTTTTAAACGGTACAGGCCTGAAATTCCCGTGCTGGTTATCGGACCCGTCGGATGGAACTCTCACCGCGCTGATGAGTGGGCTGAGATCGAAAGTATAGAAAAACTTTTCGAGTTATATCGTGAGATCGGAAAGAAATTCGGAGAGTATTGCGGTTAGTCTATTTCGCCAGGATCAGTTTTTTCGTTACGAACTTGTTTCCGTACTTTAAAACAGAATAGTATATGCCGCTTGAAAGACCGCTTCCGTCAAATTCAAATGAGTGCATTCCTTTGTCGAGCCGACCCGTATATATCTCTTCGACCTGTCTTCCCTTGATATCAAAAACAAGCAGTTCGGCGTTTACTCTGTCAGGCATTTGGAAAGTAATCGTCGTATTTGGATTAAACGGGTTCGGATATGCGTTTAAAGAAGTATTGTTTATTAGATTAGCCTCACTATTAATGCCAGATAAATTGTTTAGTTTATCAGGAATTACGACCATATCGATCCACACGGCATCCTTATACAGATCAAATGAAACACTTGATGTTCTTGAGAATTCCCATCTCAATACTCTGTGTCCTGCTCTGATATTAAAAGACATCAGTCTCCAGTCATTATTACCTGTCCATAGATCGGGGGATTCTGTATCGGTGATATTCAGTTCATCAATATAAAAATTGAGTTTGTCGTAATAAGGTCTTGAGGATGTCTTGTAGGCAAATACCAAAGCGCCAGGTTCATTAATGTCAAGTTCGAGCCGTATTTCTGAAGTTTGTCCGAATTCAAGTAATCCTGAACGGAGAGATCGTTCATTGAAATAGGAGTCTTCTCCGGTTATCGACCACTCAGACTCACCTGCGTGCGTCCAGCTGATCTTTGAGCTTTCAAGGTCAGGTATTTCAAAATCCTCATAAAGTTCTGTAGGATTAATTACTTCAAGGACAGTTTCAACGAAAATATCTCTATCAGGTATTTTTGCGATTAAGCTGACAAATGAATACCCTTTGACCGAAGTCGGGTCAAGTAAAAGATCACTGCCGGATATTTCAGCTTCCAGAACATAATTATTTGAGATGTTTTTTACAAGGAATTCAACATTTGACAGATCTTTGAATTGGAAGTAATCATTAAGGTCGATTCGATAAGTCGATTCTGTTAATAATATTCTGTCACTTGCTTTTCTCAAATAAAGGTCATGAAAGGATGCCATTGTCCTCTTGATCATTATATCGATTTCTTCGGTAGTTGCAAAATTGTCAAGAACCCCGATCAGGTTGTTGTTTTTGCCAATGAAGTTGAAATTATAAAAGAAATTAGACATATATCTGAAACCGAGTTCATCAGTTATAGCCAGATTGTAATAAATGTTGTTAGAGGTCTTAAATCTCAAGAGGTCTTCATATGTATTAATGTTGGATGACGCCCCAACTGCGTAAAGATCATTTGGATTTTCCTGCAGATTGATAGCTTTCTGTAAATATCCCGCCTCCGGCAGAATTCCTATGCCGGTTCAAGAGAAACATGCTTCAAAAAAATATAGTACGACAGCCTTATTTTGATCCGTCAGGTCAGCCACTTTCTGTTTTGAGTGCAAAAGGTTTCCGGATCTATCCCAGAAAGCATCCTTAAAACTGATCTCGCCTGTTCTTACCGGATTTTCAGAAACCGCCCCGACAACATATGAGGTTATTGAGATTAATATGACCGCAATTATTTTTAACATAGCCTTATCCCTTTTAATTTGTTTTAAGTATAAAAACATCAGCTGACAAAAACTATGAAAAAAATCATATTATTACTTCAATGTGATTGTTCATTTTGTTTGCATTTACAGATTTTTTTTAATATTATTAAACGCTTTAGAAATGAACAAAGAATTTGCAGGTTGTTTATAACAAAAAGTGGAGATAATATGGCTTTGGTGACCATAATCATGGGAAGCCCGAACGACGGGGACTGCGTTAAAAACTGTGAGGATTATCTTAAGCATTTCGGTGTCGAGTATGAATTGAAAATATTGTCTGCGCACAGAAACCCCGAAGAAGTAGCAAATTTCGCCAGAAACGCTGACAAGAACGGGGTAAAAGTGATAATTGCAGCGGCAGGTATGGCTGCCCATCTAGGCGGGGTCGTGGCAGCACATACAACGCTTCCCGTTTTGGGGGTCCCTTTAAAAGGAGGGATCATGGACGGCCTAGACGCTTTGCTCTCTATGGTCCAGATGCCTGCGGGAGTTCCCGTTCCGACTTTGTCCGTAGGCAATGCAGGCGCAAAGAACGCTGCAATTACTGCAGTACAGATACTGGCATTATCCGATAACGATCTTAAGGAGAAATTAATTGAATTCAAAAGAAACGGCTGCAGAATATAAACGCACCCTCGTGATTGTTCCGACATACAACGAGATAGAAAATGTTGAGAGGATGATAAGCGCTGTAATAGATCTGCCTGAATCCCCTGACATTCTGATAGTTGACGACAATTCGCCTGACGGAACGGGAAAAAAAGTAAAAGAAATATCAGCGGCAAATCAAAAAGTCCGTCTAATTGAAAGATCTGGCAAGTTAGGTTTAGGTACAGCTTATATTGAAGGTTTCAAATACGCACTAAAAGAAGGTTATGATCAGATTATTGAGATGGACTGTGATTTTTCCCACGATCCGAAAGATATTTCCCGGCTTTTAAATGAGATGACAGGGAATGACCTTGTTATAGGCTCACGCTATGTTCAGGGTGTAAATGTTGTCAACTGGCCTCTGAAAAGACTTCTTCTAAGTATTGGCGCATCTTATTATACAAGGATTATAACCGGAATGCCTCTCCGCGATGCGACTTCAGGGTTCAAATGTTTCAAAAGAAAAGTAATTGAATCGATCGACCTTGATAAGATCAAATCCAACGGTTACTCATTCCAGATAGAGATGCACTATAAAACCTGGAAAAGTAATTTCAAGATAAAGGAAATACCGATAATTTTTACAGACAGGATCGACGGTCATTCAAAAATGGGAAAAGCCATCGTAAGAGAAGCTATATTCATGGTATGGAAATTAAGGTTCCCTTTTTTAGCAGAAAAAAATCAAAACAAATCGGGACGCCCCTAAATGGATTTGTCTGTCGTAATCGTCAATTATAATGTAAAATATTTTCTGGAAAATACTGTTCGTTCGTTGATTGATACTGTAAAAGACTTGAGCTACGAAATAATAATAATCGACAATGCTTCAAGAGATGGAAGTAAAGAACATATAACATCAAAATTTCCCGATCTGAACTACATTTACAACGAATCCAATCTCGGCTTTGCCAAAGCCAATAATCAGGGGCTAAAGATCGCAAAAGGCGATTATGTTCTGATACTTAATCCGGATACGATCGTAAAAGAAAACTCAATAAATCTTCTGATAAATTACTTGAGGAAAAATGAAAAAACCGGCCTTGTTACATGCAAGATTATAGGCCCTGAAGGAACATTAGACGCTTCATGCCACAGGTCATTCCCGACCATCTGGAACTCTTTCTGTCATCTTTCAGGCCTCAGCAAGCTGTTCCCCAACTCGAAGCTGTTCGCCAGCTATAACCTTTTATATCTCGAAGACGACAGGATAGCAGAAGTGGATGCAGTCTCGGGCTCGTTCATGTTGCTGAGAAAAAGCATTATAGATGAAGGTATTTTGATGCCGGAAGACTATTTTATGTATGGCGAGGATATAGATTTCTGTTATCAGATAAAGAGACACGGGTATAAAATAGAATATGTCCCGATATCAGAGATAGTTCACTACAGAGGCCAGAGCTCGAAGAAAGACAAGATAAAACTCAGAAAGTATTTCTTCGACTCCATGAAGATCTTCGTTAAGAAAAACTATACATCAAAATATTCTCTGTTCTTCAAGTTCATACTGGATCTTGCCATAATGTTCTCTTTCATAATTTCGATCGGCAAGATAGTATTCAGAATGTATCTCTTACCTATTATAGATATTATGTCTTACATAACCGGATTGTGGGCTGCTCTTTTATTTTATAAACCCGCACTTGTTCTAATGGGTAAAATTGACCCCGGCAGCAGTACCAACATCAGCTTTGATATGTATTTAGTTGTGTCACTGATATATGTTATTATACTTTTGCTCATTTTCTATTTTTCAAAACTCTACGGAGAATTTAAATTTTCATTCAGGAAATTCTTTTTTTCAGTAAGTTACTTTGTTCTTATTTCAATGAGTATAACTTATTTTATGAAGATATTTGCTTATTCAAGGGTTATTCTGGCACTTATGCTGTCAATAACTACAGGCATGATGTTCGTGTGGAGATTTCTGCTCCTGAGAAGAATAAAATTCTTTCTGGACAAAACTCTCATCGTGGGTATCGATGATGTTTCTTCGTCGGTCATAAAATATGAGGATATTCTTGCAAATGAAGGTAAAAGCATAATTGGTTTCGTTGATATTGGAGAAACTTATCTGGGCAAGAGTATAGATAAGTATGCCGTGCTCGGAAGGATAGATAATCTGAAAGAGATAATAAAGATCGAACAGGTCAACAGCGTAATATTCTCTTTAAAGAGCATTTCACTTTCAAAAGTCCTTGTTTACAGGGATATGCTCGAGTACAATAAAGTTACATATAAAATACTACCCGATTTTATTAATATACAGGGTGGTACTATTAATTACATTAACATTTCACAATAAGATAAGGAGTCTTTTCATGGAAACGATCAGGAATGCTGTAAAATGGTTTTTCAAAACAACGGTAACTGTAATTATAGTTTTTGCCGTACTTATCTTCTTTATGCTGGCTTTTGTAGCTAAAATATCTTTCGATACTATAAAACAGACACCTGTAAATATGGATTCATATATTCAGCTGAGTTTTCCATACGGGTTGCAGGAGTGTCCTAACGGCTTTATCGACCTGTCCGCATTCAGGATAACTGAACTTAATAAAAAAGTACTGACACTTGGTGATGTTATCAACAGATTGTCAGATGCGGCGGACGACATCAGGATAAAAGGAATACTGATTGATCTTGACAACTGGAACTTGACTTACCAGCATACGAACGAGATCATGAATTGTCTGAAAGATCTTGAAGGCAAGCATATTATTGCTTACGGGAGCAGCATTAACAACTCGAGCTACCTCGCGGCACTTTCCGCGGACGAGATAATAATAGATCCGTCGAATTCGTCCACGATAATGCTCACCGGTCTCAGCGCAAGTGTTCCTTATTATAAACAGCTTGGAGATAAGATCGGAGTTGATGTTGAGGTCATTCACATAGGCCAGTTTAAAGGAGCAGGTGAGAATTTCGCAAGGGAAAGTATGTCTGACGAATTCAGAACTAGCATTGAAAGGATAATTGACAGCAGGATAGATATTTTTTCACAGACAGTATCGGGATACAGAAAACTGGACAAGTCCGGTTTTACAGAAAGCCTTATCCAAGGCGACATGGTTTTTATCACTCCCGAAAAAGCTGTTGAAATGAAACTTATTGACAGAGCTTTGTCTTATGATGAAATACTATCCCAAAATCTTATAGGAGATAAGCAAATAGTTAACATTTCTGATTACGAAGTGACAGTGATGAACGACGATCATAAAGACCGTATAGCAGTGATCTATGCTGAAGGCAATATCGTTGATTCAGATAACAGGTCTTCCTTTTCAGAGAATGTTATCGATCCTGCCGGAATCGAAAGAATAATAAAAAAGATAAGAAAAGATAAAAATATCAAGGCTGTAGTTTTGAGAATTAATTCTCCGGGAGGGTCAGCTCTTGCATCAGAAAAGATACTCAGAAAGATCATAAGCCTTAAAAATGAAATACCGGTTGTTGTATCTATGGGTTCTACAGCCGCATCGGGAGGGTATTATATTGCCTGCCACGGAACAAAAATATTTGCGGATCAATATACGATCACGGGTTCAATAGGAGTCGTTTCAATGATACCTAATTTCAGGAATATGCTTGAAAAGATAGGTATTACCAATCATAAAGTTATGAAAGGGAAATATTCCGATATATTTGATTTTTCAAAAGAAAGATCATCCGACGACACCGAACTAATGAGGCTTTCAATGCTAAGGATTTATGATGAATTCAAGGGTAGGGTCTCTGAAGGAAGAAGTATATCTTTGGAAGATCTTGAAAAAATCGCACAGGGTCAGATATGGACAGGGGAGCAGGCAAAGGAAAACGGACTTGTGGATGAGATAGGTGGACTGGAAGCCGCGATCGAAGAGGCGGCGAAGATCTCAGGGATAGAAGATTACGAGACCGTTTCTTTTCCGGAGAACAAAACATTTTCTGAGAAAATATTCAATATCAATACTGATGAAGCTTCGGTATATTCAATTTTCAGGAATACGGGACTGATCGAAAAGGAATATAAAATTTTGAGGACTGCGCTGATCTTAGAAGGTAAACCCTCTTTAATAATGCCGGTAATCATTGAATAGTTCAATAATCAACTCTCCAAAGGAAAAGACCTCTCGGGGAAATTGTTTTAGGTGAGTGCCTTCTGTCTTTTTTATCAAAAATTCTGGCAATAGCAGGCTTGTCAATCTTTCCGCTGTTCAGTTCGAGGAACACAGATACTATTATTCTTACCATGTTCTGAAGAAACCGGTCAGAAGAAATTTCCATTACGACTTCGTCTTCTTGCCTGAAAAAGTTCAGACTATTTACATCACATATATAGTTATTGACTTCAGAGTGCATAGAGCAGAAAGACTGAAAGTTCTTTTTTCCTATAAAAAGTTCGGCAGCTTCGTTGAGTTTCCTTATATCAATATCGTATGGGTAAAATAATGAATATTTATTTCTGAATATGTCGTGTGTTCTTCTCATAAAATATCTGTAAGTCCGGTTCTTAGCATTGAATCTTGCATTAAAATCATCATCAGTAAGCTTTGATGAGATCGCGTATATGTCATTGGGCAAAATGCCGTTAAGAGGATAGGATATTTTATCCGGTGGGATCGGTGAGGAGGGAACACGAAAATTTACTGTTTGCTCCCGGGCATGTACGCCCGAATCAGTTCTTCCAGAGAAAACAGCTGAAACAGTATGAGAAAATAATTTGCTGAGCGCAGACTGAAGCTCACCCTGTACTGTCCGGCCGTGAGGCTGAATCTGGGAGCCGAAAAATTCGCTGCCGTCATACTGGATCTTAAGGATTATATTCATAAGTTTAGAAATGTAAGAAATAATATAATCAGCGAAAATGTCAAAATGAAATAATCTGATCTGCAGAGTTTGAAAACATACTGAGGATCACAAAATGAAGAAATATTTTTTTGTGTAAACTCATCTTCGAGCTCACCGGCTTTTGAGAGGGCATTAAGGAAAAGCTTTAAAAGTAAAGAAAGGTTCTTTTTAATTAAAGCGGTATTATCAGCCTCACGACTTTTGTTTTGTTTTTTTTCTGAGATCTCTGATATTAACGAAACACAGTATTCCATTCCAAGCAAAGTTGAAAAGACAACCTTCTTTAAATTAATACGAAGAAAATGCGAAGGCAGTACAGATATTATTTTCTCAGAAGCGGCAAGAAGATTTTTAAAATCTACAAAATGATTAAGCCAGACACTTATAAGGATAAGCGCGGTGAACCTTAAAAAGAGCAGCAGAGAATTGTTAAGGTCCGAAGATATTGTCAGGGAAAATAAAAAAGAGAATATCAGGAATATCCTGTATTTCAGCAAAGGTAACAAAAAAAGTTCGCGGGTTTTACTGACGAAAAATGAAAACAATAAGGCCGCAGGGAAAAATGCGGCATAAACTGTAAATGATTTGTTAAGAGAGAAAAAGAAAGCAGATGATATGAACAAGAGAAATACAACCGCCGGATTTAATGAATTTTCAGTATTCATGTTAAAACGGGCAGAAAACATCTGCCCGTCGTTCGTAATGAAATTATCAGTCAAGATTTTCGTACAGATATTTTACCTGTTCCCTAAGTTTGTAATCCAGTTCTCTTGAGTTGTCGTACAAAGGTTTAAGAGCTTTTTTTGCCTTTTCAATGTTTCCCGCCTGAATGAAACTGTTTCCCGCATAGTATAAAGTGCGGTCCCTGTGCAGTTCTCTGTCAGAGTAAGCGGCTTTCATATAATATTCACCGGCTTTTTCTGCCAGTTCAGGCTTTTTTTCTGTCAGCCATTTGTCCATATAGAGTCCGCCGAGAAGATTGTAAACAGAAAATTTGAAAGTTTCATTTTCTGTTAAAGATCTATTGTTTTCAAGAAGCTTTATCGCTTCATCATTGCTGCTTTTTCTCATATAGGATCTTGCTACCATGATCAGAATATCTCCTGCAGGATCGAAACCTGAGAATTTATCAATATATTCCGGTCCTTTTGATATTACGAGATCGTCATCTCCGTTATAAAATGCCTTCTGGATCTCAAAAAGTTTATCAGCAGAGACAAGCTTATTCTTTTCTCTGTTTGAAGTGTAAACATTAACCGAGATGATGATAACGGCGATCATCACGACGATGGCTGTTATATGGTTCTTGTATTTCTTTAAGAACTCATACACTGCCATCATTTCTTCGTTTTCCGGTTTTCTTCTGTACTTGATGTTCATTTATGATCTCCTTTTTCCATATCTAAAACAGTTTTACGCTCTCGCTCGTACTCCCGAGAGGAGTTGCCTTTTCAAGGTTGTACTCCCTCGCTCGAACTCCGTACTCCCGAGAGGAGTTGAACCTCCGACCAATGGTTTAGGAAACCACTGCTCTATCCACTGAGCTACGGGAGCAACATTCTATTTTAAAGAGTATCGAATATAAAAAAACAGTGTCGTTTTGTCAACTTAATAATATTGCAAATCTGGACTTAAAATGCGTATGGTTCTTTAAGTTTGCTGAAGCTGACATTGCCTTGAGACGATATGTCAGTCCATGTTCTGATATACCAGAATAATCCGTCAAGTTTCAGAATATAAAAAGTGAAGTTGCCGTTAATGTAAAATTCTCCGTTTGCATCCGAAACTTTCATTGAATACTCAATATCTATTGAAGTGGAATCAGCTGTCTCGTCATAAGAACCGCTATTAAGGTCTATTTCGGATAAAGAGACATTTGAAGCGTTAAGTCCGTTAATGAATATCTTTTCATTTTCAATATTCCAGTCGTAAAATATGCTTTGCTCAACATCAGAGGCCAAAGATATGAATTTGTAATAGGTCCCGGTTTCAGGTTCATTAAAGAAAAGTGATTCATACAAATATGGGTCCAGACCAAGGAGAGCTGTTTTAAAATTCGCTTCAAGCTCAGGGACAGATTCACTGAAATAGTTGTCTGTATTTCCCTGCGGATCTTCAGGATCTCTTGTGGAAAAAATATCCGAACATGACAGAAGAGTCACCGCTATCATCATGAGTAATAAAAATCTTGCCATCCTGTCCTTCTTTTCATATATTCCGAAAGCTAAATATAGTCAAAACGAAATAAATAATCAAATGTTTATTACGGAGATAAGATGATTTCATTCAGGAAAAAAGACCAGTCGGAGCCGAAAATAGATCTCTCGGTGGAGAAACTATCGCTAACCAATACCATTACTATCGAAGCGCTAATTCAGGTACTGCTCAAGCATAATGTTTTTACTCAGGAAGAACTCCTTGAAGAGATCCGTAAAATGCAGAAGCATACAACTGTTCTAAAAGACGAGACAAAAGACTCAGGTTCAGAAAAGTAACTCCTTCTGCCATAAGTTGTGTCAGTAAGATAAGGATTTATGCAAAATTATTTGATTAGCAATATTTCGAATGATTAATTATATTAGTCACCATGATTTTATTAAGGAGTTCTTAAAATAGAAGCGAATAGATCAAAATATTTAATAAAAGCGGTTAAACTCATTCTTTTCTTTCTCGTCGTATGGTTCGTTATAAAGAACATAAGTACAAATTTTGAGAAGATCAGGGACATTGAATATAACAGCTACGATCCGAAATATATTTTTCTTGCGGTTATAACAGTGTTCGTCTCTCTGATCTATCCGGTTTTCGTTTGGAGATTTCTTCTCAGTTCTCTAGGGGAAAGGATCAATACACTTACTGCGATGAGAATATGGTTCGTGTCAAATATGGGAAGGTACATACCCGGAAAGGTGTTTCAGATAGCCGGGCTAGTCTATCTCTCAGCAGCGGAAGGGATCCCCAAAAATAAGGCTGTCCAAAGTGTCTTCTATTCGCAATTGACAGCCAATGTTCTCGGAATATTAATGGGTTCGGCTCTCCTTTTTTTTAAGTCGGGTTCAAATGATTATCTGAACGGGTATCAGATAACAGCCGTTCTGCTGACGATATTTCTGATACTGCTGAAGATGCCTGCATTTTTTTCAGGGTCCGTCAATTTCTTTCTCAGAAAGATGGGAAAACAAACGATCGGAAAAGAACTTCCGGCAAAGAATTATCTTATTTACATACTGCTTCAGACAGTCAACTGGTTCCTTATGAGCTTCGCGTTCGTACTTCTGGTGAATTCATACACATCTGTTAAAATATTGAGCGATCCGCAGATACTCTTCATTCTCCCGATCAGCTGGACACTTGGACTGCTTGCGTTCTTCGCTCCCGGAGGTATTGGAGTAAGAGAAAGTGTTATGACATACTGGCTTGCGGATCTTATGCCTGTCGAATTCGCACTGGTCCTACCGTGGATGTACAGGATCATCGTTACTTTTTCGGAAGTGGTATTGACCGTAATATTTATATCTGCCTACAAAAAACCGGAGGGAATAAAAGATAATAAGAACAAAACTGATTTTATGGAAGTTTAATTTCGCGAAAGAGCAGGGAAATGATGGATATGATGAACTTGAAAAAACTTACAGACGAAGAGCTGATGCTGAAGTTCCAGAACGGCGACGAGGATTGCTATTCCGAACTTGTTGAAAGGTATAAGAACAAGCTTATGAACCATATATTCTATTACATGAAGGACAGGGAGTCTGCAGAGGATATAGTTCAGGATACTTTCGTCAGGGTCTATCTGAACAAAGAGAAGTATAAAGAAATAGCCAAAGTGTCTACATGGATATATACAATAGCTATAAATCTCGCTAAAACGGCACTTTCAAGATCAGGAAAGATGAATTCGTTCTCCATAACGGGAAAAGACGGAGAAAATGACTATGAGATCAAGGACAAACACTCTTCAACTGATAGGGATGTGTTAAAAAATGAACTTTCTGATGTTATCTTGAGTTCAATAGACAGTCTGGAAGAAAAGTTCCGTGAAATAGTGATGCTCAGAGACATTGACGAGATGAGCTACGAAGAAATAGCCGCGCTGCTTCAGATCCCTACCGGCACGGTTAAATCAAGGCTGAACAGGGCAAGGCTTAATCTGAGAGACGCGATAGCGGACTACATAAAATAGAAAATTCAAAAACCGGAGAAAATAATGGAAAAATGCTGCAGACTGGAAGAGATGATAAGGAAAGAGGGGCTGGAGTACGATGTGATAACGGAAGCGGGAAACGATGAGCTTTCAGAGCACATTAGAAGCTGTTCGGATTGCAGGGAATTTGTGTCTGATCTTGAGAAAACCTCTGATTCGGTTAAATCTCTTTTAAAAGTCACAGTTTCCGATTCATTCGATGCTGTATTACGCTCCAGAATAAATTCGGTCAGGAATGAACAGAAAAAAGTACGGGTCGAAGCAGTGTCCCTTTATTCAAAGGTATTTTATTATGCATCAGGGATCGCAGCCATTTTCATAGCGTTTTTTTACATTTCATCTCTGGGGTTATTCGACAATAATACGGACGGACCTTTACCTTCGCTTAATTCTGAGATGAGTTTGGCTTCAGAAAACGCTGTCTCAAATGATAAGTCCGCTATTGATTCTTTGGAAAATATGAGCAAAAGTGTTCAGGATGACGAGGATCTTAGATTAAAGGTAAGTACAGGCGAATAAAGGGTCAAATAAAATCTCTGAGGCGGTTTCTGTACCGCCTTTTTTATTAAGAAAAATCAGGTTGCATAGTTCGATATTATTTCATATATTTACCGCGCAAAAAAAAAGAGGAATAGGAATTGATAAACAAGCTTTTGCCGATAATAGATACGAATAAAAAAGCCCCGTCTTTTTACGCTGCCAGCAGCCTTTCGAAAAAAGAGATCGAAGATATTGTCAGGCTGTACGAATATTTTTTCACCAGCAATGATATAAAAAAGATCAAGATCATCAAGGAAGAAAAAGAGCAGCTCGAAAATTGAAGATATTATTTCTCGGTATAGGAAAAACAAAACATAAATATCTTACTGAAGGTATCGAAAGGTACAAAAAACTTATCAATCCCTATGCGGCTGTTGAAGAAATCTATCTGAAAGAAGAGGACGATAAGCCTGATCCTGTAATGTCAGAAAGCGAAAAACTGGAAAAGAACATCCCGAAGAGCTATTATTCCGTACTTTTAGATATTGAAGGTAAAAGGATATCTTCCGAGGAGCTCTCAAAAATGATTAAAAGCAAAAGAGACTCATCTGTTCCGGGAATTGTGTTTCTGATCGGCGGATCCAATGGGGTATCTGAAAAGCTGAAAACGAAGTGTGATGCAAGACTTTCTTTCTCGCGGCTGACCTTTACGCATCAGATGATAAGACTTATACTTTCGGAACAGATCTACAGGTCATTCAGCATAATTGCGAATAAAAAATATCATAAATAAGGCATAGATTATGAGAAATATTATAATTACAATAATTACGGTGCTCTTGGTTTCAGCAGGTATGTATTTCCTTCTGAACAATATATCCTTTTCAATCCTGATCGGAATAGTTATAGCCGCAGTCGTTTTTATTATTCTAACAAGAAAAGCTACAAAAGAACTTGAGGCTCTTAATGAAAAAGCGCAGAAGGCTTTATATTCACAGAATTTTGACAGAGCTCTGAGGATCTATGAGAGTGGTCTTTCTCTCGGTAAAAAAAGTCCTTTCATAACAGGTCAGATACACGGCCTTATAGGTATGATACATTATATCAGAAGGGATCATGATAAGGCGAAGGTCTCGCTTATAAGATCTTCATCGATGAACTGGGTGTCAAAGGGAATGCTGGCTGTGATATACATGAACGAAAAGAATTATACCGAAATGGAGAAAACTTTCAAAACAGTAATAACCGTGGGAAGAAAAGAAGGTCTTGCATGGTCTCTGTATGCATACTGTCTGGACAGGATCGGCAGAAAAGAAGATGCATTGAAGATACTCGAAGAAGGGAATAAAAAACTGAAAGAAGCTGACGACAGGATAAAGTCTAATATTCTGGAACTCAAGAACGGAAGAAAAATGAGAATGAAGTCATTCGGAGAGGCATGGTACCAGTTCATGCTGGAAAAACCGCAGGTAAAAAGAATGGTACAGCAGGGTGGGGTTCACCAGGGCGGAATGAAAAAGAACGCTTTGTACAGAGGGTAACAGTAATATAAACGGGAGATCGTTATGAGACTGGGTGTTAATATTGATCACATCGCTACTTTGAGACAGGCCAGACAAACTTATGAACCGGATCCTGTGGCGGCAGCTATATTGTGCGATCTTGCCGGCGCGGACGGAATCGTATGTCATTTGAGAGAAGACAGAAGGCACATTAATGACGAAGATCTGAGAAGGGTCAGAGAAACTGTTAAAAGTCATCTGAATCTGGAGATGGCCGGAAACGACGAAATGGTCAGGATAGCCACAAACATAAAGCCCGACATGGTTACATTAGTGCCTGAAAAAAGAGAAGAATTAACAACTGAAGGCGGCCTTGATGTCATATCAATGAAAGATCATCTCAGGGACATAGTTTTCAGACTCAAAAGCGCCGGAATAAAAGTGTCAATATTTGTCGATCCCGATATCTCGCAGATCAAACAATGCTCGTCTATAGAGGCGGACCTTATAGAGATACATACAGGTCATTATGCCAATGCTGTTCTTGAATCTGATATAATAGAGGAATTCGAAAAAATAAGGGCAGCATCAGTTTATGCAGAAAAATCCGGCTTGGGAGTGAGTGCCGGTCACGGTTTAAATTATCATAATGTTAAAGATGTCCTTCAGATCGAAGAAATAGAGGAACTGAATATAGGTCACTCGATTATTTCGAGGGCTGTTCTTGTAGGTTTGGACAGAGCTGTGAGAGAAATGATCGGTCTGATAAATACAATTTAATTTACTTTCTCCAGTAATGTGGGACAGAAAGCAGAAGTGATTCGAACTCTTTTTCTGATCTGTCTTCAAGTTCATGAAAGAAATCTATTCCTGTAAGGCTCTCCACACTGTCTATACTTACACAATAATCTTCAATATTCAATGCAGTATCGTCCATATCCACCAGAAAGGCTAAAGGGTAGAAGCCTTTTTCTGTATAAAGAACAACGATCTTATAGAAACCATCGGGGATCTCAATTCTTCTGTTTATAAATTCTCTTTCGTTGTCGAAGTAAGGTCCTGTTATTATCCAGGACTGTCCAAAATGTTCGGTGAGGTCATCGACAGCCATTTCAAGGTTGTTCCATGTTTTTCGGTTAAAATTCGGTTTTTGAGGGGAAATGTTAGTGAAATAAAGGGATTGAGTTTCACATAACGGACTTCGGCCTTTCATATCAGATTGCCTTGCCAGATGACCTCTGTCAAATCCGCTGTTTCTGAAGTCAGAATCCACAGCACTGTGCTTAATATCCAGCGTCGGGTCAGGTGCGAATTTTCTGTTCCTGAGATATTTCTTTCCATTAAGATAATCTTTATTGACATAATAGCTGACCCATAAGGGATTAAGTCTGATCGTATCGTAGGCTGACACATATCCTTCATACTCGAAGATACGGACATTTTCAACAATAGGATAACCCCATAAGATATGAGAAGACAATTCCCCGATGCCTGTTTTTAACAGGTTATCTCTGATTCTCTGGCGCGGAGAATATATTAAAAAATACCACACAAAAAATACTGTGATCAGCAGGATGAATATAAATATTTTTCTTTTTGTGCTATTTGCCATTTTATAGTGAAAGTATTTTTACAAATATATTCATCCATTTCCTGCCTGACTGTCTTGACTGGATTTTATCCTTCAGCTCAAGCACAGTATTATAGCCGTTCTCGTCAATAAAAGTATTTAATTTCTCAACCGCCTTTTCTCCGCTGTTGTCTGAATAGGCAAAAATGATCTTTCCCTCCTTGTTCAGCATATATTTAGCCTGTTTGAGAAATCTTTCCATGAGTTTCTGGTCTTTATCATTTAAAGCTCTTTCCGACCTGTTCCTGAACTCGGAATCGATCCATGGGGGATTGAAGATTATCAGATCGAATTTGTTTTCGATCTTCTCAAAAAGATCGCCTGACCTGCAGCAGAGGAATCTGTTTTTTTCTGAATCGCACGACAGGATACCCGCATCAGGGATAAAATTATTTCCGCAGCTCTTTTCAATGTTATAAATCGCAGATGCTGAAGATTCAGGAAGTATATCTGAAAAATATATATCACATGATTCGAATTTTTTATCAGCCAGCATGGTGAGCACTCCCGAACCGCAGCCCATGTCGATTATCTTCAGATCTGATTTGATCTTTGACAAATCCATCGCTCCGGCAAACAGCGAAGTTGTTTCCTGAGAGCGCGGTAACAACACATTCATTCCTGCACATATTTCAGACTGGAGCTCATTTATATATACTTTTTCAGCGAGAGATCGGGTCAGGTCTTTGTAGAATCTGTAAGGCAGAAGAAAGCTGCTTCCGGAATATTCATAAAGATCCTCTCCGCAGAAAGAGGCTGCAAATCTTAATTCAGGATATTCCGTCAGGGAAATAATTTTATCATTTTCTGCAACTAACAGCAGCCTGTCCAGTATTTTGCTCCTGAAGTTATCATACCCGGTTTTTATGTTTCTGGAAAAGGACATTTTACTGATCTGCTGTATTTGGTCAAATGAAATGAATTCATCAGTTCGTTCGGAAAGGGTTCTGTATATTCTTTCAAATGATGATCTTTCCGCCTGATCCGGGATTATATATTTTCCGGACCTGATTTCTTTAAATATCTTACTTTGATTTTGAAATTCTTTTCCTGAATAAATGCTGAATGAGGAATCTTCGTTGATTAGATCCGCAAAGATACCCGGTACGAGATAGTCTTTGCCTTTTATTCTGACGGTGTTCATAACAGCCTTATTTTTTGATCTTAAAGATATGACAAAAAAAATATTATATCAATAATAAACCTGCTGTTCTGGACTATTGCTTAAAAAGGAACAAATATTTATATTGTGCAGAATATGAAGAAAATTCGTTTACTGATTATTATTTTACTGATTTCAAGACTTCTTGCCGGAGAAGAAGGTCATGATAGTACTTCTGTTACAGCTGATCTGAAGATCGGGATCGCACTGTCGGGGGGGGGAGTCAGAGGATTCGCACATATCGGAGTTCTCAGACGGCTTGAAGAAGAAGGTATTAAACCATATATGCTGTCCGGATCAAGCATGGGTGCAATGATCGCCGGAATGTACTGTCTGGGATATAATACCTACCAGATCGAAAAAATGGTAAGGGAATCCGATGCCAAGGAAATATTCTCAAATAAACCAGACAGGAATATGACAAAGAATTTTATCAAAAAAACATCGGACAGAACAGTTGTTGAACTTGAGCTGACTGAAAGTGGGATACAGCTGCCCAATGCTTTGAACAACGGTCACAAGGTTCTGAAAAAGATCAGGTACTATGCGAACAGTTCAGAATACTGCTACAGCGATTTCGATAATTTAAAATACAAGCTCAGAATAATCTGTTCCGATATTCAGAATTCAAACAAAGTGATATTCAGGGATGGAGATCTTCCTCTGATCATTCTCGGCTCGATGTCATTTCCCGGTCTGTTTAAACCGGTAATTTACAAAGATATGATGCTTCTTGACGGCGGGCTTACGGACAATATTCCCGTAGGAGTACTTGATGATTGCGATTTTGTAATTGCCTCTAATACGACTCATGATTCACCATCAAAATCAAAAGACTACAATTTTATTGAGCTTCTCGACAGGATATCAATACTGATGACTAAATCCAATATTGAGATGAATCTTGAGAATGCAGAAATAGTGCTGAGACCGGATGTCGAGAATATTTCGGTAACAGAGTTAAATGACCCTGATTCCCTTATAAAACTGGGGTATTTAGAAACAGACAGGAAGATCCTCGAGATCAGAAGACTCCTCAAAGGTATTGAAAGTAAAACTCAAAAAAAAGAATCCCATCCCGCAGATTTTCCAGTAATTACCGGGAATATTTCTATTAAAGAGGATGAAATCCTTGAGGGACTGAAAGAGGTTGCTTATGTAGATGATGTTGCATCATCTGTAAGGAAGTTATATATCAACAGAGGTTTCATTTTATGTAATGTGACTCAAATAAGAGGAGAAAAGGATACACTTAAAATAAATGAAGGAAAGCTGAAAAGCATAAAGATCACCGGAGATACTTTCACCAGGAAAAAATTTATTAGAGAAGAATTGTCGGTTTCAACCAATAAATTCCTGAAATTAGATGATCTTGAAAGCTCTGTGGACAACCTGTACAGTACCGGACTTTTTGACAAAGTGAATTACGAAATAAATCGGGAAGATTGTGAAGTTACTTTTTTTGTGGAAGAAAAGCCATATCGACTGATCAGGCTTGGAGCAAATTATCAGACCGACAAAGGGTTTCTTGGACTGATCGAGCTTGCAAATAAGAATGTATATGGAAAAAGAGCGGAAGTGTATGCGGGTCTGACTTTCGGTGAAAGCTTCAACAGGATTGAGCTGTCACATTACGATCCTTTCCTGAAAAGATCTACACTTTTCTTTGAAGTTACGCCCTATTATCAGGTAAAAGACAGGAACTTCTATGATCCGGAGCATAAACAGGAAGAGGATCTCAGGTATAAAGAAGAGAGGTATGGTGCGGGTTTGAATTTGGGTTTTCAGATATTTGATAATTATCAGGGTATGTTCTCCATAGTTCAGGAATTCATTGATAACGACTCGGAATTAAATGAAAGAACATCGGGTATTTTCAGAATCCTTGCAGACACCAGGAACGATAACATTGTGCCAAGTAAAGGTGTGTTCTTTTCATGGAATATTGAGACAGGAATATATGACTTCGACAATCTCAGAAAGTATCAGAAAACATGGTGGGAGTTCTCAGGTCATACTAATATTTTTAGGAAGCTGAACATCGCGCTTGGTGTTTCAGGCGGCACTGGAGACAATCTTGTTCCTTACAATGAAAGATATCTTATCGGCGGAATAAATATGATCCCAGGTACTTTTTTTGAGGAGTATTCCGTTATCCAATATTTCAGAGTGAAAAACAGGTATGACCTTCTTATAAAGGACTCGGCACTTTTTGATCTTTATTTCTCCTGCGCATATTTCCTGAATGCTTTCTGGAAGGATGAACCTGAGATAGAATGGAGCTACAGAAAATTTCTGAATTCTTTTTATTCCGGAATAATCCTTAATACTGAACTGGCACCGGTGGAGGCAGGAGTTGCCGTTACTGCGGGAAACGGAACGATTAAAAGCAACAGCAGAGTATTTCTATCGGTGGGATATCCGCTTCAATAAATTGCGTGAAAATATTTTTTATTTTTCTATTGACATTATCTCATCTTAATTGATATATTCGTCGGAAAAATTTCCGTGTAAAATAAAAGAAGGGAATTCTAAATGGTTAACCTGGATATTGATGAAATTATCAGAGCGATGCACGAGAAGGCTGAGGACATAACATATTATCTTAACAAAGAAACGGGTGAGATAGTTTATATTGACGAGAATATTGCATCGAGCGTAGAAGATGATTACGAGCAGCAACTTACGGCACTCGAAGAATGGAGTACAGATTCTGAAGATGATGATATGTACCACGAAAAGATCTATGCACCCAACGAAGAGGTTGACGAAAAGGAGCTGATAAAAAGGATCAGATTTATTAAGCAGGACGATTATGAACCTATCCCGACCATAACTATTATGGAAGTTAAGAGGATCATAGAACAGTATATGAATTCAATTAAAGGATTCAATGAGGATCTGAAGGTGACAATTATGACTTCCATAGCTAATATTGCTAATCTCGAAGAGATTGAAGAAATACTTGTCAAGCATATCGGCGACAAGGAAAAGTGGGATAACTATTATCATAAGCAGGTCAGGGAAAAAGTAAGTACATGGCTTAAGGGAATCGGCTACGATACATAAGATTTTACTTTTTTATTATTAAAAAATACATTATAATTTGGTATGATTAATCAGACCGAACTTGATACCGCAGTAAATATAATAGCCCGAGGCGGTATCGTGGTTATTCCTACAGACACGATTTACGGTTTTTCATGTGATCCTAACAGCGTAAAGGCGATTTCAAGGCTTAACAGTTTAAAGGGAAGAGAACAGAAACCTTACATTATCTTAGACTCAAAATTCCAACGCTTAAAAAAATACATAAAATTCAACAGGTTCGTAATTTTGTTCACTGATTTCCTCATTGAAAATAAATTGTGGCCGGGAAATATAACTGTCGTTACGGATAAGAATCCTGATATAGAATATGAATTTTTAAAAGACCGGGAGAAGATCGCAGTTAGATTAACAGACTGGTATGCGGTCAAATATATTACAGATAAATTTGGAAGCGGGATAGTGAGCACAAGTGTCAATACTTCCGGGGATGAAATCCTCAATGACGCTGAAATCATATCAAAGGAGTGGGGGAATAAAGTCGATCTTATTATAAAAGGTGAAAGTTCGGGTAAGAAAGCATCTGCGATTGTTGAGTTATTCCCCGATCAGGAAATGATCAGAATCCTACGGTCATTCGATGCCCCGTCTTTGATAAAAATAAGAAATAAATTCAGGATAAGTGAATAAAAGATGTCTCTTTTTATATACAGTCAGTTTACAAAACCGGAAGGAACAATAAAATTCGATGACTTGGTATTGAATGCAAAGCAGAAGGGTATTAAATTTCTGGGATTAACTGATCATGGCAATTTTTCAGGGATATCGGAATTTTACTCAAAATGTATTGATTTCGGCATCAAGCCTATCATCGGAATTGACTTCTTCTGCAGATTAGAGAACGGAAAATATGCAAGGGTCGTACTATTAATAAAAAATTACGACGGTTATAAAAATGTCCTGCAGATAGTCGAAAAATTTAAATATTCCGAGAGGACATGCCATTGTGATGCAGATGATATCGCAGGACTTTCGGATTGTTTTGTCTGCATAAATTTGTTTAAATTTGATGTGTTATCAGAGCTTTTTGAGCTGGAGAATGATCCGCTCTATGTGTTAAAGAGAATGAAGCTTTCGGTGCAGGACCCGAACGATATTTATTTTATTTATTTTTCTGATGCCTCTGAAAATGAAAAAGATATTAGTGAAAGTTTGATATCATTAAGCGCAGAAAAACAAATAGAACTTGTAGGATGCGGACCCGTATATTATCTGAACAAGGGCGATCATAGGGTTAAAGAAATGGCATGCAGACTATCCGGAGTTGAACAGCCTGTGCAGTATAGAACTCAGCATCTGAAGAATATTGATCAAAGCGAAGGCGTTCCGGAAGGGTTTGCAGAAAATGTAATTAAGATCGCAAATGGCTGTTATTTCAGGCTTGAAGAAGTGCCTATCAGATTTCCCGATCTCAGCATCTCCCGCAATATTGAATTTTCCTATTTTGAAACGGTCAAAAAAGAAGTCAGAGAAATAATACATGATCTTTCAGAAGATGTGAGGGACCTTATTAACGAGGAGCTTGCATATATTCGGAAATATAATATATCATCAATTATTCTTTTTCTGTTAGAAGTAAAACAGGAATTTTATCAAAAATACAGTCAGGATATCTTTTTCTCAGGTTTTATAAGTGATCTCCATCTGTCTTATATGCTGAATCTGACTCTTTCGACCCCTGTATTTTCTTCCAACATATATCACAGATCCGTTCTTTCCAACAAAAAGATACATCCGCTCATTACTGTGATCGTTTCCCCTGAGAACAGGCAGAAACTGTTTGATTATCTGGCATTCAGATTTCCAAACGACAGGATATGTTTCCTGAGCGATTATACAAAATGGCACTTTACATCAATACTTTCCTCACTTTCGAACGCATACGGTTTGAATAAGCATCTCGCTGAAATTCTCCACAGATACTATAATAATAATTTCAGATCGTCCGGTCAGTTAAACGAAATATTGAGCATTAGGGAAGTAAAGACCGAACTTGAGAGATCTCCTGACCAGAAAGATATTCTTGCAACTGCGGTCTGGCTGGATGATGTTTTCAAGAATTACACGACCAACACAAACCAGATTGTTATCAGCGGAGAGAATGTAAGAAATATAATCCCTGTGATTAATTCCGGTGAAGAATCAAGAATAGAAGTTTCCTTTTACAATATTAGTACTGCAAGGCATTTTGGTGTATGGAATATTAATATTGAATCTAACAGCTATCTGGAATTAAGGAGGTATTTCAGTCTTGAACCTTTAAAAGACAAAAATCTGAATTCGTTATCTGGGCTTCTGATACAAAAGATCATATCTGATGACCTTGAAATGATACCGTATTTCAGTTCAAGTCATATTAGAGAAAAATACCTGGAGATAAGCAAAGATCCTTTTTTCAATTTGATACTTTATCTTGAATCGGGCAGATCGAATCTTAGTGTACTTTTTAACAGATCATCACCGGAAGCTCCGGGAAACCGTTTAAAAAAGGAACTGGCTGTTACAAGAGGTTTTATTATATTCAAAGAGCAGTTTTATTTTGTTTGCGAGAAACTGTTCGTATCGAAGGAAGCAAAGATCCTCAAACGAAGGCTTCTGGAGTCAACAAGTATGATACAGCTGAATTCGATACTTAATCAGATTTCGGAAAACAAGCTGTGCTCGGAAAAATGCGAATACATAAGATCTGCCGTTCAGCCTACCATCTTTTACCTTTCTTTAAACGAAGCTTCTTCAAGAGTGATAACAGCTTTAAGGACTCTTGAGCTTAAAACAAAGCATACTGAGTTGTTCATAAAATTTATTTTTGAAAGAGAAGTAAGATCAGGCGGAGAATGGAGAAAGTATATAAGATATCTTTCCGGATTGGGATATAAATTCATAAAAATTTCACCTTCAGGCATGAATAGAGAGCCTAATGTAAGAGGTAAGAGAGTATATCTGCCTATTTATTGCATAAGAGGAATATCTGATAGTGTGTCTGATTATATTTGTGATCTGATCGAAGAGAAAGAACCGGGATCATTTCAGGATTTTCTTGAGATATCAAATAGAGATATAATTAAGCACAATATTGTTGAGATCATGATAAAAACAGGCTATTTCGATCTTTTCAACCCTAACAGGAAGCAGCTTACATACCTGAATGACCGGTATTTCAAATCCATACGAAAGGAAGATGTTTCAAGGCAGGAACTTTTTGAAGTCTCTGATATAGAAATGACTGTTCAGACTACAGAAGATTTTACTGCGGAAGAGAAAATGAGATTCGAAGAAGATCTTACAGGTATAATTTTTACTAAAGCTCAAGGGAGCCCGTGTGAATTATGCGGTTATCTGAACAATGATAAAGACGGCGATACATTCTATGACCGGAATATTTATAAGATTAACGATTTTATTGTTCATATTTCTCTCAATAGCGGCGATTCTGATAAGATAGATAAGATCTCGGAATTTTTGTCGGAAGACGGCAACTGTTATGTTGATATATATTTTTCTGACACAAGGCAGGCGGTACAGCTTAAAGGTAAGATAGATCTTAACGACCTGATCTTTTATAAGATTAGGTTAATTCTGAAAGATATCCCGTTCTATATTAGTATAAAATAGAAGTATTATTTTATTTTATCTTCCACAATATTCAATATTTCAGCGGTAAGCCTTTCTAAAGGCGCAAGGATCTCGTTCATCGCATTTATAGTTTGGATCTTATATTTATCATCGTCAGCAAAACCTGACAGGTTTATCTTTACATTCAAAGCTGCGCTTTTAACGCCGGCTTCAACCAGAAGCGCTCCTACTCCGGCATCACTTGCTGCATTCTTATTCCCTATCTCAGCGATCCTTTTGAGAGGTTGGATCAATTTTGAAATTCTCTTCATTACTTTTAAAGGTATGTCAGTAGCCGCAACTGTTGCTTCATAATATTTTTTTTCTGCAGCTTCTATTTCAGCCTTATCTTCAGATTTTTTTGCTTTTGATTTGCCGCTTAAGGCATCCATAAGAACATTAAACGCCTCAGTATCCGCGTCAATAAGCTGAAGAAGATCTTTTTTTCTGTTCTGAAGGTCTTTAGCCAGCTCGTTAACTTCCCTGTCGAAACTGCTATATCCTTTCTTTCCGTATGTCAGGTTCATTACCATCGCTCCGAGGCTGGCCGAAAGTGCGCCGCATAATGCGGCTACCGATCCGCCTCCGGGTGCCGGTGCATCGGATGAGAGCTTATCGCAGAAATCAGATATTGTAAGTCCGGTCAGTTTTCCTTCATTATCGAGCATGTATTCTATTACCTTTTCTTCAGCTTTAAATTCCGCCACATCAGACAATCCTAATGACTGGGCGGCGATCTTTATAAGCTCCTTATCATCGGCTCCGGCGCAGGATCCCTGTTTTTCAAGGTAATGGATCCCTGCCATGATCAGAGCTTCTTTTGGGACTACTCCGACGATCTCGCTTCCAGTAACTCTCAGCCCCCTTTCAGCAGCCTGTTTTGAGATCTCATCAAAAACATGGTGCATGGAAGTTACATGATAATTGGTCAGATTTATTGATATCTGGGCTCTTTTATAATCGTCAACATACCAGCCTATAGCCTTGCAGTTCTTAAATAATCCCGGTTGTTTTACCTTGTTGCCGGCCTTATCTTTAACGAATTTGTCATTTTCATCTTTTAAAAGGCGGCCCTGCTCTCTGATGTTTAGAGCAATATCATGAGCGAGTTTTTCATTCTTGGTATTCAGGTTCACATTATAAGCGATAAGGAAATCTCTTGCACTGACTGCGGTCGCCCCCACCTTTGGTCTGAACTCGCACGGTCCTTCATCGGGCTTTCTGCCCGGCTGCTTAATATTAGCCTCAAGACCTTCATATTCGCCCTGTCTTACCCACGCCAGATTTTTTCTCTCTTCTGTCGTGGCGGCATTTTCATAATAATAAACAGGGTAATCAAGTTCTTCACCCAGTTTTTTCCCCAGTGATTTGGCGATCGTCACGCATTCCTCCATTGTGATGCCGCTGACAGGGATTATCGGGCAAACATCACATGCGCCGAACCTGGGATGAGCACCTTTATGTTTTGTCATATCAATGAGCTGATGAGATCTCCTGATCGCGTTGAATGCAGCCGTAATAACATTTTCAGGATCACCTACAAATGTTACGACCGTTCTGTTGGTATCATAACCCGGGTCAATATCAAGGAGCTTTACGCCTTTTATTTTTCTGATCTCGTCAGTTATCTGATTTATTACAGTCATGTCTCTGCCTTCGCTGAAATTCGGTACGCATTCAATTATCTTCATGTTACGCCTCATTTTTTATAAGATTACCAAGATTACCAAAAATAACAAAAAAATAAGATTAATCAAAATAATAAATTTTGGAATAATTTCACATACAACCTGCAAATTGGCCATTCTATATTTTGGTTGACTTTAAGAAAAATTATTGATAAATTTATGATCTTAATGTACGGGAGTCGTTTTATGAAAAGATTTTTTATTTTCGCAATAGTCATAATGAATTTTGCTCTTTTTAGCCAGACTGATTTTAAAAAAGCACCTTCTTTCAGACTTGAAAATATTGAAGGTAATCATGTTTTACTTGACAGCCTAGTGAATGACGGGCCTGTGGTCATAAATTTCTGGGCAAGCTGGTGCAAGCCCTGCAAAGAAGAACTTCCTGAGTTCAAAAAGATTTCAAATGAGTTCAAAGAAAGAGGTTTAAAAGTCGTACTGATAACGGTCGATAAACCATCGCAGGTTCAGAAAGCTAGTAATTATCTGAAAACAAAAGGTATAAGCCTTGAACTTTTGAAGGACTGCAGCATGGATACCTACAAAAGCTTCGGGGGATCCGGAACTGTGCCTTATACATTTTTGATCGATAAAAACAAAAACATTGTGTTCAAAAAAAGAGGGCAGATCAACTACGAGGAACTTCATTCTGAAGTCGAAAAAATTATAAAATGATCTTCTACGACGAACCGCTTTTTCATATTTTCAGGATACTAAGTGAAAGAATCAAAGAACTCAAAGCTAATGGTGTGATAGAGTTCGAGGTAGTTGATCCTGATTCATCGAACGAATTTTCAGGCACGATGATTTGCATTGAAGGTGTCAGATATGCCTACCGTTCTTTCAAAGTATGGACAGATTTGGCCGAAATACTTCACTGTAAGATAATGACCCCGAAAACTCTGGATAATAACAGGATACTTATAAGATATAAGCTTATTGATACAAAAAGGTCATGGCACAATCATTCAGATGCCGACATCACTGAAAGGTACGGATGCGGATCTGAGTTCTCAAAGATATTTAAGTTTGAAGAACCTAATTTTCTTAATGATTATTTGCGTTGTCTGAAAGAAGTTGGCATAAAGGATGGTGTAAAAGTACTCGATCTGGGCATCAACCGAGCGGATGAATTTAAAGTGTTCAATGAATTTTTTAAAGATCACGCCGCAAATTCTACATTCACGGGAATAGACCACTGCAGATCGGCCTTAAGAGTAGCCTCTTATGAACTCAGTTCAGATAATTATATTTTTTATAATGAAGATATTTCAAATATCAGTTCACTTAAGATCCCTCAGCAGGATATTGTAATTTCTATAGGCACTCTTCAAAGCCCTGAGCTTGACGGGAAGGCCGTTTTAAGATATATCGTTCAGAATCTGATAAAGGAAAACGGAAGTATCATACTCGGATTCCCTAACAGCAGATATATAGATCGTGAAGTAATTTACGGGGCCAAAACAAAAAATTATACTGAATCCAATCTGAACCTTCTGATAAAAGACATATCTTTCTATAAAAAATATCTTCAGCAACATAAATTCAAGGTCATCACATTCGGTAAATATTACATTTTTCTTGTAGCTAAAAGGGATAGGAAGAAGGATAAGGGAGAGTAGATGAAAGGTGCAGACTCAAGCGTTAAAGGAAATATAAGAGAAATAAACAGAATTACTTATATATCAATCTTAATAAATTTACTGCTTTCGGCGGTTAAGATATTTACTGGTATAATAGGCAACAGTAAATCGGCAGTAGCGGACGGTGTACATTCCCTTTCTGATCTTAGCACTGACTTGGCGATACTTATAGGTGTTAAATTCTGGACAGCTCCTCCCGACGAAAACCATCCTTATGGGCACGGAAGAATTGAAACTCTGGTTACAGTTTTCATCGGAATTATTCTGACAGTTGTAGGATTAAGTATTGGATTTGAGGCAGTCTCATCTATCAGAGATCCACACATTGAAAGACCAGGGTGGATAGCTTTAATAGGTATAGGTGCTTCGATAATTCTGAAAGAACTTTTGTTCCGGTGGACTATAAGTCTGGGAAAAAGGCTGAAATCATCTTCTTTGATAGCAAACGCATGGCATCACAGGTCTGATTCATTCAGTTCCATACCTGCACTAATAGCAGTTTCAGTTTCTATCATCTTTCCGGGTTTTGAGTTCATTGATCATATCGGAGCCATTATTGTAGCCTTCATTATCATAAAAGTATCTTCAGGAATTTTAATTCAATCTTTTGATGAGCTTACAGATTCAGGCATCGGCAGAAGAGGCGTGGAGGAAATAAAAAAAATTGTAATGCAGATAAATGATGTTAAGGATGTACACGCAGTCAGAAGCAGGAAATATAACTCGGGGAACTATATTGACCTGCATGTATTGGTTGACGAGAGTTTGTCTGTAAAAAGGGGACACGATATTGCTGAGGAAGTAAAAGTGTCCCTCATTGAAAAAGGTCCTTCTGTTGTGGATGCGGTCGTACATATAGAACCCTTTCAATCTCATTCCAATAACGATTATAACAGGCACAAATTAAATATGTGAAATTTTTATAAAAAATTCTTGACATTAAAATAAATTTTGAATATCTTTCGACCCGCTTTATAACTCGGTAAGAAAAATGTTAAAACTGGGCAATAAAGACCTTGACAACCTAAAAAAAAATTCTTAAATTAGCGACCCATTTAAGAATTATGGTGGGAGTAGCTCAGTTGGCAGAGTGCCTGACTGTGACTCAGGTTGTCGCGGGTTCAAACCCCGTCTCTCACCCTTGAAATATAACGGTTCCATCGTCTAGAGGTTAGGACTCAAGGTTTTCATCCTTGCAACCGGGGTTCGATTCCCCGTGGAATCACATAAAAGTTTACAAATGTTCATTGAAATAGGCGAGATGAAGAAGAAAGAAAAAACAAGTACGAAGGCCCTGTTCTGTTGTTAACGGCGTACATTATATATATATGCTGTGTATGACGGGACTGTTAATTGAATTAGATCATGAAAATGAAATAAACAACGGAGAGTTTGATCCTGGCTCAGGACGAACGCTGGCGGCGTGCCTAACACATGCAAGTCTACTCAGCAATGGGTGGCGAACGGGTGAGTAACGCGTAGACAATCTGCCCTTTAATCACGGATAACCTAGTGAAAACTGGACTAATACGGGATGTGGTCGCGATATGGCATCATATGCGATCAAAGACATAGTCGTTAAAGGAGGAGTCTGCGTAACATTAGCTAGTTGGTAAGGTAACGGCTTACCAAGGCGACGATGTTTAGCTGGTCTGAGAGGATGATCAGCCACACTGGGACTGAGATACGGCCCAGACTCCTACGGGAGGCAGCAGTGAGGAATATTGCACAATGGGGGCAACCCTGATGCAGCAACGCCGCGTGTACGATGACACAGTTTATCTGCGTAAAGTACTGTTAACCGGGACGAAAAGATGCATGGACTGCATTAATATGACGGTACCGGTAGAGGAAGCTCCGGCTAACTCCGTGCCAGCAGCCGCGGTAATACGGGGGGAGCTAGCGTTGTCCGGATTTATTGGGCGTAAAGGGCATGTAGGTGGGACTTTAAGTCAGTTGTTAAATATTACGGCTTAACTGTATTATGCAATTGATACTGGAGTTCTTGAGTATGAGAGGGGACAGAGGAATACCTGGTGTAGCGGTGGAATGCGTAGATATTAGGTAGAACACCTGAGGCGAAGGCGTCTGTCTGGCTCATTACTGACACTGAAATGCGAAAGTATGGGGAGCAAACAGGATTAGATACCCTGGTAGTCCATACTGTAAACGATGGGTACTAGGTGTCGGGAGGACTAGCCCTCTCGGTGCCGCAGCAAACGCGTTAAGTACCCCGCCTGGGGAATACGATCGCAAGGTTGAAACTCAAAGGAATTGACGGGGGCCCGCACAAGCGGTGGAGCATGTGGTTTAATTCGATGCAACGCGAAGAACCTTACCTGGGCTTGAACTGCATTTGGCGTATGTAGAGATACATATTTCTCAGCAATGGGACAGGTGCAGAGGTGCTGCATGGCTGTCGTCAGCTCGTGTCGTGAGATGTTGGGTTAAGTCCCGCAACGAGCGCAACCCTTATCATTAGTTACCAGCGAGTGAAGTCGGGGACTCTAATGAGACTGCCCGGGTTAACCGGGAGGAAGGTGGGGATGACGTCAAGTCCTCATGGCCCTTATGTCCAGGGCTACACACGTGCTACAATGGGCGGTACAGAGTGTTGCAAGACCGCGAGGTCAAGCCAATCACAAAAACCGCTCTCAGTTCGGATTGGAGTCTGCAACTCGACTCCATGAAGCTGGAATCGCTAGTAATCGCGGATCAGCATGCCGCGGTGAATACGTTCCCGGGCCTTGTACACACCGCCCGTCACACCATGGAAGTCTGTAGTGCTCGAAGTAACTGGTCCAACCCGCAAGGGAAGAAGGTTACTAAGGCAAGACAGGTAACTGGGGTGAAGTCGTAACAAGGTAGCGGTACCGGAAGGTGTCGCTGGATCACCTCCTTTCTAAGGAGCAGGAACATACTTAATCGTATGTATCCAGGCTAGTGTTACAAAATAAAGTCCTTTATACTGNNAGCGCATGTTCATTGACATAGGACGATAGAAAAAACAAATATAGAGTCACGAAACAAAAAAAAATCGAACAACAGAGCATTGACAAGAAACCATCTCGGACCGGAGTTGAACGGTAAGAGAAAGGTATAATAAATTGGAAGAAAAGTAAGGGCAAACGGCGGATGCCTTGGCGCAATGCAGCGAAGAAGGGCGCGGTAAGCTGCGAAAATCTTCGGCGAGGAGCACACATCCTCAGACCCGGAGGTACCCGAATGGGGCAACCCGGCACCGGTAATGCGGTGTCATCTCTAAGGAGAGGCGCACGCGGGGAACTGAACCATCTAATTACCCGCAGGAAGAGAAAATAAACATAATGATTCCCGAAGTAGCGGCGAGCGAACCGGGAAGAGCCTAAAACATATGAATGTAATAGCTTACAGGCGTTATTCATATGTGGTAGTGGGATCGTATGGGTGTTGCTGTAAAAACACCGGACTTAAGTTAACAACATAGCCGAATCAGGTGGGAAACTGAACCATAGTGGGTGAGAGTCCTTTAGGCGAAATGTAGTTAACGGTCTTTTACGACACCCGAGTAAGGCGGATCACGAGGAATTCTGTCTGAATCCGGCTGGACCATCAGCTAAGGCTAAATATGTATTGCGACCGATAGTGCAACAGTACCGTGAGGGAAAGGTGAAAAGAACCCTTGACAGGGAGTGAAATAGAACCTGAAACCGTTTGTCTACAAGCAGTCGGAGTCTCTTTATGGGACGACGGCGTGCCTTTTGCATAATGAGCCAGCGAGTTGTCGTTAGTTGCAAGGTTAAGCGGCGTAACCGCGGAGCCGAAGCGAAAGCGAGTCTGAAAAGGGCGTATAGTAACTGATGGCAGACCCGAAACCAGATGATCTATCCATGTCCAGGTTGAAGGTACTGTAAAAGGTACTGGAGGACCGAACCAGGTGAAGTTAAAAATTCATTGGATGAGGTGTGGATAGGGGTGAAAGGCTAATCAAATCTGGAGATAGCTGGTTCTCCCCGAAATAGCTTTAGGGCTAGCCTTGTGTAAAATTAAGCGGGGGGTAGAGCACTGTCAAGACGAGGGCAGCAACCACTGTACCAACTCTTAGCAAACTGCGAATACCCGACTTAAGTTTCACGGGAGTCAGCGCACGGGTGACAAGATTCGTGCACAAAAGGGAAAGAACCCGGACCCACAGCTAAGGACCCGAAGTAAGTGTTAAGTGAATAAGGATGTAAGATTGCACAGACAACCAGGATGTTGGCTTAGAAGCAGCCATCATTTAAAGAGTGCGTAATAGCCCACTGGTCAAGGAATTTTGCGCCGATAATTCTCGGGACTAAACACTTCTCCGAAGCTTGGGACGCACACTTAGAGTGTGTTGTGGTAGGGGAGCGTTCTGTAAGCCGGTGAAGGTGTACCGCGAGGTATGCTGGAGGTATCAGAAATGAGGATGCTGGCATGAGTAACGATAAGCGGAGTTTAGAATCTCCGCCACCGAAAGTCTAAGGATTCCTACGCAACGCTCAACGGCGTAGGGTTAGTCGGGCCTAAGGCGAGGCCGAAAGGCGTAGTCGATGGACAACAGGTTAATATTCCTGTACCGGCCGTGTAGTGTTATAAAGTGAAGGAGTGACGCAGAAGTGACATCGGATCCGGGTGATGGATTATCCGGTTCAAGGTTGTAGTGAGGTACGGCAGGCAAATCCGCTGTATCAATCATGAAAGCTGAATACGAGCCGCAAGGCGAAGTCCGAGTAAGCATGCTGCCAAGAAAACCTTCGTCACGAATTACACAGCCGCCCGTACCGCAAACCGACACAGGTAGACGAGATGAGTATTCTAAGGTGCTCGAGAGAACTGCAGCTAAGGAACTCGGCAAAATAACCCCGTAACTTAGGGAGAAGGGGTGCCTACTCCAGCGATGGAGAGGCCGCAGAGAAATGGCGCATGCGACTGTTTAGCAAAAACACAGGACTATGCAAACACGCAAGTGGAGATATATGGTCTGACACCTGCCCGGTGCCGGAAGGTTAAGGGAACTTGTTAGGAGCAATCCAAAGCATCGAACCGAAGCCCCGGTAAACGGCGGCCGTAACTATAACGGTCCTAAGGTAGCGAAATTCCTTGTCAGGTAAGTTCTGACCCGCACGAAAGGCGTAACGATCTGGACACTGTCTCAACGAGGGACTCGGCGAAATTGTAATACCCGTGAAGATGCGGGTTACCTGCGACAGGCCA
>DFZN01000025.1:0-10023 GCA_002382735.1 bacterium UBP11_UBA4055
AATGAGTAATCGTAAACCTGATTTAACGGCCCGTCCTCTCCCCTTCCCTGCGTTTCCAGGACATTGAGGCCCTGAAGTATTCTTTCCGCGTTCATTCCGACCATCATGACTGACGCTTCCTCCATCGCTTCGGGTCTTTCGTGCGCTTCTCTTATGTTTAATGCGGGAAAGTTGAGTATGGATGATTCTTCCGATATTGTGCCTGAATCTGAAAGTACGGCCTTTGCGTTGAGCTGGAGATTTATATAGTCTGAAAATCCCATGGGTTTGAGTGTCTGAATTAGCGGGTCGAGCTTGAGTTTGGCTTTTTCGAGCCTGATGCGCGTTCTCGGATGGGTGGAAATTATGATCGGGAGTTTGTAAAGTTTGGCGATAGTGTTCAAAGCTTCAAACAGCGCGTAAAAATTCTTATCGGAATTGATGTTCTCTTCCCTGTGCGCGGAGACCACAAAATATTTGTACTGTTTGAGTTTTGTTTTTTTGAGGATGTCCGACTTTAATATCTTTTCCTCATTGGCCATTATGACCTCCTGCATCGGGCTGCCTGTCTTTATCACCCTGTCCGGCAGAAGTCCTTCACGGAGCAGATATTCCCTAGCTATGTCTGAATAGGTCAGGTTGATATCCGAAATATGATCGACTATCTTCCTGTTCGTCTCTTCCGGCACGCGCTGATCAAAGCACCTGTTCCCCGCCTCCATGTGGAAAATGGGAATGTGCCTTTTTTTTGCCGGTATGGCGCATAGGCATGAGTTGGTATCGCCGAGGACGAGGAATGCGTCAGGCTTGACTGTATCGAGCACTTTGTCTATTTCAATAATGATGTTGCCGATAGTCTCCGATGCGTTGCCTCTCGCCGCGTTTAAGAAGTGATCCGGCTTCTTTAGGCCGAGGTCCTTAAAGAACACCTCGTTAAGCTCGAAATCGTAATTCTGCCCCGTATGGACAAGGATATGCTCTATCGCTTTTGATGAGTCCAGCTTTTTTAGAACTTCCGAGAGCCTGATGATCTCCGGCCGCGTTCCCACCACCGTCATAACTTTAAGTCTTTTCATTTTTTCTTTCCGTTGTTTATAATTACCCAATGGCCGAGCTTTCTGCCGCCTTCTCTTCTGATCATGTGTTCTTCTTTTAATCTCTCCAAATCTCTCTTTATCGTTTTTGGATCGACATTCGTTAAATCAGCCATTTCTTTGATTGTTATGTCTTTGTTTTTATCTATTAAATTGAAAATTATTTCTTGTCTTTCTGAGCTTAAGTCTTTTGGGACATCTTTTGGGACATCTTTTGGGACATCTTTTGAGACATTTATCTTTTTAGGCTCATTTATTCCCTCATTCATTCCGCCATTACCGCCATCCATTCCGCCATTAGCGCCACCAATCTTTAAATAACCAACAACATTATATCCGCCAAAGCGTCTTGAACCTTTGAACTCAATAACACCGCTGAGTTTAAGAATTTTAATATACCTTTCCAGCGTTCTGACAGGCATATTCAGCCCCGCAGCGATTTCAGGCATTCTGCATCCGTGATTTTTTGCTATGAAATCTTTTACCTTTCTTACACCATCTGTAATTTCATCTGAAAGCTCCGTATAAATGTGATCCGGAGTCTTTTCATTGTCTGAATCATTCGGAGAGGCAAATCTGAAGGGAATAATTGTCCTGAAAATCGAATCTTCAATGAATTCCGCTTTTGCGCCTTTTGTATAATAGGGCATGTATTTTGTGATATTATATATTCCGGTGCCTACTTCTTCCACCCATGACAACTGAAGAAAAAACTTTGATATTATAGGATTCTTCTGGTGCGTAAGATAATTTCCTGTATCGATCTTTCCTATGTGTCTGGGATTGCACGGGTTAGTGAATTCGACACTTTTCTTTGTAATCACTATCCTTGCCGGAAAGGGACTATAATACTCTCTATGAACTATCAGGTTAACTACTGCCTCTCTGAAAATCTTATTCCTCAGGCTCACCCTCTGCCCGTTTTCAAAATAAAAAGGATCAGGAAGATATTTTTCAATAAAAGTCATTATCTCGGAATAAGCGTCTATCAGATTGATCCTGAAATCTTTTCTGTCATCAAACCTGTCAGTATCGTTGATCTTTACCACGGCGTCAATTTTAAATTGAGGAATAATGCTCTGAATTCCCAGTTCCGTCCCGAAAAGTAGAACAGCGGCTATTCTCTGCGGTTCTTTTATCTTAAAATCGCCGTCGGAGCTTCTGTCGTAAACCGTTCCTTTGAACCTGTGAACCTGAGATGATTCCGGTATGTTCAGGTAAATAATAGATTTTCCTTCGATTTCATATTTATGCGGGTCGAGTATAAACGGTGGGTCAAGCGTATCGGGATTGTTGGACATCGTGACGATATTGTTCATCAGCCTGTCGATCCTGCTCTCTTCGATGCCGATGATCTTTCCGTAGTCATCCGCGCCGATGATTATTTCTCCGCCGTCTCTGTTCAGAAATGCGCACACCGTTTCAAAGAGCGTAGCTGAGATCTCATCCCTGAATTTCTTGAATTCAAGCCTTTTGGATTCTTTCTGCTTTAGCAGCGATATTAATTTTTCAAGTCTCACTTAGCTTATTTCAGCCTTTTAATTTCGCTTTTGATATAATCGAGCGTTAACAGTTTCTTTTCAACTCCCTTCACATCGAGCAGTTCCACATTGCTTGAATTATAATCACTGAGCTCCTTTTCCTGCTTCTCCCCTTTATCGAAAAATTTGGCGTAATTGAGGTCTCTCGTGTCTGCCGGGACTCTGAAGAAATCACCGAGGTCTTCCGCGAATGCCATTTCCTCTTTGGTGAGAAGGGTCTCATATTTCTTTTCGCCGTGCCTTGTTCCGATTATCTGAATTTTGTTTTTTGCCTTGAACAAATTGACCATTGCCTGAGCGAGGTCTCTGATCGTGCTTGATGCGGCTTTTTGAACGAACAGGTCACCTTGTTTGCCGTTCTTGTATGCGAAAAGTACAAGGTCAACGGATTCTTCCAGGCTCATTAAGAATCTTGTCATGTCCGGATCGGTTATTGTGAGCGGTTTCCCCTCTTCGATCTGCTCGATGAACAGCGGAATGACCGAGCCTCTTGACGCCATCACATTTCCGTAGCGGGTGACGCAGATGGTCGTTTCATTCTCATCCACATTCCTCGATTCAGCTATCGCGACTTTTTCCATCATCGCCTTGGAAATTCCCATCGCGTTGATCGGGTACGCGGCTTTGTCCGTGCTTAAGACCACCACTTTCTTGACTTTATTGGCTACAGCGGACTTAATGACATTTGAAGTTCCGATCACATTCGTCCGCACGGCCTCCATCGGGAAAAATTCGCAGGAAGGAACCTGCTTTAATGCCGCCGCGTGGAAAATATAATCAACTCCCTTGGTCGCCTCGAACACGCTGTCGTAGTCCCTCACATCACCGATATAGAATTTGAGCTTTTTATTGTTGAGCTGACGCCTCATGTCGTCCTGCTTCTTTTCGTCTCTTGAAAAAACCCTGATCTCCTTCACTTCGGTATGGAGGAATCTGTTAAGTACGGCGTTCCCGAACGATCCCGTTCCGCCTGTTATAAGCAGTGTCTTGTTCTTGAACATAGTCTATTTATCTCCGGAATTGTTTTTGATAATTACCCAGCGGCCGCCTTTGTCGGGACCGACTCTGTCTATCATGCCTGACTCTATCAGTTTTTTCACATTCCTGTAAATAGTCATTCTACCTTTAGAAAGCTTTTCAGCCAGTTCGTCGTAAGTAATATCGTTTTTTATGTTGATTTCATTTAATATTATCCTTTGTAAATCATTTACAGTACCACTTTCAGTACCATCCACATTATTTACAGTATCATTTAAAGGCTCATCAGCTATGTTTACAGTATCATTTACAGTACCATCGCTGACATTCAGCCTTTCTTTGTACAGGGTGACAAAAAAGCCGTTGAATTTTTCTTCGAATTTTGGCGGAATGACTCCGTAGTCTTTGCATATATCAAAGACTTTTTTTATGCCTGATCCGTACCTTTCGACTGAACCGATCTCCTTAAATGCTTTCGCTATCACTTTGTTTCTTGCCTGCGAAGTGTAGTTATTGGTCAGAAGATCCTCCATCGTAATGTCGCCGAAGAGTTTCCCCGGATTATAGAATTCTATTCTGTCGTCAAATATTTTTATCGTACTCCCGCTGCTTTCCCTGTAGTCTCTGTGGACTATCATATTGACTACGATCTCTCTGACCGCGTCCATGGGGTAGTCATATCTTTCCTCGCGTTCGAGCTTTCCGGTAACTATAAACTCCAGCATTATATTCTTCTGTATGAACCTGATTATCTCTTCCGATTCCGTGAAAAGATCGGTGCTGAGTGTAATATCGTCAATAATTTTTGTCGGGCTTTTAAACCTGCCGGCCTGAATATCCGTTATGACACAATAATCCTTCGCGAAGAGGAGAAAGGCTCCGATAGTGATCTTACCGTCTCTGATAAACTCCATCTTAGCCATAAACTCGTAAGGAGTCATGTTGATCCCGGTATTGTTGTGCTTTTCGACTTTTCTTATGAACCTGAGTATCTTTTCTTCCGAAATATGCTCATACGAATGATGCGGGTCATGATGAAAGTCCCAGCTGCTGTTCATGGTCTTTAGGTACAGGTCGCTGATCTCGCTTAAAGAAAGCTGATGGTTTGAGTTCCTGACTCTCTTGAAATACCTTCCTTTGAGTGCGACAGGCTTGATTGGATACTCGTCAACGAAAAGAGCTACTACAGTTGAACCGTCATATTCCCTGATCTCCGCGTCAATTATAAGTTGAGGCTGCGTCTTGTTTTTTATCTCGTTTATCCAGTTTTGAAGAGTTTCGGGACCGACCTTTAGGTCATTAACCGGTTTTTTATCATCGTTTATGCCTATAAGAACAACTCCGCCTGAAGCATTAGTAAAAGCGCATACGGTTTCGAGCGCGGCTTGATCGAAGTTCTTTTTGAATTCGAGGGTCTGACTCTCTCCGTTATTTATTATGTCGTCTATGCGACCGAATTTCATTTTGTTTTCAGCCTCTTGTATCTTTAAGTATCGCCACGATCCTTTCCGCGGTTCTGCCGTCCCAGTATTTCGGTACGGTGCCTTTTTTGGTCCTGCCTTCGATTATATCGTCTATATGCTTAAGAATATCGTTTTTGTTCAACTCTTTGATGAGTATGTTGGTTCCCTGCGTGACGGTTGAAGGTCTTTCGGTGTTCTCGCGAAGCGTCAGGCACGGTTTTCCGAGGTAGGTGGTCTCTTCCTGTATTCCGCCCGAGTCTGTCAGTAAAAATGCGCTCTCTTTCATAAGCTTCATGAAGTCTAAGTAGCCGAGCGGTTCGGTGAGTTTTATGTTCTCATTGTCGGAAAAACCCTTGAGCAGGTTCATCGTGCCGAAGTTTTTGAGCGTTCTCGGATGGATCGGGAATACGATCTTTAATTTCTTCGAGACTTCGATGAGCGTTTCGACGAGGGTTTTCGCGTTCTCCGGATCATCCACATTTGAAGGCCGGTGAAGTGTGACGAGGCAGTATTTTTCCTTCTCAACTCCAAGTTCGTCAAGTATCTTTGAGCCGTCCGCCGCCTGTATATGGTTAACTAGAGAATCTATCATCACATTGCCGACATGAAAAACCTTTGAATCGGGTATGCCTTCATTCTTCAAATTCTCTATTCCGCTCTCTTCGGAAACGAAAAGGTAATCGCAGACAACATCGGTCATGAGCCTGTTGATCTCTTCGGGCATCCTGCGGTCAAAGCTTCTTAAGCCCGATTCGACATGTACGCATTTTATTCCGAGCTTGACGGCAACGAGCGTGCAGGCTACTGTTGAATTGACATCGCCGACTACGAGCACGAGGTCGGGTTTCTGTTCTAAGCACACTTTCTCGAATTCGACCATGATCTTAGCCGTCTGGACAGCGTGGCTTCCGCTTCCGACTTTCAGGTAAATATCAGGTTCGGGCATTTTTAGATCTATGAAAAATATTTTCGACATTTTTTCGTCGTAATGCTGACCCGTATGCAAAAGATAAGGTTCAATTCCCTCAGTTTTAAGCATAAGGTTATGGATAGGCGCTATTTTCATGAAATTCGGGCGCGCTCCCACTACATTGATGATCTTCAAACGGTTCTCCTTCAAGTAAAGTGCATAATAATTAAATCTTTTTGGAATATAAACGAACAATTGCGTATTTTCAACATATAATTTATATTTAAAGGGTTAAAAATTCAGCATGAGGTAAAAATGAAAATAGCTGTCGCGGGAACGGGATATGTGGGACTGGTAGCAGGCGTATGCTTCGCGGAGGTCGGCCATAAGGTCGTGTGCGTGGACATCGACGAATCAAAGGTAAAGAAAATGAAAAAGGGCATCTCGCCTATCTTCGAGGAAGGTCTTGAGGATCTGATGAAAAAGAATTATAAGGCGGCAAGGCTTGATTATACAGTTGATTTTAAGTCGGCTTACAGGGATGCTGACGCGATATTTATCGGTGTGGGAACTCCGGAACAGCCTGACGGAAGCGCGAACCTTTCTCATATTGCCACTGCGGCGAGGCAGATAGCGGAAAGTGTGGAAAAGGACTGCCTTGTGGTTGTAAAATCCACTGTTCCTGTGGGCACGAACGACAAGGTGGAGCAGTTCATTCACGATTTTCTCGTCAACGGCACAAAGGTCGAGGTGGCATCGAACCCGGAATTTCTCGCTCAGGGATCGGCCGTGAGAGACACTCTTCATGCGGCCAGGATCATCATCGGCACGGAAAGCAAATGGGCTGAAAAGCTGTTAAAGAAAATATACGAACCGTTCAAACTGCCGATAGTCTCCGTATCGAGAAGGTCGGCCGAGATGATAAAATACGCGTCGAACGATTATCTCGCGCTCAAGATATCGTACATGAACGACATCGCCAACCTGTGCGAGCTTGTGGGCGCCGACATTCAGGATGTGGCAAAGGGCATGAGCTACGACGAAAGAATAGGATCGAAATTTCTGAACGCGGGAATAGGATACGGAGGCTCATGCTTCCCCAAGGACACCAAGGCGCTCGAGTATCTCGCCATGCAGCACGGCTACGATCTTAAGACCGTCTCAGCCGCCATCGAGGTGAACAAGTCACAAAAGACGCTCATGTTCAAAAAAGCGAGCAAGCGGCTGATAACCTTCAGCAGTCTGAAGGTCGCCGTGCTGGGACTCACTTTCAAGCCGGGAACGGACGATCTTAGAGAAGCACCGTCACTGGACAATGTCCCATTGCTTCTTGAGCAGGGCGCGGACATTTACGCTTACGATCCCGTAGGCGAAGATAATTTCAAGGAAAAATTCCCTGAAGGAAAGATCGGCAGCGGCTCGATCAAGTATGTAAAGAAACCGCAGGACGCTCTGAAAGAAGCTAATGTATGCTTTATTTTTACCGAATGGGATCAGGTGAAGTCCGTTAAACCTCAGGATTATAAAAAACTTATGCGCACTCCGCTGTTATATGACGGAAGAAATATTTACGGGGTTAAAGATATGATGAAGGCTGGCGTTGAATACCATTCGGTCGGCAGGCAGTTCTAAACCTTCAAAAAGAAAGTGTCGGGATTTTGAGGTTCGAAATTCTCACTCGCCCACATGATGGTCACGAGGTCTGTCGTGCCTATGTTCATAATATGATGCGTGTATCCGGGCGGAATATCCACCACCTGAAGCTTTTCGTTAGATACAAGATATTCTATCACTTTATCAGAGTTAATGTGCCTGAATCTTATGGCTGCGTTTCCTGAGACGACCATGAATTTTTCAGTCTTGGTATGATGCCAGTGATTTCCCTTGGTTATGCCGGGCTTTGTGATATTAATGGAAACCTGCCCTCTTTCGTCCGACTTCACGAATTCTGTAAAAGAACCTCTCTCGTCAACATTCATCTTAAGATCATAAGCGAAACCGTTCTCAGGCATGTAGCTCAGATAAGTTGAATAGAGCTTTTTCTGGAAAGTGTCCTCCATGTTAGGCAGAAGAAGCGTCTCTCTTGAATCATGAAATTTATACAGAAGATCGACTATCTCTCCGAGAGTTTTTGAGTAGTATGTATCTATCTCGTGATAGAATTTCGATTTGTCGTGATATTCGTTGAAAGGTATT
Source organism: bacterium UBP11_UBA4055 (assembly GCA_002382735.1). Taxonomy (GTDB): domain Bacteria; phylum UBA4055; class UBA4055; order UBA4055; family UBA4055; genus UBA4055. Next base: position 8,162 of record DFZN01000025.1, read on the forward strand.
TTTTTGAATTTATTCATAACATCGTCGATATAGACAAGGCTGACGATATTGTTCCTGTCAGAAACAGTAACAGGCTTGTCATTGGCTATATTGTGGCAGAATGTGGCGACGGCTGAGTTGTAGTTCGGCCTGCACCATTTACCAAAAACATTCTTAAGCCTGTAAACATAGACCTTTACATCGTTATCCATTCCGTATTTGATGAGAGCCTCCTCAGCCCTTTTTTTGCTCAGCCCGTAGGGATTGTCGCGGTCCGCCTGTATCGATGAAGAGAGTACTATCGGGATGATGTGCTTTTCGGATTCGCAGATGTCAATAACAGCCTGCAATGAGCCCAGATTATCCTCGTAATCCTTCTCCTCTCTGGTCCTGTTTATTCCCGCTAAATGATAGATGATGTCCGATTCAAGAATATACTGCTTAAGAACGGAAAGTTCGTCCTCGATGTCATATAAAAACAGCGTAACATCCCTGTTTTCCCTGAAAGCGGCGGTCAAGTTCCTGCCTATGAATCCTCTCGCGCCCGTAATGAGTATTTTCTTCATCATTTGCCCCCTTTTTTATCTTGAGAGATAGTAAGAAATAGTAACTATGCTGGCAAGGATACCGACCCAGTCCTTGAGGCTCGTTCCCTCTTTCTCATCGGGCTTTTTCTCCTTCTTGACCACAACGCGCGAACCTTCCTTCACCGTCGGTGAACAGAGCCATCCGTCAACTTTAGCCGCGCCGCCCGGGTAATAAACTATTGTCTCGCCCTCGATGTAATTGTCATCCACCATCACTCCGCCAGCCGCCGCAACATAGTCGTCGAGGTCCCAGCCGTTTGTGTATTTGACAAGTCCGGGCGTGAAAACGAACCCTTCCACGGAAACAACCCCGGGATGTTTTGGAACGGTGATAACATCGCCGTGATGCAGAACGAGGCTCCCGCCCCTGCTGCCTTTTTTGACCTTTTCAAAATCCGAAAGAACCTGTTTATCTCCCCTTTCCAGCGTTATACCCTGCGAGAAAGCTTCATTTTTGAGCCCGCCAGCCCTTTCGATAAGTTCGGCGAGTGTCTCTTTTTCCTTTATGAGCGAATATGTGCCGGGGAACTTCACTTCACCCTTTAATTCCACATTGCGCTGGTACTGGAAATCGGGATGCTGTCTTACAACGACGAGATCTCTGTCCTGAAGTAAGAACTTGTTCTTATCCGGCGCTCCGGCCTTAAAATTTTCTCTCGAGACCTTAACCTTATGAGCCGAAACGAGCTTATCCGGAGTAATGTTGTACGGATCGACCCTGAACACCTCGGCCTCGTACTGATACGCCTCTTTCTCAAATCCTCCGGCCTGAAGTATGATATCCTCCACACCCATGTTGTCAGACAGACTGAACTGTCCCGGTCTTCTGACAAGCCCCTTTATTGAAACAGTTTTAGGAAAGACCGTAACATTAATATCGTAAACTTTCAAATGATCCTTGTCGGCCAGTACCAGATCCTCGGCTTTGTCGCCTTCGAGTAATTTCTTCAGGTTAACAGGAATTATGCGGGTGGTTATGCCGTCGTCGTTGTACCTTATAAGGTCTGCCCTTTCAAGATATGTCTGCTTTCTGAAGAGTTCGTCTTCAAGCCCGCCGGCCATATAGATAAGATCTGAGATCTTCGCATCGGCTGAAAGGTATATCGTTCCGACCTTCTTGACATGACCCGATACCTGAACGGTCTTTCTTGAGAGAAGCTCCCATCTCGAATATATTTTTACCGCATCCGAGCTTTCGAGCCTCGTGTTCAGTTCGGCTTCGCTGTTCAGATTGACATCTATCAGTTTTGTGGTCAGATCCGGCAGAGTTCTTGTTATGTGCGCCTTGTCCATATA
>DFZN01000025.1:10138-13821 GCA_002382735.1 bacterium UBP11_UBA4055
CTCCGAAGTCCTTTTCTCGAAAGGAACGATGCGCTCGACCTGACACCTGTCAAGCATGGATGTAATTCTTATACCGCCCGAGAATTTTATTAGGTCGGCGAGGGTTTCATCTTCCTTCAGCTCATATATTGATTCCGTACCGACCTCTCCTTTAAGTTTCACGGCACTGTATCTTGGCGGGACCAAAATATTGTCGCCGTTCTTTAAGATGATGTCGTTGACCTTGTTGCCGGATAAGAGATAGTCGTATATGTCGATCGTACTCACTGTTTCACCGTTCCTGACCACTCGGACATCCCTTAAACTTCCTTTTGCGGTCGGTCCCCCCGAATTGTAGAGAGCTGTGAAAACGGTGGAATATGAGTCGAGCTTAATCGCCCCCTTCTTGAACACTTCTCCGACGAGAAAGACGGTGATGGGCCTTAATTTGCCGAGCGAGACATCGAGAAATGTGCTTGCTTCCCTTCCGTTTGCAGGCTCAAGCGTAATGTATGCTCTCGCTAAAAGTTTTTTGAGCTTTAATTCAAGTTCGTTGAGCTTGAGACCGTTTACCGAGACAAGCCCCACATTGTTCACATATATCGTTCCCTCGTTCGATACCTTGAGCACATTTCTGAGTTCAACATCGCCCCACATGGCGATCACTATCTCGTCGCCCGGCCCGACCTGGTAGTCGGAATACGCCGTCATCGACGACTCGAGCTTGAAACCGCGGCTGGTGTAGAACAGGTCATAGCCGTAAAAGCCTTTTGTGCTCAGGGTGATCTCCCGTAAAAAATCAGCGCTCCGTATGTTGACTATCTTTTCCTCGTCATCGTCCTGCGCTGCCTTTTCGGCTTCCAGCTGCAGCCTGTCCTGTATCTTATCAGCCTGCTCTGTATCCTTGAGCTGCTCTAACAGCTGCTGCTGACCGATCTCCACCTGAGTGTTCAGGTCAAGACCTTCCACTCCCGCCGCAGCGCTTTTTCCGCTGCCGTTAATAAGCGCTTCAGCCGCTTTGGCATCAACAGGGATGGTCACCGTAGCCGCGCCGTTCGCGGACGGCACATTGACCGTGGTCACTCCCCCGCCGTTCTGGGCAAAAAGCATATTTGTTAATAAAGCCGTAAATACTACACTTATGAGCATTTTTCTCATGATTTTTCATCCGAAATAGTTATAATTTTCCCAATATGAACTCAAATTTATCATTTTTGTTCAAAATAAGGTTTAAATATAATCATTTATGTCACAAGTGTCAATTGTTAAGGTGAACGAGCCTGCCCTGAATATTTAATTTAAGCCGACCTTAAAGTGATGTCGGATAAAGGCGTGAGTGATATTTTGCCGTTAAGAAACAGCATCGTCCCGCAGGGATTTATGATGTTTTAGGTAAAATATACCAAAAAGCCCCGATATCAGCTTTCGGGAGGCGGTATTAAATATTCAGGGTAGGGTGTTACTTGAGTGGAAGGGCTATCTTTTTTCCGGTCTTGGCGGACAGATAAATGGCCTTGATGATCTCGAGAGATTTTCTTCCGTCCCTTCCGTCAGTTCCCGGCTCAGCCTTCCCAAGGATAGTATTAACAACATTTATATAGTAAGGATGATGTCCGAACCCGTAAACATTCGGAGGCTGGTAGTTCGATTCTGTCACAAGCCTGTCATCGTCGTCATAATCCTCAAATTCCCATTTCTCTATCCTGTTTATCGCAATCCCGCCGATCTTGACCGTACCCTTTTCGCCGATAATGGTAATAGATCCCTCGTAGTTCTTGGGGTAGGTAAGAAGAGTTACATTGATGGTCCCGATCACTCCGTTGCGGAATTTGAGCACGGCAGACCCTGTATCCTCGGTCTCGACCTTCCTGGCCATCGTCGCTGTTTCAGCCATCACATGGTCAACAGGCCCGATCAGCCAGTGAAGCGAATCTACATAGTGGCTGGCCTGATTCATGAAAGCTCCCCCGTCGAATTCCCAGGTGCCTCTCCATTTTGCGGCATCAAAATAAGACTGAGGCCTCTGCCAGAACACATTGGACTGCACCATATATATCCTGCCGAAACGGCCCTTATCAACGGCTCTTTTAAGAAGCTGCATCGTGGCGTTTAGCCTGTTCTGTTTAACAACAAAAAGATGAACGCCGTTCTTATCGCAGGCTGATATCAGGTCGTCTGCGGCGGCGAGATCCGTAGCCATCGGCTTTTCCGTGACCACATGGAGCTTCTTTTCAGCCGCGTCGATCCCTATCTGAGGATGAGTGCCGCTCGGAGTGCATATCATTACCGCGTCGAGCTTTTCCTGCTCCAGCATCTTTTTATGATCGCTATAAACCGCTTTAATTCCGAACTCTTTCGCTTTTTCTTCGGCTCTGTCCTTTATTATATCGCAGCAGCAGGTGATCTGTGCGTCTTCGATGTTCGCCGCCGCTTTAAAATGACTGTCTGAGATCCTACCGCAGCCTATAAGACCGAATTTTACCATGTTCCCTCTTATTTTTTAAAAAATTCTCTGATCTTTTCCGCAATGTAAACGATATCCTCTTCACTGAGCTGTTCAGACATCGGAAGCGAGAGTATTTCTTTTGCAAGCTTTTCACTGACGGGAAGATCGCCTTCTTTGTATCCCATGAACTGATACGAATGCTGAAGATGGCACGGTATCGGGTAATGAATATTGGTCTGTATCCCGTTCGAGTTAAGGAACGAGGCAAGCTCATCTCTTCTTTTTGTGCGGATGACGAACAGGTGATAAACATGCTTTAAATTCTCATTTTCCTTAGGAAGTATGATCTCGCTTAAGCCGTTCAGATATTTCCTGTACAGTGCGGCGTTCATCCTTCTTTTTTCCGTCCATGCTTCTATATATTTAAGCTTGACATCCAGTATCGCGCCCTGAATTCCCTCAAGCCTGTAATTGTGCCCGAGGTACTCGTGATAGTATTTTTTGAAAGACCCGTGCTCCTTTATAGCCTGAATTCTTTTCCAGACCTCCTCGCCTTTTGAAATGACCGCCCCGCCCTCTCCGTAAGCGCCGAGATTCTTTCCCGGATAGAAACTGAAACAGCCTGCGGAGCCGAAATTACCGACCTTAGTTCCATTATACTCCGCCATGTGAGCCTGAGCGCAGTCCTCGATCACCAGGAGGCCGTACTTTTCCGCTATGCTCATTATTCTGTCCATCTCCGCGGGCTGACCGTAAAGATGAACGGGCATGATCGCCTTTGTCCTGTCAGTTATTGCTGCTTCGATAAGTTCAGGATCAATATTGAAATCGCTTTCCCTGCAGTCAACAAATACAGGAATTGCTCCCTGAAGGCTGACAGACGCGGGAGTGGCTATAAAAGTGTTCGCGGGAATTATCACCTCGTCCCCTTCGCCTATTCCGAGCGCCATCAGAACAATGTGAAGCGCGGAAGTCCCGTTGTTCACTCCGGCGCAGAACCTTGCCCCGTGTATCTTGGCAAAATCCTCCTCGAATTTCTTTACGAACGGCCCTCCGGCGAATGCGCTGGAAAGCAGAACCTCCTGTATCGCATTGTCTATCTCGTCCTTGATGGAAAGATACTGTGCTTTGAGGTCAATGAATTTGATCTCTCTCATATTTTTATCTCATGTTTATACTGGTCGGGGCCGGAATGGTCGTGCACCTGATCTCCCCATGCAAGAAGGATGACCTCCTCTTCGCCGTCGTTAATAAAAGT
>DFZN01000025.1:13962-17903 GCA_002382735.1 bacterium UBP11_UBA4055
CCGTGCTTAGGAATTGGTCCTATTTCCATACCTGTCCCTGTAGAATTTTATTACATCGTTTATGGTATCTTTCAGCTTCAGCCGCGCTTTCCACCCGGTTTTTTCATATATTTTTCTCATCGAAACGGCGTATCTGAGATCCTGACCCCACCTGTTATCGACGAACTGAATGTTAGGCTTCAATCCCATACTTTCATAAACGAGATTAACGATCTCGAGGTTGGATATCTCGTCGCCCGAGCAGATATTATACACATCGTTGTAGGCTTTGTTCTCGATCAGGCTCAAGATCGCCTCGCAGTGGTCTATCACATGTATCCACGAACGGATATACGAACCGTCACCGTGAATGGTCATCGGTCTGCCGTTTATCGCGCTCATGATTGTTTTGGGTATAAGCTTTTCCGGATACTGCCTTTTGCCGAAATTGTTCGAGCATCTTGTCATGACGAAATCGATCCCGTAAGTCCTGTTGTATGCGTAAACGAACTGTTCAGCAGCAGCTTTGGTGGCGGAATACGGATTGCTCGGTTTTAAAGGGTCAGTCTCTTTGAACTCGCCTTTCGTTATGTCTCCGTAAACTTCATCGGTGGATACCTGAACGAAAAGAGGCCTGTCGAATTTTGCTTTCATCCTGATATGCTCAAGAAGGTTGTGAACTCCGTTGACATTGGACTTGAAGAATATTCCGCTGTTCTCGATCGAGTTGTCCACGAAAGATTCCGCTGCGAAATTGACCAGCACATCGCATTTTGGAAGATTTGTGATATCTGAAATATCCTCTTTGAGAAAGCTGTAATTGGGATGGTGCTCGAATCCGATGTCCGACCATGACACATAGGTCATTTTGTCGATGTTAAGTACTCTATAGCCTTTGCTGAGCAGGATATCTATGAAATGGCTGCCTATAAAACCGCTGCCGCCCGTTACAATAAAATCGTACATTTTTTGCCTTTTATTTTAATTAGTCATTTCGCATTTATTTCCGTCTATGGAATATTTATTCCCGCAGACGCATTCCGCTTTTCCGCCGGCAGGCAGCAGTTTTTCTCCGCACGCGCAGACCCATCCGCGCAGTTTTGCGGGATTCCCGAAAACCAGTGCGTGGTCCGGCACATCTTTCGTCACGACGGCCCCCGCTCCGACCATCGCGCACCTGCCGATCGTGACGCCCCCGACGAGCGTGGCGTTGGCTCCCACGGTCGCCCCTTTGCGCACAATGGTCTTTACCTGTTCGTAGTCATGGGCTTTTGATCTTGGTCTCAGATCGTTGGTGAAGACCATGTGCGGCCCCAGAAAGACATTGTCTTCCACTGTCACGCCGTCCCACACGGAGATCCCGTTCTTGACCGTCACATCGTTACCTATTAAAACTTCATTTTCTATGAAGCAGTGTTCGCCTATGTTGCAGCCTGACCCTATCCTTGCGCCCGTCATGACATGGGTAAAAGCCCAGATCCTTGTGCCTTCACCGACTGAAGAGCTTTCGCACCACGCCCGGTCATGGACAAAAAAGTCAGCCACTATTTTCCCCCCTTCCCGAAAACAACGACGGGAATAGTTTTCAAAAGTATCTCAAGGTCAAGCATGACCGACCGGTTCTCGATATAAAAAAAGTCAAGCACTATCTGATCGGTGAACTTTACCTCGTCCCTGCCTTTTATCTGCCACAGCCCCGTCATTCCGGGCAGCACCTCGAACCTTCTTTTCTGCCAGTCTTCCATGTGCTCGTACTCATAAGGAACATTCGGCCGGGGACCGACAAGGCTCATATCCCCGATAAGAACATTCCACAGCTGAGGGAATTCATCGACAGAATATTTCCGCATGAACCTGCCGAGAGGAGTGATCCTCGGGTCGTTCTCGAGCTTGGTCGTAGCCTCGTTCTTGGTTATCATGTCCCTAACTTTATCTTCATGAAGTTTTTTGCTTGTGTTATGATACATTGAACGGAATTTGAGCATGAAAAACTCTTTATGGTCCTTTCCTACAACTCTCGCTTTATAAAATCCGGGCCCTGACGAAGTAAGCCTTACCGCCAGATATATCGCTATCCAAACAGGCAGCAGTCCGATTATCAGCATCAGAGAACCCGCGATGTCGATGAATCTTTTTACAACATCGTAGTAAGTTCTTGTCTTTGTGGGAACTACTCTGAATGTTGAGCTTGACGAGATCTCTTCTACAGAGAGCCTTTCTTTCACGATGTCGAATAGAGCAGTATCAATGTGAACAGGTTTTCTGATATTCTTACAGAAATCTATAATAGCCTGAAGTTTATCGGGAGAAATGCTTTGTATGTAAACAAAAATATCATTTACTCTATGCTTCTCTACAGCATCCTCAAGATCTGAAACGGTGCCGAGAACAGGTATGCCGTCATATACTTTCCCCTGCTTCTCTACAGAATCATCAAGATAACCGACAACATTGTAATAATTAGCCTTATCTGCAAGAAGCGTCGCAACTTTCTCTCTTGCGGTACTTCCCGCACCCAGCACGATCATATTTACCCTGAGCTTGCCATCTCTAACCATCTTGAAATATATTCTGGGTATAATAAAAACTCTGGTAATTAAAAGAACTATGAAGAGCGTAAAATATGTCTCAAGCACGAATCTCCTGCTTAATGTAACTTCGGGAAATTTCATGAAGAACGCGAAGTAAATATGAAAGGTCATGCTCAATACGATCGACTTAACCAAAAGCACTATATGCCGCGAAGTGTTAAGAAATACCTGGTATCTGTACATGTTGCTGAATTTGAAAATAAAGATCATTACAATGATTAGGAAGATAAAGCTGTAGATGAAACCTGGAGAATACTCATAAAACCTGGGCAGTGAGAATTTCAGGCTCAGATACAAAACCAGCGAGATAACAAATAGATCATGCATAATAAATGCAAGCTTATGGATCGGTATTATTCTTCTGATCAGTTTAAGCAATACTTTTTCCCTCCCCGAACGATCCCCCGTCATTCCGAATGAGAAAAATAAGAAAATCGGCATGAATTGGCAAGCGGAAAAATAAATGTCTTTTGTCTGCTAAAATTCACTGTTATAATATAAAATATTATTAAAATTACTTTTTATTACCCGCGAGTTTATGTTTGTGCAGTGTTTTCTTAGCCATTATTACCATGGGCGGACCGATGAACTTTCCGTTCATGAGGGCTACACCTTTACCTTCTTTCTGAGCTTCTTCGTAAAGTCTGAGCATTTCTTTCGCGTCTTCGACTTCCTGTTCTGAAGGTGAATAGTACTGGTGCACAAGCGGGAGTTCTTTTGGATTGAGTACGAGCATACCTTCAAAGCCGAGGTTTTTTGCGAGAATGATATTCTGTTCGAGGTGCTCAAGGTCGTGGACATGAATGTGGACTGTGTCTATGGGGATCACGCCTGTTGCTTTTGCGGCCATCGCTATTGTTGCCCTGGGGCTGAATATGCTTTTGCCTTCGTGGTCATGGATCCCGCCCAGGTCACCTATGAAGTCTTCGCAGCCGAATGCTATTGCAACTACTCTCGGCGATGCTTTGCATATTTCCATTGCGTTGAGTACTGCCGCCGCTGTTTCTATTAGGGGTATTATCTTAAATGTGCCTATTGGAATGCCTTTTTCGTACTCTATGGTTTCAAGAAGTTTGTCGAAGAAGTAAACATCGCCGCTTTTTTTTGATTTCGGATACATAAAGCCGTGGACGCCATCTATCGTGAGCTGATAAACATCCTTTAGGAGCTGGCCTGATTCCCTGTCGTTGACCCTTGGATAGACAAGGTGGTTCTTGAATGCGCCTTCGGTGACCATTTTTTTGATCAGATCCCTTGCGTTCTGTTTGTTGGGTACAGGCGGCTGAACTGAATCTTCAATATCCAAAAGAAGGACATCGGCCTGTGATCGCGCCGCGCTCTGCATGAGTCTTTCATTGTGCCCGGGAACGA
>DFZN01000018.1 GCA_002382735.1 bacterium UBP11_UBA4055
TTTAACAAAAAAATTAGTAGGAGAATATTTTTGAAAAGATATAACCGGAGGCTGAAAGAAAAAATTATGGGCTGATAAGAAAAAAAATATTGCGCGGAAAATAATCTTGGCTTATATTGTCAAATGTTTAGCCTATGTACTTGAAATAGTGATGGTAGCTAATAAGAAAATTAATCACGGATTCAGGTTAAAATTAAAACTTGGGAGAGAAGCATGAAATTTTTAGTTATCAGAATAATCTTACTGGCACTAATTGCCACAACGATCGTAAGCTGTACGAAAGACGACGATCCTGATTTTCTTGATCTGCCGGAGAAATTTCCGCTATCTGTCGGGATTTCTTGGGATTACTCAAGAACAATAAGAACAATGTATAAATCCGACAGCACGGCAGTTGGTATGAGTACATCGTATACAGACTCGACTATCGAATTGTCAGAAGTTTTCTCAGAAGCTGTAAAAGACACCGTACTCGAAGACACTATTTCTGTTGTAAAAATAAAAAGCGAAGAAATACCTGTTAACAGCAGACAGGACAGCAGTTCAAAAATCAAATTTTATTCAAACTGTGATGACGGCCTTTATGATTATTCGTACATCGATCTTAAAAATGGGGATAATGACTTCGGATCAAAGGTAATTTTCAGAGGCATAAAATTCAATTCAGTAGAAGATCTAAAAAACATTCTCGGCCTAAATTCCTTACCCGGAGATATAAAAAACATCAAAGCCTACAGGTCCGTCAGATTAATCCAATATCCGATCGAGACAGGAAATGTATGGGATTACGGGAGCATTTCTTACACGCTCAACACCAAGAGAGAAGTAACAGGAGTGTGTCGGATTTCAACATCGTCCGACGAATTTGATGTTTACGAAATACACACTTACTGGGATTGGGGAGCTGACGGAGAATGGGAAGATGACATAATATCAGTGACCTATCTTTCAAAATATGGAATAGTCAAAACTGAATTAGAAATATGGAACCTTTGTAGAACTGACGAATTTGGTACTAATCTCGGCTATTATGATTTCTTTGAAGAACAAATTTTAATTGATTATGATCTTAAGTAGAATAAATATTAGGATCAAATTGATTTTTCTCTTTCTGATCCTATCCGCTCTTACACAGCTTTTTTCATGGGAAAAGGAAGGTATTCATTCAGCTGCCTGTTCACAGAATATTGAGCTATTAAAGAATTATATATCACAAGGAGCAGATGTAAACGAAAAAGACTCGGACGGCGACCTGCCTTTGACATTAGCGGCACAATATAATCTATTTCAGAATGTTAAATTCCTTCTTGAGAGTGGAGCAAAAGTAAATAAAAAAGCAGGTTACGGAATTACAGCTTTGATGGTGGCTGATTCTCTGGATGTACTTGATCTTCTACTAAATAATGGTGCGGAAGTATCAAATAGAGATCGCGAAGGTAATGATGCCTTACTCCATTCATCAGTAAGATGCAATATTTTAAAAGCTGATATCCTTATTCGCAACGGAGCTGATATAAATACGGAAAATGACAAAGGTGAATCGGCAATTATTAAGGCCATCAAATATGAATACAAAAAACCTGAAGAAAAGATCGCATATATAAAATTTCTTTTGGATAACGGAGCAGACATACAACATAGAGATAAAAAGAAAAAGACAGCTTATGTAATGTCGAAAGAAATGGGACACGACGATATAGCAAATTTTTTAATAACCAAAGGTGCAATTGCTGAAGACTTCAAAATAAATCCTGACTGCATTGTTCAGGCACTTATCAACAAGGAGTATGCCCGAGCTAAAAAAATGATAAATAAAGACATTGATTTTAATTTTTTATTTTCAGATTTCTCGCCTCTGATGTGTTCTATGGATGATATTGAGATCATGAAATTGCTAATTGAAAACGGAGCTGATGTAAATTTAAAGAACAAAATGAATATGACAGCTCTAACGATTGCAGTTATTTCCAACAAGATCGAAGCTGTAAAACTACTTCTCGATAACGGCGCTGAAACAGATATCCCTTCGACCATAAATGATAAAACACCTATTATGTTCGCAAAAGAGAATCGGAATAAAGAGATAATTGAGTTGCTTCAGAAATACAGCAAAGAAAAATAACCGAACTAAGATAAAAATAAACCGAGAAAATTTACTCTTATTTCTTGCAAAAATTAATTATTTATTTTATATTTAGACAAAACAGACCCATATATTATCTCGTTATTGGTTGAAACAGGGGTCTGTTTCGTCTGAAATAGTGATTAAACAGGGGTGTATTATGATCCGATTTAACGAGAAAAGCCTGAAAGACTGGTTGAATTCTTATGGAAGGAAACCTGTAATAATCAGAGGTGCACGACAAGTTGGTAAATCTACTTTGGTACGGATGTTTGCCAAAAATGCGGGTCTTGATCTTGTCGAGATAAATCTGGAAAAATATCTATTCATGAATGAAATATTCAAAACTTTCGACATTCCGCTCATTCTTAGGGAGTTGGAGGGGATCGCCGGCAAATCATTCAATGAAAGATCACTTTTATTTCTCGATGAAATTCAGGCAGTCCCAAATGCTTTGGCCTGTCTAAGATATTTTTATGAGGAGAAGAAAGAACTGCCGGTAATTTCTGCTGGATCGCTTTTGGAATTCACTCTCTCTGAACATAGTTATTCTATGCCTGTCGGGCGTGCTGATTACCGCTACCTCGGACCTATGTCGTTCAATGAATTTATCTATAACCTTTATCCTGAACTCAACAAATACATTTCAAGCCTCAACGAAGTTAAAACAATGCCTGATACTGCTCATAAAAAACTTACTGAAAAATTCAGGGAATATCTGTTCATAGGAGGGATGCCGGAAGCAGTTCTGGCCTATAAGGAAACGGGCAGTTTGGAAAGCGTAAAAACCGTACACCGTTCAATATGTGACACTTATCTCGACGATTTCGCGAAATACGGGAAGAAATCAAAAGAACTTCTTCTGCTTCAAAAACTCTTCAGAGCGATACCGCAGAACATAGGAGATAAAGTTAAATATTCAAATTTATCAAAAGAACATAAATCAGGCGAAGTTAAATCTGCTGTCGAAATGCTGATCAAAGCCAGAATATGCAACCCTGTTTACGGCTCGGACTGTTCGGGAATTCCTCTAAAAGCGACCGAAAATCGCGATGTATATAAGCTTATGTTCCTTGATGTCGGGCTTGTAAATCACATTACCGGACTTGACATAAATAGTTTAAACTCCATTGATGCAGATTCGCTGATAAACAAAGGACGCATAGCCGAGCAATTTGTATCCCAGCATCTGATAAATTCTGAGGATATGACGAGACCGTCCGATCTGAATTACTGGCTGAGAGAGAATAAAAAGGGGAATGCGGAAGTTGATTTCGTTACAGAAATCGGTGGAAAGATAATTCCGGTTGAAGTAAAATCAGGAAAAAGCGGCAGTTTAAAATCTCTACACCAATTCATAGCTCTAAAAAAGAACATAAAATATGCCGTCAGATTTGATTTGAATAAATATTCAAGCCAGACAGTCAGTTATAATGTTATAATTGAAGGAAGGGAAGAAGCCGAAGTCGAATTCGTTCTTGAATCTTATCCGGTTTATGCCTCAGGTCTGCTTACAGATATTAAAGTATAAATAATAAAGGAAAAACGATGAAAAAGTTAATTAGTGTTGTTTTATGCCTGATAATTCTTGCAGCTTGTACGAAAAAACAGGAAAACATCCTCAATTACGAAGTCAAGAACATAAACGGCATCGAAAACATTATTAATGACAATACTCCGTCTGTTTCAGTTGAAGAGCTAAATATAAACCTGAAAAAAGTCCTTGAGATAAACGGCACTGATTCTTTGAATGATTACTTTAGATCAGCATCATATTTCACAGTTGACAGAAAAGAAAATATTTATATTTCTGACTCTCACGATCTTAAAATTCACAAATTCGATAAATACGGTAAACATCTCCTGACTTTCGGGGGAAACGGAACCGGACCGGGCGAATTCCAGTTCATAATGGGCATAGGCAGTCTTAATGATACTCTTTTCGTTATAGACACACCTGTGAAAAAATTCAACCGTTTCAGTTCTGACGGAATTTTCCTGAACAGTTCAATTATGCCTTCTTTCATATCATTATATAACGACATATTTTGTAGAAACGGGCTTTTATGGATCCGCCGTCTTTCTTTCAAACGATCAGAAAGCGGAGCTGAATTTTATAAAATAATAGAATCAAGAGAAAGTAGCCTTAAAAGAGTTATAACGGATCTTCCAGAAAAATA
>DFZN01000010.1 GCA_002382735.1 bacterium UBP11_UBA4055
GACGGCACGGTTTTGAGAAATTCGAGATCTCGTATCTTTCAAAGCCGTGCCGCGCCAGAACGCCGGCGGCGAGGCTGAAAAGCTCAATTTCGACATCGTCTTCCAGTTTTTTCAGCCTCCCGGAACTGAGCAGGCTAGTGAAGGGCGTGCCTTCATAATAAGTCAGAATATAGACCGAAACATGTTCGGGTTCCAGCCTGCACAGTTCCGACGCGCTGTACAGCGCGCCCGCCGGCGTTGAACCGGGGATGCCGGTGATGAGGTCAAGATTCACATTACCGCATCCGGCTTTACGGGCGGCTTCATATACCTCGTAAATGTCATTCACTCCGTGTATCCTTCCCAGAGTCCTGAGTTCAGCATCAATGAATGACTGGGAGCCGACCGAAAGCCGCGTGACGCCCGCTTCCATAAAAGCCTTCAGCTTTCCAAAATCCGCTGCCGCGGGATTCACTTCGAGCGTCACCTCGGCATCCCCGCCGGTTTTGAACCTGAGAAGGATATTTCTCAGGTCATCCGGATCCATGAGAGACGGTGTTCCGCCTCCAAAATAAACAGTCCTGATGTTTTCTGAAAAATATCCCTGATAAAGATCCGCTTCTCTGTGCAGGCGGTCAATATATTCCCTGTATTCTTTCATGCTTCCCGGGACCAGAGAGAAGAAATCGCAATAGGGGCATTTTTTTTTGCAGAACGGGAAATGTATGTAAATATGGTCTGTTCTCATCGGGGGAAATATAAATAAATAATAATTGAATGAATACACAAAATCAGATTTTTATTGATTAAGGGGGTAAAAAACTTTACATTTAAGCCTGAATTTTTGAAGGCAGGCATGAACGAATTCAAAGAAATACTCAAGAATCATTTCGAACTTTATCCTCTCATGACGGCAAGGGATATCTATAAGATGATATTTTCTTCAGCGATGGGGCCGGGACACGCCGTACCTGATCCTGAGATGGTTGCCAAATGGATGAACTTCGAGGTCAATAATCTGGAAAATTACGATGATAAGAATCTGACGGACGGTCTTTGTCCCGAATCAGGCCTCGTAAGAGTTAATATCCGACCATTTCTTAAGGCGGGGGGAGTAGCTGGCGATCTTTGCAGGATATTTATTCGGACAGCCGACGATTTTAATCAGGATAATTCCAGAATAAGAAAACTCTGGAAGACCGCTGAAGAGATGAGCAGGGACGGACAGATACCGGTCAAGATATCGGAACTGGATGAATTCTTTATGGAAATGGAATCAAAATCTTTTCCCGCCGCACATCATTCGACCGTTTACAGGAATAATTACAAACCGGCATACAGGGTCGTTCTAAGAGAATATTTTGATGAAATACTGCCGAAAAAATAATTGACATAGATAATAAAAGATATTATATTTGGTGTCCTGAAAAGGGGAGAGATCCGCGATCGGAGGATTAGTCCTAACTGGCAAGGCAGCGGTCTTGAAAACCGCCGTGGGCGACCACATGGGGGTTCGAGTCCCTCATCCTCCGCGCTTAGGTCAGGGGAATTGGCTGAGTGGCTTAAAGCAGCGGTTTGCTAAACCGTCGTACGGTAATACTGTACCGCAGGTTCGAATCCTGTGTTCCCCGCCAAAAGAAAGGCAGTCTCAAAATGACTGTCTTTTTTCTTTTAATCAAAAAAAATCCCTTTTTTGTTCTTGTGGAAATTATCATCTCTGGTTTATCTTTAGGTAAGCCGGAGGACTGATGAGAGAGCTGATAGAAAAATTTCTCGATCATTTATTGAGAGAAAAGAATTATTCAAAGAATACTGTTATATCGTACAGAAATGATCTTACTAGCCTGTGTTCGTACCTGGAGAGCAGTATGAAGGATGATTTTTCGATAAAAGATGTCACAAGGAACGAGATCAGACCTTACCTGCGCGATCTACTGATGAAGAAGATGTCAAAGAAAACATATAACCGGAGAGTAGCAGCCATAAAAAGTTTCTTCAAATTCCTTTTCGTGAACGGTGAAGTGGAGAAAGATGTCGGTTCTGCTATAAGTTCTGTCAGGATGGAGACGAGGCTGCCCGAGTTCGTGGGCAAAGATCAGATGAAGAACATTATGGATCATTTTACGGAAGAGGATTTCATTACTTCAAGAGAGAGCCTGATATTCGAGTTCTTCTACGGCACAGGGATAAGGCTGTCCGAGCTCTATGACATGAAGCTGAAAGACATAAATTCTTCAAGGGATGTGTTTTCGGTGATAGGCAAAGGTTCAAAGCAGAGGATACTGCCAATGTCGGCCCATATAAAGAGAAAGTATGAGATATACTGTAAAGAAAGAGAGAAAGTCCTTTCCGAAGCGGGTGTGTCGAGCGAATTTCTTTTCATCGGCAATAAGGGAACTCATCTTTCAAAGCGGCAGATACAGAGGATAGTGGAGGATAAACTTAAGGCTCTCGCGACCGTCCATAAGACCTCCCCGCACATCCTCAGGCACACTTTCGCGACCCACATGCTTGATATGGGAGCAGATATTATGTCTGTCAAGGAGCTTCTTGGACATGAAAGCATTTCGACAACTCAGATATATACCCATGTCTCTTTAGAGAGGCTCAAACAGATATATAAAAAAGCTCATCCCAAGGGGGATTAATGAAGAGAATATCACTGTTCGCTTTTCTTCTTTCATGCGCAGCTGTGTTCGGCTCGTTCGAATCTGTCGTGATCAGCCCCGCCTCGGTCGCCATCGGCAATATCTCAGGATTCAAGGGCGGCGATATAATAGTGCCTTTCACTGAATTCGAGAAAATTTCGGTCACAGGCAACTACATGATCCCGTTCGGTTTTACCGAACTGGCTATGCAGGAAGCGGCGGTGTCGTTCCGTTTAAAGAATATCCCGTTGATCGTTTCAGGCACGAACTTCGGAAATGCGGACTACAGGGAAAACTCATTCTCGGCAGCGGCGGGAATATATACATTTGAAGGGATTACGATAATTCCCGGACTCAGTTATTACAGCCTTGACGATGTTCTGGGCAATAAATCGAGCTTCGGGGCAGATCTTACGGCTTCATACAGGTTCTCCGAAATTCTTTCCGCCGTCGTATCCGTTCAGAACATTTACGCGCTCGAGACTGACGAAATTGATATACCGATGACGATGCACTTCAATTTTCATTACAAGGCTCCGGCGGGTTTTAATGTCTATGCGGGCGCGGAAAAGGACGACAAGAACGATGGCATACTGAAGACAGGGCTGGAATATGCGCCTTTTGAATTTTTCTCGGTCTCCGCGGGATACAATTTTGATCCGGAGCTGATCACTGCGGGATTATCCATAGCTTATTCGGGTTTTATATTCAGCTACGGAATGAGCTATCATTTCGATCTCGGGGAGTCACATTCGGCCGGGATAGTCTATGAATTCTAAAGTATTCGTTCTAATACTTTGCGTGCTTTTCAGCCTGTCAGCTATCGAAAGCGAACTTTTGGACCATGACGAAACTCAGGCACTTATCGATCAGTTCAGAAATTATCCGCTCAATATCAACAGAGCGACACGGAGCGATATCTATCAGCTGCCTTACATCAGCGAGACCGCCGCGGAACTGATCTTCATGCGGATCGAAGAGAAAGGGGAGATAAATTCTCTTGACGAGCTTGTCGCTGACGGAATACTGGGCAGGGAAGAGGCCGAAGCGCTTGAGAATTGCGTGATCTTCTCAGACGGTCAAAAATATATAAGAGCCGGAATTTATGATTTGAGGTTCACGAGAAGAATTGAGAAGTCGAGGGCGTATGCCGATTCTGTTTATCTGGGCAACAGGAGCAGATTCTCTCACAAGTTAATGGTGACCGGCGGCAATGTTTCCGTCAACGCCCTTTTCGAGAAAGATCCCGGCGAAGTTCACTATTCCGACAACATGAAGGGCAACCTGGTTTTCACCGGCGGCCTGCACAGGATCATCGTAGGAAATTTCAGCCCGAATTCCGTGACAGGAATGCTGCAGAAGGAAGGCTTTGTCATGGACCAGTATTCGTTTTCGGGATCAAAGAGTTTTCATGACTTTTTAAAGCCTTCCGTATCGACCAACGATTATTCGGGCTACAACGGTGCCGGGCTCTACTACACTTTCGGCGGCGCGAGGATAACGGCGTACGGCGGAGTGAAGGAAATTTCCGCATCTCTGAATGAGAATGAAGAGATAGTAAGCGTAAATCTTTACGCACTGACGCGGACTTTGACCGAGATAGAAAGGTATCACAACGCCTCACATGAGATATTCGGGGCGGGCGTTGAAGGACAATATCTCGGTATCAGGTATGCGGCAGGTATAACAGAAGAGAATTTCGACAAAAAACTCGATCCCGCCGCAGACCTGAGGGAAGGGACCGCAGGCGAACTGTCCCTTCAAAAGTCCGCGGGTCTCTGGAAGTTCCGTGCCGACGCCGCATCGGATCTTGACCGGTTCAACATGAAGCTGAACGCACAACTGCGGTCGAAAGACATTACAACCGGATTTTTTTACGGTTATATACAAAAGGATAAATTCTGCCTTTCGACACCCGGACTTTTTATGGGCAGTGGGGAAGAGGAACATGTTTACGGGATGAAATTCAGGATCAGGCTGAACCCCAAGCTGATCGCCATTTCCGAGAATCTCTTATTCACCTCGATCTTAGACGGCAACAGCACTCCGGGCGGGAAAAATTCCGTGAAATTATCAGTCAGCTTCAAAAATATTATGATCGAGCCGTCATTCAGCTATAAATTCTCAGAAACCGCAGATAAATATTTTTTACTTACGAGAGAAGAACAGTATCAGTCAGGGCTGAAAGTAAAATACGAGAATAAAACGGTCACATCTTCCACATACATTACTTACACTGATAACGGTAACGGTTCTAACGGGTACCTGCTGGGCTCGAACATAACATCGAATACAGGAAATGTTAAGATCAGGATCGGAGGGGACATATATTTCACAAAAGAAGGAACAACAGTATATTCCGCGCTTGCAGATATTGGAAGATTCGCGTCACTAACATCTTTTTCGGGAGCAGGCAGCAGATCATATTTAATGATGATGTATATCTCAAAAAGATTCGAGATCGGAGCAGGAATATCAAGAACCGCTTCCGAGGACAGCGAGACCGTCGGTTCAGGGTATGATCTGATAAATTCCGATGCCGTTCATGACATTGAAGTTAATTTTAAACTGAATTTTTAAATTTCCCGCAGATAATATTTTTTATAAAAGTCTTGTCAAGCTGAAATTTCTTTACTATATTAGTAAAATGTTTTGAGGAATGGGTAAAGTGAAGAAAGAAAATTTAACAATATTAGGTTCGACAGGCTCGATCGGTGTGAACGCGCTTAAAGCCGCGTACAATTTGAAAGACAGATTCTCTATCAAATACATATCGGGATTTAACAATATTGAGCTTTTAGCGGATCAGGTAAAGAAATATAAACCTGAATTCGTTATAGCTTCAGATAAAAATTATTCAAAACTGACCAAACTGCTTTCCGGAAGAAAAACTAAGGTACTTTCAGGCGAAGAGGGGCTTAAACAGGCATGTCAGGACAGCGGTGTCGATACGGTCGTAAATGCGATCGTAGGATCATTCGGGCTCAAACCTTCGGTTTACACCGCTGAAAAAGGCAAAAAATTATGCCTGGCCAATAAAGAATCGCTTGTCATGGCCGGAGCTTATCTAAAAAAACTCCTCAGGAAAACCGGCGCCCGTATAATCCCGATAGACTCAGAGCATTCTGCAATGCTTCAGTCCCTTAACGGTGAGAACAGGAAAAACCTTGAGAAAATAATCCTTACAGCCTCAGGCGGGCCATTCAG
>DFZN01000044.1 GCA_002382735.1 bacterium UBP11_UBA4055
TTTGATTGATTACACAACACTAGTTTATTCGCTTATTGCAAAAGCTTCGGGTTCGCATTTCTCATATAATGTTTCAGGTGCGATATCCACATCACCGTCCCAGACAATAGTTCCAAGCTCTTCGGAAACAATAAATTTTTTAAAATATGATAAATCTTTAAATTTTGAGAAGACACCGCCTTTAGCAGAGTAATGAGAAAAATCCACTATGCCTGAATTTCCGTTTTCAAAGAAAATCCTCAGCTTATAACCCTCAATATATTCAGCTTTTATAATATCACAAAGCATTTCTCAACTCCTATTTTAAAGGTTCGATTTTTTCGGGAGGCTGATTTGACTTAGCCAAATCCCAGTTTTTCAACAGCTCTTCTTTATGCAAGGTCGCCCATTCAATGACAAGCCCAAGTGCCCGGGGAGAAATACTTCCTTCAAGTACCTTCAGAGACTTTTTCTCCATTATATCTGGCATGAAAATGCGGTGGATTATGGTCATCATAAAATATCGCTATAATTATTCCAAAGAATCTACTTATTTCGGGCATATTGCATCATCTCCTTTCTTAAATAAACCTATACTTTTCTTCTCTGACTGACATCAGCAACTCCGCATTTAAACTGCAATATACAAAATATTCCCTCTTAAATCAATTAAAATACCAGCTTCAGATTCACAATGATTACAAGTCTTAAATTTTCCTGCTTTTTTATTTGACAATCCGCACTAATCAGGTTAATTTTCACTACCATGAGAGCCAACAAAATAGATTTTGATATGATCAAAAAAGTGCTCGACAATCAGGTAACACACGAAGAAAATAACTTCGTAATAAGAAACGATGAATTCGACATTACAGCTTGGGGACAAACCCGTCAGATTTAAGTTCTTTAACGGTTGCATAACCATTATTCATATCAATTTTAACTATTTTTGTATCGGTTTCAGACAATAACTCCCTTTTCACCATTGCGTTAACATCTGTGTAATCACCGCTTTTATTCGTTTGATTTAACTGAATATATTTTGTATATTGCCTTTAATTAAGCGGAGTAAAAATGCCTAAGCTCTACGAATATTTTGGTCTGGTAATACTGTTTTATTCTAACGAACATGAGCCTATCCATGTGCATTGTAAATTTCAGGATAAAGAAAACAAAGCTGAGATTGTCTATAAGGACGGAAAGTTCGTTGAAGTCAGAATCGTAGAAGTGCCCGGAAAGGATCCGTTAGATGTCCAGAATCAGAAAAAATTTAAGAGACTGGTAGAAGCATATCGGGAAGATATTGTAAGAAAATGGATTGATTTCTTTGTATATAATATAGCTGTCAGCTGCGAAACAATAACAAAAAAGGTCTGATCATGGTAATATCAATTGAAAAAGCCCAATATCGCGGAGATTACAAAATTGAATTCCTTTTCTCGGACGGAACAGGAAGAGTAGTTGACTTTGAAAATTTTCTCAGAAATTCCAAAAATCCAATGAGCACCAAGTATCTCGATAAGGAACAGTTCGGATCTTTCACGATCGAATACGGTGATATTTCTTGGAACGATTTTGAACTGTGTTTCCCGATCTGGGATCTGTACGAAGGCAGAATATAAACAATACTACTTAAACCAATCCCTAACTTGACTAATAACAAGCTCCGGATTCTCCCAATGCATCATGAATCCAATATATCTTTGCTTGAGATACTCGAAGACAGATATGGCGACAAATCAACTGTAATTGCTTCACAGATACCGCCCGAAAACTGGTATGATCTGTTCCGGAACTCGACCATAGCTGACGCATGCCTAGACAGAATCATACACAACGCACATAAATTAAACATGGAAGGAGGTCTTTTGTACCACTTTGAACAAGTGTATAAGAGATCGAACAGTCCCGAAATAATCCTTGTGCATAGAAACATTTCATGACTGTCTGAGCTATCTCTTCGTTCCACTGATCAAGAACCGATAAAAAGAGAGCGTTCTTCCTAACGAACCGACCCTTAACAAGCATATCAGCTTTTTTAAGCAGTCTCGGGTGCGATTCGATCTTCTGGTTTTCTCTGTAGAAAAGTTCGACTTCTTTTGTTTTAGGCTTATAATACAGCCATTCAGACTGACCCGTTCCTTCTTTAATTTCTCTGAGTAATGCCTGCAGGACAGATTCATTATCTTCTACTTTACCGCAAATGAACGACCATTTTTCATCATCTGATCTTCGCTCTTCAAATAAAACTTTATCACCATCATATATGATCCCCACAACACCGATACTCCTCGGCATATTCGGGCTGGGGGCTTTCTTGCTGTTGTAATAATATCTTGACTTCATTAACAGTACCTCACTTGTTCTTTGAAAGTTCGATGGTGTTTCTTATATATGAAGCCTACTTATTTTTTTAACCTGTTTTGTCACGACTCTGAATTTCCATAATAATTTTTTCAATCCTGTTCCGTGTAGCTAACTTGATTTGCTCTAAGTATCTTAATAATAATATCAAGACTGGAAATATAGCATATTTCAAAATTAAATCGTTCTTGCGCTTCTGACATTGAGAATTCTATTTTTTCAATTGCAGTTTGCGGGGAATACGAAACATACTCTCCGCTCTGAACAAGCACGAATCCTTTCTTTGAGAATACAAAAACTGTAGGCGAAAAAAAATCGATCAACTCTTTTTTGTCCCTTTCACAAAAAACGATCGACCTTTTATCTGTACTGTGAGAGACTTTGGCATTTTCCAGCTTCAATCTATTGTCTAAGGTTAAAGTAACTGCTACTCTTCGAATTTCCGGAAGAAGATGTACAATAATCTCATCCTGATCGCCTGCATACAGTACCTCAGTCTCGATCAATCCTGGCTTTGGGTTTGTTGAACTTCTCGACCAATCAGCCGATCGCCAGAATTTCTTAGGATAAAAAATAGGACCTTCGCTTGGTTTGCACACCTTATAGAGCATTTACGCTACCTCTTAGCATTTTCATTCCTTCATCTTCCCTACTCACAAGCTACTGAATCTACCGAATTATATACCTAAAGTCAATGACTTTGAACTGTGTTTCCCGATCTGGGATCTGTACGAAGGCAGAATATAAGACCTCTTTTCTACTCACCCACACAACTAAATCAGCTTAAACAACCCCTCAATAACCAGATCGCGGATGCCGTCATCAGCCAGACCGCCTATATAATCAGAAAATTTACTCAAAGTACCCTCTTATCGAACTGCTTAACCGTATCGCTGTTATCCGCACCCTTACCTTTCTCGAATTCATAAGCCTTTCTGAAATTAAGCACCGCATCTTCGATCCTTACGGCATTATCCTCATAAGACCTGTGATCAAAACTTTCGACCAGCAAAGTCATTTCCGCCTTAAGACCCGTCAGATTAGCATAAGTGGCAATATCGAAATAGGTGACCGGAACCGTAACACACGCCGACAGACTGAGCAGAAGAAAAACAGCCGCAATACAGAACGAACCGATTTTACCGATTAAACTATCCAGGAAAAGTCAGATGCCCTTAAATATCAGCCCTTTTTCTGATCACGCAAGGGTTTTAACCGCTTGTAAAAATCCAATATCATTTGGTCTGCTTTTACATCTCTCATGCTGATTGGCTTATCAAGAGAAATATTATCTATCGAACGACAACGTGAAAGAGCAACATAAGTCTGCCCTGAACAGAATGCACCGTTTCCTAGATCAATTCTAACAGAATCCAAAGTCATACCCTGCGATTTGTGAATAGTGATTGCCCAGCCGAGCGTTATCGGATACTGCTTGAAACTGCCTACGATTTCAGTTTCGATTTTCTGTTTACCAATATCATATTTATATTCAATTTTTTCCCAAACCGCTTTATCTACACTGACTGTATGTCCTTTGCCTTCAATTTCGACGCGTATCTGGTCGTCTTCAATACTTTTTATCCGACCGAGTGTGCCGTTAACCCATAACGGTTTATTATTCTTAACGAACAATACTTGAGCGCCAACCTTTATTTCAAGATTGTAAGGAGCTTGAAATCTATCCTTACTTACATCGAAGCGGCCTGCAACGACAGCTTCAAAAGTAAACAGTTCTTCATCAATTTCGTCAAGTTTTTGAGTATTGATCGCTCTTGCCGCTGCGTTCGTAGGCACAAGATAAAGTGATGGGAAATCATTAGGTACTCTGTCCCGATAACAGTCACGATTGATCTTTGCAACAGAGTCTCGATGATCATTGTTGAGACGGATGCGGTCTAAAATATTTACAAACTCCAGTTCTGTCTGCCGAAATACCTTTGTCAGCTCGATAGGGATCAATTCAGTTTCATTGAAAACATCAGCGGAAAAGAAATATGGTGTTCTGTAACGATCAGAATAATATCTTGTAGCTTCAGCATCTCTTACAATAGGAGGCAACTGCAGAAGATCGCCCACAAAAATTACCGGAATACCACCAAAAGGCCGAAAATCCCTGCGAGCTTTTTTAAGTGAATTATTAATACAGTCTATAAGATCAGGGGTAACCATTGAGATTTCATCAATGATTAAAGCTCCTAGAACCTCAATAACAGGAAGAATCCGTACGCGCGGTTTAAAAACCTCATCGGGATTAAGAATCCTTGGAGGTATGTTGAAAAATGAATGAATAGTAGAACCGCGAACATTTATAGCAGCCAAAGCAGTGGGAGCAACAACAGCGCAATTTCGAATTTTCTCCATTAAAAACCTGATCAGAGTAGATTTACCTGTACCCGCACGCCCTGTAACGAAAATCGCCGGGTATTCCTCTTTAACCGCCTGTAGAACAAATTCATATTCCGGCAGAACCTCTATATCCTCTAAACTCTGCTTAGGATCTTCCAGAACAACTGATTTCCGTTCATTCGCAGGAGTAAGTTCAGCATTTATCTTTGCCAAATCGGTAGTTAATGGATCGTCAACACCCAGTAACCTTTTCGCCAAATTCAGTATGTCATTCAGAGGATTCATCATTTATCCTAACATCATTCTGAATTGCATCTCTAAGCTAAAAACTCTATAAGTAGTCATTAATATCTGTTTCTGATGGATCTTCTTTCAAGCCAAGTAGATTTTCTTTTATCATTAAAAGAACCGATTCATATATTTCTTCTTTGAGTGAACCCATCGAAGGTGCTTCCAAATATTCGCTGTTAACAGGCTGATAATGGTTAACTACAAGTAAAGATTGTGATTTATTTGTTAATTCGTCATCAGAGTTTTTTGAATAGCATTCTTTTTTTAACGGATATCTTAGAAAGTCCGGACTGCCTTTGGTTGATAAAGGAATAACATTGTAAACCTTATTAGACAGATTACACAAATCTTCATTCATTACAACCAATACATACCTGTAGTCATGTAAATTTCTTTTATCTTCAGGAATGAAGCGGATTTTTTTATCGTCGATTTTCCATATTTGCCTTGGCTTAGGCTCAAATAAGTCGCTTGAACCTCTTAAATCCTGACCTATTGAAGTCATGCTTCAGGTCTCAAATATACAAAATATGCTAATTCATTTTTGTAGATCTCATCATTTCTGCTTTCAACTTCAGGAAAATATTTTTTTGTCAATTCGAATATGATTCGACCTTTCATTTTGGGAGATAACTTCTCGTCTAAAATAATTCTGTTTCTTTTAGAATTAAATTCTGCTAGCTTTCTTTGATGATTAACAGATTCTTGATTTAAGCCTTCAATTAACATAGACATCCTGTTTTCCGGTAAAATAGATTCAATTTTTAGAGATTGAGTTCCATCCGCCATGTTCAAAGTTTCTAATGTCAGAGTATTAGAACTCTGATTGTTAGTGGAATTATAAAAAGAAAAAGATGCAACAGACAATAAAATTGTTGCTGTTTTTGCTTTCGAATCAATGCATTCCAAGAAACCCGTAAATTCTCCTGTTACTCATATTCTGGATTTAATGTATCTATGAATTCTTTTTTTAACAGATTGAAAAATAATTTTTTATTTTTTTTATGCAGATTGTTAAGAAGATCTTTGACAACCTCCAACCTCACTTCATCGCCCTGTAAAATTGTATCTATATCAATAACAGAACCGTTCATGGAATTATAGTTAGCTGAGTTCGAGATTTGTATTATGTGTTTACAATTGTCATCTGCAAAAACAGCTTGAAAATTTTTAGATTGTGACTCTAAATCCAAAGCACTATGCTCAATAGAAAGATTAATCTTTTCAAAAATATCAGCCTCAAAAAAATCAATATATCGTATCCCTATCTTTTTTACAGATTTGACTATCTTAAGCTCAGACATTATGTTTATTATACGAAGAACTTCATTTTCAAATACTATCCAGCCTACATATTCAATAGGTGAACTCACTGTAACTACTTTTGGGCCGATCTGCACTTTAAACCCTTTTACAGATGTAATTAAATAATGAGGTTTATATCTCAAAGATTCATCTTTATCCCTTAAAACTTCCGGTAATTGAGTAATAGGCAGCTCCGAGACTGCCGGATAATCATTTTTTAAAGAATTATATATAACCCCAAAAACAGCAGACGGATGCAGTATTGTGTCAAATCTGAACTCAGTAATAGCATCAATTATCGGTTGCGGACTTATGCGTATTGGCAATTTCATTCGGCACCTTCTTTTTTTGCAAATATAACTTATAAATTTCTTTTTAGCAATTGCAAATCATAAGTTTTTTATACCTAACTTTTTACCCTATCGCTGGTACCCGCACCCTTATCGAAACACACGCCGACAGACTGAGCAGAAGAAGAACCAATCTCTTATTAATTACTGCCTGAACAGATCGCCTTCAACTGTCTTTGGCGGATAAAATGCTCCGATTATCATAAAGGGATTTCTTGATGTGAAATGATGCAGTTTAGAGGTGCCCAGAAAAAAATACAGATCACAATCGTTTACAAAATGATCGAAATACTTAAGCCTTACATCGGCGATAGCTTTTACTTCATCTCCGTTATACTTGGCAAGCTGTCTCCAATAGAGCTGACCGACTTCCCAGTCCTCTATCATCATATTGCTTACATTCCCTTTAGAATCCTCGAATTTGTATTTAAATTTATATGGAAGCTTCTTTACTACTTCGAACTTTCCTTTTTATCGCATAGTAAGGAAATTCAATATAAGTATGTTTCATAACCGAACTCACACTCTTATTTCCATATTCGGATTTGATCTGTCGTAAAATTTCTTCATCTTCCCTATTGAGCTGTCCGATATAATCATTCATATCTTTCTTAATTATTTTCGTATCCGTTTCAGACAAAAACTCCCTTTTCACCATTGCGTTAACATCTGCATAAGCGGAATAGGAAAAACATCCGTATTTGTAAGGCACAAAATCATATACCGGTTTTACCTGCTTCCTGGTAAATAAAAACAAAAGCTTCTGGAAGTGGATCTTATCCAGTTCATCCTCAAAAACCTGCAGCAGCGCCAATATTACCTTTCTTCTATAAAACATACATCAAATTTACTCATTTAATCGCTCATTTACAAGATAATATGATAATTTATTTACCCGTTCAAATAATCTTCTCTGTGCTTCATAGTGTGGCATTTTCTGCACCAGTGACCCGCTTTGATCCGTTTTGGCTCAGCTTCCCAGACATGTCCGTTTTCGCATTGAAACACTAATCTTGTATAATTATTTACATACTCTGTTGACAAGCATTTTCCGCCCCGCTTTGCTACAATTTCTTTTATCTCATCAAAACTCCCCTGCAGTTTCTTTCTTGCGGATTCTTCTCCGCAGGCAGGGCACCATGATCCTCTCACAATGTTTCTCGCTTCGGATTCAAAAATATGACCTTTGCCGCATTTATATTTCAAAACTGTTCGGTTGTTTTTATACACGGTGGAAAGGCACTGACCTCCCATTTTCTCTGCCATTTTCTTAAAATTCTCGAGCCTGTCGCTTATCTTTTTACCTCTTAATACAGGCGCACATTCCGGGCACCAGTGACCTTGCATAATATACCACGGTCTTGTGCTCCATCTGTGTCCTTTGCTGCATATAAAATTCAGCTTTGATCCCGATAAACTCTCCGAAAGACACTCTCCATTCTTTTCTTTCGCAATTTCTTTAATTCTTTCAATAGTATATATTGTTCTGGGTTTACTGGCTGTAATTTTACTGTTTCTGATCTTATACCCGCACAACCTGCACCAGTGACCTTGCTTAATATGCATCGGAGCAGCCCACCATATATGATTTTCTTTGCAGATAAATTTCAATTTTGTATTACTGTTGACATACTTATCTGAAAGACATTTCCCTCCGTACTCTTCCGCAATTTTGTGATATATATCTATAGAATCGGTAGTTTTTTCTTTAGCTTTCTCAATTCCGCACTTCGGGCACCAACTGCCTTTTTTGACTGAGCCGGCAGTTATCTTAAATTTATGACCTTCCCTGCACTCCACATCAAGTTTCTGGAGGCGATTTATATATTCATCAGTAAAACATTTACCGCCTTTATCAGTGATTATTTTCTTAATTTCATTAAAATCGTTCTTCTGCGGTTCTACTGTCTTCTTCTTACCGCACACCGGGCACCACTGACCTTTAATAATTCCTCTCGGAGTCGTAGCCCAGACATGACCTTCCTTACATTGAAATTCCATTTTTGTTGAAACATTCACATATTTCTCAGAAAGACATTTACCGCCCTTATTCTCAGCGATCCCGCACATGAGCTTATATCTCTCTATGTAATATTCTTTACCGAGAAGGTGGCTCTGCAATAAATTTTTAAGTGGTTTCATTTTTATTCCTTCATCTAACCTACTCACAAGCTTCTGAATCTACCGAATTATATCCCTAAAGTCAACGATTTCTACTCTTGAATTTACTTGCTTTATTATTTGACATTCCGCACTAATCAGGTTAATTTTCATTCTCATGAAAACAAAAATAGATTTTGATATGATCAAAAAAATACTCGACAATCAGGTCACCTACGAAGAAAATAATTTCATAATAAGAAACGAAGAATTCGACATTACAGCTTGGGGTCAGACCCGCGACAAAGCTCTGGAAGCTTTCGCCTTTACATTTGACGCATTATACAAAAACTATGCGTTAGAAAAAGACGAGAACCTTTCGGACAAAGCTATTACATTAAAAAATAAACTCAAGTCTATCATAAAGAAAATCACGCAGTAATGAGAGTAAGAAAAGTAAAAGACATCCTTCGGTTATTTCAACTGTTTTACAGCCTTGATTACGCACAATTGTGCAAGTGAGACTTGCATAATTAGTGTTTTTTCGGCTCATTACATGCCTGTAATTTTTCGGAATTATACTCTGCCTTATCTTCAGCTACCCTAAGTTTTGTAACATCATTTTCAAGAATTTTATAATAATCTGTGTCCTTGACCAGAACTTCTGCGGGGATATCGAGTTTAGCGTTCAGAGCTTTGATCATATTCAGGCTTAATTTAACCTTGCCGTTCAGAACTTCCGAAACTTTACTTTTCGATCCGATAATTCCGACAAGATCCTTAGCCTTCAAACCCATCTGCTCCATTCTGAATTTTACAGCCTCAACAGGGTCAGGCAGATCTATTTTATAGTGTTTTTCTTCATATTCGTTTATCAAAAGAGCCAGAAGATCGAATTTATCTCTTTCCTCGGTACCTTCTTCCGGATCGATCTCCATCAGTTTTTCGATCTCAGCCAGATACTCTCTGTATTGTTTTTCTGCTTTTATGACTTTGTACATTATCCCTCCCTTTGCCGGCGTTATCCGAACTTCCTTTTATTATACTCTGCATGAGTTCCGATAAACTGTATGTAAACAGATCCGCAATTATAAGCTATCCGCGTGACCAGCCTGTAACTGTTTCCCTTAATATTAAACACTACAATATTACCGGGAAGAAATGATGCGGAACTATCAACTGTCGCTTTTTAACATTCTCAAAGTATTTGCTATAATAAAACATTGCGATCTGACCGCCACACGAGTGCGCAAGTAAATAAAATTCCTTAATATCTAACACAATACAAAGATCATTTACCCATTCGGCAATCCTATCAATCCTATAATCAACATCAGACTCAAACGGAGCTGTTTTTCCATGAGCCGGCAAATCAATACTGATAAGGTAAAAATCATTTTTCAATGCTTCCGCCACCTCTATAAAACTCAATTGCGTACTACCTAATCCATGCAGGCATAAAACTACCGGATTGTTTACATTTCGCCATTCGGCTATTCTTGTCCTCGTGCCTGCTACTTCAACAAAACTTTGTTTCATATTTTAACCTGATTTAACGATCTCTTTATACTTGGAGTGTACCCGATAATGCAGTACCGTTAATACTCTTAAGCTGTATCTACATGATATACTATTCCCAGACCCATTTTTTAGGATTCCAGTTTTCTCCAGCTTCTTTACTTTCAAAGAGGGGTTTAATAAATTTGATAATTTGTGAGGCAATTTCTGAGAAAGATTTATTTACATTTAGTTCATTTCTCTTCAAAAAGGCTTTCCATTGAGTTTCAAAATTTTTGCCGTTAATAAACTCATCTGAATAAACAACATTCAATCCATCAAGAGATGTTTTCCTCTTTGAGAAAGTCGTTTCCAGTGATTTCAGCAATTCGGACCTTGTAAATTTGTGGTTTTCTGCCAGAAAATGTATATCAAAGAAATCCTTCATGCGGCTGGTGGAGTAATTTAGTTTTACTATAGACTCAAGCTTCTCGGAAATAACCGATTCGAATGGATATATTTTTATATTTGCCTCATCGTAGTCAAGCATTCCCGGATATGGTAAAACTATCACATCCTGACTTAAAGCATCACCGAAGCCAACATCTAAAGCGATTTTCTTAAGCACTGAATCAAGATTAACATCAAGTTTGATCCTGACACCTTCATAATCTGCACCTTCTTTGATAATTTCTGTTGTTATAGAAGTATGCAGAAATTTCAGTCCGTCGTCTTCTACTTTTGTTCCGCAGATATCTTTGATGATATTTTTAATTGCTTTTTGATCGTTTTCAATTTTTTCACCCAGAAAATCAATATCTTTGGTAGGTCTGAATTCTGAAACACCCAATAAAGTAAGAACAAGTCCGCCTTTAAGTGTAAAATTATCTTTATAATCTGACTTAGAAAGCCTGTATAAAAATCTTTCCTGCATAAATCTGAGAATAACAAAATCAAAATTAAGGTCTTTTTCTTTTGCGATATTTTTTAATCTCGCTTTAACTGATGCAGCTACATTTTTTGTCATACTTATCCGAGAAGAGTTTTTATTGAGGAATTAATTATTTTTGCCACTCTGCAAATTTTCGCATATTCTTTCAGCTTGAAAAAATCAGTATTCTTACTGTTTACATAATTCTTCAAACATTCGTACGCAATGTCTTCACCGATCTTGTTTTTATATCTGAAAATATCACATATCGACTTTTCTCTATCATATATTCTCACAATGCCGTATTTTGTTTCAATTTTATTTATTCCCAGATTGAAAGTTTTTTCAGAAAAATAATATCCTTTTACTTTAACACTGTAAATCTTCGGTATCTTCTTATCTCTTTCTACTGCTATATGAACCAATGGATTGATATAAGTCGTAAGATCATAGTAAGAAAGTGCTGATAGAATGCAGATTACAGAATCAGGAGCAGCTTTTGCGATATCCACAAAATCAAAACTTACATTTCCCGGCTCTGTCAGTTCTGCCAACCTGTACAAACCCGGTTTTACCCTGATAATAGTTCCATTATCGACTATTTGTTTGATATGCAAAGAGTGAAACCCTTTCTTTTTAAGATCCATATCTCTTACATAACCATTGTTTTTTTCAAAATATTTAATAATCTCAGTCATAAATCTTGTCCTATTCTTCTGCACTTAGACTCTACATGCGGAGCTTTCAGACAATATAATAAAATTAATTTGTGATGTCAATTCTTTAAATTTTACATTACTAAAGTATTTGCTATAATAGTACATTGCAATTTGACCACCCCACGAGTGCGCAAGTAAATAAAAATCCTTAATATCTAAAACAATACAAAGATCATTCACCCATTCGGATTGTCTTTATTACCCCATTCTGCTATTCTTGTTTTTGCGACTGACACTTCAACAAAACTTTGTTTCATACTTTAACCTGATTTAAAAAAAATTATACTGAATTAAATGTGGTTAATTAGATCCCGTTTTATTACTCATCATAGTCATCGTAATCGTCCATTTGATTTTCGCTGTCGATCTCTATTTGACACTGTGAACATAGTTGTCCGTTCATTACATAGATCCAGTTTTCTCCGGGCTGTAACGCCTCTGCGAACAATGTACAGCCGCAACTTGCACATTGATAATGGTATTTAGGCATACTGATCTCCTTTTTATCTTTTTAGTTTTTTTATCTGATTTTCATAGGCATCGTGATTGCCTACAAAGGCCAGACCCGTTTTAGAAAAAAGCAACCGATATTTATTGTTTAACTTACAGGAAAAATAGCCCGGGAGACTGGAAATATTTTTCCACCCGCTCCATTTTGGATTGAAAAGATTATCGCTGCTGACTATAGATTCAGCTTTGAATAATACATTGTCAGGTACATGGCTTATGCAGATTATGCGAAACATGATTCTCTCCTTTCTTCAGTTACACTGTGGTATTTATAAAACTTTACAAGATCAACGAACTCATTCGCAGTGAAATTTTTAAAATTCATATCCATTACCCTGCCGATCTCAATTTTGATAATTCTTTTATTTTCGATTTTATTGGTATGAATAATCCCGTCAGGTGTGATATTCATGTACGAGTTATGCATCTGATCGTTATTTTCAATTACAAGCTGAACTTCTGAACCATTTAATTGATCTTCTACATATTTTCTCAAATCTTCAAAATCATCGTCAGACACAGTAAGACTGTCATCTTTTTCTGTAAATTCTACAACCGGCATATACTGGTAAATTTTCCAGCGATAGTAACCGTTCTTTTTCACAAATTCACACATTTCTCTTATGCTAACGAGATTGATCGAAGTTACGACGGTATTTAGCTTTATTTTCATGCCGGATTTTCTTGCATAATGATGCAATGATAAGGCATGTGACAAATGGCTTACAGGTCTGCCTAAAAGCACCTGTTCTGCATTGTTCAGAGTGTCAATATCAATTGTAAGTATATCAAGGACGTCTTTGAAATTATCCAGATCGGAAGTAGTAAGATAAGAACCGTTTGTTATCAGTTCTGTCTTTATACCTTTTAATTTCAAATATCTAATAAGATCTATAACTTCCGCTTTTGAATGCCAAAGCATCGGCTCGCCGCCTGCAAGACTCAGCTTTCTGCATCCCCAGCTGTAAAGCTTGTCTGTTATTCCTTTTGCTTCTTCGTAGCTGGACAGCTTACCGCTTGTGTATCTGTAGCAGTATTTACATTTATAATTACATGCTGTGGTGAGTGACCATGATGCCGAGAAGTTGCTTTGCTGATTCATTTTGATACCTCCCTGTTAGGTTGTATCAAAATTACAGAATAAAATCTTTTAATAATATTAACGACACAAAGACTGTAATTTGATTTTTTACAGTCTTTGTGCTAAATCCAGTTTTATTATTAAGTTATTTAAAAGTAAGACCTATTGTTATTCTAAAATCTGAACTAACTTTTTATTGTTTGACATTTTGGCAATATCCAAGATTGTGTACTCACCGGCCTCTTTCATAGTTTTATCAAATCCAAGATCAAAGATCTTTCTTGTCATTCTGATAATTATGTCAGGTATTTCACTTTGATCTTTAAAAGTCATAAACAATGGGTATAAGACAGTATATTCTTTGTTCGATTCCACATTTTTATATTTAATATTTATTAATTCAGCCATATCTTTCGGATAATTGTCGAGAAGATATTCTGCGAATTCATAATTACCAAATCCTACAGCTAATCCTATAACAGTCGCTTTATTTACAAGCTGGTGCTTAATGTTTGCGCCATATTTTAATAACTTTTCGAAAATTTTTATATCTCCGATTTCTGATGAAAGAAGTAATTCTGTAAAATCATAGTCATGAAGCACATCTACTTCAGCTTTGTTTATAAGAAATGTATCTATAATTTTATAGAATGAATCTTTTTTATGTTCTATTGATTCCAATAAATATTCTGTTATTCTAAACAAATTCTCATTATTTAATTTTGCAAATTTGTTGTATTGTTCTTTAAAATCATCATGGAATAAATTTCCAGACATCATTCTACTAATATTATCAAGTTTCATAGCTTTGATAAAATCTTCTTTTTTCACAACATATCTTTTGTTGTTATTTATCCATTTGACCAAACTTGCTATTCTATTCACAGTAAAATACAAAGGCGTTAAACCGTCTTTACAATTTTCAGAGCATTTTAAATTAATATCAGCTCCCTGCTTTAATACCTGCTCAACAAGTTCTGGAATTCCGCTTTCAATCGCACACATAAGAGCAGTTTTTCTTTTTCTTTTTGTTCTTGCATTTATGCTTGGATTCAAATCCAGCTCTAAAAGGAGGTTACAGCATTCCAGTTGTTTTTCACTTATAATATCACTAGACTGAAGTTGCATTGCTCTTATCAGCGCAGTACTTCCATCATCGGCTACAATATTCGGATCTGCTTTTAATTGTATTAAATCTTTTAATTCATCTACTTTTTCAAATGAAGCAGCGATCATCATTTGTGTGAGAGGGTAATTTCCGATACCTTTAATTTTACGGTCTGGGTATCTTTTATCTACTTTCCAATTATCAATTATTTCTTTACTGAATAAAAAATCGCTATAAGCTTCTTTGTTTAGTTTTTCATATTGTTTAATATCGGTCTTGTAATACGCTTTCGGATTGAATATGCTGTAATACTGGCTAGTTAACTGGTCAACAATATATTCTTTTACTTCATCGTAAGGCTCATGGAACAGCTCATAGAAATTTGCCCATTTGTAGAATTTTTTGAACACATTTAATTTACCCAGTTTTGCAGAAAGTACCAGCCCTTCTGTTAAAATCGGTTTCAAATCTATTCCTGCCTGATACTTTCCGTCTTCATAAGCTCTCTCATAATGCAATAATGCTTCTTTCCATGATTTTTCGTCTGTTTGTAGCGCATAGAACCTTGCCCTCTGCAGTTCTAGTATGTAAGAATCATTCAATTCTTCCGATTTGGAGAGAGTGCCAAGAACTTCCTGTGCTTTTAACTGATCGTCTTTGTCTTTCTCCTTTATAGGAGATGTATATTTGTTTCCAAGTAAATTACTTGTTAAAACAATCTTACTTTTCAACTCCATTGGATTATCTTCTTTTAAAACATCGATCCGCTTCCGGAAGTGTTCAAACAATTCGTTAATATCCGTATCTAAATAATCACTCTTAACATATCTCTTTGTATTCTTTATTACAACAAAGGTGGCTTTAATTCCAAACAATTCTTCTAGATTATTTAAACAGTATTGAATTCCTCTGGCTATGAATAAGTTAAATTTTAAAGAATTCTCAGGGATTTGATCTTTATCTGTTAATCCAAGGTCAATTCCTGATAGTTCAGCTATGCTGAAAGAACTCGGGAGATGATTATTTTTTCTCCATCTGTTGTATTTTTGGTAGAAAAGCAAAATTTTTTCAGATTCATAAAAGCTTTTATCGTTCTCAATCCTGTCTTTATATTTTTCTTTCATTATCTTCTGACAAAGCTTATAAAGAGAATCACAGTCGGTTTGATCTGCCCACCAGTCCAATACATTTGATATTGGAGATTTTATTTTACTTTCTTCAGCTTCTTCCGGTAACCACCAGAATTCTTCTTTCGGGAATATCAGTCCGGTTTGGGAATTTTGTAAGTCTCTAACTAAACCGGAGAACTGATAAACAAAGTAATGAGTTATTAGTGTCTTGACAATTCGTTCTCTATTAATATAGCTTACATTAAGATTCAAAGCGATATACTTGTATCCATTCAAAATCGATGTAATCTGATTATTCAGTTCTGAGAAAAAAACTTCATTCTGAATAAGCTTGCCGAAACTTTTATTGATCACATTTTCGATAAATTCTTGAGCCCTGTCCATATCGAAATCTTTTTCCTCTGAGAATCTCTGGATGTCTTTTATAAGACCAGCCCTAGTCTTTTCGTCTGCGACCAATTCATAGAAATCGAAAGCTTCGATTATGAATTTTGTAACTTCCCCGATCGTTGGGAACCCTTTTGCTTCTTCATTTTTCTTATTCATTTTATCTCCTCCTTGTTTTGTTAGGCTAGAGATAAATTTAACTAAATATTGCTCTGAATATTATTGTCATCTAAAAGACACTCTTTCTATTTTTTTCCCCGAATGGATTAATAAAATCCCAAGTGATGTACCATTTTTTGTTTTTCTGATCAAATCCTTCAGTTTTTGTACTCATTATGTTATCAAAATACTTCCGATCGAATTTTTTACTATAATAGCTTGAGTAAACCATATCTGTCTCAACTACAATTTTTTCACCATGGATTTTGAATACTGCATATATTCTTTTCTCCGGATAATCCTCATCCCATACTTTCCACCATGTCTTTTTATTAAGTTCTTTGCCTGTATAGAATATTACTGTTCCCTCATACGAATTATTGAATCCGTAAAGTGATGCAACATTATTTATTTTACAATTAACTCTCGCTTCAGCAAAAAGACTTAGAGCGAAAACAAGCAGTGTTAGTAACACTACTCTAAGATTAGTTTTCATGATTCTCTCCCATATTTTCTTCTTCTTTTTCTTTTCCCTTGATTATCCCGAAAAATTCAATTCCGCTGTAATTTAAGCAATATTTCATAATATTCTGCGCACCTAAGGCACCGCCGATTTTTTTGACTGATTCAGGCATAGATTTAGAAAATATCTCGATCAATCCCGAATTCAAAAGAACCATAGCGTCACTGACCGGGCACTCAACAAAGCCGTCCTCATCAACAATTTCCGCCGATTTGCCGATCCGAACCAGATCATTAAGGTAAGAATTATTAACCACCTGCGAATATCTGCAAAACGAATCATAACCGATCTTACCGTCAATAAAAGCCGCGAACAGCCTCGCAACGATCTTGGCCTTCTCGACATCATCCATACGAATAAGTAACTCGATCAGCTTGTCCCCAACCTTAGCCTCAAACTTCGCATCAGCCTTCATCCGCGACTTGAATTCAGCCTTTTCAGCCTCAGAAAAAGAATAAAATTCCTTAAGGAACCTCAACAGCTTCAAAATAAAATAACTGTCATTAATACTGTGCCCGATCGAATAACAGCTCCGAAGCCAATTCACGACAGGAATTTTATCTACAATATCACTCTTAGCCACAGCCTCAAGAGTAATTTCCCCCATATCCGAAAGAATCTCTTTGCCACCGCTTGAGAGAATTGATTTTATGAGTGGATTAGATTTTTTCATTACTCGACCCCCAAGATAAACTTCCGTTTCATATTCATCATTTTTCTATCTCAGCTTCACTAAGTGAAAGTTTCGAATCCTCGTTTGTGCCGTTTGTTTAAAGAATCGTACCGTTTTTTATAAGCCGTACGGAAACGATCATAGCTGAGTTTAAGAATAAAAGTACATATTTATTTTCTAATCAATTTACTTTGACTTCGATAATTTCCAGCAAGTTATTTCTAGTCCTTACCCACCAAACATCTTCATCAATACTAATAAGATCGAGTGCTTTTAATAATACCGGAATAGCACCTTTTTTATCGCCTATTTTCAATAGACACTCGCCCTGCATCGCAAGCGCAATATTACGCTTTTTCTTGTAGTCGTTAGCAAGAGTTTCCAGTGGTATTAATGGTTTAAGCTTGAGATAAGAAAAGGATTTCTTCTCGTCGTAACTTGCGCCGTAATACGGATCAAGATTAGCTGAAATTAAATTAGCTAGCCAGTTTGCTTTTTTCGAATACTCAATTAACACTGGTAACGCTGCTTTATAATCACCAGCATTAAAAAGCTCTTTGACTTTCACTTCCATGGCGTCGACTTCAGGCTGAGTTATCAAGCCTAATTCGTTCACTTTGGATGTTGAAGCAGATAAATCAAAAGGATCGACAATTTTTGATTCCTGTGCAATAATGACTGTCATTAAAAGTAACAAGCCCAACATAAGAAAATTTTTCATAACATCTCCCTCTTTGTTTTGAATACTGACAGATTTTGTTTTGTTTCTTAATCATGAGTTCTAATTTATCCTAAATATCATTTAAAATCAAGAGTAATTTCAGCAAAAGTCTTTGGATATGACTAATCCATCCCTTTTAAGCAGAGCCTGTTTCTTTAAAAAGTTTTTCAATGTAATCGCAATATAGCTGATTGATTTCATCAATTATTGCATCTTCGGTCGATTTGTCAATGCCTGACTTTTTGAGTGAAATTATTTTTTTATTATAGATTCTGTTCAGTTCCCTTAAATCGCCGGAGAGATTCTTGTAAGTATTTCTAATCTTGATTCTGGTTATCTGCAAACCTGTCGAAACATCTTTAGGCTGATTATTTTCAATTAATTTTTTGTGGGTCTGCCTGATCTCAATTACTTTTTTCTCGGAATGTTTTTTATATTCTCCCGTCTTGCCTTTACTTTCAATTATTGTTTCAGCGAGTGCAGCCGTAATATTATCCTCAGAGCTTAAACCTTTCCTTTTAATACTGCTTTTTATTTTGAACTTATCCAGTGCATCTTTTACTGTCAAACCCGCATCATTGAACTCTATTGCAGATTTTTTATTAAGATCAACTCCCAATACTTTTTTGAAAGCTGTTACATACATCTCATAATATAAGTCTCTTATCTCTTTGTCTGCAATAATTTCCATAGCTACTTGATATTCTTTTTAATTATCATATCTATCTGATTCTCAAAGTCAGTGAGCAGTGAGTTTTTTCTTTTTCGCTTAAACATTCTTAGTATAAATTCTCTAATTGCCCTGAACGCCATATAGTCCCCTGTCGATCGTATAAATGAATATTTTGTTCAATTTACTAATTATTTCATTTTTATTGGAAACTGAATTCATGTACTGAAATTGGACCACAAGATCAGGAGTCGTTTTGAATTTGTTCTCGATTTCTTTTAATGTTAATGATTGACTGCCGGGGTTATCTGATTTTACAGTAAACCTGTTATTGCCGGTTGCTAAAATATAGATATCTTTTATTTCTCCCCGGTTTGAAAGATAAAAATCTTTCTCAAGATTTTTAACCGATACTGATAGATCAGAAACACTTAGTAAATTGGATAGATAAGGAGTGTAAGAAACATATTGATATGTAGCAGTATGAGCACAACTGTGTTTTTCTGCAAGACTTATATTTTTGCTTAATTTTCGTTTGAGCTCATTATAATCATAGACCTTCTTCTCTTCCATGATTAAGTACTGATCTCTTCCGATAATAACACAGTGAAACAAAAAATTATTGTTTATATAATCGCTGATCAATTCGGAAATTCCAAGATCTGAACTCAATTGTTTACATGTAGGTTTTTGCCTTGATCTATTTTTTAACTCAGCTAACTTTGAATTTATCTCATTCAGTTGCTTTTCTTTAGATGCGAGCTCCCCTTGTGTTTTTTCTAATTCACCCTCTAACTGTTCTATATTTGAGTATTCGTAGTAAAAAAATGTCATGAAAATAAATAAAAGAAGGAATGCTATTTCCCCGAAAGATATCGAAATAATACCGTCTAAATCATTTTTCATGTATTATCTGAGCTCGATTATTTTGTTTTTTGTCAACTTGACAAATTCGTTTAGTATTTGATTCAGCTGCTCAATATTTTTCAGCAGAGAATCGCTGGTATTTGTCATTGTATCTTTTATGTCAGTATTTTCTGTTTTAAACACAGAAATCTGATTAGCAAGGCTGCCGGTCTCATCTATTAAACTGCGTACTGCGGAGTTGTAATCTTTAATCAAAGCCAAGCTGTTAGATGTACTACCTGATAGAGATTCGTCGTTAGATTTTATTTTTGTTATAAGGCCTGCTATATCATCAGTAAGTTTTTCGGACTTAGTCTTAAATTCTGTGAATATCGGGGGCATTTCTTCAAATATTGAATTTATTGAGTTTCTTGTGTCGTATAAAGATTTCAAGTAGCTTTGTGATGCGGCTTCTTCCTCTTCGAACATAGATTTCCTGCTGGCAGTAAAATCTTCAAGCAATCTCAGTAATTCCTGTTGTTTAATGTGGTATTCGGAAGCATTCATTCTCAGTTCAGTTTGAAGTCTTTTATAAAAATCTTCCTCTTGAGCATCTGATAATGAGAGGGCACATAATACATGGCGCAATACAAGACCGGCTATAGTAGTTGTTAAAGCTACGCCTATCTGTACGGTCATTTGGGTCAAGTCGAAATTTAGTGGATCAATTTTAAAAAAAACGACAAACAACGAAGACAATGTGAAAAGAAATCCCAGAAAATATGTCGAGTTAATTGTAGTGGAGCTGTGAATTATCTCATATTTCCATGAACTGATTAAAAGAATTAAACCGTAGAAAAGCACCACTATGATCGGTGTCCACGGTAGGTAAATATCCATGTATATAAGTACAAAACCGCCAACAAATGAAATCAGAAAAGCACTTAAAGCTCTTGTTGCTGAAAGATTCAGGAAAAAACTCGACATTATTATCCCTTAGTTAGATATTTTTGCAAACAATTCCATCCACTTGTCCATCATCATCTCTAAAGTTTTCTTTTTCATAAAGTCAGGCACATCTTGTGACTCAATCTGCTTTAATAATTTGGCAGTTTCTTCGTTAAGAACCTGCACAGTAATACCTCTCGACTTAAGATTGCTGATACCCATTTCATTTAAGTCTTTTAAGTATTCCTCAGTCATTTGGTAGATGTACTTGTCTGCAAGCAGATCAATTTTCTTGTTATGAAGCTCGAGTTGCTTGGTAAGTGCATACTTAGTAGCCTCAATATGGGCACCCATTTTTTCTTTAAGAATCGTCAGAGCAGCATTCTGAGTGACTTTTTTCTCTTTCCATTGAGCGATCATAGATTTTGCGGCTGACCTCAATTCCATGGCAGTATCATCTGCACGAATAATTGTAGGTACAGTTGAATTCTCTTCACTTTCAGGATTATCGCTCTGTCTTTTGTCAACGAAATTCCAGTTGCCTTTTTCTTCTGTCATAACTCACTCCTGTTTTTAAATAAAATAATAGTTCGGTTTAATAATATATTCACTATCTCAAACCTGCATTTATCCTTTTCTCAATACTAAGAGTATTCGCAATCTAATTATAATTTATAAAGAATTTAAAATCAAGCTTATAATTATAATTTTTTATCATTTTGAAAATGAACAACCCCGAGGCAAGCCTCGAGGAATCTAAAAGAGTGTCGGTTGGCCTTTGAACACCTGAGCATATTTCTTATTTTCACCCTGACTCTCAACATATTTTTTTATTACCTCTTCATTTGCGTATTGACTAACCGTATTTGCATAGTAGCCGCTCGTCCAAAAATTTCCACCCCATAGCTTTGATTTTATCTCAGGGTGCTTTTCGAACAGTTCTCTTGCTGTGATACTTTTCAAGACTCTCGTTATTTCCGATACATTCATTGATGGTACACTCTGAACCAAAAAATGAACATGATCTTCTTCGTACCCTATTTCAATCACTCATTCCTGTAATATACGCTTTTTCAAAGCGCTATGAAAACCTCAGGTTTTCAATCTTTCCTCTTGACCCCGAGGCAAGCCTCGAGGTATTCTCTTCGAATAAAGTAAAGCAGCTGAAAGAACAAAATACCTTAATAATAGTGTCGTCTTGTTTTTATTCAATATATTATACTCTAAGCAGGTTCGATTTTATAGTACTAATACTTGCATTTACACTCCACCGTCACGCTTCCTGATGTGTTCTTTTGTAACCTCGGGAATTGTAGAATTGAATAGTTCTTCTAACTCTCGCGGTTTAGTAATCATTTCTTCAGCTATAAAATTCAAAATCTGGAATAATTTTAAAGCTATTTCCTTGTTGTCGTCCAGATTTATTTCACCAGGGTGTACCGCATTATTACCAACAACACGAACCAAATCTAAAGCTTGCTGAATCTTTGGACTCAAACCCTCAGATACTAGCTCTTTAATATCTTGATTAATATTCTTTCCACACTTACCGAGTTGAATAAGAAGCTTCTGAAGTGCGAGTCGTAATAATGCAGCTGCGCCTTTTGGGGAATCCGTAACTATAGATGAAGCTTCATTATACAAAGTGATTATATCTACACTAAGATCCGGATTCGGTGTCTGGGTTAATCGACTTTTTGGAAATACAAGCTGTTTATCAAACCAAAGTGATGGTTCACCACAATGAAAGCATGTTGAGACTGCAATCTTTTGTGGTATATATCCTTGAAAGGTAGAAATGAATTGAGTGCCAACACTTTCCAAAAAATCATGTATTGGCCTTTGCTCATAATCGGCAATACTCGATCTGTAGTCCATGTAAAAATGATTGATTATCCCGAGCGCAATACTTGCGCCTCCGTCATCATCAAACCAATCCTGCTGTGCAGTAACACCACAATAAGGGCACTTTAGGCTTTTTGCCTTGAAATTCTTAGAATCCGCCATTCGTTACCTCTTTTTCTGTTTATTTGACATGGGTTTGAATGTATATTAAATAGGAATTCTTCGAATCACGATAATTAAGCAGACGGTTTCTCTTACTCAGGTCAAGCAGTTTACTCTTCCATGCTTCCAGCTTAACATCAATATTCACCATTCAAAGATTCCTCTCAATTTAAATAAATCAAGTGATTTGTTAGACAACCGCATCAGACGCTCGGGCATTAAACGCTAATTCAAGCTTTTCTTTAAGATAGGATTTTAAGCAAAATACTTCAATTTTATGAGCTTTTTTCGGATTGTCTAAGAAATAGTGCGTATAATCACCTTCTGAATCAGGCGAAATAATCTGCATTTTACGCTCTTCGTTGTTAATGTCTTTTAAAACATCATCGTGCTTAATGTCTGTATCCCAACATACAACACTATGCAGATTTTCAAAAGAATGATTGAATCCTTTGCTCAGTGTCCTTTTAAATTCTACATAAAAAAGCTTGGCACTTGAGATCGGTGTGTTTTTATCTCCTTTTGCTATTACATCAATTCCGTCATGCGTATCGTAATCAATGATATAAAATGGAAAAAGTGTTTCGTGAATTTGTGACAAAATCAAAAAAATTGAAAAGACGCCGCTTTCTCTTTCAGGCTCAACTAGTGTAATTCCTTTATATTCTGCAATATTAGCCCTGTTGATTTTGTTTATTCGCCATTCAAAATTTTTCTTTTCCTTTTCTGTTGTTTGGTAAGCGTATGCTTCATCTTCGAGCCATTCCATTGCTGTCCATTCATCACTTTTTACTATGTTGTCATAAATTTTTCTGACTTCATCTTTCAAGTCCTGAAGTATTTCTGAAGGTGTGTTATCAATTGAGCCTCTATTTGCTGTTAGGCGCAAATCTTGACAATTAACAAAAGCGTGAAATTTTGTGTATTCCGAACCTTTAAAGGTGATCCACTCATTTTTCCGTTGAATTGGCATATAATCTTTACAGAGCCACAATCCATATCTTTCTTGTATTGTATAGGCCCCTTCAGGTGCGCAGTAACCCGGCCGTCTTATCATTGTATTATAGTCGTATTTTGCATATCTGCCTTCAAGTCCGAAAATA
The DNA here is from genome assembly GCA_002382735.1 of bacterium UBP11_UBA4055. Lineage (GTDB taxonomy): Bacteria > UBA4055 > UBA4055 > UBA4055 > UBA4055 > UBA4055. The sequence goes on from DFZN01000044.1 coordinate 23,752, forward strand.
GCCTGAAATTTTATTTCAGGATAATTTTTTAATGTACCATTCTTTATGACTTTTTTTGAATAATAATCTGGTGCCTTGACTAAATAATCGTCAAGAAGTTTATTTATGTTTTTGCTGTCTTCAGGGAAGTAGTGGCCTTGTATAATTTCCTCGTATTCATTCTGGTCAAGTCCTTGCAAATACAGTTTGGTTCTATTTCTGAATTCTGTAAATTGATTTTCAATGGATCCATGCTTTGTAAACCAAATTATATAATCCTTTAAAATCGGATGAGTAAACTTATCACGGCGGTTATTATTGTATCCGAAAATCGTGATTTCTGTACCTTTATCAATGTTGGTTGCAGGCGTTACCTCAACCTTTGGTATTTCACGATTAAATAATTTTCTGAAAGGTTCTTCCACTATGGCAATTAAACCTTCAGTTCCCGTTGATGTTTTTACTTCGATTTTTCTACTATTGAAATAAACTTTAGTGCCATGACCTTTCTCTCCGATGGCACTATCATCGCCTCTTCTAGTTGAATTTCCTAAATCAAAAAAACTCTGGAGTTGATCAGAATCCATACCATCACCATTGTCCTTAAGAACAATTTTCAGAACTGATTCACCATAATGTTTAACAACTTCAAATGAAATATTAATCTCGCTACATTTTGCATCATAAGCATTACTTATAGCTTCCCTGACAAGGTCTAAAGATTTGAAAAGTCGTTTGCTATCTCAATAAATTCCTGAGTTTCATCTACCTTTGGTGTAATTGTGTATGGTTCCATTTCTTCCCCTACTGTTTATTTTTTTTCGATTTTCTCATTGGTTTGAATTTACTTGAAATCATCTCCCAAATCAAGAGTAATTTCGATGAAATCACACATCAAAAGCAAGGCTTCTCCAAAATTCATTAAAGAAATCTTTACAAGTTACAGTTGGAAGACTAAGACTTACATAGCTATCATGAATATCGAAATATTCAGAAAGCTCATTTTTAATTACGCTTTGGTCTTGTAAAGAAATATTGTATGTCGTGCCATAGCATTCAGGATTGATTCCACCACTCGTTGTAATATACGGTTTTATCAATTCCATGTTTATTTTATGATAAGCGAAGCCCAAGAAAACTAGTTTGTTGGCCAATCCGGTCTTTTCTCTGATTTCTTTTATATCGCTTGACTCAGGATCTACACCCTCGGTGAATGTTTTAATCCTTTTGGATAATTCTAAAAGTTTATCCGGTGCAGGATTTCCTCCGTAGCCAAGATTTTCTCCAGCTCTGTTTAGCAACAATCCTACATCTCCGTAAGGGTGATAAATTTCTAATTGTTCCAGAATTTCATAAGTCTCCAAAACATTCACATCGTAGTACTGCTGTAATGCGTAATAAAGAAATTGTTCAACGCATCTATCATAGTTGAAAATCACTAGGGTTACATTTTTAAATCTATCTTTCAAATCTTCCTTAGTACAATTTTCGGTCAGTAGTTTAAAAAAAGGTAGATACCATGTATTTTTTAACTTTTTAAAATCAAGCCCATTCCCTCTTGAATTGTAATTGGCAAGCAAGCTTTTACCTTCTGATTCTAAAATCGCCTTTACTATTGCCAGTTTACTGCATAATTCGATCTCCTCATTACCTCTTTGAGAATCTATATAATTGTCAATTGATATAGCTAAAGTTAATGCTTTTGATATCCTTCTTGATTCTTTAAGGTAATTGTTGTAAGCAGAATTATCACGGCCAATATTTTTAGTATGTATCTTCAATGCTTCTGAAATATTGAAATCACCACTTTCTAGTCTGAATCCTCCTTCATATCTTATATCAAGTAATCGAGAAATATTCTCTTTAAGCTCTTCACCTACAGGCATGTTTACTTCTTTACTTGCACCAGCCCCAATAACGAAAACTATTCTTTTAGTCATACTTTTAGTTCTCCTCAGTTAGAGTAAGTATATCGTGATGTAATTTGGCCAAAGGTCGCATGTGAAAATGTTCAGGATCAAGAATGACTCCAAATATATCTTTTTTTAAATTCTCATCATTTACACTCATTATACTTGCCATTTCTTCTATTCGGGTATCCGGATATTTATCTCTTAAATTACATAGTTTCTTTACATAATCATTGTGCGTAGCATATTGTTCATTTATTTTTAAAGCTTGAATTAAATCTGAATATTCTTCATGTTCTAGCCTTGGTTTGAAACTATCATGGTCTATAATCCAAAATTTAATCTTATGCAATTTGAATGATTCATCATAAGGTGATTTACATTTCACTTCGCTTTGATTCTTTAACATTGTATTGCAGGTCATACATACAGGCACTAAATTATAAAATGAATAAGTTATTATAGGTGATTTTGCTTTATAATAGAAATGATCCAAAGAGTAAGTTCTACTTCCATTTTCTAACTCATTAATAAAGTTGCGATTACAAAAATAACAACTTTCTAATTCAATATGATCATCATACCAATTTTTAATTCTATTTGTGACTCCTCCACTCCATATAAATAATTTTTGATATATTTCAACAGCTTGCATATTTAAGTAAAGATCAGTAAAATTATCTGAATTAATATATTCATATAGCACATTTGGTTCAGCGCACAAAACTTTTTTGAATAAATTCCGATAATCATCTTGGTTAACTAAATTATTATCTCTATCAAAAAAGTCTCTATGATTTTCTATGCTATTTTGGAATTCTGTATTTATAGAGGATATTTCATATGCAATCGCGTAGATTTTCCCTTTTCTTTTTATATCTCCAAAAACAAAATCCTCACTATTAAAATTGTAATTTAATATGTCATTGGCATAAGAATCAATACTAAAAACAGATTCTTCCTTAAAGATTACTTTCAACATAATTAACTCTTTAACTTTTTATTTATGAATTCAATAGACTTTTCAATTTGGTCTTTTAAATATTTTTCACCAATATTTTTACTTATAAGTGAGAAATAGTTAATAAAAGTTATTCCTTTTTTATATTCACCGTAAAATTTTTGCCTTAACTCTTCTATTATTTGTGCATCATTTTTAGATAAGTCTACTTCTTTTAAAAAATCAAAAAATTCCTTTAATTGCACACGAGCATATTCTCCGATATAGCTATTAAGAAAAAAACCATTTTTATAAAGATCAAAAATATTAGCAGCAAAATAATTTTCAGTTGGATTAATCTGAATAGGCATTTCTTTATCATCCTTTGATAAAAGTATTATATTACTTGAAGGCATATCAGATGCTATAAATGGAGAGTGTGATGTGAGGATTAAATGTAAATTGCAGTTTTTAAAAAATATTTCAGTATTAAATACATTTGTAATCGTATTTAAAAATTTCCTTTGCCATTCAGGATGTAAAAGGTAATCGGGTTCATCCATTAAAATATGTATTTCTTTACCTTTGATTGATTTTCTCTTTTCTTCGTTATCTAATAAAGTATAAAACATCGAGAAGAAAGTTAACATTGCTTTTTCTCCTGAAGAAAGACCTTTCCAATCAATTAACATGAATCCCGAATCAGGTAGCAATCTAATTCCTTCAACTATCGTATTTAATACCTTCTTTTCTTCTTTTAATCTTATAGTAAAATTATTATAAGATTGTATCTTCGGATTATTGGTTTTTATTATATCAATAAGTAATTGATAGTATGAACTGTAAAACTTATAACCGTTCGTAAGAATTAGCTTTGATTTAGGATTTTTCTTTATGCGAGAGTTTTCATCAAGATATAATTTGAAAAATGACATAATTCTTTCTTTTAAACTACGACCATATATTTTGTTACATTCAACCATATCATCGTCATGGTTTGTTCCATCTTTTATAAAAACATGATAAAATAACATGCTAAAAAATTGAGTAAGAATTGCATCTTCATAATCATCTTTATAGTCATTTTTTAATGGTGTTATGACTTTATGATAAATTTCCAAATAATCCTTGCCTCTATGAACTTTTTCAGATTCCAAACGCACTGTCTCGGAATAATCAACATTTATACCGATTTTAATATATTCAGGTATTTTAAGATCTTCAATCTCTAAACCTAACTTTTCCTTCTCATATATAAAATTAAGACATTTAAGTACTAAGTATTGTTCTAAACTTTGAGTTAAGTTTTCATTAGGTTTCAACAACAACCAATCTTTAAAATCTCTACTATTTATAATAGCGTCAATAGAAATGTTATTTTTATACGCACTTTCGTAACCATTAAAATCACTACGATTAAGAAATATGTTACTATAAAAAATCATATTATCTTGTGATAGTGCTTGATATTTCATACCGGGTAGTGCTTGCTCAATATTATTGTATAAGTATAAATCATCTGTTAAGGTAAGGCTATATTTCTTTAATGATTGTATCTTAGCTAACTCTTTAGACTTTTTACATATATAAAAAGCTTTATTAGACCATAAATAAAATTCTTCATTTTCTTTATAAACTAGTATTGCTTTATCTTCAACTGGAAAAGTCCATTTTTCTTCCAATCTGTACAATCCAGAAATTATTGTAGATTTACCAACGCCATTTTTTCCAATAATTGCTGTTATATTTTTAACTGCATTTCCTTGTGAATTTGTAAAAAATTCAGGAATGTAATTTTCATTCTTACTGCATATTAGAATATCTTTCCCATCTTTATTTATTACACTAAAAATAAACTCACTTCCAAAATTAAAACATGCAATCTTGTCAGAGTTTTGCAAACATCCAAAAGCAGGATGATCTTTTGTCCACAAAAATACAATCATTTATCACACCTTTTAACAAATTCAATGATCTTTTATCACTTCAGTAATCTCATCTGCAATTTCTTTAATTGTAAACGTAGCTGTATTTCTGGCTAGTTTATCTGCTAAAGAGGGACTATAATCTATTACTTCCTGTTTTGTGATTTTATGCCATATTGGCAATAGAATCTGTTCCCCACTAACAGCTTTAGTTATTATTCCATCCAATTCGTAATTCGTCCACCCTTTATTAATGAAATTTTTAGAGAGAACAACTATTCCGAATCTACTATTTGCTAACCCTTTATCTATTTTTCTTCTCAAACTATCACCGATTTTTAGCTCAAATTCATCATACCATACTTTTAAATTATTTAATTGAAGCTGGTTCGCTAAAGGTCTTACAATATCATCTTTATCTTCTGAAGCATGAGAAATAAAGACATCGTACTTTCTTATTATATTGTCATCATTTTGATTAGGTGGAACTTCTCTGTCTCGTACTAATGAAGGAACACTTGATAAAGGCGCTTCTTTTGCACTAGGTAACAAACCAGGTAAAACTCTTAAATTGTATTTTATTTGCCCGCTATGTCCACCTAAATCTAAAACAACATACCATCTACCACTTCTAGGCACATTGAGTTTAAATGGTGAGCTTGTTACATATCCTCCGTAATAATTATGTCTTTTCCCACTTTTATAATTTGAAAAATTCGAACTATCTACTAATCTTACATTTGCTGCACTTCCTAGAGTAACCTCTACGATTTCTCCTCCATTTAATTGCCCTAAATCACTATATAAAAACTGCATTTTTCACCTCCATTTACACAAACATTCCTTGCAGCAATCCCTTCTTAAATTCTTTTAGCAAAGCGAACGAACTTATGGATTGCATGCTCAATTCTTGCCCTTCAATCAATCAGACTTCTTTTTCTTCTAGAAAAAAAACAAAGGGTAACGCTTGCGCTATTTAGTCCTTGCAACACGAAAGCCGAAGGAGTTGAACCTGAGGCCGGGGACGTCGTCGTAGCTGTAGGCGACGAAGCAGTAGTAGTTTAAGGTGTACCACGACCCACCCCGAAGAACACGGTTTATGCCTTCTGTGTGCCAGTCCCAGCACCATTCCCATACATTCCCGCTCATGTCATGAATTCCAAGTTCGTTCGGCTGCTTAGTACCTACAAGATGGGTCTTTGAACCAGAATTAGCCTTGTACCAAGCTACATCGCCAACATTGTCACTGCCGCTGTATTTATAATCTCTGCTCCGATTACCGCCTCTCGCCGCATATTCCCATTCATCTTCGATCGGCAAACGATAACCGTTCGCTTTAAAATTGCATAGAATATTGTCTCCGCTACCGCTATAACATTTCTGCAATCCTTCCATTTCGCTAAGTTTATTACAGAACTCAACCACATCATACCAGCTTACTTGCTCTACAGGAAGATTATCGCCTTTAAAATAGCACGGATTATCACCCATGACTGTTTTCCACTGCGCCTGAGTTACCTGATATTTTCCAATGTAAAAATCAGATATAGTTACTTTATTACGAACCTGAAATGCCCCGCCTTCAACAAGAACTATTTCTATTCCTTCAGACGATAAAATACTCGTCGGATTTGGTTTGTAATTTTCTCTTGCCTTCAATAGCTCTTCGTTGAATTTTTCCTGACTAAGTATTCCGGATTCGTAAAGTGGTATCAAGTCTTCAACATCCGAATAGTATGGTAAAGATTTTATAGCATTTAATTGTTCTTCTGTTAGTTTAGGCATATATAATCATCCTCCTACTAATTATTCTTCCCTTCTTTATTTCACCTTTTAAACAAACATACCTTGCAACAATCCTTTCTTAAATTCTTTTAGCCTAGCTAATTCTTTGTTGATATGCTCAATTCTCGTATCTAAATCAATTAGAAAATCAGCTATCTTTTTTTGTTCTTCTAATACAGGTAGCATAATTTCAAGTTCAGAAATGGCTTTCTTAGAAATTCCAAAAACAGAGATGCCTTGTGCTAATTTCATAATTTGGTCTTTTACATATGGAGAACTTAAGTAGTGTCCATTGTAACCTAAAGCCATTTTAGCCTTGAATCTAACATGAATAGTATGCAGTCCGGCTAGTATTTTCTCTTTGCTCATGTTTGTTATTTCTATGCACTTCCCTATATCCTTCGTATCCTCAGAAGCATCGGCAAATATAATGTCACCATTTTGACAGAAATTAATATTGTTATATTTTTCTATGTTTACATCTTCGTTTATATATGGGATTAAGGCTGATTTGACATTCAAAATTGAAGGATATCGCATGTGTATATCACCGTAATGTATATTTTGTACCTGTCCAGCCTTATAATTCATACATTCTCTTGAAAATGAATTTGTTTGTATGAATTCCGCCACATCCCCAAGCCTCTTTTCTTCCCAGTCAGGGTAATTTTTCCCTTTTTCATCTTTGAAGCGGATTTTCTGCGAGAAGATTTTTTGCATTGCTCCTTTTTTGTACTGTTCGGTGAGTTGTTTTTTGCGGGCGAGTTTTTCGATTTTCGTGTCTATGTCGGAAAGGAATTCTGCGATCTTGTTTTGCTCTGGCAAAGAAGGAATATAGAAGGAAAAATTACCCATCTGTTGCAAATTCAAATTAGGTTGTGCGCCTACACTAATGCTTTCTAAAATATATTTTCTCATAACTTCAGATTGCAAAATATGTAAAATGTAATTCAATGAAGAGTAATCTTTGAGTCTTATTATTGATAATGCCTGATTTGTGTTAGCTGGTAAATTTTCTTTCTTTACAACAGCAACTTTACCGATTGTAGCACCAGCTATAGCAAATAAAATATCATTTTCTTTTAAAACAGACCTGTTTAAAGCACCAAAATGCACATCGTTATCTATATATAAACATTTTTCATTTACAATATTAGCACCATCTAAGCTCTCAATTTTAATGAATTTTACACCTTCTTTACTAAAATAATTTGGAGTAGTGCCTTTTGTAATCAATGCTGAATAATCTTTTAGTCTCTTCTCCTTCCACTCTCCTGTGAAGCCGGGGAAGCGGAGTTTTGGTTGTTTTGTGTTTTTATCTGAATGGCTTTTCATTATTCCTGTTCTTATTTTATTTTTATTGTAAATATTTCGTTGAACAATTTTGTTTTTCTGACCTGATCGGTCTCGGTGTGTTCCTCTTTATTATTGATGACCTCGTATTCGACCGCGCCTATGTATGTCAGGTATGTTCTGAATACTCTGTTACGGTAAGCCCACCAGTGAGACATTGTCTTATATTTTGGATCGGGATCGAAATCGAACGCGTCCATTGAGGCGGGGAAAGCTTTAAAGAACTTGTTGTAGTAATCTCTTGATTCCCTGTATTCGTTCCCGTACTTTTCGAGAAGGTATAAAGTGTAGCCGACGGACCTTTGGATGAAACCGTCGTCCTGTCTGACGGATTCAAATCCCCAGTTGAATTTGGATATGAGAGCGACCATTAACCCTGCATATAATTCGCGATCGTCTGTGAGAGCCTCTTCGCCTGCTTTTGTTATAGTTATAACATTGTTCCTCAATTTTGTATAACCGCATAACTTGGCCAGAAGGCGGGCTACAAATATGATAATGACATCTTTTTCGCCTGAAAGCTTTACTATTCCCCTTTCAACCGCGTCATCTTTGAGTTCTGTATTTTCATAAAGTTCCCTGACATACTTTGGAGGCATGTATTCGGCCTGTGTGAGCTTTATCTCTTTTTCTCTTTCCAATATCTGCATAAAGTGTTTGACGAGCTTAAAGATCGGAATCTGATTAATTGCTTCTGTCGAGATATCTTTATTAAGCTGAACTATTGCTCCATCGGTAAAGGAGAAATACAGAATGTTGTGCATTTCATCCGGCGAAAGGCCGTCGAAGTCGTCTATTCCTCTGCTGTTCTGTTTGTTCAAGTATTTCTGAAAATCTGATTTCATACTAATTGCCCTTTTGATTTTCTTTCTTCATTTCTACCTTTTTTACAGCCTTGATTACGCACAATTGTGCAAGTGAGACTTGCACAATTAAGAGCGGTCATTATCACTGCCGTAAACTGCCTCTATCTCCCTTACCATGAGTTGTTTCAGCTCCTTTTTCTCGGGCAGACTGTTTTTTATGAGTTCTTCTATTTCATAGGCGGCAACTCCGAGCGGAATTTTCATTCCTCTCATAGCATATTCCACCTTGATGTTGCTTTTTGACGCACAGAGCAGAAGGCCGATCGTAGGTTTATCATTTCCGCTTTTTAATATGTCGTCAACCGCGCTTATATAGAAATTCAGCTTGGATATATATTCCGGCATGAATTCCCCTGCTTTAAGTTCAATAACAATGTAGCAGTGCAGGATCGTGTGGTAAAAAAGCAGATCTATTTTATATTCAGTTCCGTCAACTTCTAATCCGTACTGTCTGCCGACAAAAGCAAAACCCTTACCAAGTTCGATAAGAAAATCTGACAATTTCTCTGTCAGTTTCTGTTCGATCTCATATTCCTTGACTTTCCTCGTAAGATTCAGGAATCCGAACTTATACGGGTCCTTAAATATGCTCTGCGCGAGATCCGACTGATAGTCCGGAAGTGATTCCGAAAAATTATTGATAGCCTTTCCGCTTCTCCTATACAGACCGGAAGCAATCTGCATAAGCATAACTTCTGTATTCCATCCGTTATTCGAAGATTCTGTTATATAAAATGCCCTTTCCTTAATGTTTTTTACTTTCCCGATTAGAGAGATATGCTGAAACCATGTAATTTTATCAAGAGGTATTTTAGTATAGTCTCCTTTCTTTCTTGAAAGCGGTATATTAAGGAATGGATAATCAGGATATGCCTCCGCGAATGTTCTCATATAATTCAAATTTCTTACAGAGTAGCCGGTCGAATCGGGAAAATCCTTTTTTATGTCTTGTGCAAGATTGGATATAACATGCCCTCCCCAACCCAGTCTTTTCTGAACATCGAGAACGGAAAAACCTATTTCCCAGTAAAGCTGAAGCATCTCGCTGTTTACCTTTAAAGCCGTCCTTAATTGAGCTCTTTTTATCTTGCCTGATATATCCTTTGACCATTTTATATAATCGGACTTGGGAATATTATTGACGATTACTCCGCCTTTCATGCTGATACTCCTGCATTTTTAAACTTTTTACAGCCTTGATTACGCATAATTGTGCAAGTGTGACTTGCACAATTAGGGAAATATAGGCACAGTTCATGCCTGACATAATATAGCTTATTCATCATTACCTCCGAATACGGGCGGGGTGATTCCGAGTTCTTTGCACTGCGCGATGATCTTTTTGTCTGTGAGTTTTATGTCAGCTTCGATGTTTTTGAGTTCCTGCGCGATCTTATCGAGGTCAATTTCGTCTTCCTCTTCGAATGTATCGACATATCTTGGAATGTTGAGGTTGTAGTCGTTCTGCCTGATCTGTTCTATTGAGGCTGAGTGCGAGTATTTTTCTTCCTCTTTTCTGTTCCTGTATGTGCTTATGATCTTTTCGACATCTTCATCGCGTAGATTGCTCTGATTTTTGGCTTTTTCGTAAGACCGGCTTGCGTCTATGAAGTGTATGCTGTCGGATTCTGTTCTGCATTTTTTGAATACGAGGATGACTGTGGGTATTGATGTTCCGTAAAAGATGTTCGCGGGCAGTCCGATGACGGCATCGAGCCAGTTCTTTTCCTCAATGATGTATTTTCTGATCTCGCCTTCCGCTGCTCCTCTGAATAGTACTCCGTGCGGTAAGACTATTGCCATTGTTCCGTTCTCGTCAAGCTGATAGAGCATGTGCTGAACGAATGCGAAGTCCGCCTTTGTTTTCGGCGCGAGTTTTCCGTACGGGCTGAATCTTTCGTCCGATAAGAAGGTCTGGTTTGCCGCCCAGTGCGCGGAGAATGGCGGATTGGCTACTACTGCCTCAAAGCGTTTGTCCAGGTCGTGCGGTTCTTCGAGAGTGTCTCCCTGCGTTATGTGAAAATCGTTGTATTTGACCGAATGGAGTATCATATTCATTCTCGCCAGGTTGAAAGTGGTGGTGTTTAATTCCTGCCCGTAGAAGTCCGATACTTTACATTCCTTCGATACCCTGAGTAAGAGCGATCCCGAGCCGCAGGTTGGGTCATATACCGATCTGAGTCTTTCTTTGCCTGTCGTGACGATCTTTGCCAGTATTTTTGATACCTGCTGGGGCGTATAGAACTCACCCGCTTTCTTTCCCGCTCCGCTCGCGAACTGTGAGATTAAATATTCATAAGCGTCGCCGAGTACATCCGCCTCTGTGTCCTCAAGCCTGAAATCAACTTCCGCTATGTGCTTGATAACTTCCGAAATGAGCTTGTTCTTCAGCTCGACCGTTCTTCCGAGCTTTGTCGAAGTAAGATCAACATCCTCAAAAAGTCCCGCGAAATCCTCCTCGCTCTTATGGCCGATGGTTGCTTCCTCCACCGATTTTAATGCCTTGCCGAGATCTTCAATTACAAACTCCCTGTTCCTTGCCCTTTCCGCTATCCTGCTGAATAAGTTTGCTGGTAAAATAAAAAAGCCCATATCTTCGATACATTCCTCTTTTAAGTCATGCGAAAGCTCTTTATCCTTCATAGCCTCTTCAAAGCTCAATTTGTCCGATTTTAGCTCATCTGAAACGAATTTCTCGATCTTTTCCGATAAGAATTTATAAAAAATAAAGCCGAGGATATAGTCCCTGAATTCATCCGCACCCATATTTCCGCGTAAAGTGTTCGCTATGTCCCATAATTTCTGTTCGAGCTTCTGCTTTGTCATTTATTGCCTACCATTTATATTTATTCACGATGCTTTCTATGCTGTTTTCGAGTTGTTCGATCTTTCTTTTCCGTTCCGAAAGTTTAAGATTGCCGACGAGTGCCGATTTGATCTTATCGCGCTGGAATTTGTTTGAAAATTCATATTCCTCGACCACTGCGTAAACGAGTGCTTTATCAAGCTTTTCCGATCTTATCATCGCCCCTATCTCTTTTTCCTTTTCCTTTGAGATGAATTTGTCGAATTCTTCCTCCACATTCGCGTCTGTGCCCAGTTCAGGCAGGTTTTCCTTAATGAACCTTTCGATCAGTTCGCGCTTGCTTCTGAGTTCGTCCGAGCCTTCCATGGTCTTTAAGATAAATTCCACATCTTTACTAAATCCGGAATCGTTCATGTCGAGGTCTTTTAACAGCTTTAAGATATAATCCACATTGATATCGTCCCTGCGCACGAGTTCGACTTCAAAATCAAGGTCTTTTAAGATAGATTCCTTATCAGGGTCTTTCGTTTCGTCGCGAATGTCTAAATATTTGCTCCTGTAATCCTCAAATTCCTGCCTTGATATGGAAAGGTCGTCATATTCAAATTCGGTGAAGGTCACAAGTCTGTTCATGATGCGTAAGAGGTTCCTGAAAGCTTTGACGAAAAGTGCTTTCTGCTCATCGCCTTCGAGCCTGTCAACCGAATCTATTGTCGGCGTAAGGTTTTTTAATTCTTCGAGCGCATTGTTAAAATCTACCGCGTATTCCGTGTAGGCTTTCATAAGTACGGTTTCAATGGCTTCGGGATTGGAAAATAGTGCTATCGCTTCGTCTGTTCTTTTCTTGAGATTTCTGAAGCAGACGATATTGCCGTATTTCTTCTTTTCCCCAAGCACCCTGTTCGTTCTTGAAAATGCCTGAATCAGCCCGTGATAGCGCAGGTTCTTATCCACATACAGAGTATTGGTATAAACGCTGTCGAATCCCGTTAAGAACATATTGACGACAAGCAGAATGTCTATCTTCTTTTCCTTCACCTTTTTGGAAATATCCACAAAATATGCGTTGAAGCCGTTGTCCTTGTTCAGGTCGAAGTTGGTCTTGAAAGTTTTGTTATAGTCATCCACGATCAGATCGAGCTTTTCTCTCGGGTGGACCTGCCTGTCGCCGTAAATTGCCTGATCCTCCGCAACCATGCTCATGTATTCTTTCTGCTTATAGTTCCCGTACTGATCCTCAAGCTCCTCGTTTGCCTGATATGAAAAGATGGTCGCTATGTTCAAATTATGCTTCTTATGCCTGAAAAGTTCATAGTATTTCAAAAGCGTGTCTATCGAGCTCACCGCGAAAATCGCATTGTATTCCCTGTTATATGTCTTTCTGTCGTGATTCTTTATAATAAAATCAGCTATGTTGGACAGCCTTTCATCCGCCGAAAAAACCTCATCCTTATTTATGCCTTTGACCTTATCCATTTCATCCACATCAATATCATCGCCGTTCTCTTCTTTTAAAAATTTTGACCTGAAAGTGGAATAGTACTCGACGGAAAAACCGAGCACATTATCATCGTCTATAGCATCCTTAATGATATATTTGTGCAAACATGAACCGAAAAGATCCTTCGTGGTAGTAAACCCGACGCTGTTCTCCTCGAATATCGGAGTGCCCGTAAAGCCGAAGAAAAGCCTGTTCTTAAAATAATCTTTTATCCTTTTGTGGGTTTCCCCGAACTGGCTCCTGTGGCATTCGTCAAAAATAAATATTATGCGCTTGTTGCTTACATCGCCGAGCCTGTTGTTGAATTTGACCCTGCTGACAGCATTGTTGAGCTTCTGTATCGTTGTTATGATAAGCTTCGTCTTTTCGTCGGAAAGCTGTTTAACGAGCATTTTTGTGTCGTCTGTGGCGTCAACCGAGCCTTTCGAGAATTTGTTGAACTCCTTCATGGTCTGGAAGTCGAGATCTTTCCTGTCAACGACGAAGACGACCTTGTCAACATCCTTGTCGGCGGTGATGATCTGGCTGGCCTTGAATGAAGTGAGCGTTTTGCCCGAGCCTGTCGTGTGCCAGATGTAGCCGTTCCGGTCAACTTTGCCCGCCACGCGCTTGATTATCTTTTCAGCTGCGAAATACTGGTAAGGTCTGAGCACCATTAGGAATTTATCCGATTCGTTGAGGACTATGTATTTTGAGATCACTTTGGCGAGATGGCATTTTTCCAGGAAAATATCCGCGAATTCGTTCAGCCTGTTGAATTTTTCGTTCTTTTCATCCGTCCAGCAGAAGCTTTGCTTGAAGTTTAGAGTTCTGTTGTTCGCGAAATATCTTGTGTTGACCCCGTTTGAAATGATGAAAAGCTGGAGGTATAAAAAGAGGCCTCTGAACGAATGATCTTTGTAGCGGCATATCTGGTTAAACGCCTCTTTAAGTTCTATGCCGCGCCTTTTCAGCTCGATCTGGACGAGCGGCAGCCCGTTGATCAAAATAGTCACATCGTAGCGGTTCTTGTACCTCTCCGCCATATTTATCTGGTTTGATGCCTGGAATTCGTTCTTGCACCATTCTTCGGTGTTGAAAAATTCAATGTAGGAAAGCGTATCGTCGTCTCTGTACAGCTCGAACTTGTTGCGCAGTTTCTTCGATTTATCGAATATCGTTCCGCCGTCAAGGTGATTAAGTATCTTATTAAATTCTGATTTGGAGAAAGTGGTCTTATTGTGCTTTTCGAGCTGAGTTTTAAAGTTCGCCGTCAGATCTTTTTCATCGTGCAGAATGATCTTTTCATAGCCCTGAATTTGCAGCTGTTCGATGAGTTTTTTCTCTAAAGTCGCTTCCGATTGAATGCACATAGGCTTTTATTTATCTCCGTATAATGCCATTTCTTCTTTGACCATGAGTTTTTCAAGCTGTTCTTCGGTAGGCAGGTAAAGTTTGTACTTTGAGGCAAAGAGCTTCTTTCCGTCCGCAAGGACTGAGTATTTTGCTATTGTTTCGTTTTTCTCGCTGCAGAGTATCAGACCTATTGTCGGATTGTCGTCCTCTGATCTGAATTTTTCTTCAAAGATCCTGACATAAGAGTCCATTTGTCCGACATCCTGATGCGTAAGCTTTCCTCTTTTCAGGTCTATGAGCACAAAACATTTGAGTTTGTAATTGTAGAATACAAGGTCTATATAAAAATGCTCACCGTCCATATCAATATGTTTCTGCCTGGCAACGAAAGAAAATCCGCTTCCGAGTTCAAGCAGGAATTGGGCAAGATTGTCGAGTAAAGCTGTTTCAAGCTCGGTTTCGGTAAATTCTTTTCTATTTTTCAGTCCGGCGAATTCAAGTACATACGGGTCTTTGAGAATATCATCGGATTCGAGATTTCTTGTATTCTCTTTAGCTTCTTCTATTACCGGTTTTTTGTTACGGCCGGAAAGCAATCGTTCGTAATAAAAGCTGTTGATCTGTCTTTCGAGAGCTCTGGTTGACCAATTCTCGCTTATTGCTTCCTTCATGTACCATTGGCGGGCTTTTTCGTCCTCTACTTTGAGCAAATGACGGTAATGAGTCCAGCTTAATTCTGTACTGACCGAGTTCGGCAATGGAGATTTGGAACTCACTGCGTTCCGAATTGGAAAGAATATAAAAAACTGCCTCATATACCGCAAATTTCTCTCGTCATATCCCTCGCCGAATTCCGCGGTAAGTTTCTCAGAAAGATGTCTGAGTGTTTCTTTTCCATACTCAGCTCTTTTTTCTCCTTTGAGCTCATCTTCGACAATAATTTTGCCTATGTTCCAGTAAGTAATGACCATTGTGGTGTTGACAGCGGTTCTTACCTGCTTTCTCGATTCAGCTATCAGTTCTGCAATCTGCTTATATATATCGTTTTTTGTAAACTTATTCATCATTTCCTCCGAATACGGGGTGATTCCGACTGAATGCACATTTGCGCCAAAACCTCTTAGTTTCCGATATTCACATCAAAGAATATATTTCAAGTCTTTTATTTAGTCAAAGGAATTAATAATGAAAAAGGGCGGTAAAAAACCGCCCTGAGAGTTTAGTACTCCAGAAATCCTTTCATGGCTTCTTTCATGTACCAGTGGTCGTCCACTCCGGCCGTTTCGCGCGCCGAGTGCATCGCGAGCATAGCGTTGCCCACATCGACCGTCCTGATGCCGATGTTATTGGCTATCATTGAGCCTATAGTCCCGCCGCCGCGAACATCCGACCTGTTCACGAATTTCTGGTAAGGTAATTTTTTTGCGGCGCATATCATTTCAAAAACCGCTGAAGATTCTATCGTTGTGGCGTAACTTGTGTTCGCGTTGACCTTGATAACAGGTCCCTTGTTCAGATAAACCCTGTTTAAATTGTCGAACTTGCCTAAATAATTAGGATGAACGGCGTGCGCTCCGTCCGCGCTCATGAAATAAGATCCGGCTATTGATCTGAGGTAACTTTCCTTATGGAAATCTGTCAGTCTGGCAAGAATGTCTTCGGTGAAAGACGATTTTCCGCCGTTGGTGGTCGATGAGCCGACCTCTTCATTGTCGTAAAGCGCGATCAGCATCGTAGCGTCTGTCTCTTCAGCTTCAAGTAGTGCTTCGATCGATGCGTGTACCATGGACTTGTTGTCGATCCCCCTGTTCATAATGAATTCTTCATCATATCCGCAGACTATGCCCTTCTGGACTGCATACAGTTCAAGATCGTAATTAACGATATCGAATGTTTTTATCTTAAGTTTTTTCGCTATCATCTCTTTTATGAACTTATCGTCAAGTTCTTTTTCGCTCAGACCCGCCACCGGAACCATATGCTCCTGAGGATTGAGCTTGATTGCTTCGTTCACTTCCCTGTTGTAATGGATCGCCAGCTGCGGTATGGAAAGAACAGGTTTTTCAAGGTCTATCAGCTTTATTTCATAGCTATTATTCATCCTGACGACTACTTTTCCCGCAAGAGACAGCTCTCTGTCAAGCCAGCTTGAATAGATGGGCCCGCCGTAAACTTCGGTTGAAAGCTGTATATACCCTTCCTTTACAAAGACCGATCTGGGTTTAAGCTTGAATGAAGGTGAATCCGTATGCGATCCTATGATCCTGAAACCTGCTTTTGTAGGGTCTTTTTTTCCAAAAACACCTGCAATGAGAGCGGAATCATGTCTTACGATATAGAATTTATCTCCTTTCCTGAACTTCCACGATTCTCTTTCGCACAATTTCTTAAATCCTTCCGCGGTCAATCTTTTTTCACATTCTGCGACACAGTGCGAAGCAGTGGGTGAAGCATCAATGAACTGATTAAGCTCTTTTGCCAGTTTAAGCATTCCTTTTCTGCTCATAACATCTGCCTTATTTTATTTTAACATTAACATTTTTTTTGTTAATTCTCTTCCCTCCGAGTCTCTCAGAACATAGTGGTAAACTCCAGATGACAGTCCTTCTCCGTTGAACTCGAATGTATGCCTTCCCTTTTTATACAGTCCTTCTCCGAGAACAGCGATCTGAGCACCGGCGTTATCGTGAACTGCCAGTTTTACAAATTCATCACTTTCAAGTGTGAAATTAATGGTTGTAACAGGATTAAAAGGGTTAGGATAATTCTGCTCAAGTGTAATTCCGTACGGCAAATTCGAATCATCTTCTTCTATCCCGACGGTGGCTAGTTCTATATTGAGAATTGTTGCGAGACTGTCCTTAACTTCTATATTTGTAATGTACATAGGCTCACAACCGTATGCCGTAACATTCAGATTGTATATCCCCGGCTTTAAAATTTTAAAATACTCTCCCGTAACAGAATCACTTAAGTAATCTTTATCAATACCGTCAAATCTGAGTGTAGCTTCAACTGGTGCTGTAAATTCCCCCAGCCTGCTTGTAACGATACCCTTCACTCCTCTGTGAACCGACATCAGATACCAAAACATAGAACTCCTGTTATCTGCCCAATATGAGGGTATAGACGAATATGCCGGCCACTTTGTGTATGAAATTTCCATCGTGACATCCATAGCGCCGTAGTAGTGATAGTTCCAGTCCTGCATTCCGCCTGTAATCTCATACCACTCGCAACCGTTCGTTATACCGTTATCGAAATCAACCATAGCCGGATTCCTGTCGGCGTATCCTCTTGAGATAAAAACAAAATGGCTGTCATCGGGACAGGGCGCGTATTGACCGCTGTTGTAAACTGGATCGGCGTCCCAAGGATAATTTGCGACTATTGCGCCTCCATGAAAATTCGCCGACATTACAAATTTTCTTTCGTTGTTCCAGTTTATCATGGCGGCTACTTCAGGTTGTTTTCCCGAAGTAGTGTTTGTCTGGTCGTATATCCTTTCAGGGAATGATCTGTTCAGATCAACTCCGTTTGCGTTATTCCTGCTGCCGGCTTCGTTCCCGTCCGGATTGTGGAGAGGTAAAACAAACAGTTCAGTTTCGTTCACGATGTAAGTCATAGTATCGTTCTCTGCAAGATAGCCTTCAATTACATCATAAATCAGCTCCATGCACATTTCCATGCCTACCACTTCGTCTCCGTGTATCGTAGAACTGAATTTGAACTCCGGTTCGTTTTCGTCATCGTTCACATTATCTGATATCTTTATTGCCCACAAAGGTCTTCCCTGAACCGAAGTGCCGACCTGGATCCTTTTGCAGAGATCAGGATAAGCTGTCTGAAGCGAATCGAGTTCAGAACCGATCGATACATTTGTGTGGTAACCTTTTGTTTTCTCCTCTTTTGTGCGTTCGTCCGTTATCACTTCAAGTTCATAACCCATATCTCGGAGCTCTATTATCTGCATATCAGTGACATAGACCTGAAATGAATATATTTCTCCCAAATTTCTTATGCTTTCCCGGATCACATCGAAACCTTTCTCTGATAGCTGAGTTATCTGCTCTCTTCCTGCTGAAATTTTTGCATATTTATACTCATCGGCAAATCCGTGAACAGAGAAAGTAACTACAATGATGATCAATATGACAGATCTTTCCATTAAATTCATTATATGCTCCTTAAAGCTGCCTTAACGAATCCACTAAAACAGTTTTTGAATTTGTTTTTTCATCCCGTTCCTTTATGATCCTTGCGGGCGCACCTGCCGCTACCATATTCGCGGGTACATCCTGCGTCACGACCGCTCCTGCCGCGATCACGGCTCTGTCGCCGATCTGCACACCTTCAAGCACGACCGCGTTTGCTCCTATCATGACATCGTCGCCTATGACAACCGGCTTTGCTGAAGGCGGTTCGATCACTCCGGCGAGAACGGTGCCGGCACCAATGTGGCAGTGCTTCCCGATGATCACTCTTCCCCCTACGACCGCGTTCATGTCGAGCATTGTGCCTTCTCCCACTACTGCACCGAGGTTCACAACAGCACCCATCATGATGACGCAGTTATTCCCTATTTCCGCGGTCTCCCTGATGTACGCCCCCGGCTCGATCCTGCAGTTGAGGGCTTTTATATCCAGCATGGGAATGGCTGAATTTCTCCTGTCAGACTTGACCATAATATCTTCGATCACGGAGCTGTTTTTTATCAATATCGCCTCAACTTCCGGCCAGTCGCCGAAAACTGTTCCGAATTTAATTCCGCCGAAAAATTTCGTTCCTGAAAAATCTATATCTTTTAGATCGCCTTTCAGGTAAACTTCTACCGGAGTTTTCTTTTTTGAATTGGAGATCATATCGATCAAAGTCTGTGTAACCATCAGTATCCCTGAATTTTCATTATTAAAATATCATAAATTTTTATGTTTTTAGCAATCTTTTATTTTAGCTCATTTAGTGAAAAATGCCGCTTTCTCAAAAGATGCCGTTATATCCACCTGTTCAACAAACACACCAGGAATAGCCTTAACAGGGATACAGGTGAAATTGATTATCGATCTTATTCCTGCAGCCACCATTTTCTCGGCTACTTCTTCCGTTGCGCTCTCATTTGTGCTTATAACACCGATCTTCACATTCCTTTCGCTGATCACCGAGGCCAGTTCGTCGGTATGGAAACATTTGGTGCCTCCTATATCCCTTCCCACCTTTTTCGGGTCGGTATCGAAAGCCGCAACGAGACATAACTTAGCCTGCCTGTTCTTGAAAAAAGTTAAAAGAGCGCGACCCAGGTTACCTGCCCCTACGATCACTACATTCTCCCTGAACTCCGGATCGAGAAAATCGGAAATATGTTTGATAAGTAGCTTTATGTTATAACCTTTTTTAGTCGATCCTGCATATCCGACGGACATCAGATCCCTTCTGACCTGAGCTGCGTTTGAATTGGCTATTTTGGCAAGATCGTGCGAAAAAATAAAATCCCTGCTTTTCTGCTCAACATAAAGCCGTCTTCTGTAAAGACTTAACCTCTCTATCTTTTTCTCTGACATTTTAAGTATCATGAATTAACCGCAGTTATTTTATTTCGATTTTATAAGGTACCATCATAAGTACTTTTTCATCGGATGACAGCAGTTCGTATAAATCACTGCCGCGTAGTTTCTCGATAGTTTCAATGTCGAGCTTGTACACGAACTTCTGAAAAAGATTGTCCGTTATTGAAAATTCACTGTATTTTGTAAATATTTTTACCTTATCACCATGCTTAAGATCTACATCCGCCTTCTGCGCCGCATATTTCAGGGCGTCGTTCAGATCACCTATCTCATCTATAAGTCCAAGTTCAAGCGCATCCTCTCCTGCCCATACTCTGCCTTCAGCTATCATGTCAATTTCCTCAAAAGACTTCTTTCTTGCATCAGCGACTTTTTCCACGAAACCTTTATAGAACCCGTCTATATGCATCTGCATAAAATCGTTTTCATCCTTATTCAGATCCTCATACCATGACTGTGCCGCGAATTTGTTCTTTCTGATCTTCTGGGTATTAATGCCGACTTTGCCGAGAAGCCCGTCAACAGAAGGAATGAGGCCGAATACACCTATTGATCCCGTCAAAGTAGTTTTATCCGCAAAGATCCTGTCGCCGTAGCAGGATATCCAGTATCCGCCGGAAGCCGCCATGCTCCCCATTGAAATAATAACAGGTTTTTTATCCTCTTCCTGTGCCAGCCTGAGCTCTGTCAGGATCAGGTCTGACGCAAGGCCGCTTCCGCCACCCGAATCGACCCTGAATACGATCGCTTTCACATTAGGGTCTTTTCTTGCCTTTCTGATGAGCTCTACCGTTGTGTCGCTTCCCATCCTATCGCCTGAGAGAAACCCTCCTCCGGAACTTTTGCCGGTCATTATTGAGCCTGTAGCATAGACTATCGCGATTTTTCTGTCGAATACAGCTTTCCACTCTTCACTTTCTTCACTGAAGGCAAAATACTGTTTCGAATTTACAATTTTTGGTTTATTCTCAAATTCTTTTCTGACAGCTTTCTCAAGTTTGTTCTCTATTATCAGCTCGTCAACGAGTTTATTCTCGAGCGCGGACTTTCCTGTATAGAAAGGTATTGTGTTCATAAGCTTGTTCAACTCCTCTACGGACATATTCCTTCCTGAAGAGATCGAAGCTTTAAAATGATCGTCAAGTCTTGTGAGAAATTTATCCATCTGCTCAAGGTTCTCCTCGCTGGCCTGCTCCTGCGTAAAAGGCTCAACAGCGCTCTTGAACTTGCCGTGTCTTATCGCCTGCATTTTTACGCCCAGTTTGTCAAGAATTCCCTTGAAGAATATCAGTTCAGATCCAAGTCCCTGAAGTTCAAGATCTCCTTCAGGATACATATAGATCTTATCCGATACTGAAAGCAGATAATAGTTCGACTGTGAAGCTGAAACGAAATAAGAATATATCTTTTTGCCGGATGATTTAAAATCTTCTAGAGCGTTCCTCAGCTCTTCCCTGTTTGAAAAAGTCATTGAGTAATTTTTACTCTTGATCAGTATCCCTGCGATTTTATTATCATCCTTCATCCTGTTTATCTTTTCAATAAGTTCCCTGGTGCTTTTTCGGCCGCCTCCGAAGGTTTTTGTAAGAAACCCTTGAGGGACATCTTCTTTATAATCGCCTTCCAGTTCGATCTCGATGATCTTTGAGTTCTTTCTTTTAAACAGAGAAGGCGGATTTATATTACCCCCCGAAAAATAATTTATATATCTGTCAGAGTCCTCGTACCTGTAGCCTCTGCTTCCCAGGACAGCGTTGTTCAGCGAAACTGAAAGACCGAACTCGAAAACCGGGTCGAAATCATCGTTGTTCAACTGAGCTGTATAACCGCCGTTCAGATTTAGACCTTTTATTAACTCCGAGCTTATACCAACTGTATAAATAAGATCTTCTATATCATTTTTTTCATAAGAAATGTCAGCCTCGATAGTGAGTTTATTGTCTCCAAAAGGTCTAACAGCTAAACCTGCATTCGTGGTAATAATATCGTCGTTCGACTGGTTCGCATTCTGAAAATTAATTCCCAATGAAAAATATCTAAGCGGTCTGACCGTCAGAGAAAGATCGAATTCAGGGTCAAGATCGTCTCCCGAATACCATCTAACTGAACAGCCGAGATAGTATCCGTCAATTACTTTCGAGCCTGATGCAACTGTATAATATTCCATTTCATCAGTTTTAAAATAAGAAAGTCCGAGCGACCCTAAGTTCATTCCGTAACCGTTTCCTTCTATTTCGTCTCCGTCCGTATCAACGAAATAAAATGCTTTCCCGGACGGTTCATATCCGAGCAACGAAGGATTCAGGAACATTTTAAGTCCCGAATTTTCCGATGCCATTCCTCTGAAACCCAGAGACTGGCTGAACATGAGCGAGAATGAAATCAGAAATGATGTTATCAACAGCTTCTTCATCTAAATATCTCCATTAGTAATTATTTTAACAGTTGAACGGTTCTCAAGGGAAATTGTTCGGTTATTTCCCGCAATTTCATAAATATCCCCATCGAGTTCTATATCATGATTTTCAGGTAGATTAAACTTAAATCCATTTTTCTCCATAGTCTTGTATTCTTTTATACCGGTGAAAGCTTTCAGAGTATCTGTCAGGCCTGTAAGAAGGTTTGCGCCTTCGATATAGAAAAATTTCATCCCTTTGTCAGAATTGTTTTCCTTTAAAAATTTGAACTTGGACATATATACCTTAGTGTTGATGAAAAATCCTGCGAATATTTCCAGTTTTCTACCTTCCAGTTCGATCCTGCAGGATTTATAAAACGGCATCAGTCTCGCGCTGTCATAAAAGTACCCGGCGATAGAATTGGTCTTTCTTTTCTTAAGAACGAATGAACTGAAACCGATGCTGCAGTTGAAAAAAGCCTTTGAACCGTTAAGCAGCCCGTAACTTAAATACTCTGTTTTTCTGTTCTTTAACACTCTTAATGCACCGCAAAGAGACCTCGGCAGCTTAAGCGAGCCGACCATATTGTTCCCGGTCCCGAGAGGTATTACTCCCAGTATCGTCCGTTCCTGAAGAGAATTATCGTGAATGAACTGAAGGCAGGCATTAACCGTCCCGTCTCCGCCGGCGGCCGCTATCATATCGCCTGTCTTAATCTCGCGGGGATCGATATCTGCGGATACACAGCTTTCATAAATAACTGTCTCTCTCAGTGTATAATCTGAAAATTCTTTCTGCGCTGCTCTTTCGAGTGAAGATATCCTTTTTGAGGAATACGCACCGGAATATTTATTATAAACTAAATACAGCATAAGGTTGAAATATAAACATTATTTTGATTTTAAGAAATAAAAAAAGGGAAGTCGCCTTCCCTTTTCGAATCCTGAAGAAACAAGATTATTTCTTTTTAGAAGCCAGGATCTTGTACATACCGGTTCCGCATTTCATGCAAGTACCTTTAAGAGCAGGCCTTCCGTTTTTCATTTTTACTTGTTTCGGAGCTTTGAACTCTCTTTTCTCTCTGCATTTTACGCAGTAACCCATTTCTTTTTTTTCTGCCATTTTTTCTCTCCTTTTTTTGTTTTCCTTTTCTTTTCCTCACAACTTAGCCTTGATACAAGCAATCTAAACACTGTCGTTTCGTTTGTCAAGTAAAAAATTCACTTTTTTTTTATGCTTATTTTATAGCTCAAAACAAAAAAAAAGTCAGGCATAACACAATAATTTTCCGTGTTTTAGCTATAAAATACGCCTGTTTTGTCAAAATATCACGGAATAATTAATCACAAAAAATTCACAAATTTCTAGTAAAAAAATTTCGACCCTTATCTTTTGTTGATAACTTGTCGATAACTTTTTTGTCGCTCTTATTAAAAGATGCCTGAATAATTTTTCTTGAAAAAAAGGTACAGAACCACTATATTTACCGTCCGCGTTCAGACAAAGAAAACCGAACATTTCCCGGCGATACGCGTAGAATAAAAATATTTGCCCGGAGCAACATGAAAAAGAAAATACTTATAATCACTACTGGCGGTACAATATCTATGAAAGCAGGATCTGGCGGTGTCGTACCGTCACTTTCAGGCAACGATATAATGAACCTTATCCCTCAGATAGATAATTATGCCGATCTTGAATTGCACGAATTCAGCAACATTCCAAGCCCGATGATGACACCGCAGAGAATGTTCGAGCTCTCCAAATTTGTCACATCGAATATTGATAATTATGACGGAGTAGTAATCACTCACGGCACTGATACGATCGAAGAAACTTCCTATATGCTCTTCTTGACACTTCAGACCAAAAAACCAGTAGTTTTCACTGCAGCTATGCGTTCGAACGAAGAGACAGGTCTTGACGGTCCGAGAAATCTGTTCAATGCTATAAGGGTGGCCTCGAGCGAAAAAAGCTTCGACAGAGGAGTAATGCTCGCAGTTAATGACGAAATATTCAGTGTCAGAGAGGTTTATAAATCTTCCACGAGCCAGATCAATGCTTTTGATGCGCCTCACTATGGAGTTCTCGGTATGATCGATGTGGACGATATAATATACTACAGAAAGTCTGAATTCAGATATATGTTCAATGTAGATAAAATAGAACCTGATGTGGATCTTATAAAACTATGCGCCGGAGTCAGCAGGAAATTCATTGACTACTCGGTTTCGTCAGGGGTCAAAGGTATAGTCATCGAAGCTTTCGGGCGCGGAAATGTGAATCCCGAAATGAAGAACGGAATACTCGACGCCATCAGTAAGAACATTCCAGTGGTGATTACTTCCAGAGTGCCTAACGGAAGGGTACTGGGAATATACGGATACGAAGGCGGTGCTAAACAGCTTGAAGATAACGGCGCGATCATGGGTTATGACCTCAACAGCGAAAAAGCCAGACTGAAGCTAATGGTTCTGCTCGGTATGGGAAAATCGACGGCCGAAATAAGACAGATATTCAAAGATGACAGGGGGTAATGATCAGATCCGTTCTTAAAATACTACGCGGAAAAGTTCCGGTAACAATATCATTACTTCTGTACTGCACTGTTATAATCACTGTTTCTCACTTACCTCTCAATGATTCAGGATCAGGACTGATGATCCTTAACGACAAAGTCATGCACACTCTGGAGTATTTTATCTTAGGTATTTTATCATTCAGGTATTTTTACATCGCAAGAAATAAAAAAACAATTCCCTCATATTTTCTTACATTTGCATTCGGGACTTTATTTGCCCTGTCTGACGAGATCCATCAGGGTTTTGTAGGATATTTGGATTCAGGCTTATTCGGAAGTGTAAGAAACCCGGATATATTCGATTTTATGGCAGATGTGTCAGGAATAGCCTTGTCTGTCGTTATCTTTTACCTTTACCGAAATTTTAATAAAGAATATAAATTAGAAACGGATGCAAAATGACAGACGAAAGAAGATTTAAGCTAATTACAGGGTCGCTTGTTTTTATTATTTCCACAGTAGTATATATGTTGACGGTAGCCCCTACAACTCTGTTCTGGGATTGCGGAGAATTCATAACTACCTCTTATATACTTGGGATTCCTCATCCGCCCGGAGCACCTTTTTATCTTATGCTGGGCCGTTTATTCTCAATGATACCGTTCGGGGATATTGGACTGAGGGTCAATCTTATATCCGTTTTCTCGAGTTCTTTCACAGTTCTGTTTCTGTACCTGATCTCTGTAAGACTTATACAGAACTGGAGAGGTAGATCTGAAGATTTTTACGACCACATAATAGTACATTTCAGCTCTGCCGTCGGAGCCCTGACTTTTGCCTTTACTTATACTTTCTGGTTCAATGCGGTCGAAGCAGAGGTTTATGCTCTAAGCATGTTCTTCACTTCAATAATTCTATGGCTGACACTCGTCTGGACCGAAAAGCACGAACATCCTGACTCTTCAAAATACCTTCTACTTATCATGCTTCTTGTCGGTCTGGGTACGGGAGTACACCTTCTAAATATCCTGACCCTCCCCGTAAGTATATTTATAATGTGGAATTATAATAAAAGAACGGCGATCATAGCTGGATCAGGGGTGATTATTTCGATAATGGTGCTTTTTGCCTTTCCGCTTGAATGGAAAATTTACTCTTTGTTTATATTCCTGGCTCTTACAATTTATTTCAATAATCTCAAAGACAAAGAAGACATATCACTTGCTTTCATCATGCCTCTTCTTCTGATCCTGGGATACTCAACATACATTATGATATATATAAGAGCGGGGCTTAACCCGCCGATAAATGAGAACGATCCTTCGAACTGGACAAGGATGCTCTCATACCTGAACAGAGAGCAGTACGGAGATGAAGAACAGCTGAAGAATGCGGTCACGATGTTCTTCGGGCAGCCGAACAGAAAATACCTTGAATCACTTGAAAAAATAGGTGTAGCTGCAGGTTCTCCGTCCGATCCGTGGGGCGGACACTGGTCGTTTTTCTGGAAATACCAGATCGTCGAAATGTATATCAGGTACTTCAACTGGCAGTTCGTAGGTGTAGCAGCAGATAAATTCAGCAACACAGTTACACTTAAGGGACTATATGCGATACCTTTCCTTGCCGGACTATGGGGATCTATTCATCACTTCTTCAAGGACTGGAAAAAAGCCCTTGCCCTGTTATTTCTTTTTGTCATAATGAGCATCGGGCTTGTCATATATCAGAATCAGGATTACATGCAGCCCAGGGAGAGAGATTATTTTTATGTCGGTTCTTTCTTCATTTTCGCCATCTGGATCGGAATGGGGCTTGTCTCGATACTTGAATCGCTGAAAGAGAAAAACCTTTCGAAACTTATAATACCCGTTGCGATACTAGGTCTTATCGTTCCCGCTTTAGAATTGAATGCCAATTATTTTCTCTCGAACAGATCCGGGAATTATGTCGCCTGGGATTACTCTAAGAATATACTTGAAAGCTGCGATGAAAACGGAATTCTTTTTACCAACGGCGATAACGACACATTCCCTGTCTGGTATCTGCAGGAAGTTGAAGGAATCAGGACAGATGTTCAGGTAGTCAATCTTTCTCTTTTGAACACCGGATGGTATATCAGACAGCTCAAGCAGAAAATGCCTGAGTATGTAAAGTACAATGAAAAGCAGATCGATGAATATTTTGACCAGCATCTCATGACATCTGACGGATTCATGCGCAGATACTGGCCCGAAAAAAAGAAACTTCAGTTACCTTCGGTCAGCGGGAGCAGTATAGTCGAATGGGAGTTGGGTCCTACGATGCAGGTAGATATCGGCGGATCGAAAGAAGGTTTTATCAAGATACAGGACCAGATGGTTCTCGAGATCATTGCATACAATGCACAGATGAACTGGAAAAGACCGGTGTATTTTGCCGTTACTGTCGGAAGCTCGAACTTTATCGGTCTGGATGAGTGGATGAGAATGGACGGTCTCTGTTTCAGGGTGGTCGATTATAAAGCTGACAAAGGCATCGACCCTGAAGTAGTTTATGAAAGGGTGCTGGGAAGGTATCTGACCGCTTACAGAAATCTTAATGACTCAGGCATTTACTACGATGATAATATAATGAGGCTGCTTCAGAATTACAGAAGTGCTTTCATGCAGCTGGCAATATACTTCGACGATAATGAGAAAGAAGATACGAGGCCGGTAAGCGCAGACCTTGATCTGAAAAAGAATTATTCATACAATGAATTTAAAGATTTTTCACTTAATGACAAAAAAAGATACCTCCTCTATAAGATGGAGGAGATAATGCCGTTTAAAGTGATCCCTTATTCAAACGAGATGGTCGTAGCTGAGATTGCAGGGATGTACTCCGACACGGGAGATGAAAAAACCGGATTGAAACTTATAAACAGCATCGATCTCAGTTCAATGACCTACAAAAAGCAGACAAGGTTTTTAATGTATCTGATCTCAAGGGGATACGGAAAATCGGCGTCAGGGTTACTTGAGAAAGTTATTGCGAACATAGGAAAACTTTCAGACAGCAAAAGCAAGTTCGAACGCTATTTTGAGATCTACGCCGGATTAGCAAAACTTGAAGAGAAAGAATTGCTGAGTTCGGTTTCTGCCTCGGCACTTGATAAGATCGATAAAATTAAAGACAACCAGCTCCAGAATTCACTTTTCAAAGAGTTCGCCGTTCTGGCTTATCAGGGGGGTGATTCGGAATTCGCCGCACAGGTAATGAACAGTTTTATTGAAAAATATCCGAACGATAAGGAAGGGATAGACCTTCTTTACCAGATTTACTACCTTTCAGGTAATTATCTAAAAGCGCTTGAAACGGCAGACAGATATTTGGAATTAAATCCTGACGATAAGGATTATATTCAGCAGAAAGCCGAACTTGAAAAACTGCTTAACAGGAACTGATGAGAAAGAATATTTCCAAATACCTGAGGATCGCTGTATCGTTCGTTCTCCTAATCTACCTGTTCTATTATCTTGTGGATTTTAAAAGCCTGACCGAGATCATTAAAGGATCCAGTCCTAAGTATCTTTTCATTGCAGTAATTTTCTTTCTCCTGTCGGTATTCGCGGCGGCTTTCAGATGGCAGTATGTAGTATCGCTAAAAAACAGAAAATTAACTTTTAAGACATCACTTAGAGAATATTTTATAGGTATGTTCTTCAATAACTTCCTTCCCGGTTCAGTAGGAGGTGATGTGGCAAGAGTGATAGGCGCTGCGGAAGAAATAGGATCAAAAGAAATATCGGTTTCGTCAGTAATTGTTGAAAGGCTGATCGGACTGATATCGCTTGTGGCCATAGGATTGACCGGGTTAATATTTCTGAATATCGATTCTGGCTCTGATTACACCGGTATAAGCATACTAATTCTTGCCACTCTTTCCGTAATACTTTTCGTGCTCATAAACAGGTCTCTTAACAATATTCTCTGCGAGATCATCGAAGCATACATCCCTGAAAAATTTTCTTCAAATATAGTTTTATATCTCAAGGATTTTTCAGGTTATTCGGAATCACCCTTCAGGCTGTTCATAGTTTTTCTGATATCCTTCGCCTTCAAGATCTTCGACGGATTCTTTCTTTATTTTATATTCAAAAGCCTCTCAATAGGTTTAACTTACCCTCACGCTATCGCAATGTTCTCTATAATAAATGTTATTAAAATGATACCTATCTCTCTGAACGGTATAGGACTGAGCGCGATATCATGGGTGATCATTCTGAAAAGCTTCAGCATAGATGAAAATCTTTCAGCTTCCGTCGATTTCCTCACAATAACCATCTCACTGCTCGTCAGCGGCATAGGCGGATTGTTATATTTCGCGAAGAACGCCAAAAACAAGAAATCTTTCTAATCTATCTGTACTCCGGAAAGCATATTTTTATTCTGAAGGGCGTGGATGAGCTCATTTCTGTCAATAGCCTTGGATAAAGCTTCTTCTACAGTTATCACCTCTTTTTTGATCAATTCTATAAATGATTCGTTCAACAATCTCTGTCCCTGAGATTTACCGACCTCCATTATTGAAGGTATCTGGAAATTTTTGCTTTCCCTTATCAGGTTCGATACAGCTGAAGTAACTATCAGTGTTTCATACACAGCAACCCTGCCGCCTTCATGTTTTTTACAAAGCATCTGCGAGAGTACGCCTACAAGAGAATCTGCGAGCATGGCCCTTATCTGGTTCTGCTGGTTTGAAGGATACTGATCGATAATCCTGTCAACAGTACCCACCGCAGTATTCGTGTGGAGCGTACCGAAGACAAGATGTCCTGTTTCCGCCATTTCTATAGCTATAGATATAGTTTCAAGGTCTCGCATCTCTCCAACCAGGATCACATCAGGATCTTCCCTCAATGCAGCTCTCAGAGCTCTTTTAAATGACTGGGTATGCAGACCAACCTCTCTCTGATTAACCAGACAAGCTTTGTTCTGGTGAACGAACTCGACCGGATCCTCGATAGTTATAATATGTTTTTTTGTAGTCCTGTTCACATAGTCCACAAGAGAGGCAAGAGTGGTTGATTTTCCCGAGCCCGTCGGTCCTGTTACCAGGATCAGTCCTTTTGGAAGTGAGCAGAGCTCAATAATGTGCTTTGGTATGCCTAAGACTTCAGGCGGCAGGATCTTGAAAGGGATCTGTCTGAATACTCCCCCGATGCCTCTGTGGTCTCTGAATATGTTCGATCTGAAACGGCAGAGGCCTTCTATTTCATAGGCGTAATCAGTGTCATTTGTGGCTTTGAATTCTTCAATGTTCTTTTGAGGAGTAATATAATTGATTATCGGCCACATGTCGTCTTCTGTCAGTACAGGAAAATCTTCAAGTTCTACCATCTCTCCGTCAAGCCTCAGCATCGGTCTCGCTCCGCTACTTATGTGAAGGTCGGATGCGCCGTTCTCAATCATGTACCTGAGCATATCATCAATAACAACATTTCCGCCTGACTGCTCCGTTTGTGTTCTTGAGGCACCGGCCACTTCATTCTTATTGGACGATCCGGGTACATATATCTCAAAAACTATCGAACTTTCCGACCTCGCGACTTTGATCGATTTTCCGCCGAATTTGAAATTTCCGGCTTTACCGAAAAAGTCATCGCACTCATTATTCATGGTTTTCAGTTCGCCCGGACCGAATACTGTCTGCGAGAATACTTTATTTTGCCCGCCGATCACCATATAAGGCAGCTCTCCGGATTTGATCACAGTGCTGTCAGCCCCTTTGGAGACCATCATGTTAAGTATTTTCTCTATATTGCTCATACAATCTCCACTTTATTGATCTTGTTCTTGTTGATATATACTTTTTTACTGTCCTTCATAAAGGTCAGAAAATTCCTTTCAGTGTTGAGAAAATCTATAGCTCTGGACCTGTTGCCCGGAAGGTCCTCGTGTATTGTAAAATTTATTTTCTCTCCCGTTATGAACTGGATGCAAAGACTTTCTTTATCGGGATTCTCCTCAACCTCCTCAATCTCTGATATGTAGAATATTGAATCTATATTCAGAATAGCGAATTTCTGATCGCCGTTCATGACCATCGCCGGGATGAACTGGGCTTTGTCGTTCAATACATCAAGAACTGTTTCCTCCCCCGTATGATGAGCTGAAAAAAGGTTCAGGAAAAGTATCATGTTCGTTTTCTTTATAAATCCTCCGTCCTTGAAGGCGATCTCGACTTCCTTCTTCTGTTTTGGGATGTTAAGGTCTTCCATTTATTGACTCCGTTTTTGAATTGAAGTTCTCAAGTAATTTGCTGAAATATAAAAATCCAACCATCATGGCTTTCTCATCCGGATTGTACGACTGATGATGAAGACCGAAAGATGTATTGACATCATTCCCTGCGCCCAGCCACGCGATTGCTCCCGGAATTTTTCGGATCATGAACCCGAAATCTTCTCCTGTCATCTTCTTTTCGCAATCCGTAACCGTAATCCCTTTTCCGAAATCCGTCCTTTTTACTTTTTCGGCTATACTCTTATGATTTATTGCAGGAATATATTCGCTGTGTATGATCAGTTTTGCTTTTATCCCGAAAGCGATAGATACTGAATTACCCGCGTCTTTGAGTTTCTCTTTTATTCTTGCCAGATCGTCTTCATAATAAGACCTCGCAGTACCTTTAATAATTGCAGATGAGGGAAGAATGTTAGCCGCTTCTCCTGCATGGATCATGCCTATTGAAATAACATTTTCTTTTAATGGATCAAGAAATCTCGGTTCGATGGTATTGACAAGATTGACAAGAAAAGTGGAGGCTGTCACGAGGTCGTTATTCTGATGAGGTACTGCCGCATGGCCTCCTTTTCCGGAAAGATTGTATTCGAACTCTATCGTCCCTGCGAACATCTTGCCGTCGTTGAGAGCAACAGTCCCGACCGGGAATTCGACAGTATTATGAACAGCATAGGCTTCAGTTGTTCTGTATTTTTCGAACAATCCCTCTTTCACCATCATCTCTCCGCCTCCGAAACCTTCTTCAGCAGGCTGGAATATCAGAAGAATATTTTTCTTCGGCTTCGAACGCTCAATATACTCGGCGAAGGTAAGCATGATGCTCATGTGAAGGTCGTGACCGCAGGCGTGCATGAATCCTTCATGTACGGAGGCGAAATCCAAGCCTGTTTCCTCTCTTATTTTCAATCCGTCAATATCAGTTCTGAACGCGATAAAATCATCCTGACCGCCATACTCATATACGGCAATAAGACCCGTTCTTGCCATATTTTCTATTCTGAACGAACTTAAGCCGGAAATAACTTCCCGTAAGTAATCTCCCGTTTTAAATTCGCTGAAGGCTGTTTCAGGTATCTTATGCAGCTCCCTACGGTGTTGAACAAGTCGCTCAAAAATATCTGTCATAAATCACTTTCCTTTAAAAATTGTGCCTTCAATGAATATAATTTCTACTTCCTGCCAATTCAAGTTAAATCTATAAAATATTTCTCAGAATTTCTCTCATTTTCTCTGCATGAAATTTAAGATTGAACCGCGCCTTGAGCTCTGATGAGGTCGCGTAGAGTAACTATCCCGACGATATTTTCCGGCTGCCTTTCCAGAACCGTAAGGACATAAATGTCGTACTCTATGAACCTGTTGCCGATGTCTTTAAGGCTTTCGTCTGAATAGCATATACCGGCCTTGTGTACAGGTGGCATTACTTTATCTTTTAAGGAATTCTGCATTTCTATTCTGCCCATGATCCCTTCAAGTCTGCCGTCAATAATCAGCGGGAATGCTTTGTAAGGATGCGATTCTAGGCTGTTTTCGACATCTGAAAGACTCAATCCGGGAACATAAGCGACCTTCGGATTCATAATTACCGATATCGGAAGATTCTGCCAGCCCTGAAGGTCAACAGGAGGTTTAATTTTGTGGAATTCGTGCCCGTCCTGAATAAGCAGAGCTTCATAGAAGTTCATTCCTGAGAACTTTTTCGCAACCGCCTGACTTATTATTATTCCGATCATTAGAGCGGGAACAAGCTCGAACTGGTGTGTCATTTCGAAAACTATGAGAACGGATGTCAGAGGCGCATGAAGCAGGCCCCCGAGATATGCACTCATTCCGACTGCTGCAAGTACAATATGGTCGGCAGTGGTCAACGGCAACCAGATGTCAGCTATCCCTGCGATAAAGAATCCGCAGAAAGCTCCGATAAAAAGTGATGGCGCGAATATTCCTCCACAGCCGCCGAAACTGTAGCTTCCCCATGTTGCGAGCAGTTTTCCCGCAAGAAGGATTCCTGCTACCTGCCAGCCTATCCTGTTGCTCATTGCTTCGGAAAGATCCTGATATCCGAGCCCGAATACACCAATTTTATCAGTTGCCAGATACACCGTGATCCCTATTATCCATGTGATCAGACCGCCGAACAGCGGAAGCAGCCATCCGGGAATTCTTTTCTGCCTTTTTAATTTGTAGCGGTATTGAAGGGTGAATTTCTGATACATTGACGCAAGATATGATGATGCGGCGGCAACAAATGGTACGACAGCATAATGGAACCAGCTTATATTCTCGATAGAGGGCAGCGAGAATGCCGGCTGCCTTCCCAGCGTGGCATACACGACGAACGCGCCGACGACCGAAGATAGCACTACCCTGCCCAGATATCTGTTGTTCAGATCACCGACTATCTCCTCAATCACAAAACTTATAGCGGCAAGAGGTGTATTGAAAGCGGCTGCAAGACCTGCTGATGCGCCTATCAGGTTGGCGGCTCTTTTATTTCTTGGAGAGCCTCCGAGTAATCCATCCAAATTCGTCGCAATACTGCTTCCGATAAAAACTGAAGGTCCCTCCCTTCCAAGACTGTTTCCTCCGCCTATGCTTAGGGCACCGGCAATGAATTTGATGATCGCTGGTCTGATCTTAATATTTCCCATTTGTTTCCAGTATGAAGACTTGACCTGAGGTATCCCGCTTCCGGCCGCTTCCGGGCTCAATACGAATAACAAAAAACCCACGATCAGTGAAGTGACCGATATCATTAAAAAACTGGCGACAACAAAATATATCTTAGATTCCTCCGCGAACCGAAGATAAGTAAGCGCGAATATTTTTTTTACCGTGAACATGAACACTACAGCCGAAAGAGCTGCAGCCATACTGAGAATTAGAGTAACTATTATTGGTCTGGTATTCTCAGGGATCCGCTGCAGGATCGAAGACATAAAACTCTTAAGTTTTCTAAAAGGCATCGTCTGCCGCCCCGAATATTAACTCAGTAACTTCCTGCCAGTTGTTTGCCGTGAAATCTGCGGTGGTTAACTCCCTGTCATCGTTCCGGAAGCCCGTAAAAAGTATCGAGTGCATTCCTGACGATCTTGCTCCGAGAATATCCTTATCCTCCCTGTCCCCTATGTGCACCATCTCGTCAGTCCTGCGGCCGGCTTTCTCAGAAGCGAGCCTGAAAGCCCTCTCATCAGGTTTTGAATAACCGGTCTCGTCGGAGAACACGCCGTAATGAAAACGATCAAGCAGATCATTCTTATCCAGAGCCTTTCTCAGCTCTCTTCCCGGCTCGAAACCCGTATCAGATATTATTATTATCTTATATTTTTCCGATAATTTCCTGATCGAATCAGCAATATCTGCACTTAGATCAAAATATTTCTCGGTAATTAAGCTTTCGTTAAAACTTACAAGTTCGGAAAAATCCCGTTCGTCAAATGCAATACCTGTAAGTTTTTCGATATGCCTGAACATGTCGGGAGTAGTCGGTGTCTTTCTCTGATTGTGCCATATATCTTCAAAGTGATCGTAGATCGACCTCATCAGTTTTTCAGAAGTATCTAAAGTTAAATCATATTTCCCAAATATACGCGATGAATGCTCCACTCTTTCCTGAAATATCTCTTCCGTGAAAGGATAAGGCACTATCGTGTCCCAGAAATCTACAGTTACGGCTTTGATGTTCAATGCTGCGATCCTCCTCATTATATACCGACCCTAAATATATGTAATTAATCTTAATCTATCAAGCGCTACAATTAACTTGCAGAAATAATTGTTTTTGGCTAAATTTATGCAAAAAACGGATGCGGTTAAATGGCTTCAAAAATATTTCATGTCGGTATCGACCTTCACGGAACTCTCATCACCAATAAAGAATTTCTTTCCGAAGGCTCGGAAAAAGAGCTCAGGGAAGTAATTGAATCAAAACCTGATGACATAAAACTTTATATCTGTACCGGGAATGACCTTCCGTTCGTAAAGCGGAAACTGGGTGATCTTGCCTCCCTTTTTGACGGGGCAGTACTGGAAACAGGCTGTGTGATCTCTGAAGATATGGAAAAGGAGGAAGTGATCGTTCCCGAGTCCATCGTTGAGCAGATCAAAGCCCTCGAAAATACTCTGATCGACTGTGATTATCCCGAGATCTATAAGTTCGCAAGAAGACTCTCCACCATAAGTATGTTCACGAAATATGAATACAGTCTTGAAGAATTTTTTCAGAAGATAAGCATTGAGCTTAAATACATCGATTTCGCAAGAGTTACCCGTTCGAGCGTCGCTGTGGACATTATACCCGCAAAGAGGGACAAATTCAACGGGATAGAATATTTCGGCAAGGGCAGCGGAGTTTTTGTTTCCGTGGCTGATTCTTTAAACGATCTTGAATGGCTTAAGAAATCAGATATTTCATACATGCCGGGAAACGCAGACCCTGTGACTATAGGTCTGCTTGAAAAGTCAAAACAGAGAGAATCTCTCAGGGCTTCATTGAATAATAAAAGCCTGTACATAAGCGAAAGAACTGAAACTTTCGGTGTTATTGATATATTAAGAGATCTTTTTGATAATTACAGATCGTTCTGATCCAGCATTGAATTGGCCGCTTCAAGATCGATTCTTTTGTCGCTGATATAAATGTTCATATCGTTAATAAGATCTTTTTTTATCAGGCCAACCAGTTTTTCCTGTCTGAATACAGAGCCGTGAAGTACTACGAAAGGAGCTTTTCTGCCGATATGTTCCGAACAGTTCCTTACAAGTTCGATAAGCTCGGCGGCTCCCCTCTCAACTATCCCGCCGGCAACTTTACATCCGTTTTCGGCAGCCGTAAAAACCAGCTCGGATGCGGAAGAAATAACCGATTTCGGATCTCCTTTGTAAATTATATCGAAAACATCTTCCGTACTCTGAATACCGAAATGCTCTCTGACCATTTCTTCAAGAACAGATCCGTGTCCGTAATGATAATGCGATCTGAGCGCTGCTTTAACAGCCTCTTTTCCGAACCAGAATCCCGAGCCGGCGTCATCGATCAGATATCCGAACCCTCCTGTCCTGAAAAGATCTCCGTTCTGATCTTTTCCATAGCATATACTTCCCGTTCCCGATACGAGCAGGAGCCCCGGTTTTTCGGCGAAATATACATTGAGGGTCAGAAGTGCATCAGAATTTATGATCAGATAATCTATTGAAATATCATATCCCAGCGAGGCTTTTTTAAAAACATTTCTGAACCTTGTCTCATAATCGTCTGAAGAGGTTCCGGCAAAACCTGCAGTGATATTAATTACGGTTTTGATCCTTA
Organism: bacterium UBP11_UBA4055; assembly: GCA_002382735.1. Taxonomy (GTDB): domain Bacteria; phylum UBA4055; class UBA4055; order UBA4055; family UBA4055; genus UBA4055. The sequence goes on from DFZN01000044.1 coordinate 60,214, forward strand.
ACCTGTCTTTCAGGTTTAAGAATGCGTCTCTGAACATGAATAGAACATTGTCCTCGAATTCGTCACCATTGAGAAGGTTTGAAGGTCCGTAGCCGCCTGAAAACACGATTCTGCCCTCTTTATCGAGTATGCTGATATTGGTTTTTGTTCCGCCTCCGTCTATACCCATATAAAGAACTGAGGGACCGTAAGCCTTATTTTCCTGGCCGGACGGCAGATCAGTCATTCAAATATCCGCTTATAAATTCAATCTTCTGCATTATTATCATTATCCCCCTTCTTTCAGGCAGTGCTCCCACTATATGATCAAGTTTCCTTATCGTATCGTTAGCTTTTTCGGTCGGCAGAACGACGATCAGGATCTTATGGAACTTCGTGCTTTTATCCGACCATATTTTCCCGAAGAAAGCACTCTCTTTCATGAACTTCTTTGCGTCTGTTCCCTCTATTATAGAAATATCCCTGTCCTTTAGTTCTGAAAGTATATCCATTATCTCATGGAATTTCTTTTCGACCTGGCAGAATATCCTCAGCATGGAATATTCTTCTTTCTGCTTTTTATCCTTACCGGCCGGCAGAGCGTATTTCAGAAATCTCTCCCTTACGGCTATCGAGTTGAGCTGAGAACTTATATCATCCATCGCACCGGGCTGTCTTAAAGTGCCTGAAACCTGCGACAGGAAACGGATATGCTGGTTCCTCTTTTTTTCAGGAGCAATAATGAAGACCAGAAACTTTACAGGTTTGCTGTCCATAGCCTCGAACTCTGCGCCGTCGGGATAAATTATTATACCGATTATGAACTCGTCAATGTTAGAAAGCGCGCAATGCGGTATGGCTATGTTGTTGCCGAACCCTGTGCTGCCCAGCTCTTCCCTGTCCCTCAGCTTTCTCAATATCTCGGTCTTGGAGTGAACTCCGGGGCCGGTACTTCTCAGCACGAGCTCGGCTATCTGGTTCAAAACTTCATCTTTTGTGTGATGTCCTGAAATAATTTCAATAAGTTCCGGCTTAATATAATCGGATATGTCCATTGGATCTCCATTAATTCTTCTTCATGAAATTTAAACAAATCTGGGCGGTTCTTCAAGTGGTTTAATCGATATTTTAATAAAAAAACATTAGAGTTTATGAGAATTTATGTTTATTTTTGGCTGTTAATAAAAATGGCGGATCATAAAATGAAAATTCTTCTCGCTACACATAACAAAAACAAGATCGTAGAGATAACAAAAGCCCTCGAAGGCTGCGGATTTGAAATACTCTCTTTGAACGATAATCCTGACCTTCCGGATGTTATCGAGGATGGAGACACTCTCGATCATAATTCACTAAAGAAAGCCAGGGAGATATACGAACATTCCGGAATAATGACCCTTGCAGACGATACGGGGCTCGAGGTAGAATACCTTAACGGAGAACCCGGCGTTTATTCTGCGAGATGGGCGGGAGAAGGCTGTACTTATGACGACAACAACAGAAAGATGCTGAAAGAACTCGGGGGAGTACCCGAAGAGAAGAGAAACGCTGAGTTCAGGTGCGTGATCACTCTCTACGGCGACGGTATTCTAAAAACAGCGGACGGCGTGCTGAAGGGAAGGATCATAAAGGAGCCGAGAGGTGTAAAAGGCTTCGGGTACGACCCTATATTCATGCCTGACGGATACGATATTACACTTGCCGAGATGTCGATCGAAGACAAAAATAAGATCAGCCACAGGGGAAAAGCGGTCAAACAGATGGTCAAAATAATTAAGGGAATGAAAAAACAAAAGCGCCGGCATAATGGAAAATACCCGAAAAGCTGGACAAAATGCCGAGACCAACTTAAATTTTAAGATTTATTTATCATTGTTCTTGCTTTCTTCTGCTCAGGGGATTATTTTGCCTTCAAATTAAAGGGATGTAAATGAAGACCGCAATACTGAAAAAGGGAAAGGAAAAACAGCCGCTGAACAGGCATTCGTACATTTTTTCGGGAGCCGTGGAGAAACTTGACAGCTGTATAAGTCCCGGAGAGACAGTAAAAGTATGCGCCCATGACGGAAAGTTCATAGCTTACGGGCATTACAACCCCACATCCGGAATTCTGATCAGGCTGCTCGAATGGGATGAAAATGTAAAAGTCGATCGGGAATGGTACAGGAATAAGATCTCTGATGCTCTGAATTTGAGAGAAAATATGACCGATGATGAAACGAACGCGGTCAGGCTCATATTCTCCGAAGGGGACTTTCTGCCCGGGCTGATAGTTGACAGATTCGCCGGCACACTTGTGCTCCAGTCCCACACATCCGGAATGGACAGAGATAAAGGGATAATAGCCGAAGTACTCAAGGGGCTTTTACCGGAAGTGAATTGCATATATGAGAAAAGCGACGGGGACGGCAGGCGGATGGAGGGACTGAAGGATTCTGCCGGCGCACTGTTCGGCAGCCTGCCCGAACGGATAGAAGTAGTCGAGAACGGAATAAAATACCTTGTTGACATAACATCACAGAAAACGGGATTCTATACGGATCAGAGGACCAACAGGATGATTTTGAGAAAATATGTTAAACCCGGTGATTCCGTTCTCGATCTCTTCTGCTTCACGGGCGGTTTCGGGCTGACGGCTGCCGCATCGGGCGCAGAGGTGTGCCTCTGCGATTCATCCGCCGGGTCCTTGCGCGGGGCCGGAGCGAATTTTGGGCTCAACGGTTTTGCGGCTCCCGAGACGGTCGAGAAAGACTGCTTCGAATATATCCGCGAACTGTACAGAGCCGGTAAACAGTACGATATCATCATTCTTGACCCTCCCAAGCTCATGCCCCGCAAAAAGGACGAGATAAGGGCGTTAAGAGCTTATAAAGACTTAAATTTCAACACGATGAAACTTCTTAAGCCCGGCGGATACCTTTTCACATTCTCCTGCTCGGGAAATTTCACAATGGATATGTTCAAGGAAATGACAGCCTACTCAGCCAAAGACGCAAAAAGAACTGTCCGTATAATTGAACAGATGCATCAGGCTCCCGATCACCCCGTAAGCGTGTCCGTACCCGAGACCGAATATCTCAAAGGCCTTGTTCTGAGAGTCCTTTAAATTTTAAAAAATAATACTTGCGTTTTGAACATTTGTTCATTATATTGCCTGTTGAACGGTTAAAAGGAGTACATTATGCCGAGACCTCAAAAGAACAGACTTATAAAAGAACCGCCCGTGTTCACGCAGTTCAAAGCTGTAGGAATACCCGGAAGGGTCATGGATAAAGTTGTTCTGTCTCTTGATGAGTACGAGGCCCTCAGACTTTCGGATTTTGAGGGAATGAGCCAGGAGGAAGCGGCAGACGAAATGGAGATATCAAGGCCTACATTTACAAGACTGATCGAAACCGCGAGAAAAAAGATATGCGAGATGCTGGTGAACGGAAAAATGCTCGTGATCGACGGAGGTAACATACATTTCAGACAGAATCTTATCAAATGCAGAAATTGCGGACATATGTTCAATATTAATATAGAAGATGACATCAGACGATGCCCTTCCTGCGGTTCGGGCGAACTGATGAACCTCGCGGGTGGATTCGGGCACGGAAGATGTTGCGGAAAAAGGAGGTAAACATGCCTAGAGGAGACAGAACCGGACCTAACGGAGCCGGACCAATGACCGGAAGAGCACTTGGATATTGCGGGGGCTATGACGAACCCGGTTTTACTGCAGGCGGCGGACGAGGAAGAGGAAACGGACGCGGCTACGGCAGAGGTTTTGGCGGAGGTTACGGCCGCGGATATGGAAGGGGTTTTTCACCCGCATATCCCGATGTGTCCGAAAAAACACTTCTCGAGAACGAGATCAGGGTTCTAAAGGATCAGATGTCGGCTCTTGAAAAAAGACTTTCGGAAACGAAAGACGAATAAAAGGACGGGGCGTTCTTTGACGCCCCTTCTCCTTTTATAATGAACTTCAAACTAAATTGTTATGAATAAGAGGTGGAAAATGGGAAAATTATTTGCGATACCTACTGAGAACGGTAAACTGTGTGAGCACTTCGGACACTGCGAGAAATTCGCGATCATCGAAGTTGATGGCAATTCAATTTTGAAAAACGAATTCGTTACTCCTCCCGAACATGTTCCGGGACTTTATCCTAAATTTCTTGCGGATATGGGTGTAAGTACGGTGATAGCGGGTGGAATGGGTCAGAAAGCTATGAGTCTTTTCGCAGAGAATAATATTGAAGTCTTCACAGGAATAGATTACCTGGAACCTGAGCTTCTGGTTTCGTCCTATCTAAAAAAAGAGCTGACTTCATCAGGCAGCCCGTGCAGCCACGATCACGACTGCTAAAACTTAA
>DFZN01000053.1 GCA_002382735.1 bacterium UBP11_UBA4055
GGAAAAATAGAGAAATCATTTTCATGCAGCATACCAAGCGCAAGCCCCAGACCGGCAAAGTCAAATAAGCTGTAGTTCAGATCAGCGTCGCCGATATTAGCTATGTAAAATGAATCAGAAACTGTTGTTCCATATACCGCCGTCACATTTATTGAGTCCGTCGAAAGGATTATATTCGCGCTTTGAGAAAAAAGATTTGAGAATGTAAGGAACAATACAAACGCTGAAATCTTAAAATGAATCATAATCTGCCTCGACTTAAATTAAGAATGCAATTCTGACCGCTGAATATCGCAAACAGTAATATAATATAATTTTGCAAGTTAAGTCAATACAAATTTTTCTACCACATCATCGCGAAGACGGCCAGTACAGCGCAGTATCCGGCAAAATAGTACATATTGGATCTTTTGATCATCCAAATCAGAAGTTTGAGGCTGAAATATCCTGCGATCACAGCCGCTGCGAAACCTATTAGTATATAGCTGTGGAAATTGAAACCTTCTTCGACCGCATCCTTGAACTGAAGGAGAAAAGCTCCCGTTATGGCAGGCAGAGAGAGCAGAAATGAATAATTTGCGGCTGTTTCTTTGTCGATACCGAGAAGTTTTCCCGTTGCAATGGTCGAGCCTGACCTCGAAATGCCCGGAATTATGGCTATTCCCTGAACGATCCCGATTATAAACGAATCAATAACGCTCATGTCGGTGATCTTCTTCTCCGCGTTCTTTTTAAGTTCGAAAAGCACGAGAAGTACTGCAGTTGTTAGTAGGGCAAATCCGACATATAAAAGATTATCTGCAAGCCCTTCAAAGAAATCCTTGAAAGTAAGGCCGATGACCGCTGTAGGAACGCTTCCGATGATTATAAGTGAGAACAGCTTTGAATCGGGGGTAGTGAAGAATGACGCTTTCATCCCTTTACCTGAGATCAGACTTCTGATGCCGAAGATCCCTCCCCTTATGATATCGGCGATCCTGTTCCTGTAGAAAAAAACCACCGCAAGCAGAGTTCCCAGGTGAAGTATCACATCAAAGAAAATGTTCGATTCTGTCTCAAAACCGAGTACTTCGTGAAGTATCGCGAGATGACCGGACGATGAAACAGGCAAGAATTCCGTAAGCCCCTGAATTAAACCGAGAATGAGCGCGTTAAGTGTTTCCGACATTATTTCTCCGATAATATTTTGTGCACCCGGCCGGGTTCGAACCGGCAACCGCAAGATCCGGAGTCTTGTATTCTATCCAGTTGAACTACGGGTGCAGCGTTTCTTGAACTTCTATTTCTTAAGAAAGTTTACGACTTTTTTCGTAATTTCCTCAGCATTGAAGCCGTATTTATCCATAACTACATTTCCCGGAGCCGATGAGCCGAACTTATCAATTCCGATGTTCAGACCGTCCGAGCCTGTATATTTCTGCCATCCGAAAGTCGATCCCGCCTCGACGGAAACTTTTTTCACGCCTTCCGGAAGCACCTGATCTTTATATTTCCGGTCCTGCTTTTCGAATATTTCGAACGAAGGCATGCTTACTACCCTAGCGGCGATCTTTTTCTTCTTAAGTTCGTCCTGAACTTTGAGCGAAAGATTTACTTCCGAACCCGTAGCTATCAGAATGACATCGGGCTTTTTCACATCCGACAGAATATACGCACCTTTTGCGAGACCGTCGGCTTTTGCGTATTTCTTACGGTCAAGCGTCTCGATATCCTGCCTGGAAAGAACGAGCACATACGGATTGCCCTTATTCTTCAGCATGTATTTCCATGCTTCAGAGACCTCGTTCGCATCGCCGGGCCTGATCGTCACAAGGCCGGGGATGATCCTGACGGACATAAGCTGTTCTACCGGCTGATGCGTGGGACCGTCCTCGCCGACCGCGACCGAATCGTGCGTGTAGATGAAGACCGGATCTATACCCATAAGCGCGGCTAGCCTGACAGACGGACGCATATAGTCCACGAACGAAAAGAAAGTACCGGTCGTCGGCCTTAAGCCGCCGTGGCAGGATATGCCGTTCGCTATCGCGGCCATCGCGTGCTCCCTTACGCCGACCCTGATGTTCCTTCCGTCCTGAATGGTCGCGTCAAAATAGCCCGCACCCTTTAAAAAGGCCTTCGTCGAGCAGCTCAGGTCGGCATCCAGGCTCACAAGCCATCCGATGCTCTGCCCGAGCGCGGCCATCACATTATGGTTCGATACTCTCGTAGCCAGTTTTTCGCCAGCCTTGAATTCAGGAATAATCTTGTTGATGCTGAGCGGAACTTTCAGCCCTTCGAACTCAAGCAATTCTTTATACAGGTCGGGATATTTCTTTTCGTAACTCTTTCTGATCTTTTCCCATTTTTCCCATCCGGCTTTGGATCTTTCCGCAAGTTTTGAGAAATGGTCCTTCGATTTTTTGCTTATATAGAATTTCTTTTTAGGGTCCATGCCGAGAAATTCTTTTGTCAGTTCGGTCTCCTTTTCACCCAGAGGAGCTCCGTGCGCCTTTTCCGTGCCTCCCTTGTTCGGCGATCCGTAGCCGATCGTGGTTTTTACTATTATAATAGAAGGTTTACTCTTTTCTTTCTTTGCCGTTTCGATCGCTTTGCCTATCCCGTCAAGGTCATCGTCGCCGTCTTTTACCGTCTGAACATGCCAGCCGCAGCTTTCAAATCGTTTTTTAATATCCTCTGTGAAAGTCAGCGATGTGGGTCCGTCGAGCGAAATATCGTTTGAATCATACAGCATTATAAGTTTTCCCAGCTTCAGATAACCCGCTATAGCACAGGCTTCGGCACTTATACCTTCCATCAGACAGCCGTCCCCGTGAAAGCAGTATGTATAGTGATCGATAAGCTCATGACCTTTACGGTTGAACTTCTTCGAAAGGATATGCTCGGCTATTGCCATACCGACGGCGTTCGCGACACCCTGACCGAGCGGGCCTGTCGTAGTCTCCACTCCCGGAGTATGCTTAAATTCAGGATGTCCGGGCGTTCTGCTTCCCCACTGCCTGAATGACTCGATGTCCTTCATGCTCACGCCGTACCCGAAAAGATGGAGTATGCTGTACAGGAGGCTGCTTCCGTGACCTGCAGACATAACAAACCTGTCCCTGTCGATCCAGCCGGGCTGTTCAGGATTGAATTTCAGATGTTCCGCCCACAGTTTATAGGTCATCGGCGCAGCTCCCAAAGGAAGTCCGGGGTGACCCGAATTAGCTTTCTCGATAGCGTCTATGCTCAAAGCTCTAATAGTGTTTACAGCTTCTTTTTCGACGGGTTTCATATTATTACCTCATGAATTATTCTGAAGTTCTAAATATAGGAAAAAATATCCCGATAGTTAAGAACAATTTTAAATAAATGATCCTGCATTGTATGCAGGATCATTGTGGAGAATATGGGACTCGAACCCATGACCCTCAGACTGCCAGCCTGATGCTCTAGCCAACTGAGCTAATCCCCCGGAT
>DFZN01000047.1 GCA_002382735.1 bacterium UBP11_UBA4055
TTCTTGCTGATCAGTTTATCAACGGTCTCGCCTTTAATGTTATAAATATTCAACTGTATTTCAGATGCCTCAGGAATTGAAAATGAAATCACAGTTTCATTATTAAAAGGGTTCGGATAATTTTGATAAAGCATAAAATCATTAATATGCGTATCATTATTATCAATGCCAACTTCAATCTGCTTTGACTTAAAGAAAACCGCTCCATTGTTGGTCACTTTATCTCCACGCGAATTAATAAAATAAAATTTATCGTTACGATTAAAATCAACATCAAAACTGCCGTAGCTGAATCCAGGTTCTTCCTGTATTATTTCTGTGAGTAAATCACCTGTATCTTTGAAAAATGTATAAATCAAACTGACATTTTCTCCAAAATGAGTTTCAAACAAATGAAAGTTGTCATTTTTGTCTATAAACATTTCTTTATCAACATCATTATTGTCATTGATGTACTCTAGCTCTGACCATAAATTGCCATCTATTTCTCTATTTGTTATATAATTTTGATTCTCATCTATTGTAGGGCCTATTAAAATGCCGACATTAAGCTTATTGGTACTTGAAAGCACCAAAGCTGTACCTACCGCTCTTTGTGAAAGTATATTTTCGTAATCCCAAGTATCCACCAGAGGATCATATTTGAACAAAAATGGATAATAGTTTTCTTTATCATTTCCTGCACAATACAGATTATCATTGCCATCAAATATCGGAAATGATCTTATTCCGTATTGCTTATCAGACGAAATCGCTTTTGCCGGATTCCAGCTTATTGTATCAGTTAGAACATCACAAAAAGAATAATATGCAGTACCTGTATCAGCTGGTCCTAAAAACCATGTTACATACAATCTGTCTCTTTTGTCAATACCAGTTCTTAATGCAGCTGTATAATACTGATACACTTGAATGGACTCTAGCCATGTACCATTATAAAATCTTTTATGTAATATTCTGCTGTATTCACTACCAGTTACAGTCTGATTGTATATTAGATGAATATTGTTTTCTGAATCGCATAAAGCCTCAATATCATAAATTCTTTCGGTAGTATAATCCGGTGTTAGATTCTCTGTTGCGCTCCAGGAGATACCGTCATCGTATGATTTTCTGTATTCGATTTGAGAATACCAGCGGAGGTCACTCCCGATCTGTATTCCTTTAATCCAAAACGCATGTAGTATCCCATTGCTATCTGCCGTAATCGCTGGACGGGAAAATGTTGAATCAGGATAAATTCCCTGCTCTGAAAGCTGAACTGGAGTGCTCCATTCGTATTGAGCGGAAAGGGAGATTAAGAATAGTAGGATGATTAAGATTATTTTTTCCATTTTGAACACCTCACTTTAAATACAACATGGATTTTGTTTGGACGATCTTCCCGTTAACGGTAAGCTGGTAATAATATACTCCCGAGTTGAGTTTTGAAGCACAATAATTTATACTATGAACACCCTTGCTCATTTTTTGCTTTATCACTGATTCAACCTGTTCACCTTTGGAATTATAAACAATAAGCTCAATTTCAGCGGTTTCTTCTAAGTAAAATGAAATCTCAGTTTCGTTATTAAAAGGGTTCGGATAATTTTGATAGAGTGTCGCAGTGACTGGTAAGGTCAGTTCAGAATTTTCTATTCCTGCCTCTGCCTGCCTGGATTGAAAATAAATATAATTATAGTTATCTTCCATCCTCGTTTTTCTATATACAGTATAGAATTTATCAGTTTTATCAAAGGCAATATACGGTGAGCTAAAATTAAATATTGAGTCAGTGCTTATTATTGATTCTGCTTCCCATAAACTATCCTTTCGGTATGTGTATAGCAAACACTCATAAGGTATAGTTTCAAAAATGTGCAATCTTCCCCATTGATCAATTATCATTTGCTTTGCGACATTAGTATTACTGTTGATAACATCTTTATTTTGCCAAATGCTGTCAGAGGGAGAAAATTCATATAAATAATTAGTATTGTCATAACCTGAATTATCTCCATATGTAATAATTGCCTGTAAAATATTTTCATTTGTTAAAACTATTGCCGTAGCTTGTGAATACTCACTAATATAATCCATTAAATGCATGGTTCCCCATCTTTCTCTGTTCCTGTCGTATTTCATATAAAAAGGTCTGTAGCTGCTTAATTCAAGTGAATAATATGAACCCACGGCGTGTATATTATCGTCAGCATCGAATGTAAAATCTTTCATATACATATTTTCATAAGCGCTTATACAAGCAACTGTCCAGTTTGACATGATCGGATCTGAAGCATCATGATAGGCATAATATGTCTGGGTAGGGCTCCACATTATTGCATAAATTCTATCTTTAGAATCTATTTTTAATTTCAAACCTGTACCATTATTACAATAATAAACTTCTGCCTGATTACTCCATCCGATTCCGTTGTATTTTTTATAATATGTCATTGTGCTTTCTGCTTTATATATAATATGTATATTGTTCTGTGTATCGCACGCAGCATTTATCCTATACAATCTGCTTTCAGTATTTTCAGGCGTAATATTTTCTGTTTCTGTCCATGTCAACCCGCCGTCATAGGATTTTCTGAATTCAATATGATCATTCCACTGGTAAGGATCGGCGGTTTCGATGCCTCTTACCCAGAATGCGTAAATTACTCCGTTGTTATCGACAGTAATTGCAGGACTTGAGTTAGTCGTTACAGGATAGTTCCCGTCTTCAGACAACTGAACTGGAGTGCTCCATTCGTACTGGGCGGAAAGGGAGATTGTTATCATAAAAATAAATAATATATACTTCACAGCAGTTCCCCTTATATTTAATTACATTTCAAAATAACAAAACCTTACTGAATCCGCAATTTTTTTTTAAAAAATTATTTTCTTTATCTTCCAATGTTATCTTCCAACATTATTTTCCAATGTTTTTTAGGAATTATCCAAAAGTCTGCTTTAATTTGCGAAAGATACAGAATCGCATTTTTCAAAATAATGCTCAAAAAAACACTCATAAAAATGTGGGATCGTTCTTCATAACTTTCCCGTTTTTGATGTCGATGTCGAGAATGAAGTTGTTCTGGCGTCCCGAGGCTGATCGTTCCTATTCTGAAATATCGGGTTTGACTTCCACCCAGTAGGCTTTTTTAAGCTTGGTATTCGGTTTTGTATAATTATAATAAACTTTTCCGTCGCGGATGAAGAAAAGATGCGTTCTGTCCCCTGCATATACGCCTTCGATGTTCTTGGTGTTAATGATCGCGTTAATTGCGTATCCGAAGATAACTTCGTTGCCTATTTCGAAATCTATATATCCTTTTTTAACTTCGGTGAATTCGATCTTGGCCGTCTCGTAATTTTTAAACATCCATTTAAGATTCTCCAGCACAAGCTCCTGAGCCTCCTCCTGGGTATAGACTTTTCCGCAGTTCACATCGCGCATATTCTGTTCCGCCGGTCTGAATCCCGAACTGCAGCTCATAAATATCAATGAAACGGCCGCCAGGAAGGTGCGGATGAATTTCTTATTCCATGTCATATTTTTAACCTCATTATCTTGAAATATCATATTAAGTGAAAAGTAAGTAAAATATGCCCTCAAGTCAATTAAGAATTCTGTTTTTACGACTAAGTCTTTCTTTGAGATCTTCAGGCGAAATATACCTGAACGCTTTTCCTGATTTTGTTTTCTTAAGCAGCTTTAATTTCACTGAAAGCAGCTCAAGATCTTTTCTCGCTGTCTCATAAACGATACCGTTAGAATTCTGATATTCTGAAATACTGTAAACATAACCCGGATGTTTCAATGCGTGCCTGATCAATGACAACTGCCTGTAATTTAATAATCTGTTTGTTTTTGGATTCCTGTTCAGTAATTCTTCAGCAGATTCAGTTTCTATAACTTTTTTTTCTGCATATTCCCTGAATTCTGTTATAGCCTGACGCAGAACATCAAGCTGATGAACAATAAAATAGGTAAGATCATTATCATCTGTTTCTGTATATAAAAAAGAGTAGGCATATTTTGACGGAGCTTTTTTTATTATTCTTGAGATCGATATAAATTCCGAAAGCCAGTAACCATTCTTCAGCATTGACCAGTAGAACAGCGCTCTGGCAGTCCTCCCGTTACCATCAACAAAAGGATGTATGTAAGCAAGCAGAAAGTGAATAATTATAGACCTCATTACAGGATGAATGAAAGAGTTTTCTTTTGTTCTGTCGTTGGCGAATTCACAAAGCTGTTTAACCCTTTTCACTATCTCTTCAGCCTTTGGAGGAACGAACAGAATTTCATTAGTTCCATGATCGACAATAAATACATTATCTTCTTCTTTTCTGAACATCCCGGCATAGCTTTCATCTTCAAGTGTATTTCGGGTAAGTATCTTTTGAAGTTCAATGATCATCTCTGGAGTTAGAGCTTCATTACTGTTTTCCTTTATGAATTGCATAGCTAAATAATTGTTATATATCATCCGCTCGTTCTTATTTTTCGGAACTCTTCCTTCCAAAAGCATTTTTTTTGCTATTTTACGTGTTGTGGCTGCTCCTTCAAGCTGGCTTGAAGTTATCGATTCTTCTATCAGAGAATTAATTATATATTCATTCTTCATCCAGCTCTTTACAACCGGACTGCCTTCGGATATACTGCCGCAGGCATTTTTATCAAGCCAATGCTGTTCTTCAAGAATCTTATTGATATTAGCAAATTTAAATTTATTATTCAGTATTTTCTGATATAGACTTTGCCTTACTATCTTTAACGATACCCACCACCCTTCGTGGTCGAAGTTTTCCGGCGGTTCCCGAAATCTTAATTCATCCCAGTGAAGATACCTTCCTTTTTCGTCTACGGGTTGTCCGCCATATAAAGGATTCTCAGGTCCGTATTTAGGATCATCAACAAGCTTACTAAACAACATATGATAATTTGGCGGCGTTTCAGGTATCTTCATTCAATCTCCAATTACTAATTTATCTAAAAATAGTAATATAATAGTAGTTCGTTAAAAAAGCAAGCCAATTACTAATTTTCTTGAAATTAGTAGTTAAATAGTATTTGAGAATAAGTTAAAGAATCAATCAATATTTGGCAATAAATTAAATCAACTATTCATATCCCTCTTGTTTTTACAATCCGGTTGTTGTATTTTACACTTAAATTAGTGGAGGGATAAAATGAAAAAAAATAGTTTCCATAGCTCTTATAGCGCTGCTCTTCTGCGCATTTGCAGCTGAACCGCGCAAACATGACGGTTTGTATGTGAGAATTCTTGCCGGTATGGGCACAGGCTACGCTAAGTATGAAGATCTCTTTGAACTGTACGGTGTGGCAGGCCTGTTATCTTTTCATTTTGGAGGAGCGGTATCCGAGAACCTGATCCTTTTCGGGAAAGTAAGCTCAAGTAGCATGACAGACCCGGATGTCACTTTTTTTGGAACAGTGACCGGAGAAACAAATGATACTACTTATGATGTCTCAGGGATAGGAGCGGGAGTAAATTATTATTTACCTTACAATTTTTATATTTCCGGGTCTATTGATTTTCCGGTAGCTACTTTGAAAAGCGGCAGCAGCGAAGGGAGTTCGGACGCGGGATTCGGCGGTGAACTTAGTCTCGGAAAGGAATGGTGGGTGTCTGATTCATGGGGATTGGGACTTGCCGTTACCGGACAGTTTTCAGGGATGAAAGACAAAGACGAGTTCGATGATAACCATATCGGCAACTCTTTTATCGGACTGATGCTCTCGGTTACTTACAACTGATCATATTCCGAATTTCTTCAACAGCATTGTCGTAAGATAATACAATCCTATCATAACCGCAGCGGATGCGCCGAAAGAGAGCCAGAAGTTCATTTCGTGTTTGAGCATGATGGGGAAAAGAATAAAAAAGGACAGCGAAGGCAGGACGAGCCAGAAAATGCTTTTTGATAATATCTGAACGCTCTCTACATCTTTTGTTTCCAAAAACATCCAGATAATTGCAATGAAGGATATAAGCGGAACGGATGCCAGAATACCGCCCATGATCTGACTTCGTTTGGAGATCTCCGACACCAGAACGATAAGGGCCGCAGAAACCGCTACTTTAATTATGTAATACATTTTTTTCCCTGTAAAAAAAGGGGCGCGAGCGCCCCTGATAATTACTTGATCGCCGCCGCGAGATCGTATCCCCTCTGAAGCGCTTCCTTGTTCAGAGGTATCAGATTGTGCCTCCTTTCCGGCAGTGTTTTCTTAAGCGCATTCAGAACGCCTTCAATGCTTATCGCATCCGTCTTCTGAATGAAAGCACCGAGAAGTATCATACCCATCATTAAAGGATTCCCGAGCTTATTGGCCTCTTCGTAAGCAGGTATAGGAACTATTTTTATGTCAGTTCGTGTCGGGGCTTTATGAATATTAGTTGACTCCCATATCAGCAGTCCGCCCGGATTTACTTTAGATTCATATTTGTCCAATGAAGGCTGATTCAGAGCTACTACCGTGCTGTACCTTTCAAGTATAGGTGAGCTGACGGGTTTATCGCTGACTGACACTGTACATCCGCATGTCCCGCCTCTCATTTCCGGTCCGTAAGTCGGCATCCAGCAGGTCTGTTTACCTTCGATCATAGCGGTATAGGAAAGATTTTTTGCTATTGTAAGAACGCCCTGTCCGCCGAATCCTGAAAACATTACTTCCTGTAGCATTATTTTATCCCTCCTTCTGTTTTAAGATCTCCGAGAGGATAGAATTTCAGCATATTCTCTTCCCACCATTTGTAGGAGTCGACAGGTGTCATTTTCCATCCAGACGGGCAGTTGCCGACCAGTTCGACGAAAGATGTTCCCCTTTTGTTCAGGGAGTTGTCTATCGCTTTTTCGATCGCTTTCTTCAGTTTCCTGACATTGACGGCGTTGTTCGCGGCCTGTCTTGTTACATAGCAGGTACCGTCGAATTCTTTGACGATGTCGGCGACCTTTAAAGGCATACCGCTCAGCTTGCAGTCCCTTCCGTCCGGGGACGAAGCGGTAACCTGTCCCGGAAGAGTTGTCGGAGCCATCTGTCCGCCTGTCATTCCGTATATCGCGTTGTTGTAGAAGAATATGGCTATGTTCTCGCCCCTGTTGCAGGCGTGAAGAGTCTCCGCCAGCCCTATCGACGCGAGGTCTCCGTCGCCCTGAATGGTAAAAACCGCCTTGTCGGGAAGCACTCTCGCGATCCCGGTAGCGAGCGCACAAGCCCTTCCGTGAGCCGCTTCCTGCATATCGCAGTTTATATAGTCGTAGGCGAACACCGCGCAGCCTACCGGCGCAACTCCGATGACCCTGTCCTGAATACCTTTTTCGTCGATGACTTCCTGTATCAGTTTTTCAAGAGTCCCGTGAGCACAGCCCGGGCAATAGTGCATGTCTTTCT
Source organism: bacterium UBP11_UBA4055 (assembly GCA_002382735.1). Classification (GTDB taxonomy): domain Bacteria; phylum UBA4055; class UBA4055; order UBA4055; family UBA4055; genus UBA4055. The sequence continues at coordinate 7,397 of DFZN01000047.1, forward strand.
TCTGAAGGTTGGGCTTTTTCCACACGACTTCAAATTCCTGACCGTCCTTAGTTATTGTTTCGCTCATATATTAAGCTCCTGTAGTTTGGGTTTAATTACGATCTATTTACCTATCATTTTTTTTGCCTTGGCAATTATTTCATCGGTCGAAAGCACAATACCGCCTGTTTTTCCGTAATGTTCAACGGGGATCTTGCATTCAACTGCCAGCTTGACATCCTCGATCATCTGTCCTACGCTCATCTCAATTGACATGTAAGCTTTGACTTTTTTAGAGTATTCTTTGATGATCTTTGCCGGGAACGGCCATACTGTTTTGGGCCTGATGAGACCGATCTTAAGCCCCTGTTCCCTTGCCAGATCGACAGCTTTCTTTGCAATTCTCGATGAAAGTCCGTAGGCAATAAAACCCAGCTCTGCGTCTTCCATGTGATACAGTTCGTAATCGACCTCGTTCTCTTCGATCAATTTGTATTTTGCCTGAAGTTCGTTATTCTTTGCTTCCATTCTCTCAGGTTCGATGAATAGAGATGTTATCTGAACAGGCTTTCCTCTTTTTGCGACTCCGCCGTTGGATGCCCAAGTAGCATCGAAAGCCGGTTTTTTATAGTCGTCCCTGAATTCTACAGTCTCCATCATCTGTCCCAAAGCTCCGTCTGACAGGATAAGTACAGGATTGAGATACTTTTCGGACAGGTCGAAAGCTTTATATACCATATCAGCCTGTTCCTGAACAGAATTAGGGGTAAGAACTATCAATCTGTAATCACCGTGTCCGCCGCCTTTTGTCGCCTGAAAATAATCACCCTGAGAAGGCTGTATAGTCCCCAGACCGGGACCGCCTCTCTGAACATTGACAAGAACGCAGGGTATCTGAGCGCAGGCAATGTATGACACTCCTTCCTGCATGAGTGAAAAACCTGGAGATGAAGTAGTTGTCATGATTCTTTTACCGCAGGCTCCAGCTCCGTAAACCATGTTGATCGCGGAAACTTCGCTCTCTGCCTGCACATAGGCTATTCCTTTGCGGGGCAGCCACTTGGAGAAGTACTCGAGAACCTCGCTCTGGGGCGTGATCGGATAACCGAAATATCCGTCTATCCCGGCTCTGATCGCAGCTTCGGCCAAAGCTTCGTTCCCTTTCATCAAATATTTTTCAGCCAATTTTGACCTCCGTATTTTAATAAATTATTGTTTTTTGGCTTTGTAAACGGTTATTACACTGTCCGGACAGACCTGAGCGCAGTTGCCGCAGCCTATGCAGTCTTCATTTAGCATCATTGCGTAATAATAACCCTTGTCGTTGGTCACCTTGCTGTAACCGATAACGCTTTTCGAACATACCGTAGCGCACAATTGACAGCCCTTACATTTCTGGATGTCAACTTCGATAAAACCTTTGATAGCCATTTTCCCTCCGCTATTTTAATTTAATATAATGTATTTCAATAACTAAGCGTACGAAAATTGATATTAACTAAATTATTGGTTAAAATCAAGAAATTTTTTAACAAATGTTTTTTCCCGAAATTATTATTATTGTCTTTAAGCGGCAGAATGTCTTTTTCTTTTTTCTTTGCAAATGAACTCGGATTATCTTATTTTTCACTTAATTAGCCGGAACAAAGCTTCAAATGCAGGATAAAATATGATCAGACACTTCAAAAATATCTGGAAAAAAGATATAACCAAGATCGTCACACTGCTTTTTTTCGTTCTTCTTCTTGCCGCTTTACTCTATAGCAATTTTGAAAAAGATATAATCTCGCTTTTTGATGCGGTTTACTTCGCGGTCGTTACCGTAAGCACCGTCGGATACGGGGACATTACAGCCAAGACAGTTCCCGGCAGGCTTGTCTCGATATTTCTGATATTTTCGGGCATGATACTTATTTCTTCATTTACAGCAACGATGTCATCTATACTTGTTTCAAAAAAATTAAAAGAAGGCCAGGGGGTGAGTTCTATCAAAGGTAAAAATTTTGTCGTTATGTGCGGCTGGAACTGGAAGGCGGAGTCTTTAATTACTTCTCTTGTTCATTCGGGACTGAAAAATATAATTCTGATAAATGATTCCGACCCGTCCCAGATCAATGCCGTCATTGAGAAATTCGCCGATGCCAACATAAAGTTCATAAAAGGCGATTTCACCGATCTCAACATTCTCAGCAAAGCGAATCTGGAGCACTCAAAAGGTGTAATCATAGTTCCTGACAGCTCCATTTCATCTTCTCAGGGAGCCGACGAGAAAACGGTTTTCGCGACCATGACCATCAAATCAATATCGGAGAAGATCAAAGTACATGTTCAGCTTTTGAGGAACGAGACCGTGCCTTATATACAGCGCGCAAAGGCTGATAATTATTTCATTTCGGACAACACGATACCGTTCTTTCTTACTTCAGCGATCGCTCATCCGGGAATTACCGATGTCATGAACAAAATAATGACCTTCGACGACGAGGACTGTATGTCATCGGCTGAGATACCTAAAGAGTTCGTTGGCAGAACATTCGCCGAGCTCTCGTCTCATTTCCGGACAAAGTCCGGCTCGATACTGTTAGCTCTTGTTCAATTTCAGGATGTGCTTGAAATGAAAAATATCGATTCGAGGGACAACAGCTCAATAGACGCATTTATAAAACGAAAATTCGAAGAGGCCGGCAGGCTTACAAAGGATCTCGATAAAAAGAAAATAATGCTCAATCCCGGTGATGACTATGTAATTAAGAATTTCGAGATGGCCGTGCTTATACAGAAAAAATCTTTCAAATAAACCGTCGGAGAAATTCAAAATGGGCTCGATAAAAGAAAATACGCTGTTCGCAAACCTTGATGACAGTCAGATAGATCACATCCTCAAGCTCGTAAAGGAATGCCGTTTCAGAAAAGGAGAAACTATAATAGAAGAGCATTCGACCGGTAATTCCATGTACCTGCTGAAAAAAGGTGAAATATCGATCGAAAAGGATCTCATTCCGCTGATAGAAGGCTATCAGTCCGGGCCCGACGACAAAAAGATCATCAGGATCAGCGATGCCCAGAATTTTTTCTTCGGAGAAATGTCGCTTTTCGACCCCGCACTAAAAAGAACCGCAACAATAAAGGCATTAAGCGATGTTGAACTTTTGGAGCTTTTTGACATCGACTTTGAGAAGATACTGAAAAACAGACAGGATATCGGTGTTATTATTTTAAAAAACATCGCCCTCAAACTCTCACGCACCCTCGAGAACTCAAATATCGAACTCTCAAAGATGATCACCGCGTTCACTTTGTCGCTAAAACTGTAAAGTTCAGCAACAATATATCCTTGACAAAATAATATTTCATTATTACATTTAGTTAATTATCGAAATGTAGGGGCTGAAATGAACAGTTACACTAAAATATTCAAGGCTCTCGGGGACGAAACCAGGCTCAGGATCGTAAAGATGCTCGAAGTTAAAAAAATGTGTGTATGCGAAATAACTTCAATAATCGGATCATCAATGCCGACCGTCTCTAATCACCTTAAAATATTGAAGGAAGCAGGGCTTATAGAACAGGACAGGGATGAAAAATATATGAATTACTCTTTGTCCGAAGTCGGAGACGGTTTCATAGGCGAGGTTCTTGGGCTTGTAAGGTCTATTAACGAAGAACGGACAAGGACTGATCAGCAGACTGCGGTCAGAACTGACAGAGCGAATATCTGCTAGGAGAAAGTGATGAGCTGGAAAAACGATTGGAAAATATTAATTACGATGTTCGCTGTCTTCATCGCATCATTCTTTCTGCCTGTAGAGACCGAAAGATTTCAGAGCGCAGTGATCGAATCGTTCTATATGTTAAAGGAATACGCACAGCTTCATGTGGTTTTCTGCCTTTTGCCGGCGCTGTTCATAGCAGGCGGCATCAGCGTCTTCGTCAGTCAGGGCGCCGTGATGAAATATCTCGGCGCGAACGCGAAGCGTATAATGGCGTACTCTGTCGCCGCGGTCTCGGGAACTATCCTTGCGGTCTGTTCATGCACGATACTCCCTCTCTTTTCAGGGATCTACAAGCGCGGCGCTGGTATCGGTCCTGCATCGGCATTTCTTTATTCCGGACCTGCGATTAATGTGCTCGCCATTATCCTGACTGCAAGGGTTCTCGGAATGGAGCTGGGGATAGCAAGGGCTGTCGGCGCGATCCTTTTCAGCGTGCTGGTAGGCCTCATCATGGCATTTGTTTTCAGGCATGAGGAGAAGGAAAAATCTAAAAAGCAGATGGTAATGCCTGAATCTGATAATTCAAGGCCGCTGTTGCAGGACATTATTTTCTTCGGTCTCATGGTTCTCATACTTGTATTCGCGAACTGGGCAAAACCTGCTATTGACAGCGGGGTCTGGTCATTCATTTTCAACGCAAAATGGATAATTACCACAGTCCTAAGCATAGCTTTCGGCCTTACTCTATTCAAATTCTACGGAATGAAGATATCGCAAATTTCTATGATCACGGCCGGAACTCTTATCCTGTATTTCGTCTCAAGCGGAAATACTATGATAGCTTTCGCTGCAGGAGTGATCGGACTTTCTTACTTTACAAGCACAGCTGAGGGCGAACTTAAAGACTGGTTCGATTCAACATGGGGATTCACAAAGCAGATACTGCCTTTAATGTTCTTCGGGATACTTATAGCTGGATCATTCCTCGGGCGTCCGGGACATGAAGGATTTATTCCTTCAGCCTGGATCGAGATGCTGGTGGGCGGAAACTCGATCTGGTCGAACTTCTTCGCTTCAATTTCTGGTGCATTGATGTATTTCGCTACTCTGACAGAAGTACCTATTCTTCAGGGACTTATCGGCAGCGGAATGGGTAAAGGCCCCGCGCTCGCTCTTCTTCTTGCAGGCCCGGCTCTTTCTCTGCCTAACATGCTCGTCATCAACAGCGTAATGGGCTTAAAGAAAACATCGGTGTTCGTAGGCTCGGTTGTCATCCTGTCCACGATCGCCGGCTACTTGTACGGAATATTATTTTAATTAAACGGAGGCTGAATGATGGATATTAAAATTCTGGGTACAGGCTGCCCAAAATGCTTAAATCTGGAAAAGGCTGCGAGAACCGCTGCGGAATCTTTCGATTTTGAGATCAATATCGGAAAAGTATCTGACATAAACGATATTATGGATTATGGCGTAATGATGACACCTGCTCTTGTGATAAACGAAAAAGTAGTCAGTTCAGGCAAAGCTCTTTCCGTCGAGCAGATCAAAAAATATATCGGGGAATTTAAATGAGAAAGATCTTTAATTTGACGGTCATGGCTGTTTTCTTTTTCACTTTTTGCGCCTGCGCAGACGAAAAAAAGGAAGCACCTGATGCTACAGTAAAAGAGACCGTAAAAATTGATACGGTCGTTAAAGAGATCGAAAAACAAAAAGAAGATCCGAAAGTCACTTTTGTTGAGCTCGGATCGGTCAACTGCATTCCGTGCAAACAGATGCAGCCTGTAATGAAAGCTGTCGAAGAAGAATATCCTGCTCAGGTCAAAGTCGAATTCATTGATGTATGGACGCAGAAAGGAAAGATCGACGGCGCAAAGTACAAAGTAAGATTGATCCCGACACAAGTATTTCTCGACAGTCTCGGCAAAGAATATTTCAGGCACGAAGGTTTTTTCCCGAAGGACGAACTTGTTAAAATTCTTAAGCAGGGCGGAGTGAAGTAGTGGACGCTGTCTTTCTGTACTTATACGAGACAATGCAGGGAAGCGCGGCCATAGCAGTATTCGGAGCTTTTCTATGGGGTCTTGCAAGCATTCTCTTAAGCCCGTGTCACCTTTCATCGATTCCTTTGATAATTGGTTTTATCAACGGCAGAAAGAACAAGACAGTGCGTAAAGCGTTTCTTCAGTCCCTGTTCTTCGGGCTCGGAATACTGATAACGATAGCCATAATCGGAATCATTACCGGAATGATGGGCATGATGCTCGGAGATACCGGGATATGGGGATATATTTTCCTTACAGCATTTTTCATTCTGTTCGGTCTGATACTTCTCGATGTAGTTAAAATGCCCGATTTTGACAGTCCGAACCTCGCAAGATTCACGAAAAAAGGATTTTTGACATCATTTATCGTCGGGCTGATATTCGGTATAGGTCTAGGCCCCTGCACATTCGCGTTCATGGCCCCGATGCTCGGATTCGTGTTCCATACAAGCTCGAACAACATGTCATACGGCATACTCCTTATGGCTGCATTTGCAATAGGTCATATCGGTGTTATAGTATTTGCGGGCACTTTCGTCGAGTGGGTGGAAAAATATCTTAAGTGGAGTTCAGGGTCAAAAAAGACTCAGATACTGAAAAAGATATGCGGTATTCTGGTAATAATAGCCGGACTTTACAACATAAAAGACATAATCAGGATACTTAACAGCTAGAAAGCGGAGGGAATTATGGGCGGACACGATCACGGAAGCCATGGTCACGACCACCACCATCATGATCACTCACACGATCACGGAGAAATATCGGGAGTAAGAGTTTTCTGGGTCGCTCTCTTCAATCTTGTTATTACGGTAACGGAGTTTGTAGGAGGAATTCTATCAGGCAGTCTCGCGCTTGTTTCCGATGCTACACATAACCTTTCAGATACTGCTTCGATCGTTCTGAGCTATGTCGGGATAAAAATTTCGGCAAGGGAGAAAACGGAAAGTAAGTCGTTCGGCTACAAACGGGCCGAGATCATCATCGCTTTCATCAACGCTTCGGTTCTGATGGGTATCTGTATTTATCTACTCTTCGAAGCTTACCACAGATTTTTAAATCCTGAAACGATAAACAGCAGTCTGATGATAATTATCGCGGTCATAGGGCTTGCGGCGAACCTGATATCGGTTCTTATCCTGCACAGTCACGCACATTCAAGCATGAACATCAAAGCCGCTTACCTTCACATGCTCGGAGATACTTTGTCTTCAGTCGGCGTTGTCGGAGGAGGTCTTGCCATCAAATTCTGGGGTCTGACATGGATAGATCCTTTAATTACAGTCCTTGTCGCCGTTTATATCATGTACGAGTCGTGGAAAATAGTAAAACGATCGGTTGATATTCTGATGCAGTCCTCGGCGGATCTCGATTTTGAGGCCATTGCGAAAGATATTCAGGCCATACCCGATGTCATCAACATTCATCATGTCCATACCTGGTATTCCAACGAAAGGACGATTTATTTTGAGGCTCATGTAAGCGTGTGCGACATTCTGATTTCTCAGACAAAAACGATACTGGACAGGATAGAACAGTTACTGACCGAAAAATACGGTGTCAGCCATATAACGATCCAGTTCGAGGATGACAGATCCTGCCCGGCGAATAATAGTATATTTTCAAAATAAGCTTGTGGCTTAAGATCAGGAGTGAATTTGTTTAATCTGACCTACATAGATAATGACCTCTGCAGCTATCTCAGATCAAGAAACGGAATACTTACGATATCTGACGAATATGTCATCCGGGGCTGATGAAACGCCGTTAAACAACCGTCCGGGCAGATGGTAAGACCAGATAAAATGTATCGAGTTAAGAACTTAGACGATTTTGAGAAATTGAACTATGATGACTTGGAAATATATATCGAAAAGCCGCTGCTGTATGACGGTTCTGAATTTTTGGTACTCTATGTCGGGAAGTATGTTATGAAGCTGGACGGAGATGAAGCGAAAATAGAAATGATTGAGAAAAAGAAATGACCTTTACTCTGACTTTTTACGCTGTAACTGCCTCGCTTTTGGCTATATCGTTCTTCAGGGATAGAGAGAAGACAAAAGCCGCGCTGCTTAAATCATGGCGGTCATTTGAAAATATACTTCCGCAGTTTCTTTCGGTGCTGATGCTGATAGGCATAATGCTGACACTTTTGAGCCCTGAGACGATCTCGCTTCTTTTGGGTAAAGATTCAGGCTGGTACGGGGTAGCTTCGGCATCTGTTATCGGCTCGGTCACGCTGATCCCCGGATTCATCGCATTCCCTCTCGCTTCCGCCCTCCACAAAAGCGGTGCAGGTTATACTCAGATCGCAGCCTTCATTTCGACTTTGATGATGGTCGGCGTTATAACTATCCCGATGGAGATCAAGTTTTTCGGCAGAAAGAATGCGGTCTTGAGAAATTCTCTCGCTTTCATTTTCGCTGTAACGGATGCTGTTATTATCGGGGCGGTGCTCGAATGAGGAAAACGGTTAAAAAAAATATCAAAAGGTATAAATTCTTTTTCATTTTACTGGTTGTCAGTTTTGCACTTATGGTTTATGACTTTAAGCTCGGTATGGATTCATTCAGGCTGACCGGTGTAAATATGCTCGAAATGCTCTCGATACTCCCGCCGGTTTTTATACTTCTCGGCCTTCTTGATGTATGGGTTGATAAAGCTCTCATGATAAAACTGACCGGAAAAGGTTCGGGTATTAAAGGAGCGGTCATAGCATTTCTGCTCGGTTCACTTGCTGCGGGGCCTCTCTACGCAGCTTTCCCTATTGCCGGAGTCATGCTCAAAAAAGAAAGCAAGTTCTCGAATGTGATAATTTTTATAGGTGCGTGGTCAACAACAAAAGTACCTATGCTTATGTTCGAAGCGTCATCAATGGGACTCAAGTTCATGCTGTTAAGGTTCCTTCTTAATCTGCCTGTCATAGTCCTGATCGCACTCATCACAGAAAAAGCTTTATCCGAAGACGAAAAGCAGGTCATTTACGAGAATGCTGAGAAGATGAATTAGCAGTTCATTGATATTCTGTATATTCAGGAATATAAATATTGACAGCAATCAATATTTGCCTTATATTTCACCCGTAATTTTAAGGGAGGCATTTTGGAAGATAATAATTACAAAGACACCGGAAAACTTTTTAAAGTTCTGAGCGATCCTGTCAGGCTTCAGATAGTTGATCTTATCTCTTGCAGAGAAATGTGCGCCTGTGAAATTCTTGAATATCTATTGATCACCCAGTCAACCCTTTCTCATCACATGAAAGTCTTAAAGGAGTGCAGCCTTGTTTCTTCAAGAAAAGACGCCACATGGATGTATTATTCACTTAATACTGATGTTATCAATAAACTGAAAAACAGTTTCGACAAGATCACGAGCGATACGACCGAATGCTTCTGCTATACGATTAAGAAAGAATGTAAAACTACGGAGAAATAATGACCAATCAAAAACATGACAAGATTCGTACAATCGTCAGAAAAAATTACAGCAAAGTAGCTAACGCAAAAGTCAATAACTGCTGCGGTTCTACAGGCTGCTGCACCGGTGATTCTTCTGCAGACTATGGAGCTATATCCAAAGATCTCGGTTATTCTGTTAAAGATGTTTCCTGTGTTCCGGACGGCTCAAACATGGGTTTGGGGTGCGGTAATCCGCAGGCGATAGCGTCACTAAAAGAAGGGGAAACCGTCCTTGATCTTGGCAGCGGAGGAGGATTTGACTGTTTTCTCGCTTCAAAAGCTGTGGGAAAAACCGGCAGAGTGATCGGTGTAGATATGACACCAGAAATGGTGAGTAAAGCAAGAAAAAATTCTGAACATGCAGGTTTTGAAAATGTTGATTTTCGTTTAGGTGAGATAGAAAATTTACCTGTCGCTGATAACAGTGTGGATGTGGTCATTTCAAATTGCGTTATAAATCTCTCACCGGAAAAAGATAAAGTGTTTAAAGATGCTTTCCGTGTCCTTAAATCCGGCGGGCGTCTGGCTATATCAGATGTTGTGGCAACTGCAGAGTTTCCTGAAGAAATAAAAAATGATATGTCTCTCTATTCAGGTTGTATTGCAGGAGCTTCTACGATAGACGAACTGAGATCAATTTTGGAAAGAACCGGCTTTGCTAACATTCAAATTACGCCTAAAGATGAAAGCAGAAAATTTATAAAAACCTGGGCGCCGGGCAGAAATATTGATGACTATATAGTTTCAGCAATAATTCAGGCAGTAAAGCTATAGTTTAACATTTTTGGAGTTAATTATGAAGACAAAGACGGCAGGCATAAGTTTTTTTGAAAGATACCTCACAGTGTGGGTGATCCTGTGTATGGTTGCGGGAATACTCATAGGTAAATTTCTGCCTGCTGTTCCCGCTTTTCTAGGCAAACTCGAATATGCTCAGGTTTCCCTCCCGATCGCGGTTCTGATATGGCTGATGATCTACCCGATGATGATGAAGGTGGATTTTACGAGTATTAAAAATGTGGGTAAAAACCCGCACGGGCTTTATATTACCTGGATTACGAACTGGCTGTCGCGGTCGCGATCTCCTTATTCGGTCCCACTTCGCCCGTTGTGCTTGCTACGATCGTCGGGGTTCTTGTTGAAGTACCCGTAATGCTCACGCTCGTTAGTATCGCCAACAGAACGAAAAACTGGTTTCCCAACGCAGCTCACAGCGTAAAATAAAAAAGAGGCGTATGAAATGAAAAAGATCCTGTTCGTATGCATACACAATTCCGCAAGAAGCCAGATGGCTGAAGCTTTTCTGAACTCTATGAACCTGAATGTAACAGCTGATAGCGCAGGTATCGAAAAAGGAAGCCTGAATCCTCTAGTGGTTGAGGTCATGAAAGAGGTTGGTATAGACATTTCAGGAAACACCTCGAAAACCGTCAGCGAAATGATCGGGGCAGGTAAAATTTATGACTATGTCATCACTGTCTGCGATACCTCGTCAGGCGAAAGATGTCCCGTATTTCCCGGTCAGGTCGAAAAAAGGCTTCACTGGTCGTTCGACGATCCTTCATCATTTGAAGGCACTTTTGAGGAAAAACTTGAAAGAACGAGAGCCGTTAGGGATGAGATTCAGACCAAAGTAAAGCAGTTCGCGGAAGAGATGAAGTAATTTCTCGATTAGTAAATGACTTGATAAATATATTCGATAACATCGTATAAATAACTTGACAATTATCCGATGGTGTCGTATATTTAATGCATGAAAGAACTTCTGTACCAATATAATCCGTGGTGGGAAGATACCGAATACTGTCAGGATGTGAAGTCGAGAGACAAATATCTGTCACAGATGGTTAAATATTCCGAAAGTAAACAGATCGTTATTTTAACAGGTCTCAGAAGGGTGGGTAAAACCACTCTAATGAAGCTTTTCATTAAAAGGCTGATTGGCAAAAGAATTGACCCGAAAAGAATTTTATATGTAAGTCTTGATGATTATATGCTCCGCGCAAGCAGTATTATTGATATAATCGATGAGTTCAGAAAAATACACAAAATTAAGATCGAGGATAAAATCTATCTATTTCTTGATGAAGTTACATATAAAGAAGAATTTCATATTCAGCTGAAAAACATTTATGACAATCAGAATACAAAAATTTTTGCGGCTTCTTCATCCGCATCTCTGCTGAGGGATAAAAAAGCCAGTCTTACAGGTCGGGCTGT
>DFZN01000002.1 GCA_002382735.1 bacterium UBP11_UBA4055
TTCTATATGAAACAGTACACTAGTAATAAAAATGCAATGTTGAAAGAACTAACTTCAAGGGTTACTGAAGATAATACTGTTTCGTGCATTGGTAATTCAAATGCAATTGCTGCACACGTTACTAAAACTGACCAAATAAAAAGAACGTATCATTTGAAAATGGATGCTAATAGAAACAATGCTGATAAAAGAGATTTTATAAGAATTGCGACACCATATAGTAAATACAAAAATAAATTTTTTATTTTTTTAAATTAAGATATAATTTAACCGCCCGTTGAGGCGGTTTTTTTTATGTAAGAACAAACTGAAAAACAGAGAATGGAATAATACTTTTTTTGATATCCGGCATAGAAAATTGCAACATCCTAAACTTTCTCACTTGACCTTGACCGCATAAAAGATTAAATTATTCCAATATTACAAAAAGGACGCTCTATGCTGAATAAAAACGATGACAAAGTTCTTTACAGAATAAAAGAAATTTTACTGGAAACAGGGATTGTCGAAAGTCTTATTCTGTTCGGATCGAGAGCTTATGGTAATTCGAGCTCCGAAAATTCCGACTATGATATTCTGATCATTTCAAAAAAGGAACTTGACTGGCAGGAGCAGGATCATATTTTCGACCTTTTATATACAATACAGCTTGAGTACGATGTTGTTCTTGATCTTCATTTTCTGGCTAAGGCAGAGATAGATACTATCAGAGGCAGGCAGCCGATCTTCAAAAAAGCATTGGAAGAAGGATTGAGCGTATGACTTTAAATGAGATAGATAAAGCTACAATGATCTCTTACAGGATCGAGCAGGCTGAAGAAACGATAAAAGAAGCAGAGCTTTTAATATCAAATAAAATGTACCGCGCTGCCAATAACAGGATATACTACGGAATATTCTACGCACTACTTGCGCTTGCGCTTAAACATGATTTTTCTACCTCAAAGCACAGTCAGCTTATTGGATGGTTCAATAAAACATTCGTTGCTCCGGAAATATTAAGCAGAGAACTCGGCAAAACAATAAGCAGGATCTTTGAATCGAGGATTAAAGGCGATTACGATTCATTTATAACGATATCCGAAAGTGAGATCAATTCAAGATTTTCGGATATGAAAAACGCAATTCAGCAGATTAAAGATTTCATTACAAAGCATTAACTTATAAGTTGTCCAAATCAGGGAGGGATCATGAACAAACTGTCAATTTTTACGGCGACTTTGCTCGCAATTACTTTGGCTAGTCCTTTTTTTGGGAAGAATTCTCAAGCTTTTTCGCAGGAAAAATATGATTATGATATTGAATTATTGTTTGATACACGAGTAGATGTTGGAGAACCAGCTCAAGATGCAAATGCTACCCTTACTGCTCTTGATATTAATATGGATATACAAAGTCAAACAAAACCTTTAGATGCTAATGGAAAAGTTCTTTTCTCAAATGCTTACACTGATATTCCAAGTGCTTTGTTTACATCTATAAAATATGATTTTAAAATTAATGGTGACAAATTAGGTGTTAATATTCCTAATGTTGTTTCTGCTACTATTTATAATGAAGTTGGACAAACTCTTTATTCACAAAAATTTAATGGTTATTCTCCTGTGGCTGTTCCTTCTAGATTATTACATTGTGCTGATGAAAAAACTTTTGTTGTATTTAAAGATTCTCATGGTGAAAAATATACTTTAAGAAAAATTACCACCGGAACAGATCTCGGATTCGCCAGGGCGGGGAACTGGGAAAAGACCTTCATTCAGACAAAAGATGGAAGTAAAGTAGAAATTGGAAAAGGTAAAGCTACTATAAGATATGAAGTTAAAATTGTTCCTAACGATGGAAGTAATATGGAAAAAACTGAAATTGATACTATTGATGTTTTACTTCAAGATGGAAGACAAACTTTTGAAATGTATGATTTGGAGAAAGTTAGAAATGAACATGTTTATTCAGGAAATGTTAGTATGATTGATGTTAATAATCCTTCAACGTTAACTCCTTTGGCTTACGCAGATATGCAAGTTTGTAGACAAACTGCTGATGGAACTTTTGAAGTAATTTCAGAGTTTCAAGCAGATGCATTTGGAGATTATGAAACTCCAAGAATTCCTGTTCAAGATTCTGTTTGTGTAAGAATTAAAAAAGAAGATGGGCAAGGTCCTATTCACTTAACTACTTTGAAATATAATGAAACAACTAAGGAATATGAAGATACTGGTTGGTTTAGTGCTAAGTTAGTTAACACAACACCAAGAACAAAACATGGTGGAACTGATGGAACTGGATTAATTGGACAAGGAAAATATAAAGGAGTTACTGATGTTAATTTTGGAATTCTTGGAAGAATTACTGATCATCCAAATGCTCAAGCAGCTGTTGATGAACAAAACGCTTTAGATGTTTTAGGAGTTATTACTGATATGACTTTAGAAACTCTTGATGCTAGAATTGCAACTCAAGGTAAAACTAGAGGAAACTTAAGCTTTAAACCTTGGAGAGAAGGAAATGCAGGAACTATTTATTTAGGTTACCTTAATGCAACTCAACAAGATAGTGTAAGAAGTTGGGGTAATGAATTCGCAAGACTTTATGGAAAAGATAATTTCAATGATTTGTACACTGAAGTTGCTGATTCAACACAAGCAAATGTTATTGTTGAAGAAGGAAGTAATGTGTTTAAAGGATATGAAACAGACAATTCAAGTGAAGTAAATACAAGATATAGCTATGAACTTATCACAAATAGTGGAAGGGCTTTTGTATCTATGGGTGAAAAGCCAACTAAAAAAGAAATATTTTCAAGACCGAACTGGGATTCAACTGGATATTTTAGTGCAAGTTCTACAACTGCTCAAGAATTCACTCTTTTAGATTGGATATTTAAGCCAATGTTTATGACATTAGATGAACAAAGAGGAAGTAAAGGAGTTCAATCAAATTTGATGAATTATATTTCATTACCTTATGATGAAGCAATTAAAAATTTAAATCAAAAATAAATTTTTTATTTTTTTAAATTCAAGTATAATTTAACCGCCCGTTGAGGCGGTTTTTTTTATTAAGAACAAACTGAAAAAAGATTTGTAAAAAAGGATTGATATGCATGCGCCGATTGCGTATCTTTACTTATAGAGCCAATGATGGAGAATGAAGGTATGACGACTCTTGAGTTAAAAAAAATATTGATACACAGGATTGCCGAGATTGACGATCTTTCTTTTCTTAAAGCCATAAAAACCATTCTGGATTCTAAGACTGATTCTGAAGTTTTGACATTGACAAAAAAGCAGAGAAATGAGATCATAGAATCAAAGAAGGATATTGAAAAAGGGTTATTTACCGAGCACAAGATATTTGAAAAGGAAGTCGCCGGATGGCTCAAAGGAAGATAATCTGGTCCAATAAAGCCAGATCGAAGCTGTATGAAATTCTTGATTTTTACATTGAAAGGAATAAAAGCAAGACTTATTCCGTTAAATTGTATAAAAGAATCCAAAAAGACCTTAAGCTGATCGTAAAAATGCCGAACGCAGGTATGAAAACCGATTTGGATCCTGTAAGGGGACTGATCGTGGAAAACCTGATTATATTTTATGAACATAGCGCAGATGAAATAATAATCCATACGATTTGGGATTGCAGGCAGGACCCTGATCAACTGGAGATCAAATAATCACAACTGACGGAGCGTAAAAAATTGAAAGAAACTAAGAACAAATTCCTCGCATGGACGCTGATGATAGCCTCATTCGGTCTTTTCGTGCCGGACATTTTAAAGAAAGAACAGGATTTTGAAGAAGGATCGCTGAAATATAAAAACATGAAGCTCAACAACATCTTCTGGGCGATAATATATTTCTTCTTTTTCGTAATGATAGTCGCAGCCACATTCGATTCATTCTTCATTAACAGAGCGGTTCTGGTCAAATATATGACCCGTACAGCCTTAAGCCTTCTCGTTTACATCCTCATCTCTGACGCCGTGGTCTATTTTATTAAGAACAGCGGTAAAGCAAAAAAATAATAACGCCGCTATAGAAAATAATGTCAGTTCAGAAATTAAAAAAAGCAATATTTGCGTCACCCGACCTTGAAAGATCGGCAGAGATAATAGGCAGGCAGAAGATCGTCCGCTCTAAAGGCATCACTTACTCGTTCAGGGCATTTTTATTGTCATACCTGCACGAAAAAAACAAAATGAAGGTCGTATTTTTTGCCGATTCAGTCGAGAACGCGGAAAAATTCAGGGATGATATTAACCTGATCGCTGGAAAAGACGATGCCTGCGACCTGCTTCTTCCCGGCGAGAATTACCCATACTGTTCAGGCGACATCGACGACGAAAGGAAAGGCTCGAGGCTCGTCACTCTCGAAAAAGTGCTCAGCGGGAAATTCGGAATAATTTCGACTACCTACAGGAACCTATTTGAGAAGATACCGGACAGAGAAGGTATCAAAGACATAAAGCTCAAAGTAAAGGCAGGAACCTCGATCAAGCCGGAAAAACTCGTGGGACAATTCGTTGACAAAGGGTTCGAAAAAGTATCGTCGGTCGAGAACATAGGCGAATTCGCGAGAAAAGGCAACATAATCGACATCTACCCGTACGCTTCGGAATACCCGCTTAGGATCGAATTCTTCGGCGACGATGTGGAAAGCCTGCGGTATTTCGACCCGGCGAGCCAGAAGAAGATCGAAGCGGTGAAATCCGCCGAAATATACCTGTCGGATATGAAGAGCGAAGAGGGTGAGGGAATTAACCTTTTAGAACTTACCGACAGCGGAACGACGGTTTTTTTCGTAGAGGAATGCGAAGATCTGAAAACGAAGCTCGAAACTTATCATGAAGAGCAGATACTCGCCGGCTGGGAAAGAATATCGGGAAAGGGTACGCACTCCGAAAAGAAATATTTTGCTGCGTCATTTATCGAACAGAGGCTGATGGCAGGCAGGGGATACTTTAACGGATTCACCGATGACGAAAAAGATATAAAAATAAACATCAGAGAACAGATATCGTTCAGGTTCGATTTCAAGCCGTTCTTAAACACTCTTTTAAATAACGACAATGCCGAAGTCCATTCATACATTCTGTGCGATAATCCCGGTCAGACGGAACGGTTCGCGGATATAATCAGCGAAGAGATACCGCAGCTCAAGAGATATACGATCTCGGACGGGGGGCTTCACGAGGGATTTTTTCTTCCCGCCTCGCAGATATCTGTCTATACCGACCATCAGATATTCGGGCGTGTAAGAAGACCCAAGCTGACCATGCGGTTCAAGAAAATAATTCCGTTCAAAGACCTGCAGAGGCTCAAATACGGCGATTTCGTTGTCCATCAGGACCACGGCATAGGCCAGTTCCTCTGTCTTGAAAAGATCACGGTCGCCGGATCAGTTCGCGATGTCGTCAAGCTGCTTTATAAGGGCGGTGACATTCTTTTCTTAAAGCTCGATCACATTCACCTCATACAGAAATATAAAGCCGGCGACGGAGCCAGCCCCGCTTTGTCAAAGCTGGGGGGCCAGCAGTTTAAAAAACTGGTCGAGAAGACGAAGGAATCTGTCAAGACGGCCGCGCGTGAGCTTATTAAGCTCTACGCGATGAGGAAGACCGCGAAAGGCTTCGCCTATCCGTCCGACACAGTGTGGCAGACGGAGCTTGAGGCTTCCTTTGAATACGAGGACACGCCCGATCAGCTCAAAGCCACGGATGATTTTAAGCGCGATATGGAAGCCTCAATGCCCATGGACCGCCTCATCTGCGGAGATGTCGGATACGGCAAGACCGAAATCGCCATCCGCGCGGCCTTCAAGGCGGCGGTGTCCGGCAAACAGGTCGCCGTCCTCGCGCCGACCACGATTTTAGTCGATCAGCATTACGAGAACTTTAAAAGCAGGCTGGAAAAATATCCCATCCGCATAGAATACCTTTCAAGGTTCAAGAAAACTTCAGACCAGAGCAAAACTCTTGTCGATATAAAGGAAGGCAAAGTCGATATCGTTGTGGGAACCCACCGCCTGCTTTCAAAAGATGTGATATTCAAAGACCTCGGTCTGCTGATCGTCGATGAGGAGCAGCGGTTCGGCGTAACTCACAAGGAGCGTATAAAGGAAATGAGGATCAATGTAGATGTCATGACCTTAACAGCGACGCCGATACCGAGGACGCTCCACATGTCGCTCATTGGCGTGCGCGACCTGAGCCTTATCAACACGCCGCCCGTCAACAGACTGCCCATCATCACAGGCATACATCCCTTCAGGAACGATATAATCTACGAAGCGATTATGAAGGAGATCGACAGGGGAGGGCAGGTGTTCTTCATACACAACAGGGTCGAGACCATTTATTCGGTGCAGGCGATGCTTGAAAAGATCGTTCCCAAGGTCAGCATGGTCGTCGCGCACGGGCAGATGAAGCCTTCCGAGCTGGAAAAGGTGATGCACGAGTTTATGTACAAAAAACATTCCGTTCTGATAGCTACGACTATAATCGAGAATGGGGTGGATATCCCGAATGTGAATACCATGATAGTCAACAACGCTGACAATTTCGGGCTCTCCCAGCTTTATCAGTTAAGGGGAAGGATCGGAAGGTCTTCAAGGCAGGCATACGCGTACCTGCTTACAGGCGACCCTCATTCGCTTACCCCGACATCAAAGAAAAGGCTCGAAACGATATCCGAGTTCACCGACCTCGGCTCAGGCTTCCAGATCGCCATGAAAGACCTCGAGATCAGAGGCGCGGGCAATCTTTTGGGCAGCGAGCAGAGCGGATTTATCGAAAATGTGGGATTCGACATGTACTCAAAGATACTTGAGGAAGCGGTAGCTGAGCTTAAAGAGCAGGAATTTAAAGAAATATTAAGGCATATCAAAGTACCGTCAAAATATATTAAGGCCGCGGTCAACCTCAAATCGCAGATGTTTTTGCCTGAGCATTACATCGAGGAGGACACCGAGAGAGTCGAAATATACCGCCGCATGATGAACTTCACCGAAACGGATGAGATCGAGGTCTTAAGATCAGAGATAAAGGACAGGTTCGGCCTGCTGCCCCCGGAAGTGGTCAATCTGTTCAACAATCTTTATCTTTCGATGATAGCGGGAAAAATATTCATCAAGAACATTTCTCTGGCGGAAAGGGGCACTAAAGAAGATCTTAAGCTCACTTTCGATATAGAAAAGCTCGAGGAGATCGAGAACACAGAGACTGCGATTACTGTTCAGGAGAACTTAACGCGCGAGATGAAGGAAATGAATTATGATATCAGGCTGGAGAGCGGGGGAGAAAAGGTCACCGTCGAAATACCTTACGGCGAGAACAGATTCGAATTCGCGGAAAAGTTCATTAAAATACTTTCGAAATAATGATATCTTACATTGTGTTTTTAAGTAAAATCCGTTAAATTCGAAGTAGGAGATCACCGGTCTTTTATTTGTGAAAACGGGTAAATATTTCGGTGACCCGAAGGGAAACAATTTAGGAGAGTATTGTGAGGTCGTTTTATATCAGGGATCTGAAAATAGAAAAGCCGGTAGTTCAGGGCGGGATGGGTGTGGGAGTATCGCTTTCCCGACTTGCTGCGACAGTGGCAAATGAAGGCGGGATCGGTGTAATAGCTTCAGTGGGCGCGGGACTTTTCGAGGATGATTTCAAGTCGGATTATCAGGCGGCAAATCAGAGAGCTTTAAGAAACGAGATAAGAAAGGCTAAATCAGCTACAAAAGGAGTGATCGGGCTGAATGTAATGGTCGCTTTGAACGACTATAAAGAGATAATTAATACAGCTGTAGATGAAAACATAGACATACTTTTTCTCGGTGCCGGTCTTCCTACGGATGTTCCGAACGAGATAGGAATAGAGAGGTATAAAAGCTCGGGCGTAAAAGTAGCTCCTATCGTATCTTCAGGTCTTGCCGCAAAGATAATTCTCCGCAAATGGGACAGAGGCTTTAACATGATACCTGATGCTTTTGTAGTGGAAGGTCCTCTAGCCGGAGGGCATCTCGGCTATAAAAAAGAAGATCTTTTTAAGGAAGAATTCAAACTTGAAAATCTCATCCCGGAAGTACTTGCGGAAATAAAACCTTTCGCTGAGAAGTACGGAAGGGAAATTCCTCTGATAGCGGCCGGAGGTATTTATACAGGCGAGGATATATATAACATCCAAAAACTGGGCGTGAAAGCAGTCCAGATGGGCACAAGATTTGTTGCAACTAACGAATGCGACGCGACGGACGAGTTCAAAAACGAATATATCAAGTGCACAAAAGAAGACATTGTAATAATCCAGAGCCCTGTCGGACTTCCCGGCAGAGCAATAAACAACCAGTTTTTGAAAGAAATCGAAGCGGGATACGCTAAAAAAGTGACTTGCCCGTGGCTGTGCTTGAAAAGCTGCGCCGCGGAAAAAGCACAGTACTGCATAGGTCAGGCTCTCGCGAACGCCAAAGAAGGTCATTTGTCTGAAGGTTTCGCTTTCTGCGGGGCAAATGCCTACAGGATCGACAAGATCATATCGGTAAAAGAACTTTTTGCCGAGCTTGAAGAAGGATATGACAGAGCCGCCGCGAATGATGCGGGCAGCAATTAAAACTATTTCTCGATACCGGTTCGCGCCTGAACGCCCTTTGTATAGTAATGCTTGATCTCTTTCATCTCGGTCACCAGATCTGCCATTTCAATAAGCTCCTGAGATGCTTTCCTTCCCGTAATAACAACTTCAACATGCACCGCTCTTGAAATTAAAGCCTGTCTGAGTTCCTCGAATGTAAAAAGTTTGTAATAAATCGCGATATTAGCCTCGTCCATGATCACAAGGTCGTATTCGCCTGAGAATAATATCTCTTTCACCTCAAAAAAACCCGCTCTGGCCGCATCAATATCATCCTGTGACGGTTCGTTATAAATAAAGCAGTCAAGCCCGTACTGTTTGATGGTTATGTTCGGAATCTTCGGGATGATGTTGAGCTCACTGTAATGCATTCCCTTGACGAACTGGCCGATAAAAACCTTTTTACCCGCTCCCGCAGCCCTGAGAGCCAGCCCGAACGCAGCGGTCGTTTTGCCTTTTCCGTCTCCCGTGTAAACCTGTATGTAGCCTTTTTCTTTCTCAGTCATTTGATCATTTCCGTTTTTTTATCAATATAAGCAAGATCGAAGAACCAGTCAATTTAATTCTTGACCGTAAAGACTCAGATTTTGTATATTTATTGAAAAACAGGGGTCGAAATGAGCTCTAATAAGCAATATAAAGAACCGGGACCAAAAACAAGATTCTTTTTCGGCCGAATATTCCCGCTGATATTCGTAGCAGTAGGATTCGGACTTTTCTGGAAAGGATCTGCGGCCATGAATAAAAAGCCCGATGCTCAAAAAATAACCCCAAATGAATTATGATGCCAAACGAGACACCATGCTAAATCTTTCCGGCATAATAAAGTGGTATCCGAGAAATATTTCTGTCAGTATTAAAGTGTTTAGAACCGCTGAGTATGTATGCTTTTTCCGGGCTATATTTCAAAATATACTGCCGAAGGCTTTTTGCTTTTGTTCTTTTGCCTGACTTGACTTCTACCGGGATAATACTACGGCCTTCAGTAATGATAAACTCGATCTCAGAAGTTCTTTCGTTCCATGCATAGACAGGACTGTCGGACGAATGAAGAAGTTCCTGCGCGGCAAAATTTTCCATAAAATATCCTTTGCTCATGCCGTAATCATCCAATAGAATTGCTGAAGGCGGAAGATCTAATTCTGCGCCCAGCAGACCTATATCGTTATAGTAAAGTTTGAAGGTATTGTCCTTGCAGAATGCTTTTAAAGGCAGTTCGGCTCTGTTGCAAATAGGTATTTTTATTATCAGTTCTGCGTTTACAAGCCAGTCTATCGGACCACTAAGTTCAGAATATCCTTTTTTGCCTTTGAGAGCTTCTTTGAATTTGAACCTTTTAACCGAATCGTTTATATTAGATGCCAGCTGAACGGGAATATTCTGATATACCGCAGAAATATCATCGCCGTTCTCTTCATAAAATACTCCGAGTCAGAATTCATAGCTAATATAATCAAAATCCCGACTTTTTGCAAGGAATAAATCCGATTTTATTTACAAAACTGCATAATGATCCCCCAATCTATTACAAATATTTATTAGTTCGGATTTTAAAAATATTCATTGACAGGGTGAATTAAAATGTTTATATTGCTGATGTGCAAATACACTGTACGGATGAACATAAAAGTAAAGGACTATCATGGCAAATAGAATTGTAAACGAATATAATCCGGAGAATATAACACATCCCGGTGAAACTCTTAATGATATTTTGAAAGAAAGAGGAATGTCTCAGCTTGAACTATCTGTAAGAACGGGCAGACCTAAGACTAAAATAAATGAAATAATCAAAGGAAAGATATCGATCACGCCGGAGACAGCGATACAACTGGAAAATGTTCTTGGAATACCTGCCGATTTCTGGAATACCCGTCAGAAAAAATATGACGAAAATATAGCGAAAAAAGAAGCTGCCGAAAGGATGAAAGAATATTCTCAATGGCTTAAATCTATGCCTGTGAATGAAATGGTAAAACTCGGTTGGCTCAAGAAATTCGATGATGTGGCTCTTCAAGCATGGGAATTATTAAAGTATTTTGGCGTGAATTCACCTTCGGAATGGAAAAATATTTGGGATTGTAATGATATTGCTTATAGGCAGTCATTCTGCTTCAAAAAAAATCCCGAAGCGACTTCCGTGTGGCTCAGGAAAGGCGAGATAGAGGCTCAGAATTTAAGGTGTTCGAGATTCGATAAACAGCGATTCAGTTCAGTTTTAAAAACCTTACTGCCGATGACTAAGCTTAATCCGGAAGAATTTGAAAGCAAAGTTATAGACCTGTGCGCGGAATCGGGCGTTGCTGTGGCTTTTGTTCCTCCGCTCAAAGGCGTCACCGTTTACGGAATAACAAGATGGCTGACTCCTGAAAAAGCACTTATTCAGCTTTCTTTGAGAGGAAAATTCGAGGATATTTTCTGGTTCACTTTCTTTCATGAAGCCGGCCACATTCTGCTTCACGGCAAAAAAGATATTTTTATTGAGAGCGATGATAAGAAAGACGCTAAAGAGACCGAAGCGGATGTTTTTTCGAGAGATATGCTCATTCCATTCGATAAATGGCAGAATTTTATACAGTCGGGCAATTACAAAACAAAAAAAGCGGTTTCCGGTTTCGCGGCTGAACTCGGAATTTCTCCGGCTATAGTCGTGGGAAGGCTCCAACACGAAAAGTTTATCGGATTCTCTCACCTTAACGATATGAAAAGAAAATACGATTTCGCAGAATAAATAGTGCAGGATTAAATTATGAATAAACATATATCGGATCTGATCAAATTGGGCGAAGGCTACCATGCGGAATTCAAGGAATCACTCCATAAGTCGTTTGCAGAGGAAGTGTGCGCTTTTGCAAATTCCAAAGGCGGGAAAATATTTCTCGGTGTTACAAACAGCGGTGTAATCAAGGGAATCGATACCGGTAATAATTTCAGATCGCAGGTTCAGGATTACATAAGACAACTCCAACCGTCTTTATCTGTAGATATTGAAGTCGAAGGAAATATCATTGTAGTTCGTGTCCCGGAAGGCAGCGATAAACCTTACGGCTGCTCACGCGGATTTTTTATGCGTGTCGGACCCAATACCCAGAAGCTGACGAGAAATGAAATAATCGGGTTCTTTAAAAAAGAAGGCCGGATAAGATTCGAGACGCTGATCAACGACAAAGCCGATTTTGAGCGTGACTTTGATCCCAAAGCATTCGATTTGTTTGTTCAGAAAGCAGGGATAAGCCCGACGATAAAGAAAGAATTTCTGCTCAGGAACCTTGACTGTCTTACTGAAAATAACGAGATGACCAATGCGGGAGTTTTATTTTTCGCCAGAGACATTGATTTTCTTTTGAACCACGCCACAGTCGTTTGCGCACTATACAAGGGTAACGAAAAGCTTCATATTATGGACAAGAAGGATTTTAAAGGCAATCTGATGGACAATATTGAAAATGCGATAATGTTCGTTCAAAGGCACACAAATCTTGAGTATAAAATTGAAAAATTACGAAGGGAAGAGATACCGGAAATCCCTGAAATAGCTTTGAGGGAAGCAATTGTGAATGCAGTCTGCCACAGAGATTATTTTCAGCAGGGCGCGAATGTCATGATTGAAGTATTTGACAACAGGGTTGATATCACAAATCCCGGTGGTTTGCCCGGTAATCTTAAACCTGAAGAATTCGGAACGCGCAGTGTATTAAGAAATCCTATTCTCGCTTCATTGCTTCTCAGAATTGATTATATCGAGAAAATGGGAACAGGAATAAACAGGATCAAAAATGCCGTAAGCTCACTCGGAAAAAGTACGGTCGGTTTCGGATATACCGGTTTTTTTACTACGACATTCAATAGAATTATCCCTGACAAAACTACCAATAAAACGTCAGGTAAGAACATAGCTGAAACGTCAGGTAAGAACATAGCTGAAACGTCAGGTAAGAAATTAAATAAAACATGTGACAGGATAATAAAATTGATAAAAAACAATCCCGGTATTACAATAAATAGAATGGTTGAAAACCTGAAAATTACAGAAAGGTCTATTTATAGGAATATGCACATACTTCAAGAAGAAGGTATATTGAGAAGAATAGGCGGCAGGAAACAAGGCTACTGGGAGATATCGAATGATGCCTAAATACTTAGAAAGTTTACAGGATAAAAACTACAGGATAAAACTATGACCTTAGACCAATACATTTCCAGCATCAGCACGAGATACAAACTCGGGAACGCGACTGAGCACACTTTCAGGGGAGACCTTCAGCAGCTTATCGAAAGCATGGAGCCGGGCGTAAGAGCGACGAACGAGCCCAAGCGGCAAAAGTGCGGAGCGCCTGACTTTATCCTGACGCGGAAAGATATTCCGGTGGGTTTTATTGAAGCGAAGGACATCGGGGATCCTGACCTTGACGGGAATAAGAAAACCGGCAACAAGGAGCAGTTCGACCGCTACAAGAATTCACTCAACAACCTGATATTTACAGACTATCTCAACTTTCACTTTTACACCAACGGAGTTTTCAGCCAGAAGATCACTATCGGCGAAGTGCAGAACGGAAAGATCGTGCCCGTGACCCGCAATTTCGAGAGTTTTACCTATCTGCTCAAATACTTCTGCACCCATATCGGTCAGACCATCACAAGCTCAAAACAGCTTGCGCAGATGATGGCTAACAAAGCGCGTCTTTTAGCCGACATTATTGAAAAAGCTCTGCTTTCCGACGAGGAAACTCAGGAAAACAGTACGCTCAAGGATCAGATGAACGCCTTCAGGGAGATCTTAATTCACGATATCACGCCCAAAGGTTTCGCGGATGTTTATGCTCAGACCATAGCTTACGGAATGTTCGCGGCAAGACTTCACGACACAAGCCTGGATACTTTCAGCAGGCAGGAAGCGGCGGAGCTCATACCGAGATCAAACCCATTCTTAAGAAAATTATTCGCATACATAGCCGGTCCCGACTTGGACGACAGAATAAAATGGACAGTTGACAACCTCACCGAAATTTTTCTCGCCTGCAATGTGGAGGAACTTTTGAGAGATTACGGCAGGGAAACAAAGACCGAAGACCCGATCATCCACTTTTACGAAACATTTTTGTCCGAATACGACCCGAAGCTCAGAAAATCGCGCGGGGTATGGTACACGCCTCAGCCGGTGGTAAATTTCATCGTCCGTGCAGTTGACGACATCTTAAAAACCGAATTCAACCTTCCTCAGGGATTAGCCGACAGCAGCAGAACAAAAGACGGTGTCCACAAAGTCCAGATACTCGATCCCGCAGCGGGTACAGGCACATTCCTGGCGGAAGTCATCAGGCAGATACACGCAAAATTTGAAGGCCAGCAGGGAATATGGTCGAACTATGTCGAAAACCACCTCCTTCCGCGCCTGAACGGATTCGAACTCCTAATGGCAAGCTACGCAATGGCTCATCTCAAACTCGACATCCTCCTCAAAGAAACAGGCTACAAACCCGCCAAAGAACAGAGGTTCAGGGTCTATCTCACCAACAGCCTTGAGGAATTTCACCCCGACACAGGCACACTCTTCGCGTCATGGCTTTCATCCGAAGCAAACGAGGCCAACCACATCAAACGCGACACACCCGTCATGGTCGTCATGGGCAACCCGCCGTATAGCGTAAGCAGCTCCAACAAATCGGAATGGATAGAAAAACTCATGGCTGACTATAAAAAAGACCTCAACGAAAGGAACATACAGCCACTATCCGACGATTACATCAAATTCATCCGCTACGCTGAATCTCTAATTGACAGAACGGGCGAAGGCATACTTGCATATATATCGAACAACAGCTTCATTGACGGAATAATACACAGGCAAATGCGCAAGCACCTGCTCGAAACATTCGACAAAGTTTATATCCTCGACCTTCACGGCAACTCAAAGAAGAAGGAAGTCTGTCCCGACGGCTCAAAAGACGAAAATGTCTTTGACATCATGCAGGGAGTAAGCATAAACATATTCGTAAAGAAGAGGAAAATATGATAGAATTGAGTAAGAAAATAATAGATATGATAGAAGACGCAAGAAAGTTTGTTGTAAAGACTTCGAATACTGTGATGGTTTTTACTTATTTCTCCGTCGGAAGTATGATCGTAGAAGAACTCCAATCAGGTAAAGAAAAGGCTGGTTATGGGAAAAAACTTCTAAAAAAAGTTTCTGCAGACCTTTCCAAAAAATTGGGAAAGGGATTCTCAGTAGATAACCTTGAAAATATGCGGAGATTCTATCTAATCTACAGCACACAGATCCGAATATCCGAGAACGGTTCTCGGATATTGACCAACACACTAATTTCCGAGAAGCTTTCTCGGAAATTGCCGAGTAATTTCTTAACATGGAGTCATTATATATTCTTGTCACGAATTGAAAATGAAGCTGAAAGAAAGTTCTACGGGCTTGAATCTCTGCAAAGCAACTGGGGCATAAAAGAGCTGAGGAGACAATTTGATTCAGGTCTGTACGAAAGACTTTCACTCAGCAGGGACAAAAAGAAAGTTCTGGAACTATCCAGGAAGGGACAAATAATTGAAAAACCTCATGACATAATAAAAAGTCCGGTTGTACTTGAGTTCTTGGGTTTTGAAGAAAAAGCGAAATACTCCGAAACAGAATTGGAGACTGCGATAATCAATCAGATTGAGAAATTTATGCTTGAATTAGGCAAAGGTTTCTTTTACGGGGGGCGGCAGGTCAGGTTCACATTCGACGAAGAACACTATTTTGTTGATCTGGTTTTTTACAACAGGCTTCTTAGATGTTNNTTGATCTAAAAATTGGCAAACTGGCTCATCAGGATCTCGGACAAATGCAGATGTATATTAACTATTATGACAGGTTCATTAAATCAAAAGAAGAAAACAAAACTATCGGAATCATAGTCTGCAAGCAGAACAACAAAGCAGTAGTTGAAATTACATTGCCAAAAAACAATAAACATCTTTTTACAGCGCAGTACAAAACTATACTGCCAAAGAAAAACGATCTTATTAAACTGGTGGAAGAATATAATGAATAATAAAAAAACAGCGCAGGTATATCATTTTGACCTCTATGGCACAAGGGATGAAAAATACGAATTCCTGCACAACAACAGCCTCAAATCCGTAAGCTGGAACGAGCTTAAAAACGATGCGCCGAATTACTTTTTAGTGAAGAAGGATTTTAGTGATCAAAAGAGATATAATGACTGTTTTAATTTAAATGAGTTATTCACATTAAATGCCAGTGGAATCAAAACGGAAAGAGATAATGTGACAATACATTTTAAAGATGAGGCTTTATTAAACATAAAAAACGAATTATTATCACTTGATATCGAAGATTTCAGAAAAAAACATACACCAAAACCTGATGGAAGAGATTGGAAAATAATAACAGCAAAAAGTGATTTGATAAATAATAAAATGAGCTTAACAACAGTGCATTATCGGCCATTTGATTTCCGAAGAACAATTTACACAGGTAAATCTAAAGGATTCCATTCATACCCTCGAAATGAAGTAATGCGGCATCTGTTAAAAGACAATCTTGTAATTATGTCAACACGTCAATTATCAACATTTGATTTTCAACATATTTTAGTTTCAAAATTTATAATTGATATGTGTGCGATATCTTTGCAAACTAAAGAAACTACTTACGCTTTCCCGCTCTATCTCTATCCTGAAAAAGATTCTAAAAAAGCTACAAGAACTCCGAACCTGAACTCAGAGATCGTCCAGAAGATCGCAGACGGGTTAGGCTTAAAGTTCACGAATGAAAAAGAAGCAGACTCAGGCACATTCGCGCCGATAGACATTCTCGATTACATCTACGCCGTTCTGCACAGCCCGACCTACCGCGAAAAATATAAGGAATTCCTCAAAATTGATTTCCCGAGAGTGCCGTATCCAAAGGGTAAAGAAACCTTTTGGAAGCTGGTCAGGCTCGGCGGTGAGTTAAGGCAGATCCACCTGCTCGAAAGCCCCGCAGTCGAAAAATACATCACAAAATATCCCGCTGACGGTGACAATGTTGTGAATAAGATCAAGTATCAGGACTGCAAAGTTTACATCAACGATACTCAGCATTTTGAAGGCGTTCCGGAAGTAGCGTGGAATTTCTATATCGGCGGATATCAACCCGCCCAGAAATGGCTGAAAGACCGCAAAGGACGCAAACTGGAATTCGATGACATTCTGCATTATCAGAAGATCATCGTCGCGCTCACCGAAACGGACAGGATCATGAAGGAAGTGGATGAAGTGGAGGTGGAGTAGATTATGAAAAGGATACAAATTTGTTTATATTACATTCAATAAAATGGAGAATGATAATAATGATGGAATTTTTAACAAAAGATTATTGGATCGGTTTCGTGAATACTATCGTGGACTGGGTCGTCAAAGAAATACCTGCCATGTTGTTTCTGATATTCCTTTTTATAATAGCTCTGAAGATAGAATGGTTCGTCTTTGATAAATTCAAGGCGACTCTGCTAAATCGGGCGGGTAAAAGTAAAGAGAGAATAAAAAAAGTTGAAGCTGAAAAGAGAATAAACACTTTGATGAGCATCAGCAAGAGAATGGGCAGAATGGTTATCTGGATCATTTTTATAATGATATTCTTAAGGCAGATAGGCATAGATATCGCTCCGATACTCGCAGGTGCCGGGATCGTCGGTCTGGCTGTTGGATTCGGTGCGCAGGAGCTTGTCAGGGACTTTATTTCCGGTTTTTTTATGCTGTTCGAGGATCAGATCAGGAAGGGAGATGTGGCAAATATTAACGGTGAAGTCGGAATTGTCGAGAAAATTGAAATGCGTACTATAACTCTAAGAGATTTCAGCGGATCAGTTCACATAATTCAAAACGGGAAAGTTAATACACTGGCGAATATGACAAAAGAATGGTCGGCGATCGTTCTCGATGTTGGAGTTGCTTATAAGGAAGATGTTGACAAAGTGATAGGCATAATGAGAGAAGTCGGAGAGAAAATGGCTCAGGATGATGATTTTAAGGATCAGATAGTTGAACCTGTTGAAATATTCGGACTTGATAAATTTGCCGACAGTGCACTGATAATTAAAGCGAGAATAAAGACCATACCACTATCTCAGTGGGCGATAGGCAGGGAGTACAGGCGCAGGATAAAATACGCATTCGATGAAAATAATATCGAAATTCCTTTCCCTCACACAACTGTTTACTGGGGCGAGGAGATAAATCCTCTAAAACTGAATGTGATAAAGGGGGAATAATGAAATCCAAATTTGAAAAACAGCTCGATAAGTCAATATTGAGTCATCTTGAAGGAAAACTGCTGCAGCTTGCAGAGATACTCATAAATGACAAAGAGATCGAGATACTTCAAGATTATGCGAACACAGTTTCGATAACAAGGCTGAACTACAACGATCACGGCCCTGTCCACATGCGTAAAGTGGCTTCGAACGCGATCAAAATAATGAATATACTCAACGATGCAGGGATTAAGTTCAATCTCGAGCTTGAGAATTACGGAACATTTGAAGACAGCAGGATCGCGGTATTCACGGCGGCTTTTCTGCACGATATCGGAATGAGCATAGGCAGGGACGGGCATGAAAGAATGAGTGTAACACTGACTCAGGATAAGGTTAATGAGATCATGAAAATAATTTATCCCGACGATATGAGGATGCAGCTGGTCATAAAATCCCTTATATTCGAGGGTATGATAGGCCACATGGGCACGCAGAAAATACACTCGCTCGAAGCCGGCGTGGTTCTTGTGGCAGACGGGTGTGACATGGAGGGGGGCAGGGCAAGGATCCCGCTGATCATGGAATCAGGCTCGAAAGTCGGCGATATACACAAATATTCATCTGCTGCCATAAAAAAGGTCTATCTCGAGAAAGGAAAAGAACTGCCTTTGAGGATACAGGTCGAAATGTCCGAATCAGCAGGATTTTTTCAGGTCGAAGAAGTTCTGATGAAGAAAATAGGTATGAGCCCAATAAAAAAATATATTGAACTCTACGCAGGCATAATCGGGCAGGACCTGAAAAGATATTTATAAAAAGGAGTATTATGGACGCGATCCTGAAAGTTCTGCTCGTTGACGCCTTGAACGGGTTTTACAAAGTCAGGCGTTACAAGGTTGGAGATTATTTCGGTCCGGTTGATCTCGGGATACACATGACGGATAATTACAGGTCTCTGAACATCGGCACCGGACTTTTCGCAGGTTCTATTTTTCCCGGATCGAACAGGCTTATTTTTACCGGATATTCTCCGTGCTGGAGAGGTTTTTACATTTCGTCCATGGGAGGAGCAGGGCTTGTCTTTGACAATCTCGGGATCAATATGGTCAGCATTGTCGGAAAAGCCTCTTCTCCTTCCATATTGTACCTGAACAGGAATCACGGAGAAGAGATAGAGGTTGAGATCGTTCCTGCAGATATCGATGGTATCTGGAAAAACGGCAGAAAAGGTATATATTCTCTCATGGATCATACTTATGCACAGTTCGGCTCAAGATACGAGAAGGACCCCAGAATACTTTCAACAGGACCGGGCTCGAAGCAGACCGATTTCGGAGGGATCTGCTCTGTTCCGATAGTCAAAGGTAAGCTGACTTATGTTGATACATGGGCAGGCAGGGGAGGCTTCGGGTCCAAATTGTATCAGGATCACGGTATAGCCTCGATAATTTACGGAGGTACAACTGTCGATGAGGATTTCAGGGACAGAAATGTCGCGGACGAATGGTTCAGGCAGAAATATCAGCAGAAGCTTGCGGCAAAGGATTTTGAAAGCACCACAAAATACCGTTTCGATCCCAAATTCGGAACAGGAGGAACTTTCGGCGTGAATTACGCTACGCTCAAAGGCAGAATAATAGCTTTCAATTATAAAACCATATATGATACCGAAAAGGAAAGGCTCGATCTGAATGAAAAATATATTTCCGGGCACTATCTCAAGCAGTTTAACGAGGAAACGATTGAGAAAAAACAGCAGGCGACATGCGGGGAACCCTGCTCAGCAGTCTGTAAAAAAATGAACTCTGAGTTTAAAAAGGATTACGAACCTTATCAGACCCTTGGACCGCTATGCGGAATATTCGATCAGAGAGCTGCGGAAATGCTTAATCACTACTGCGACACAATGGGGCTCGACGCTATAAACTGCGGATGCGTGCTTTCATGGTTCATGGAGCTATTATCCGGAGGAATTCTGACAAAAGAGCAGCTCGGTGTGTCAAAACTGCCAAAATTTTCGATTGAAAAATTCGATGTTGTAAAAGATTCGATGCACAACGCTGAACTCGGTATTGAGCTTATTGATTCGATCCTTGAAGGGAAAGGCGATATAGACCTGTCGGAAGGAGTTAGAAAATGGGCAAGAAAGATCCACAAAATGACAGGAAAAAAGATCATTGACAGCTTTGTTTTTATATCAAACGGGAGAAGAGGCTGGATGGCGCCGAACCAGTACTGGACACCCGGAGTTCTTGCACCGATGGCCATCATGGGCAAATACTACATGTATTACGGGAACGATTTTGTGCCTCCGAGGGATCTGGGAAGATTCTGCGCGGAAAGACTGAAACAGGAACTCGTCCTCGACAACATGGGAATTTGCAGATTTCACAGAGCATGGGCGGAGGAAATGATGCCTGAGATAATCGGCTATATTTACGGAATGAAGGAAAAGTTCAACACGGCAGTTTCGTTTACAGCAAGCAGGATCAATTCACGCAACGCAACAGTATTTCTCGAATCGGAAAGGAACATTGATTTCATTCACGCTTTTCTCAAAAGGAAGCGGGATGTTGACGGCGAGAGCAGGGAAGATCTGAAATACTGGATTGAGCAGTTCGACAGAGACAAGCATGAGGCCGCTCTCAATTTCTGGTTCGAGATCAGAAAAGGCATAGAAGAATCTTTAATGGACTTTCAATAACCAAAAATGCGGGAGAAAAATGGCTACAGACAAAGATTTCGCGGACTATATACTTGAGCAGCTTGAAGGCGCAGGCGAAGTGACTGCTAGAAAGATGTTCGGAGAGTACGGGATATTCCTCAAGGGAAAAATGGCAGCGATCCTCTCAGATAATCAGTTGTTCATCAAGCCTACCGAGGCAGGCAGAAAATACATTGGAGAGCCTGAAGAAGCTCCGCCATACACCGGCGCGAAAAACTATTTTCTAATAGACAACCTCGACGACCCCGACTGGCTATCAGAACTCGTGAAGATCACCGAAAAAGAACTCCCGCTGCCGAAGAAAAAAAGTTAAAAAAGTGAGGATGAAATGAAAAAATTTAGTTTGATAGGATTATGCGTGATAGCTCTTCTTTTGCTCGCAGGCTGTACAGCGGGCCCGAATAATGTGGCTGCGATTCTTGAGATCATCAAAGAACCGGCCGGCTTCTGGTTCGGGATCTGGCACGGTACGATCGCTCCGATAACTTTTGTGATTTCGCTTTTCAGCGACAACATAGGCATGTACGAGGTCTATAATAACGGCGGATGGTACAATTTGGGGTTTCTGCTCGGTATTGGCGGCGTGTTCGGCGGAGGAGCGAAGGGAATTTTCTAAGATGGTCTGTAAATAAAAAGGAGGTTTTATGTTAAAAGAGATAGAGCTCGGACCAAAACAGAAGTCAGCTGTTGCGGGAGCGGTAACCGTACTTTCGATTTTTATTATTGTTCTGTTTGCCGGATCGGTAATATGGGGAATCGTATCGCTTATAGGCACATTTCAGAATGTATTTTTCCCGCCTGTGGTCGCCGGGGTTATTGCAATGCTCGTAAGACCCTTCTACAATTGGATATTCAGACTGACCCGTAATAAACATGCGATCGCTCTTATCCTGTTTTTTCTTTCGATACTGATCCCTTCCGCGGCTGCACTCTGGTTTTTCGGAAACACGATCATTGACCATTTAATTCAATTTATCGAAGCTATGCCTGCGAAAATAGATTCTGTATATGAAAGCTTAAGATCATACTGGCCGAGAATGGTGGATATTGCCGATAAATATGAACTGAAGGAAGGATTGACTTCAATGATCAGGGAACCGTTCCGCACGGCGGCTGATGCTCTTGCTTTTACAGGGGAGAGCATATCCGATTCGCTCAAAATTTTGTTCAGTTATTTTGCTGGTTTACTGACATGGGCTGTACTCCCTGTCTATCTCGCATTCTTTCTTATCGCTGAACCCTTTGAGTCTGAAAAAATAGGAGATTTTCTTCCTTTTTTGAAAAAGACGACAAAAGAAGATGTTATATATCTTTTCAATCAGTTCAATTCTATACTTGTAACTTTTTTTCGCGGTCAGATAATAATCGCACTTATTCAGGGAATGATGTTCGCCGCCGGTTTTGCTGTAGCCGGTCTTCCTTACGGTATTGCTATGGGCATGATGCTCGGATTTTTAAATATTATTCCTTATTTGGGCAGTATTGTGGGACTCGCCGTAGCAATCCCGCTGGCTTATTTAAATCCGGATGGAGGCATGACTCAGGCTCTTTTTGTAGTCGGAGTATTCAGTGTTGTTCAGGCCTTTGAGGGTTATCTTCTTACACCAAAGATTATGGGAAGCAGAACGGGACTGCATCCGGCACTGATAATATTTGCCATGTTCTTTTGGGGCGTTGCCCTTAACGGTATTCTGGGCATGATCCTTGCGATCCCTCTGACTGCTTTCGCAGTGGTATTCTGGCGGCTACTCAAGAAAAAATATATAAAGGAACTCTTATAGTTTTTTATACCTGAGCAAGAGCGAGCTGGTGACCACGCTGACCGAGCTTAAGGCCATCGCGGTTCCGGCTATCATCGGGCTCAAAAGCCAGCCTGTCCACGCATAGAATACACCTGCGGCGATCGGAATACCCAGAACATTGTAGAAAAGTGCCCAGAACATGTTGAGTCTGATCCTGTTCATTGTAAGTCTGCTGAGCCTGATCGCTTTGGAAATGTCTTTAAGGTCGTTACGCATAAGAACTATGTCGCCGGTCTCAATTGCGACATCGGTTCCCGATCCCATAGCGATACCTATATCCGCTTCAGCAAGCGCGGGAGAGTCGTTGATGCCGTCTCCGATCATAGCTGTCGGGCCTGACTCTTTTATCTTTTTAACTATCTCCGATTTATTTTCAGGCAGAGTCCGGGCATAAACCTCATCAATTCGGAGTATTTTTCCTATATGTTCCGCCGCGGTATGATTGTCGCCTGTTATCATGAATATTTTGTGACCGGCCTTTTTCAGAGCCGCGACAGCTTCCGCTGCGGTTTCTTTGACATCGTCTGCTATTGCGATGATCCCGAGAACACCATCCTCTGAAGCTAAAGTTACAACGGTCTTTCCCTCTTTCTCAAGCTCATTTATCTTTTCTTCATGCGTACTTATTTCAATTCCGTTCATTTTCATTAAGGCTGAATTTCCAAGAAAATATTTAACTCCATCAATCACACCCGTAATTCCGTGACCCGATACCGCCTGAACATCTTTTGCAGCATAAAGTATTTCTCCGGAAGCTTTTTCAAGTATTGCTTTCGCAAGGCTGTGTTCGCTGTGTTTTTCCAGAGAGGCTGCAAGTAGTATCATGTTGTTTTTACCGTCAATTCTGATCATATCCGTAACGACGGGTCGCCCGATTGTAAGGGTGCCGGTTTTGTCAAAAACGATGTTTTTCAGCCTGTGAGCAGTCTCAAGTGAATCTCCGCCCTTGAAGAGTATGCCGTATTTTGCGCCTATTCCCGAACCGACCATAATCGCCGTGGGTGTAGCAAGCCCGAGAGCACAGGGGCAAGCGACAACGAGAACAGAGACGGCCGTCATTATCGCGAAATTGAATTGGAAGCCCAGTGCGAGCCAGATAATGAATGTAAGAAATGCAATTCCAAGTACGGCCGGAACAAAATAAGAGGAGATAAGGTCGGCGTATCTCTGTATCGGAGCCTTTTTGCTCTGAGCGTCCTCGACCAGTTTAATTATTCTTGACAGAACAGTGTCTGCTCCGATCTTTTCTGAACGGAACTTTATAACGCCGAACTGATTAACTGTAGCTCCGATAACTTTTGAACCTTCTTTTTTTGAAACCGGAAGCGATTCTCCCGTTATCATGCTCTCATCAACTTTCGAATTTCCTTCGGTAACAGTGCCGTCCACAGGTATCTTATCTCCCGGTCTGACGATGACAATGTCTCCGATCCTTATATCATCGATGCTTATAATGGACTCATTTCCTTCACGAATGACTGCCGCCGAGGCAGGGGAGAGCTTCATCAGTTTTTCGATCGCCTGCCCGGTCTTTCTCTTCGCTACCGCTTCAAGGTATCTTCCCAGCATAACGACTGTTATAAGTACTGCGCCGGTTTCAAAATAGTTATGATGATCACCCGTCAGAACCAGAAAGACACTGTAAAAGTATGCCGAACTTGTACCGAGAACTACGAGAGAGTCCATATTCGCACTCCGGTTCTTTAAGGATTTGAATGCGCTTATGTACATGTCTTTCGCTACATAGAACTGAACAGGTGTGGCAAGAAACCAAAGTAAATAATTCTGATAATAAAAAAGGGGGTGTTCCATAAAAAACATCCCCATAATAAAGGCAGGGAAGGCGAAGATTAGGGAGAGAAAAAACAGCTTTCTGAACTTTAAACTTTCATCATTCAGGGCTTTTTTTTTACGCCTTCCTCTGCCAAAGAAGCCTTGTAACCCAGATCGTTTATTATTTCAACAATGTCAGGAACACTGATTTCCCGGTCATCGATAATTAAAGCGGCACTGTTCGTCAGAAGATTAACTGAAACATCCTCGATACCCTTGCGGTTCTTCAGCGACATGGTAACAAGCGATGAGCAACT
Source organism: bacterium UBP11_UBA4055 (assembly GCA_002382735.1). GTDB lineage: Bacteria > UBA4055 > UBA4055 > UBA4055 > UBA4055 > UBA4055. Next base: position 24,499 of record DFZN01000002.1, read on the forward strand.
GGCGCAGTGCATTCCCTTTATATCTATGTTAATCTGCTTTTTCAATTTGCCCGTCCTTTTTCTGCAATATAACGATGAAAAGGACATTGATGATATGATAAATGTTCTAATTCTTCATTCTTTCCATCAGAGCGGTCTTAACTATCTCCTGAGTAGAAATTTCTTTGCCTTTTTCCTTAATTATTCTGGCTACGACAATGTTCGCGTCGGCATTTTTATATCCGAGCCTGACAAGTGCAGTTACTGCCTCAGAATTCTCAGACGAAGTTTCCATTACAGCTCCCAAAGCGGATATGCCGTCAATGCTGCCGATCTTGTCTTTCAGTTCGAATACTATTTTCTGTGCGGTTTTCTTACCTACGCCGTGTGCCTGAGATATAAGTGTCACATCTGCCGATGTTATAGCGGTAAAAAGCCGGTCATATTTTATCTCTGAAAGGACTTGGATCGCTGTTCGTGGCCCTATTCCCGATACAGAGCTCAGGTGAAGAAAAAGTTCCTTTTCTTTTTTATCCGAGAATCCGTAGAGTGACATATCATCTTCTCTCACCTTGAAGAATGTGTGAAGAGTCTGGACAGATCCAATATCTTCAAGTGAAGAATATGTGTGCGATGAAATGATAACTCCAAATCCCACTCCTCCACAGTTAATAATGATCCTTGACGGTTCTTTTTGAATTAATTCACCTGTAAGCATTTCTATCATAATTTTATCTCTGTTTGTTGATCAGTAATCTGTACTTGTAGGTTTGAATAAATGAAAGTGCTATAGCGACAGCGTCTGCAGCATCGTTCGGTTTGGGCACTTTAGTCAGTTTTAAGATTGAAGTTACCATGAACTGTACCTGTTCTTTCGTCGCATTTCCGTTTCCCGTGATATTCTGCTTGACCTCTCTCGGAGAAAATTCCATAACATTGAGACCGGCTTTAGCCGCTGCGACAATAGACACGCCACGGGCCTGACCAAGCTTTAATGCCGATTGAACATTCCGGCCGACGAATACTGATTCTATGGCAAGATGTTCAGGCTCAAGGGAAACAATAACTTCCTCTACACCCTCGAAAATCGTTTTAAGCCTCTGAGATATAGTTTCTGAAGGTGATGTTTTGATGACACCGAGCTCAACAAGAGTAACCGCTCCGTCATCGCCCTGATCCAGCACGGCATAACCGGTGCATGAAATTCCGGGATCTATTCCAAGTATTCTCATTATTTTCCCATCGCTTCGACATCGGCATCATCTATGTCGGCATTGTTGTAAACATCGTTGACATCATCCAGATCCTCCAAGGCCTCAAGCAGGCTGATCAGGTTTTTGACTTTATCTGAAGGTACTTTAACTTCGTTATCTGCGATCATGGTTACTTCGTTCGATTCGAATTCATATTTCTTTTCGAGCTTGTCGCATACAGAAAGATAATCCTCGAAAGCTGTCGTTATAACGAATTTATCATCTTCTTTTACCATATCTTCGGCTCCTGCCTCCAAAGCGTCCTCGAGTATGGCATCTTCATTTTTTCCTTCGGCGTTTATTACTATCTGGCCGATCTTTTTAAACATCCAGCCGACCGATCCGTTCTCGCCCAGATTTCCTCCGAACCTTGTAAAGAGGTGACGCACTTCACCCACGGTCCGTACTTTATTATCAGTCATAGTTTCAACGATAACGGCAACACCTCCGGGACCGTAACCTTCATAATTAATGTCCTCATAATGAACTCCCGGAAGTTCTCCCGCTCCTTTAAGTTTTGCCTTTGTAATGCTTTCCAAAGGAACATTCGCTGATTTTGCTTTCATTATCGCAGTTTTAAGCCTGGGGTTCGCACTTTCGTTACTTCCGCCAAGTTTTGCGGCCGTCATTACCTCTTTCAGATATTTAGTGAATATCTTGCCTCTCGCTGCGTCGATCTTTTCTTTCTTTCTCCTGATCGTAGCCCATTTGGAATGACCTGACATATATTCTCCGTATAATTTATTCTTCTGAAGTTATCTCAAGTATCTCTACATCCAGTTCTCCTGCGGGAATTCTGATATTGAACCTGTCGCCGACTTTTTTACCGAGCAGTCCTTTTCCAATGGGAGAATCCGCAGATATTTTTTTTTCTACCGGATCTGCCTCTGCTTGTGATACGAGAGTGTAAATCAACTCCTTACTCCTCGTATGATCCTTGATCTTCACGGTATTCAGAATTCTGACAACTTTGTTATTTGATTTACCCCTCTTGATTATCTGGCTTTCTGCAATGTATTTTTCAAGCTCATCTATTCGAATATCTATGTTGGTCAGGTCTTCTCTGGCCGCTTTATAATCTCCGTTCTCCCTAAGATCCCCGAGTTTTCTTGCTTCGGTCACTCTTTTCAGGACAAGATCTCTTTCAACATGTTTGAGGTTATAAAGTTTTTCTACAATTTTTTTCATTCCTTCTTCAGTCAGATAATTCATAAAGTATTCCGTCCGGTTAATTCTTTAAATATTTATTCTAAGTAATGCGGGTGTTATCGTCAGTTGCTTTTATAAAGCTCCTTTCTTTTCGTTACCCTTTCAAGATAATCCCTTCCTTCTTTAGGAATATTTCTCTCTGTAGTCAGAATAGTATAAGTTTCCTGTTCAGATCTATCGATGAGTTTATGGGTTTTGTATGCCTTGTTGAGTATAGTGCCCATGCCCTGGTTATATGACGAGATCGCATAGTATTCGTTTTTCAGTTTGCTGCTTGTTCGTTTGAAATTCTTATTTTCGTAGTTGTTCCACCATTTAGATAGCCATTTTACATACCATGTACCCATTCTAAGATTATTTTCAGGATCGAACAGGTATTCCGACTCAACGATCTTGTCTGTTCCGAAAAGAGCTTTGTGAGCATCTCTTCCTGCCTGAGAAGGTATTATCTGCATCAGTCCGCAAGCCATCGGTGTCCCGTCAGGTCTTCTTGAGAATGCTTTTGGGTTAAAAGCCGATTCTGTATGTATCAGAGCCATAACAAGGGCTGCTTCCACATCATTTTTTTCACTGTATGTTTTGATCAGGTCTATATAAGTTTCAGCTCTTTTCTGGATACTGTTAGGTACCATCTCAAGACTGACAGAGTATTTTGTTCGCGCTTTCCCGTCCTCTCCGATCACAACTTCTTTTTTAACCTGATGCTTTACTTTTTCCTTAACGAAGTCTTTACTATTGGATGAGTCGACAGTTTTAATTATCTTTTTTTCCTGCTTAGCTTTTTCTTCAGCCAGTTTCTCAAGTTCTTTTTTTCTTTTTTCCGGAGTCAGTTTATTTTCTAAATTATTTTTTTCTATTTCAGCTCTCTGATGTTCGAATTTCTTTTCAAGTTCCATGAGCTTTTTCGTATTTTCCTCATTTGCTTTTTCAAAAGCGATCTGGCCTTCCATGAACTTATTGTTCGTGCCTTCTTCCTTTTCGTTCAAAAGGATTTCGAGCTGTTTTTCTATCAGCTTTTCAGCAGCGGCCGGATCGTCCCCTTCGACCAAAGCCGCGATCTCTACCTTGTTGTTATCAAAATCCACACGACCCAGCGAGTTCAGGTCATTGCCGTAATTTGACCATACTTTGGGTGTTGTATCTGAAAATTCACCCCATTTCTGTCTTACACCCTTTACATACTCTGCCCATTCTTTTCTTTCTTTCTCCACTCTTGCTTTGTAAGCGTCAAGCTCAGTGTCTCTCTCCTGCTTCCACTGGTCAATATCCTGCTGCTGCATTTTCTTATATTTTTCCAGTTCTGATTCCTGTGAATGCAGCAGTACTGAAATAATAAGTACAAAAAACAATTGGACCGATCTTCTCATGATGCTCTCCGTTTTATTTGAGTATAAACGGCAGGGGTATGCTCTCCCGAGCCGTTATATAAATTAGTGAAAAAAAACATAAAAATCAACTTAATTATTATCGACTAATTTTCAGACAATACAAACATTTATCTTGCCAATATAAAAATAATGTGTTAAATTTGTTTGCTGTGGTAAATTCCATGAGCAGAGCGGTGTCTTGGTTGAACTGATTCAATACTGAGAACTGCTTTTAAACAAATTTTAATTAGGAGGTAGCAAAGATGGCAGAGCGCGAAACTGGTTCTGTAAAATGGTTCGATTCTTCAAAAGGATACGGATTCATAACAACCGACGGCGGAAGAGACATATTCGTACACTATTCTGCGATCAAGAATGAAGGATTCAAAACTCTTCAGGACGGACAAAAAGTAGAATTCGAAGTGATTGAGAACGACAAGGGTCCACAAGCTCAAGACGTAAAAGCTATATAGATCGAATCATCGAATATAGTACAAATGCGACGGAACCCGTCGCATTTTTATTTGAAAGGAGAAACAACTTGAAAATACTGATACTCAGATTTTCATCGATGGGAGACATACTGCTCGCTGCTCCGGTGCTTGATGTTCTTAAAAAGGAATTTCCCGATTCGCAGATAGACTGGGTTGTTTCAAAGAAATACTCTGAAGCCCTCAAGACTAATCCTCTAATCAACAGGCTTATGGTGTTTAAAGACAGAGCAGGGCTTAAGAAGATCAGAAAAGATATATCCCGGACAAATTATGATTTTATTTTTGATCTTCACAAGAATTCAAAAACGAGTTACTTAACAAGATTCAGTAAAAATGTTTTTTCATATAACAAACGCGTTATTGAGAGGTTTTTGCTGGTTTGTTTTAAGAAAAGTTACAGAGAGATCATTCCAACGACCAGAATGTATTTTGCCGCTCTTGAGAAAGCAGGGATCAAGACGCCGGCCAAATGGAAACTGAAGTTCGGAATAGACAAGGAAACAGAACTTGAAACAGTTCGCAGGTTCGATCTTCATAATACAAATTATATAGCTCTCATACCGGGAGCGAGTTATTACACAAAAATGTGGCCAAAAGAATATTTCAGAGAACTGGTAAGAAAGATCACTGTCTCAAAAACTGTGAAAAGAAAGATATTTATACTCGGTAAGGGCAGCGAAGAAGAAATGATAGGGGAGTATATTTCAGATGAAAACAGGTCGGAATGTGTAGATCTTACCGGGAAGCTCGATCTTCAGCAAACCGCAGCTGTACTCAAATTCGCCGATCTCGTAGTAACCAATGATAACGGTCCGATGCATCTTGCGGAATGTTTTGACAAAAAAATACTTGCCATATTCGGGTGCACAACTGAAGAATTCGGTTTCTTCCCTTATTCCGTGAACTATCAGGTACTTCAGACGGACCATCTCAAGTGCAGACCTTGTACGCATTTCGGACGAAAAAAATGTCCCCGAAAACATTTCCGCTGCATGATGGATATTTCTCCTGATATTGTTTTCGAAAAGATATGCGGAATGCTGAATGCCTGAAAAAATTATTCTTACGCTGCTGATAATCGTACTGTCCTTTGAGGTTATCTATATCATCTTTCGAGCCGGCCTGTTCACGATCATAACCGCTCCGTTGATAGCGGTCTCGGTCGTTTTATCCTGTTATTATTTCGTGACAGGTATCAGCCTTACAGGTTTCATATCGCTTTCTTCTCTTTTACTGCTTCTTACGGCTAAGAAGTTTCTGAAAACCAAATCATACGAAAAGCCCGACTACAGGTATCTTCTCATACTTGCGGGGACGATAATGATCCACATATAAAAAAGACCGGAATTTCCGGCCTTTTTCTGTGTGGAGTGTTATAAAATTTACTTCTTCATCGAGTTTATTTTCTATTTGGACAGTACCCTCTCATCATTCCGGGACCGCCGTGAAGTTCTTTGAATTTCTCGATCTGTTCTTTACTCAGCAATTTTGTGATCTCTGCCATTTCATCGATCTTTGAAAGATTCTTTTTTGTTCTGATCTCCGACATCTGCTTAACGATCTTCTTGGCTTCGTCAAAATTCATGTTCCTCATTGCTTCATGTTTATCTATTCTGATTTTCTTAAGATCAGCTTCCATTCCGATCTCGTTCTTCTCGTATTTCGTCCTGATCTGGTGAATTTTCTCGACCTGATCTTTTGATAGACCAAGCTGTTCCGTCATTGCCGGTCCGAAGTGACCTCTTCCCATTCCGTCTTTTTTGAAGCAGTTTTGATGGTCATTACCCATTTTGTGACCCATTACACCGGGACCGTTTCCCGTACAGTTTTCAGAATTGAATCCCGGTCCCATACCGGGTTTAACTGTTACCGGGGGTGCTGAAGTATCCTGTGCAGCTGCTCCGATAAGAAGTGCGCCTGTCAGTATCAGCGTTGTTAATAGTTTTTTCATTTTGATCTCCTTATTTTGGTTGCATTTGATGATGTTAACGCTATGTATCCGCATTTATTTTAATTTATTTTTTGTATAGTCATTATTTTTTTATTATTATTCAGCAACAAAAGGGAATGGAAATGACTGAATATGAGAATTACTTTATACCGGTCTATAAGAGAATAGAAAAGAGAATTACCGGATCCGAAGGATCTTATTTGATTACAGAAGACGGGAAATATCTTGATATGTTCGGCGGGCTCGGAGTAAATTCGCTCGGGTATAATGTATCCAATGTTAATAATGCGATAAAAGCTCAGCTTGAAAAATTCAGTCATCTATCAAATTATTTCGAGGCAGAACCGGTCGGAAAACTGGCTGAATATATAGTTAATAACACATTTGCGGAAAAAGTATTCTTCACAAATTCCGGTACAGAGGCTATAGAAGCAGGAATGAAATTGATCAGAAAATACGGCAAAGCTAACAGAAAAAGCACAATCGTTACTTTTTCACATGCCTTCCACGGAAGGACATTGGCCGCCGCGTCAGTGACCGCCCCTGACAACTCATCTCCGTATAATTTTCCCGGAGGAGTTCCCAATGTCATGACTCTCAAATTCAACGATACAGGCGATCTCGACAAGATCAACGGAGATACCGCCGGTGTTTTCGTTGAATTTATTCAGGGTCAGGGCGGTGTAAATGTCGCGGACTCTGAGTTTGCGCGCAAACTCAGAGAGAGAACCGCGATGTTCAAAGCTGTTCTGATGGCTGACGAGATTCAGTCCGGAATGGGAAGGACGGGCAGACTGTTCAGCTTTGAACATTTCGGGATAGTTCCCGACATCGCCGTAACAGCCAAAGCCATTGGCGGAGGCCTGCCGCTAGGAGTCCTGATGGCAGGAAGGGAGCACTGCGACATTCTCGGTTACGGCGAGCACGGTTCTACATTCGGCGGCAATCCCGTCTCCTGCGCCGCAGGACTTGAAACCATAAAAATTATAAACAGGCCTGAATTTTTGAAAAGCGTTGAAGAAAAAGGCAAAATTCTGCTTTCCGAAATTCTCAGGCTGAAAGAAAAATACAGGGGAAAGATAGGCAGAGTTTCTGGCATGGGTCTCATGATCGGCGCGGAGATACTAAAAGATCATGAAAAGATCATTCCGCTTTTTCTTGAAAGGAAAATATTCGTAAATATAACTCATCGAAACATATTGAGGCTGCTGCCGCCGCTGGTAATCGGCAAAAAGGAAATAGAATTTTTTTTAAAAGAATTTGACAGTATTCTAAGCGATCTCTGATTTCAATGTTCTATTTTATTGACGAAACCCCTTTGTGATCCATTTTATTTTCGAGCAGCCAGATAACTAAAATACCCGAAATAATAAAAAGCACCGATAAAAATTCCTCGGTAGAAAATGAGGAAGGTATGTACCAGTTATAGCCTACAACTTTTTCTTTTCCAGTGGAGAAAGTTTCGATGACCTCTGTTTTCCATGGCCACAAAAGTGATACTGACCCGAGAATAAATCCGGATAGTACAGCTATGGTCAGATCATGGTATTTTCGGAATACCCAGGAAAGAAAATGGGAAAATGCGATAAGACCTGATACTGCCCCTGCAATTACGGGAATGAGTACATGAAAGTCGAGGTTTTTAACAGAATGTATCATTACAAGCTCGTAGTTTCCCATCAAAATGAGAACGAAAGATCCCGAGAGTCCCGGAAGTATCATGCTGCAGGTAGCCACAATACCGCAAATAAACAAATAAATGTATGATGAGTTCTCTGAAGCGGGGTCCAGAAAATTAATGATAACAAAAGCTGTTGCTGTACCGGTAATCATCGAAAATAATGTGCCAAGATCCCATTTAAGGATCTTTTTTGCTACAAAAAAGGCGGATGCGGCTATGAGTCCGAGAAAAAATGACCATATAAATTTGGGATATTTCTCGAAAAGCGATCCGAGGACAAAAGACAGTGCGAATATTCCGCAGGCCGCTCCTCCGAATACTGTAGCGAGAAAGTATAGATTCGTGTGTCCGGCGAATGACCTTAATCTCCCTTTGCGGAGAAGGTACAAAGCCGTCAGATCAAATAATTTAATAGAATTGATGATCTCTTCGAAAATGCCTGTTATAAGAGCTATCGTTCCGCCAGATACTCCGGGTATGATATTTGCAACGCCGATCCCTAACCCCTTTAAGAATAAAATAATATATTTATTCATCATACCCCCTGCCTATTAGAGGCACGAACATGCAGTCGATGATCTCTTCCTTGATAAAACCGGTCTCCTCTTTTTTTATTCTGAACAGCTTATGGTAAGTTTTGTGCTCAAGAGGTATTATGAGCTTTCCTCCGGGTTTAAGCTGATTTAGAAGGGATTGGGGAATTTCTTTTGCTCCGGCAGAAACAATTATTCCGTCATAAGGTGCTTCAGATTTCCATCCCAGAGTTCCGTCGCCTACAAAGACCTGTATATTTTCAATCTTCAGTTTTTTAAGATTGTTTCTGGAAAACCCGACAAGTTCGGGGATCCTTTCGACTGATACTACATATTTGCAGAGTTTTGAAAGTACCGCCGACTGGAATCCGGAACCCGTACCTATCTCAAGTATAACTTCGTCTTCAAGAGGCCTCAGCATCTGTGTCATAAGGGCAGTGATATAAGGCTGAGATATAGTCTGTCCGTATCCTATCGGCAGAGCGGAATCGTCATAAGAGTGCTCTATGTTGTCCTCAGGAACAAATATATGTCTAGGAATTTCATGGAAGGCTTTAAGCACTCTTTTATCAGCTATGCCTCTTTTTTTAAGCTGATTAGAGATCATTTCTTTTCTCGCAAAATCAAAATTGATCATTATATTTCACATCCCCGTAAAAAATTCTCTCTTTATACCCGTGATCATTGTTAATTATCAAACATCCCAGGTCGTCTATTGAATCTATCACTCCGCTAACCGTTTTTTCTTCAATGTTCACAGTAACAGGTCTTCCTTTTATATCAGCTTCTCTGAACCATATCAGAGGAATGTCCCTCGCTGTGTTGGTACAGTACCTTCTATACGCCATATTGACCGATTCGACGAGCTCATTTTTTATTATTTCAATGTCAGGCGGATCACTTACTTCTGATGCGATAGAAGTGTAAGGGCAAGATATATCTCCCTTAGGTTTGAAATCCAGAATATTGATTCCTATTCCGATTATAACGCATTCTTTTGAATATTCGGATAGAATTCCGCATATTTTTTTTCCTGATACGGTCACATCGTTAGGCCATTTCAGTACTATCCTTCCGGCGTCAATGTATTTTGTCAGCATCATTTTGACAGCCAGTGAAAATAGAAATGACAGCCTTATCGCGTCCGAACTCTCGTAAACATTCTTGATCAAAAATGAGCAGAAGATGCTTTTACCCGGTTCGCCGTACCAGCTTCTGCCGAGCCTGCCCTTACCTCCTGTCTGATCTTTTGCGAAAAGAACCGTACCTGTATTCAGATCGTCAGAATGTTTTTTCAGATATGAATTGGTGGAATCTACTTTTTCCAGATCGATTTTATGTGTAAAATTTTCGAGTCTCATTTTTTGTCCTTTATTCTGTTTCGGTACTGTCTTCCTCGTCGTAGAGTCTGTTCTCTGAATCAAGTTCTTCCAGCAGATTAATGATTTCGTCCACATTCTTTTTTGAAAGAGCCGGTAGAACAGGTGTTCCTTTTATGAATGAGAGGGGAGTTGTGTCCTCTTTCAGCAGCGTTGTTTTATTTCTGCTCTTTATCTTCATTGAACGATCTTTTTTTCAAATTCATTTACCACTTTGATGAAAATATTCTCCATGTAATATTCACCTGTCTGCTCGCGGAGGTTTTCGATGGTTCCTGCTGCAAGCAGTTTTCCGTTATTAATGATACCGATCCTGTCGCAGATCTTTTCCACTTCTCCCATATTGTGGGAAGAGAATATTATAGTTTTGCCCTGATCTCTAAGGTCTTTAATATAGTTGTGTATCTTCTGAGAAACAATTACATCAAGTCCGGAACTGGGTTCATCAAGTATCAGAACGGCAGGATCGTGAACAATTGTCCTTGCTATAGAAGTTATCTGCTTCATGCCTGTTGAGAGTTTTTCCGAATAAGTGTCCGCATATTCACCTATACCGAAATAGCTTATGAGCTGTTCCACCCTTAAAGTTATCTCGCTCTCCGGGTAATCGTTAAGCTCGGCAAAATATCTTATGATCTCTCTCGGCGAGAGTCTTGGATATAAAGCTGTATTCGAAGACATGTACCCGATAGACCTTCTGACATCCTCAGGTTTTTCCGAAGTGCTGAATCCCGCGATGCTGATATAACCTGAATCCGGCTGCATCAGAGTAGCCATCATTCTTAAAGTCGTAGTCTTTCCCGCCCCGTTCGGTCCCAACAGTCCGAATACTTCACCTTTAAAGGCGGAAAAACTTATATTATTCACTGCCTTTACAGTTCCTCTCTGAGGGTCATAAAATTCCTTGTTCAGTTCTTTTATGGTAATCGTTTCTTCCATCTTGACCACTTTGTTTTAATTTTTTTTGTTAGAGATGAGCCTGAGTAACCCAAAAGCACTTCCTCTTCAATTAGGAACGGGAAGAACAGTTTATATATAATCACAAGCCAGATGATAGAGAAAAAAGCTGTTTCGGTCATGAAAATCCAGTCGGTATTGTTCTCGATCAGCAGTTTAAGAGAGAACGATATGTTCAGAACAGGAGTAGCAGCTATGAAAATGTTGGGATCTATCGCAGGTATGACAAGAACAAGCGGAAGATATGTCAGAAAAGCCGTAAAAGGCGATATCATGACACCTCCCTCTTTTCTCTTCGATGCGAAACCTGAGGCAGTAATAAAAATAACGCTTACGAAGAAGGAAGTCAGAAGAAGTGAAACCAGTGCGATCATAATAATTTTCAAACTGAAAATTTCACTCCAGCTGAACCCTGTCATATCTTCTGAAACTCCTGTTATCAGGGAACTGAAGATGGTAATTATGAAAACTACAAGGAAAACAAAATTGACAGTTCCGGCAAGTAATGCGTAAATATTAACGGTCAGCAGTTTTGAAATTATGATGCTTTCTCTCTTAAGAGGAAGGGTCAGTGATGTTTCAGCCGTTCTGTCTTCCGACTGGCCTGATGTAATTTCTACAGATGCCGCAGCTGCAGCCGATATTATCGAAATTACAGATAACAGAGGTATCAGGAGCGAGAGCATCTTTCTTATGATCTCGTGTTCACCTTCCGAATTTCTGGTTTCAATTTGAAATACATCAAAATATTCAGGCTCAAACCCCTTACTTTCTACTAACTCTTTTTTTTTCGTTTCATAAAAGCCGATAAGTTTATTCTCGATCCTGGCATAAAACTCTTTGTGATTCGAATTTGAGCTGTCGAGAATTACTGAATAAAAGGGCAGTCCGTCGGTCTTCGAAACGATCAGCTTCATCCTGTCCTTTCCGCCGGCTGCATTATCAGATCTTTCAAGTATCAGATTTTTTACGGAAATCAGAGAATCTTCAAGCTGTAAAAACTCGTCATTTTCAATGGTATAAAGAAGTGTAAGCTCTCTGCTGTCCGAAAAACCGGCTTTGACCATGAGGAACTGGTTTATTCCCCAGTAAATAAGGGGATAAAATATTATCGGAATAAGTAAAACCATCAGGCCGAGCATTTTATTTCTCAACAGGTCTTTCAGGTATAGTATAACTAGTGTTTTCATCTTATCCGTTTTTTATATTCGGCCAATGATAAATAACCTCTCAGATAAAGTCAATGCAATTATCAATTATGATCGCTGAGGGCTTTATACCTTCATCTGTCTCCGGTCCTTTAAGTTCTTTATAGTTTTCAATAAAATCCGTAATGATGTTCTGATCGAATTTTGAGATCACTGCATTCTGACCCAGCCCTTCATTTCTTTCAGTTACATTGCGGAACAGAAGGACGGGTTTTTTTAGATAAGAACATTCCTCCTGATTGCTTCCGCCGTCAGATATTACGAACTCGGCATTTTTCATAAGCTTAATGAACCTGAAATAGTCATATCTTTTTCTGAGCTCGATGCAGGGGTCGTTCCGCAGTTTTTCCATCAGGCCGTATCTTATCAGTTTTTTCTCTGTAATATTATGAAGGATGAATATAAGTCTTATCTTTTTCGAGACCGATCCGAGAAGTTCAATTACCTTTGTAAGCATTTCTTTGTTCTTTACATTCTCGAACCTGTGAAGTGTGACAACGGCAAATTTGTCCTGAGGTATCTGCACATCGTTTATGAGTTCGATCGAGGGAGCGGCGTAATTCAGAGAATCGTAAAGTGTGTTCAGATGCGTATTAATCTTCTTTCCGCGGTATTTCATGAGATTATTAACCGCCCATTCTCCGGGGCAGAACATAATATCGGAGAGCCGGAAAGTAATCTTTCTGAAAATTTCTTCAGGGAATGGCTGAAAAATATCGAATGATCTTAAGCCCGATTCGACATGACCGACCTTAAGCCCGGATAATTTTCCCATCAGAGCACCGATAACCGTGCTGAGTGTATCTCCGTGAACAAGAACTATCCCTCTTTTATCATTCCTGAAAATTATTTTTCTTTTTAATAATGAAAGAGTGAGTATTCTCAATGACCAGACGATCATAGACAGAACTGAAGTGATGTCCTTTCCTGAATAAAGATGAATATCAGGTTTTTTGATCTTGAAATTATCCAGAATGTCTTCTATCGTTTCTTTATGCTGACCGGTCGAGATGTAATTGTAGTCGGTTCCTCTCAGGCTCAGTTCCTTCATAACGGGAGCCATTTTTATAAGCTGAGCTTTTGTTCCGATCACAATGTGGATCATTATTGTCAGTCCTCTTCGACTTTATCGTAACGCAGTGTGGATATCTGCTCCGAAAGAAGCCCGATAAGAAAAATTATCACACCCACGCTTATTAAGAAAATAGAGAACTGCGTATATCTGGCTCCGAGAAGGATTATTTTATAGAACATGTGAGCCAGTCCTCCAAGTACAAAAATAAGGCTGACGGGGAGGAATACTTTTAGCGGTGAGAAAAGCATGGCGATCTTAATTATGATCAGAAGGAATCGGAAGCCGTCCCTGAAGATCCTGATCTTGCTTTTGCCGATCCTCTTTTTTGTATGTATCGGACAGTATTTGAGATTATAACCCGCTTTAATTATTGCCAGAGTGGAAGTGGTCGGGTATGAAAATCCGTTGGGGAACATGTACAGGAATTTTTTGATGACCGAGGTTTTAAATCCCCTGTAACCGCTTGTCAGGTCTTCGATCCTTACGTTCGTAACATAGCTTGCAAGTTTGTTATAGAAAATATTTGCGATATTCCTGTGAAATGAACCTTCTGAAGATTCAGTTCTGGCTCCGACAACACAGTCGTACATACCGAGCAGCTCGGCGATCTTTTCAATGTCAGCTATATCGTGCTGCCCGTCGGCATCCATCATAACAACGAATTCTTTCTGAGCATTTCTGATACCTGTTCTTACCGCTGACCCGTTGCCCTTGTTATAGGGATGAGAAACGAGTTTTACTTCAGAGAATTTTGAAACCTCACCGGCAGTATTATCAGTTGAAGCATCATTCACAACAATGATCTCATAGTCTTCAAAATTGTCTCTCATGAATGAGATGATCCTGTCCAAAGAATCAGCTATAGCTTTCTCTTCGTTAAAAGCCGGAAGTACTAGTGATACTGGTTTTGAAATCATAACAGCCTCATTATCTGAAATACTCTTTTACCTGATCAATTACAAAATCCGTCTGCTCAGCTGTCATTTCCGGGAATAAAGGCAGCGACATAACCTCTTCAGATATCTTCTCAGATCTTGGAAGATCGCCCGCATTGTATCCGAGCTCTTTGAAAGCGGGCTGCATGTGAAGAGGTATCGGATAATGTATCCCGGTTGAAACTTCATGTTCTTCAAGGAATTTGATCAGATCTTTTCTGTACGGCGTTCTTACTACGCACAGATGACAGACCGATCTTACAAAAGACTCTTCATCAATAAAAGTGACACGGTCTTCCAGAGCGTTTTTGTATTTTTTTACTATCTTTCGTCTCTTTTCATTCCATTCTGACAGGTGTTTCATTTTTATATTAAGGATCGCGGCCTGCAGGTTATCCATCCTCGCGTTAGTACCGGAGATCAGATGTTCGTACTTTGTAATTCTCCCGTGATCTGAAAGCATTTTAATTTTTTTAAAAAGTTCTTCGTCATTCGTAACGACAGCCCCCGCGTCTCCGAAAGCTCCCATGTTCTTACCGGGATAGAAACTGAAAGATGTCACTTTTGCGTAGCTGCCGACGGTTTTTTTCTTGTATTCCGCAAGATGCGACTGGGCGGCATCCTGAATAACTGTAATGTTCTTATCCGCAACGGCTTCGAGTACCGCATCATGATCTGCCGGCTGACCGTAAAGATCGACTATTATGACCGCTTTCGTTCGCCCGGTCAAAGCCTTTCTCACCTCGTTCGCATCTATCAGTGCTGTGCCGTCGTGACAATCGGCGAATACAGGTTTTGCACCGCAGTTAACTATGGCCTCAGCGGTCGCGATAAATGTATGTGACGGACATACCACTTCGTCTCCGGGACCGATATTTAAAGATCTCAGGATCAGTTCAAGGGAAGCTGTTCCGTTCGATGTCCCGGCACAAAATCCTGCTCCGCACATTTCTGCCCAGTTCTTCTCGAACTGCTCCAGCTCCTTCCCTTTTATGAAAGCTGTCCGGTTAACCACATTGCTTATCGCGTTATCGATCTCGTCTTTTATTGAAAGATAATTGGCTTTAAGATCAACAAAAGGTATTTTCATCGGCACCCCCGTTTGTCAAATTATCCTGTAATGTATTTTATTAATTCGTTTTTATCAAACTTTATATTTAGAAATTGCTTTTTCCTTATTATAGAATTACAATTCAGTCATGGACAGGAAGTCGGATAAAATACCCCTTGAACTGTTGTCGCCGGCAAAAGATATGCAGTCAGGTATGTTAGCGGTAATGTCAGGAGCTGACGCCGTTTATATCGGCGGACCCGGTTTCTCTGCCCGCAAAGCTGCAGGTAACTCGTGGGACGACATCGGGAAGCTTTGTTCATTTGCCCGTCAGTTCTATGCAAAAGTATATGTCGCGATCAATACGATATTCTATGACGGAGAAGAAAGTCAAGTGCAGGATTCGCTAAACAAAGCTTATCACTCCGGTGCCGACGCTGTAATAATTCAGGATATGGGAATACTGAAGCTCGATCTTCCGCCGATCGATATTATTGCTTCGACTCAATGCAATAATGTAGATCTTGAGCACATAGGCTTTTTGCGGGATTCCGGTTTCACGCGTGTCATCCTTGCCCGCGAGCTCAGCCTTGAAGAGATACGAAAGATCCACGAAGAAATCCCCGATATTGAGCTCGAAGCTTTCGTTCACGGCGCCCTGTGTGTATCATATTCGGGAAGGTGTTATTTCTCACAATTTCTCTCGGGAAGGAGCGCGAACAGGGGAGAGTGCATGCAGGTCTGCAGACTTCCTTTCGATCTTGTTGGTTCAGATGGAAACGCGATACAAAAGAATAAATATCTGCTTTCAACAAAAGATCTGTCCATGTCAGGACATTTGCAGGATATGATCGATGCCGGTGTGACTTCTTTCAAGATAGAAGGAAGGCTGAAAGACGCCTCTTATATCGGCAATGTAACCGCAAAATATTCGAAGGAGCTTGACCGCATCGTTGCAGACAGCAAAGGAAGATACTGCAGGTCGTCTTCTGGCAAAGCAGATTTAGATTATGAGCCGGATCCGGATAAATCCTTCAACAGAGGTTTTACACAATATTTTTATTATGGAAGAAAAGAGTCAGTGATATCAGATAACGGTCAGCGTTCACTTGGAGAATTTATAGGTAAGGTCAGGGATTTAAAAAAAAATCATTTCACTCTTGACCGTCCACACGATCTTAAAAATGGTGAGGGTATCTGCTGGTCCGGCAGGAATGGGGAAGCCGACGGGGTAAATATCAATTCTGTTGACGGTGAAAAAATATTCCCTTTCAAAAAACTGCCTCATTCCATAGGAACGGATATTTTCAGGAACGAAAATCCCTTATTCGAAAAGGCAGTGTTATCAGGCGCTGAAAGGCGTGTTGGTGTAAAGTTAAATATATCGGAGACAGAAGGATTTTTTATCATAAGTGCATCGGATGAGGACGGAAATATTGCAAAGTTGAATTTCCCTCATGAACGAACAAAAGCTAAAGATACTGCGATTTCTGAAGAAAACATCAGGAAGCAAATGTCTAAAACAGGCGGTACGATATTTAATATTCTCAAAATTGATATCGTATCGGGTCAGGATTTTTTCATTCCCGTATCTACTATTAACGGGTGGAGAAGAGAAATTCTGGAGACCTTATTGGAAGTAAGGCTAAAGAACTACATTCGCCGGCCAAAGCTTCGGCATGAAAAAACAATTGTTTGTCCTACAACGAAAATTGACCGGTCTTACAATGTCTCAAATCAGTTTTCTGAGGGGTTTTACAAAGATTGCGGTGCAGAAATTGTCGAAAAAGCTTATGAAATATCGGACAAGAAGTATGTCAGAGTTCTTATGACATCCAAACATTGTCTGAAACACTGTCTCGGTTCATGCTCAAAATACGGAGGAACGGTAAAGGTGATCGAACCTCTTTATCTTGTTCTCATGGATCGTAAGTATATCCTTGATTTTGATTGTAAGAACTGTGTAATGAAAATCGTAATACCGGATAATCAATAAAAATTCTTTTACTTTTTGTATAGAAATCAATGTTGATATTATTTATATTTAGGGCATGGGTCTAAAGCATGGATAAATAATTATGAAAAAGATAAGCGCAGATTTTGTAAGGGATCAGATAATAGGCAATGATTCAGTATATGAGACTCCCTTCGGGAAAAGGAACCTGTTCTATGCCGACTATACAGCTTCAGGGAGGAACCTGAAATTCATTGAAGACAAACTTCAGAATATTGAAAAATCATACGCTAATACTCATACTTCCGATGATTACTCGGGTGAATACCTGACATCACTTCTTCACGGTGCAGAAAAAAAAATAAAGGAACTTGTTAATTCTGACGAGAATTATAAGATCATCTCGGTCGGATCGGGATCGACAGGCGCTCTGAAGAGGCTTCAGGAAATTCTGGGGATATATATACCTCCCCACACAAAAGAGAGAATGTTTTCCTCAATAAAGAGTCTTGGTTGTGAGTCATGCAGCATCCTTGAAAAGATAAAGATCGACAGACCGGTCGTTTTCATTGGTCCGTACGAACACCACACTAACGAACTGATGTGGAGAGAGTCTTTCGCGGACATAGTGGTTATCGAACTGAACGATGAAGGTGAAATTGACAAGGAAATGCTTAATCGGGAGCTGAAAAAAGAAAAATATAAAGATAAAGTGAAATACTGTTCTTTCTCTGCCGGCTCGAATATTACAGGTATTATCACCGATATATATGAACTTGCAAAAATAGCTCATCGGAACGGCGCATACATTTTCTTTGATTTTGCAGCCGTCGCGCCTTATACTGAGATCAATGTAAGGAAAGATGAAATAAGTTATTTTGATGCGATATTCTTCTCACCGCACAAATTTCTCGGAGGTCCGGGAAGCGCCGGAGTGCTCATCTTCAATAAAGAACTGTACCGTTCCGATCTTCCACCTACGACCGCAGGCGGCGGTACCGTTGACTTCGTCGGTTTTACGGACCAGGATTATTCCAAAGATATTGAAACAAGAGAAAAGGCAGGTACTCCACCTATTCTTCAGACAATAAAAACAGCTTTTGCAATGGAGCTGAAAAGCAGGATGGGTACCAAAGTGATCGAAAAACTGGAGGATAGAAATAAGAAACTTTTCTTCGATCATTTCAGGAACAGCGACAAAGTCGAGATAATGGGGAATAAAGATCCGCATAAAAGAATTGCGATAGTGTCCTTCAATATAAGGCATCTTGACAAATACCTTCATCCAAGATTAGTGGCAAGGCTTTTAAGCGACCTTTTCGGAATTCAGTCAAGGGCAGGCTGTTCATGTGCGGGACCCTACGGTCACAGACTGCTGCATATTTCAAATGAAATGTCTCTGAAATACAGGAAAGTCGTCGTGGATGAAGGGATCACAGGTGTAAAACCGGGCTGGGTCAGAGTTAATCTTCACTGGATATTCAAAGAAAATGATGTTAAGTTCATAATAGATGCCATTGAATTCATAGCGGAATATGGGGAAAGATTCCTTAAAATGTACGGTTTTGATCCAGTTACTTCAGAATGGAGGCATATTGAACATAAAAACAAGTTCCGCGAATTCAGTATAGACGACGATTTTGATACAGGAAGAATATCGCTTAATGATATTGAGACATTCAGAAAAGATTATATGAGCATAGCAAATGAGATCGCAAAGAAACTTGATAAACCGTCAAAGAAAGATTTTCTTAAGTATGACAGAAATATCGAGGAACTGAAAAACTTCTATCATTGCATCGAGTTAAGACGGAGAGACAATGAATAAATACTGTGTTTTGATCTTAATGTTGATCGCCGCTGCCGTCAATGCTGATAATTTCTTCGCCGACGGAATCGAGGCATATCAGAAAGGTATGGTGATACAGGCGATATCTCATTTTGAGAAATCGGTGAAAAAGAATCCCAGGTTCGCAGAGGGGTATTATAATCTCGGTGTATGCCATGTGAAGCTGGGTGATTATGATAAGGCGATCATTTATTACAACCGGGCTATTGCCGTCAAGAAGGATTATCACGAGGCTTATCTCAACAAAGCCATAGCTTACCGGAGAAAAGGCTACTATAACCAGGCGGTTGAATCTTATCTGAAGGTCGTTGAACTCGATCCCGGATCGTCGGCGGCATATAAAGGACTTGGAGGAGTTTATCACATCCTGAAAGAATACGATGAAGCTCTTGCATATTACAGAAAGGCTCTTGAACTTGACCCGAATTCCGCCGACATTAACAACAATATCGGAGCATCTTTATATGCGAAAGGTTTCATTGAACTGGCGTTAAATCACTATTTGAAAGCGGTTGACCTTGATAAGAATCACGCAGATGCATATTACAACATCGGGATCGTTTATGAAACAATGAAACAGAGAGATAAAAATCTTTTCTATACGAAGAAAGCTGCAAGGCTGGGTCATAAAGAAGCTCAGCATTATCTGAACAGGAAAAAGATCAAATGGTAGCCCTTTCGAAAATAATTCAGATATCGGTTAAGGCGGCACGCGAAGCCGGAGAAGTGATAAAAGCATCCGAACCTTCAAAAATTACGATAAAATCACATTCAGATTACTTAACAGAAACAGATATTAAATGTCAAAATATAATAAAAGAAATCATTTTGCAGGAATTTCCCGGCCATAACTTTCTCGCCGAGGAGGACGGAGGCCGCTTTGAGCCTAAAAACGATCTGTGGATAATCGACCCGCTCGACGGAACGACCAATTTTATACACGGACTTAAGCACAGCGCCGTTTCTATAGGTTTTTACTCAAAAGGGGATATTCAGACAGGTGTAATTTATGATCCTTACTCAGATGAACTGTTTCACGCAGTAAAGGGAGGAGGATCGTTTTTGAACGGCAGTAAAATACACATATCTTCCTGCAGAGAGATAAAGCAGTGCCTTATAGCGACAGGTATGCCGTTCAGAAGACTCTGTAAGAGAGAGAAATATTTCGCCTGTCTGTCGGAAATACTCGCCTCATCTTCCGGAATACGCAGAATGGGAAGCGCGGCACTTGATCTTGCCTATGTAGCGGCGGGACGGTTCGACGGATTCTTTGAAGGGTGGCTGTCACCTTGGGATCTTGCCGCAGGAGTAGTAATTGCAAAAGAAGCGGGAGCAGAAGTAAGCGACTTTAAGGGTGAAAGTGAATATCTTAACAACGGCTGCATCGTATGCTCAGGTCAGGCCATTTTCGGGGATATGTTTAAAATAATCAATAAATATTTAAAGGATGAGCAGTAATGTTTGACAGAATTGCGAAGTATTACGATCTTATAATGAGCCCTTTTGATTATCAGGAACTTGTTGACTGCCTCGACGATCTGATCTTGACATCAGGAGGGAAAAGGACAAATATACTGGATGCAGGCTGCGGAACCTCCGAAGAGCTTGTTTATTTCAGACAGCTCGGTTACGAAGTGTCAGGATTCGACATGAGCCGTGAGATGGTAAATATTTCCGGGAAAAAATTACCCGGGAGCACTTTCAACATGGGAAATATGAAAAATTTCAGATCAGCCAAAAAATATGATAATCTGATATCAGTCTTTGACACGGTGAATTACCTTAAGAAACCTCAGGATCTATCATCATTTTTTCGGTGCTCAAATAAAGCTCTCAATGAAGACGGACTGCTCCTGTTTGATTTTAACTCGATCTACGGTCTTGTGAATGAGTGGGAAGGGGTTAAGATCGAGGAAACAGAAGATTTTTTTATTTCCTATGATTCCGAATTCGATATGGATACTCTTATTCTGGAGTGCAAAATGAAGTTCTTTATAAGAGAGAAGGACGGAAGGTTCATTACTTTCGATGAAACTCATCATGAAAGAGGTTATTCTCCGACAGAGATAAAAGAACTGCTAAAACAAAACGGTTTTAAATTAGTAAAACTACTTCCGTTCCTGAGCAGAAAGCAGACACGGAACAAGAAACTTGACAGGTATCAGGCGGTAGCTGTTAAAATAAACGAGGTGTGAATTGAATATTGAAATTCTGAAGTACATACTGCCCCCGCTGATAGGAGCGGTGATCGGGTTGCTAACTAACTATCTCGCAATAAAGATGCTGTTCAGGCCATTCAAGCCTGTGTTTATCTTCGGGCTCAGGCTTCCTTTTACTCCGGGTGTTATACCGAAAGAGCACGAAAAGCTTGCCGAGAAGATCGGGAACACAGTGGGAGATCACCTTCTGACGAATGACTCTCTTCATGAATTATTCAGGAAAGAATCTGTAAGAGGGAAGATTTATGACGCTCTTGAAAATATGTACGGTCAGTTCGGAATACTCTCATCGTTCATTACTTCCGATATCAAAAAGATGATCTCGGGTAAAGTAATTGAAATGATGGATAAAGAGCTTCCCGCAGTACTTGAAGAACTTGACATTAGAGAGACAGTTAAAATAAAAGTCAGAGAATTTTCGCTTGAAAGACTGGAAGAAATAATCCTGAGTGTTACCAGAACACAGCTCGCCTACATAACTTATTTCGGAGGTGTACTCGGGTTCATTATAGGCTGTTTTCAACTATTTGTATATTTAATATAAAAAGCAGGGATGATAAGTTATGGCTAAAAAAAGCAAAACAAAAAAAAGCAGTAAGAAAAGTAACGGGGGATTCTTTGCCAGCCTGTTCGATATGTTCACGGCATTAATGATCCTTGTAATTGCAGGTGCTGCGGTATGGTATTTTATGTTCTATGACCATGATAAAAATGCCAAGGCCGGTGAAAATATTGAGAACCTTAAAGATAAAAAAGTGGTCTCAGCCTCTGAAAAAGAACAGAAATTCGATCCGGCAGCGGACGATGCCGAACAGAACAGAATTGACGGAGAGTATTTTGACGGAGAGGATGAAATGACCGCCCAGTTCGAGGATGAATTCGCTTCAAATTTCGAACAGAACAGCACAGGTCTTACTGCGTCCGTACCGGTAAGTTTCGCGGTTTCGGTCAAACAGTGGGCGTCAAAATATGAGAGCCTGAAATTCAGGCTGGGTGCCGATCCCGATAAAGACAGAGCTGCGGACAATTCACACCTTGTTTGTGCTATATGGAGAAATGCCGCCGCAGAGAATAAGATGAAGTTCAAAGGTTACATGGATTCAAAAGAAATATTGAGGAATACATCAAAGGTAAGCAAAAACGATATCAGGAACGGAGATCTGGTAGTTTTGAACGACGGAATGTTCGGAATGATAACGGATTTTTCTTCAGCAGACAGTTTTAATGTGATATATGCGTCGGAATCAAAGAATAAAGTTGTTAAGTCAGACGCGCAGGGATTGAGCTATTACTGGCTTAAACCTGAAAATTTTAAGGGATTTTACAGGTTAAATAAAGACATACTTAATTGATCAGGAAAAGGATAATATTTGCTGTTTTTGACACGCTTCACCATGAGTACAGGGGTTACAAGGTCGCACACAGCTTTTTGAAATACGGCTGTGAGGTCAAAGTAATCGGTATTATGTATGAAAATGACGAACTTACAGGCTGGGACGACATAGAGAACGAGAGGATCAGACTTTTTAAAACTCTGCCGCTGGTTCTAAACATGATGATATTCTGGGTAAAGCTTTTCTTTATTCTTATTTTCGAAAAATGCACAATCCTCTATTCTCACGACATTTTTCCTCTTCTTCCTGTTTTCTTTGCGTCGAGACTTAAAAGGAAGCCTTATATCTACGATGCTCATGAATTCTGGCACGGGAATTCGCAGATCGAGGGCAGACCCATAGCTAAAAAATTCTGGATCAGTTATGAGAAGGTCTTAATTAAAGGCGCAAAAAGGATTATCACAGTGTCTGCCCCTATAGCGAGGGAGCTGGAGCGTATATACGGGCTTGAAGAAGTTCGTGTCTTTACGAACCTGCCATTAAAGAAAGAGATCCCTGCAAACAAAGATATTCTTCACGACACTCTAAGTATCGATAAGAATAAGAGGATTATTCTTTATCAGGGCCATTTTCTTGTCAACAACGGGCTTGACGGAATTATCAGATCATTCGTTAATGTTGATGAAGGCGCGGTTCTTGTCCTTATCGGAGACGGATCGGAAAGGTACAGGCTCAAAGACCTTGCCGTCAAGCTCGGAATCGGTCACAGGGTATATTTTGCAGGTCCTTTTCCTCACAGTGAACTTATCAATTACACAGTCTGCGCTTATATCGGTCTGTGCCTGATAAAGAATTTCGGCAAAAGCTATTACTATTCCGCACCCAATAAAATGTTCGAACTGATACAGGCCCAAGTTCCACAGATAGCATCCGATTTTCCGGAAATGTCGAGATATGTTAAAGGTTATCTCGTCGGTGAGGTTACAGATCCTGAGAGTGAGGAAAACATAGCTGAAAAAATAAATGGTCTGCTTAATGATGAAAAGAAATATAACTTATACAAAAGCAATTGTATAAAAGCCGAATCAGAACTTGTCTGGGAGAATATCGAGGACGAACTGGTGAAAATTGCGGACTAGGGTTCAACATTTATGGTGACAATGCGAATATAATTTATTATATTCTTATCTGAAGTAAAAGTCAAAGGCGGAAAATTGGATTCAAAGTACTATAATAAGGTCAATGCGATAACCGTATCAAGGATAATACTCACAATTATAGGAGTTCTTCTGATATTCAGCGGTAATATCAGACTTCTGATCATTGCTTATGTTATAATGAGTCTTTCCGAAGTATCCGACATAATCGACGGTTATGTAGCGAGAAGAGACAAGCTGGTTACCGATCTGGGGAAGATACTGGATCCTCTTTCGGATTCTATATCGAGATTTTTTTATTTTTTCGCACTTGCTTATCACGGACTTTTCCCGATATGGTTCATAGTTTTCTTCTTTTTCAGGGATATTATTGTCGCTTATGTCAGAATATTCGCTTCTTTTTCAGGCACTGTGATGGGCGCAAGGTTTTCAGGAAAGCTGAAAGGAGGAGTTCAGTTCGGAGGCCAGTACCTGCTCATGTACGCTCTGATGATTAACACTATACAGGACAGCGGAATTATGCCCGGACGCTTTCTGATCTATTCACTGATTACCGGTATCGCACTGAACCTCCTCGTCGTCTATATTTTCAAAATTAAAGGAGGGCTCCTCTATACTATTTTAGGACTTATGGCTGTACTTTCGGCCATGATGCTCTCTTTGAACTACATTGATTTTAAAATAAGCTATCTCGTCACATTCCTGATCTCATTCCTTGTAATAAGCGTAACTCTATATTCACTGATCGATTATCTTTTAAGTCTTGCTCCCGGTCACAAAAAGATATACAATTATTTAAGCAGCATATTCATGATCGTGCTCATGTTCTTAATTTCGCCTTATTTTCTCGATCTTGTAAAGAATAAAGTCGAAAGCGATGCGGAAACAATTAAATGGCTGTCGTATGATCTGATAAATATCGAAAAAAATGACGATTTGAGAATAGCAGGTATAACAAGCACTGATGAAAGGATAATTATCGCAGCTTCAAGAAAAAACAAATTGTCAAGACTGTATATATACAACAGCATAGATAATGATCGTGCCGTGCAATTCTACTGCGATCTCCCGGAATATATTACTAATGTCAAGGATATCGAGAATATCGGCGAACACATTTACCTTATTGACGACAACATAAATAAAGTGATTGAGATAGATAAGGACAGTCTGATGCTGTCAAAGAAAATTCAGATCACCAACGAGTATTCAACAGGATTATCCTCCTCTTCCACTCTTGGTGCGGCCGAATTCAATTCGGTAAAATATCTTCTGATCAATGATTATATTTATTCGGGGCACCTTTATTTCTGTCCGGTCGCAGAACTCAAGAATACCACTGATCTTCTTTCTCAGAGCAGTTTTAAGATCAAGAGCGAATTCTACATTAAGAACCTGTCCTCAAAAAATGGCAGTGTCTTTATGATTGCGAATAAAATAGGGAAGGACCTGATATATACTGTAGATATTGAGAAAGCCATTTTCCAGGGAAGCATTCAAAATGCAATAAAAAGAGTATTGACGGCTCCCGACAGCGATCTTAAGGGAATAAGTGTAGTAAAAGGAAATATAATCTCCTACGGAAGCAGGAGTAAGAAAATATTTGTTGAAGTTAAATAGGATGGAGCAAAGTTTTGAGCGGCAGTATTGTATTCACTGATTTTGACGGTACTTATATAAAAGGAGATTCTTATTTCAGGTCACTGTTATTTTTTTCCGGTTATAAAAAATTTCTCAGATCGCTACCCGACCTTATTTTCATCGTGATAGAATATTATTTTAAATTCATAACGAGAGATGAAGCAAAAAAAAGAAGTTTTGAACTGATCTATAAGGGAATGAGCATAGGCGAGATCAGTGAAAAGCTGGAAAGTTTCAACAGGCAGCTTCACATATTCCCCAAAGTCAAAGCAAAAATAGACAGTTTCAGAAAACTTGGCTGTAAAATAATAGTGGTAACGGCGTCACCCGATATTTATATGGATTATATTTCAAAGAAACTAAGGTTTGATGGATGTATCTGCACTGAGACTGAAAAAGAGCATGGAATATTAACAGGCAGACTGAAAAGAAAGAACTGTAATTACTCCGAAAAAGTTATCAGGATCAAAGAGTCAGAGTTCTATGACCTCGAATCCAGGATCATAAGTTTCGGAAATTCCATGGGAGATGAACAGATGTTCAGATTGTCA
This sequence comes from bacterium UBP11_UBA4055, assembly GCA_002382735.1. Classification (GTDB taxonomy): domain Bacteria; phylum UBA4055; class UBA4055; order UBA4055; family UBA4055; genus UBA4055. The sequence continues at coordinate 50,276 of DFZN01000002.1, forward strand.
TCCGAGTTTTATTTTGTTGATAAAGCCGGTAATGTAAAAAAAGGAAAAACACCATGGTAAAGATCAGACAGAAAGAATATGAAAATTTTCTGAAGGCGATGAAGGGTTTAAAGATAGCCGTTATAGGCGATATGATGCTCGATGTCTATTATTGGGGAAGAACAGAAAGGATATCTCCTGAAGCTCCTGTGCCTGTAGTAAATGTTACGGGAGAAGAGATTAAACCCGGCGGCGCTGCGAATGTAAGTCTTAATGTGATGTCTCTCGGAGCAAAACCGTATTCTTTTGGAGTGATAGGAAGCGATATGAGCGGATCATCCTTTATTGACAATTTCAGGACACACGGTTTAGATACAGGAAATATTCTGATCGACAAAAAAAGACCGACCACCGTAAAAACAAGGATACTTGCCTTAAATCAGCATGTAGTAAGGTTCGATAAAGAAAGTACTGATTATATTTCCGGAAATATTGAAAAGAAACTTATCGAGTCATTCGTCAGTTTATCCGGCAGGATGGATGCAGTTATATTTCAGGATTACAACAAAGGAGTTCTGACTCCTAATATTATTAAGAGCATTATGAAAATATCGTCCGAAAAAAAAATATTGACTGCTGTCGATCCTAAATTGAAAAATTTCTTAAGTTACAAAGGTGCGGACATTTTTAAGCCTAACCTGAAAGAGGCTGAGGAGATCCTTAAGAGAAAGATCAGGACAGAAAGCGAAATTGAAAAAGCCGGTATTGACCTTATGGATAAACTCGAACTTAAACAGCTGGTGATAACTTTGAGTGAACGGGGAATAGCCATTTTCGACAGTAATGCGATCATGAAGATCGTTCCGGCACAGTCAACTAAGATCGCAAATGTTTCCGGTGCCGGAGACACAGTGATCTCGTCGCTTGTGGCCTTTATGTGCGCCGGTGCCTCTTTTGAAGAAGCCTGTACAATCGCGAACTTCGCTGCGTCGATCGTTATTGAAGATGTAAGCATAATACCGGTCGATCCGGCTCAATTGAAAACAAGACTGGAAGGATCCGGTATAATAATAAAAGGGAAATAAATGATCCTGTCGCAGGAAGAATTGTTCAAAACTGTTCCGGAGCTCAGAGAGTCCGGGAAAAGTATCGTGTTTACGAACGGAGTTTTCGATATCCTTCACAGAGGTCATGCAGAATATCTGAACAGTGCGAAAAAGCTCGGAGAAATACTCATAGTAGGTGTAAACAGCGACCTGTCTGTAAAAAGGCTTAAAGGTGACGGCAGGCCTGTTCACTGTGAGGAGGACAGAGCATATTTAATAGATTCTCTGAAAGCGGTAGACTATACTGTCGTTTTCGAATCGGACACACCTATAGGTCTTATTAAAAATATCGTTCCGGATATTCTGATAAAAGGCGGCGATTATGACCCTGATGAAACCGACCCCGCTAACAAGAAATACATTATCGGTTCCGATATCGTAAAGATGAACGGGGGCAGAGTGTCGGTCATCCCTCTCGTTCCTTTCAGATCAACAACATTATCCTTGAAAAAAATTCAGGATATTACATGAGTCTTCATGAAGAAATAATCAGGGTCGCACTTGATCTCAAGGACCATACGGCCGTTATCGACAGCGCCACTGGTAAAAATTATTCATACAAAAAAATGCTGATATCCTCGTTCATTTTCTGCGACCTGATTAACGGTTATGACGACGAGTTCGTGGGTCTGATGATGCCCATGTCAGGAGGGGCGTTCATCAGCCTTCTCGCTGTACTGATGTCAGGGAAAGTTCCTGTGATGATAAATTATTCAACCGGTGCGGAGAATAACATAGCTTATGCCAGGAGAAAATGCGGATTCAAGACAGTGATCACTTCAAAAAAGCTGTGTGAAAGGCTCGGAATGAAAGAGGATGATCATATGATATTCGCTGAAGATATAGTCACATCTCTTACTCTCTTTCAGAAGATCAAAGCACATGTCAAGGCTTTTTCACCGTTAAGATTCGCGGCAAAAAAAGCCCCCGGCGACATTGCGGTACTTCTGTTTACTACAGGAATCGAAAACGAACCGAAAGCGGTTATGCTTACACACGACAACATCATGTCAAATATCGAGGCTTTAAGAGAATTATTCAATTTCGGCAGGGAAGATATTTTCACCGGAGTTCTTCCGCTTTTTCACATCTACGGTTTAACTACATCGTTTTTTCTGCCATTAATTTCAGGCTCTACGGTCAATACTTTTGTGAATCCTCTGGAATATAAGTTCGTAGCGGATGGAATAAAAAATAACGGCAATACTATCATTACTGCTACTCCGACCTTTCTGAGAGGGTACTGCCAGAAATCCGAACCCGGCGATTTTAAGACACTTAGGATAATAATGGCCGGCGGCGACAAACTTACCAGAAATATTAAGGACAGCTATAAATCCAAGCACGGTGTCGATGTGCTCGAAGGGTATGGTACGACTGAAACCAGCCCGGTAATATCTGTCAATACTTTCGAGAACAACATGTTCGGCAGCATAGGCCGGCCCCTGCCTGATGTTGAAGTTAAAATAATCGACATTGACACGGAACAGGAACTTCCAAGAGGTCAGGAAGGAAAGATATATGTAAAAGGAAGGCTTGTGATGAAAGGTTATTTCGGCGATATGGAAGAGACATCCCTTCATATACACAACAACTGGTACGATACCGGCGATATCGGGCTGATCGATAAAGACAGTTATCTGTGGCATAAAGGCAGGCTAAAAAGATTTGTCAAAATAGGCGGGGAGATGGTGTCGCTGACAGCAGTGGAAAATGCAGTAGAGAAATACATAGGGGAAGATTATCAATGCTGTGCCGTAGAGATACCCCATATAACAAAAGGCGCAGACATTGTCGTGGCTGTAACAAAAGATGTGAGCGTTACCGAAATGAAAAAAAATCTCGGTAACGAACTTCCTCCGATCTCGATACCTAAAAAGTTCATATATTTTGACGAACTGCCTCTGATGGGGAATGGCAAAGTGAATTTCAGAGCGGTTGAGGATATGTGCAGGAACAGGATGAATTCTTGAAGAAAAAAATTCGAACATATTTTCTGCTTTTCGGGATCATAATATATTCGGGTTGTGCTTATTATAACATGTATTTTAACGCCAAGGAAAGTTATAACGCGGCAGAGAAGAAAAGGATCGAGAAAAATATTACCGATAAAGCGCTGTACGAGAACAGTATAAAAGAACTTTCAAAAATACTGGAATTCTATCCCGAAAGCAAGTGGGTGGACGACGCGCTTCTCATGATGGGTCTCTGCTATATGCGGCAGGATGATAATTATAAAGCGAGAAAGAAATTCGTCGAACTGCTGACGAACTACCCTGATTCTGATCTGCGTGACCAGGCAAAAGTTTATCTGGCTGAAGTTGAGATAGCTTTGAAGAATTATGACGAAGCAGGCAGGATTATGGAAACTATAAGCAACGGGAACATAAATATAGAACCTTACAAAATTTTGAAACTGAGTGCTGAAATGAGCCTGTCACAGGGAGACAGTGTCAAAGCCCTGGAGAATATGCTGAGATCCGCAGATAAGGCTGAAACAGACATCGACAGGATCTCAGTTCTCCAAAGCAGTTCCGAGCTCGCAGTGAAATTAGGCGACTATAAAACTTCTGCAGAAATAAATAAGAAACTGATTGACCTTCATGATGAAAGGGAGAAAATATTCCATTATACTCTAAAGTATGCAGATGCCTTAAAAAATCTCGGTGAGACAGATGAGGCGGTTTCTATTCTTGAGAGAATAACTTCTGATCAGGAGTATGCTTCTTATTCACTGAAAGGAGACATAAAATTAGCTGAGTTCTATGTTCAAAGCGGGATGGAAAAAGAAGCTTATGAAAAGCTCGACGAGATATTAAGGACAAATCCTAAGGACCAGAAGAACGGGCCTGACCTTTCAGAAACGGCTTATTATTTCGGAGAGTACTATTTTGATCTGAAAAAAGATTTCTACTCGGCTGAAGATATGTATGATTCAAGCGGATGGTACGACAGAAAGAACGATTTTTATCCGAAGGCGACGGCAAAAAAGAATCTGATCAGGGACTACCGTTCACTTCGAAAAAAGGTGGAAGAGTACCCTGAAATAAATGACAGTCTTACGGCAAAAATTGAAAGGTCGGTTGATGAAGCTAAAACTTCTGAGCTTATAAAACAGAAGAAGAGCCTTGAATCAAACTACATTAAAGATAAAATTTCTCTCGCGGAAACTGCGATGTTCGAAATGGGACTTCAGGATACAGCTTTGGTTCTTTTCGAAGAGCTCTCTGCGGAAAAAAACTACCCCCATAAAGCTTCGGGTGCAATGATCTCGCTTATTATGGCTGACAGTGCAAGATACAGTCATTTAACTGATTCGGTACTGATAAAATACCCTGAGACTGCAGGCGCGAATTATATCAGGATCAGGGAGGGACTTGAGCCTGTTCAGGTGATCGAAGACTCCGCAAAATACTTTTTCAACATTTCGTCGGGAAAATATCTCGACTCGCTGTATCAGGAAGCTGCGGACGAATACCTTGTAATAGCGAGAAAATATCGGGACAGTCCTCTTTCTCCGCAGATCCTCCAGGCTGCCGCCATGATAGAAGAAAAACTGCTGAAGAATTACGGGAAGGCTGCCCGGATATACGAGGAACTCAAGGACAGATACCCTCAGACAACCTACGGAAGATTCGCTTCTAAAAAATTAATAAGTGAAGGTGAACCCGTAAAAAAAGAAGAGAAAACTGAAGAAAAGACGCTGTCCGAATCCGATAAGTGGTATCTTATGGACAGAAGGAACGATTGAAATTTAAACAAAAAAATAGTAGGAGGCCTTTATGAAAAAGTTTATTTCGCTTGCTTCGATCGGGATCATAGCCGCAATGCTCATTACATCCTGTGAAGATGATGATACTACTCCGCCGGAATTTACGAACGGGCTCATGGTCACTCTTGCCCAGAATCCGGTAAATAATACCGGCGGGTTGGAGTCAGAGAAGAGTTTTACTGCGAGAAGCTTTGTGGAATGTTTATATCAGTACGGCAATACTTATACATTTTCTGCCGAGACAACTTCAGGTGACAAATGGACGGTAAAATTCAGATGGGACGGAACCGATACGGACTCAATCGTTTACATCAGCGATAATTCGCTGAATAAGATAGAAATGGCATCAGCTGAGTCAGCTGAGTACGGGAATTATTATATAAACAGTTCGAGCGGGAATGCCGGACAGACATCCATAAAAGTGCTCCGTCTTGTACCTGAGGAGATTATTGAAGCTAAATTCGAAGGTTATATTTACGAACAGGGTGCTTTCTCCGATCCCGACTCGCTTAAGAACGGTTACCTTATAACGAGTAAATTTGTACTCGGCAAATAGTAGGAGAATAGAATTTTCAGCTTGACATTTAATTTTATTGTTGTATAATACACTGATAATTTTGAGGGACGGAGGAAATAATGAAAAAGATAATGTTTGTTCTGATCGCAGGATCGATATTTTTGGCAGGTTGTTCAAAAGAGGAGCTGAACAGGCTCAAACTTGAGAATGCAAATCTCAGAGCAGAAAAGGCCGGTCTGGAAATACAGATCAAGAAGGTGATTTTGGAAAGAGACTCCATCATGGTCAAATATGAAATGATCAAGGAGATAGTTCAGGGTTCTGTTGAGCCTGCGGTAAGCGAATAACTTTTAATGCCCGGTTGTCCGGGGTTCTTCATTTTATGTAGAAACTTAAGATTTGATTTGTGTGTTTTCTTGAACCGAATGAGTATTTTATGTTTCCGTAATTTACAGCTTCGGCGGGCTTTGCTATAATGAGGCTGTTGGTGATCATTATCTCATCGTACGAACCGAGGTCTTCGGGAGAAAATCCGCCCTCAAGTCCTACAGCATCGCTAAATCCAATTTTTTTATGATCTCTTATAATATTTTTCTGCATTATCCCCTGAAGGTAATATTCTTTCGTTCCGGTAAAATACAGAGCATTATTCTTTACTCCGATCAGATTCGATCTTGAACCCTCGGTAATTTGCCCGGATCCGTTAACGAAAAGCGTTTCGCCGTTTAAAGTGCTGTTCTTTGAACTGAGCCTGTTCAGCATATATGATATTGTTTTGAATCTGCTTAAATAATTTTCTCTAACCCTCAAATCAACCGTCGCTGTTATAAAATTGACTGTCCTTTCGTAAGCCGATACTGAGGCGAATAGATTCCATTTTTCTTCGTCGAACAAAGGAGCATACCGGATCTTGACACGGGTGGTCTTGTCCGTCATGCCGTTTTGAGAAACAAGTTCTTTTATATGATTTTCAGACGCATGGTCGAAACGGGGGAGCGGCAGATGCAGTTCTTCGCTTGATGATCTCAATCTCTCAATGTGATCCTCAAAAAAGAATAGCCTGTTATTCTCGTAAAGTATCGTTTCGAACAAACCCATACCGAAGTTCAAAGCAGGTGAGTCGGGACGGATGTTTATGCTGTCTTTGTATTTGATCACTCCGTCAAAAAGGATTTTTCTTCCCATATTTCCTCCAGACCAGTTGCGCTGCAGATATTTTTTGCCTTGTGAACTGTTTCAGCATACTCGCTTTGCGGATCGGAAAAAAGAGTTATTCCCCCGCCGACATTGAATGAGATGCTGCCTTTATTGTAGAACAGAGTGCGTATCATTATATTAATGTCCATATTCCCGTTAAAGCAGACATAACCAAAATTCCCTGTATAAAGTCCTCTTCCGGTTCCTTCAAGCTCCTCAATTATCTGACATGCCCGTATTTTCGGGCAGCCGGAGATAGAACCTCCCGGGAACAGTGCCCTTATAATCTCAAAGAAACTGCCGGTACGGAGCCTGCCCGAAATATCCGAATAAAGATGATACACATTTTTCAGCTTCATAACTATCGGAAAATCTTCAACTTTCACATCGGAGCAGATCTTATTCATATCGTTCCTGATGAGATCGACTATCATGGCCAGTTCGGCGAGTTCTTTTTTTGAGCCTAAAAGCTCTTTCAGATTTAAAAGGTCAGTTTCATAATCATCAGATCTCGGAGCCGTTCCTTTTATCGGGGAGGATTTGAGTATCGAATTTTCTATCTTAAAAAATCTTTCCGGGCTTGTAGATATCACATAATTTTCACCGTATTTTGCAAAAACACCGAATTCTATCAAATTGGAATCTTTCAGCCTCAGGGCAAGTTCAAAGGGAGAAAATGTGGTCTCAGCCGAGATCTTTCTGGTCAGATTGGCCTGATATAAGTCGCCTGAAAGAATATAATTTCTGATCATTTCCACTTTTTTTTCGAACTCGAGCTTAGTTAATGAACTTCCGGAATATTTAGAGCAGCCGCCTTTTAATTTTTCAGGTGCTTGATCAAAGATCTTATCCGGATCAATGGCTTTATATTTGAACGGAAGATCCAGTTTTAAGGTCTTCAGTACAGAATGGTCGGAATTGTCAGCCGTTATGTAATATTCGAACACCCTGAATTCGACCTCAGGCATCAGATCTTCGTGCACATTCCCGAACAATCCCTTCTCTTCAAGCCTGTCTTTGTGATCATAAGCGATATGGCCTATTACGAGAGGAAATTCTGAATCGGTTTTGTTCTCATTGAGGAATCTGTCCAGAGATAATATGTCGGTGAAAGTCATTACGGGGTTGATTCCTAAGATATTTTTTCCGTAACTTTCGTCGCCGGCGGAAGTGAAGAGACAGACGCCATCGTATTTTTCTACAAGAGTAAAAAGCAGTTCGAAGTCCCATGACACTTTTTGAGTATGTGAATTAAGACCGATCTTCAAAGTGCATTTCCATAAAATTTGATATAAGCTCGTCTCCCGAATTTGTCAGAAAGCTTTCCGTATGAAACTGGAATCCGGCAAAAGGGAGCTCTTTGTGCTCAAGGGACATAACATTTCCTGTCTCTTTCTCGAACGATGTGAAAACAAGGCCGTTCATTTCTTTTATTCCCTGTCCAATGTTAACTAAACCAAGTGAGTTGTACCTTACGGCTGTAAAAGTATCCGGAATGTTCTTAAAAAGTCTGCAGCCTGAATGAATTATTTCAACTGCCGAACCGTGAACGGGGTTTCTTATTCTGTCAACTTTTAATCCGTAATATCCCGCGAGGAACTGCATTCCGAGGCATATACCCAGCACGGGGATCTTTTCCGGAATAATTCTTTTTTTAAATAAGCTTTTTAGAACTCCGGTCTCTTTCCANNAGCACCGTTCAAGCTGAGCCTTGAGATTGTAGGTAAAAGAGTCGTAATTGTCCAGCAGCAGGATTTTCATTTCGTTCCTGAATTTTCACGGGATTAAAGATAATAAAAAAATCACCGATAAAAATATATTTTTTTTATCTTTGAAAAATCGCTAAATGATATTATATTGAAATCAAATAGTTATAATTAATTGGCTGAGGTGAGTTATGAGAAGGCTGATGTTTTTATTTATTGTTTGTCTGCTGACTGCAGGTTATTCATTTGACTGGTACGGGACAAAGGAAAAAATATCTCATGACCGACCTGAGATCGCGGCAAAAGACACATCATGGTACGGCTACTATTCCGGATATGCTTATGTCTGGGGAGTGGAGGCGGAAAGGGCTGTTAAGATAAACTGTGACGATTTCGGTCTTGAATATCCAGTAAAACTTCATGCGATCGATTCGTATCTGTATGATCCGGGTTTCGACTACATGTACAGAGTTTATGACACTGACGGAACTACTTTGCTGTGGGAATCCGCTGTCGATACAGCAGCTGACGATTTCTACAATATCCAGTATATTGATCCGGCTCTAATTCTAGTTAACGATTTTTTTGTTTCAGTAGTTCCACTCAGCGAAGGAAATCCCAGACTTGTTTCATCAGATGTTGTAGATTTGACACATAGTATTTACGGCAATCCCGGAGCCTGGAACACATTTCAGAGCGGTGGAGAACAGTTCGAATGGGCGATAGATTTTGGGCTTTCACCATACGGCGACTTAGATTTATATGCGCCGACAGTCAGGAATCTAACAGGGCTTGAGAGTTTTGAAAGCTCTGACGCTGAGCTTACTTTAACAGTACAGGATGTGAATACAGTAGTTACGCCCATGCTGGGACAATATAATTTAGGATCAAGCTGGATCGACTTTAATCTCGTTCAATCAAAAGGAACTTACACTTTTACAGGATCAGTTCCTGGGCAGCCGGATGGAACTACAGCCCTAGTAAAATTCTATATGGAAGACAGATACGGGAATGCTCAATGGTCTAAAGACTATGATATCATCTGGTCTAAAGACACTCCGTTCATAGGCGAAAACTTTGAAGGGGATTTTCCTCCTACCGGATGGACTTTGAACACAAGCGCAACAGGCAATGGATTTGTCAGGGGAACAGCCGCTACGGGAGCTGTTGCTCATACAGGGAAAGCTTCTTTGACTCATTTTTACGCAGGGGACAATGACGACTGGATCTATACTCCAGCTATCACTATACCTGCTACGAATTTCTGTGCATTTTCATTTTGGCAGAATGGCTACTGGATGACTTACGGTGATCTGCACGAAGTATCAGTATCGGCAGACGGCGGAACTTCATGGACTCAGATCTATACAGGATTGCCTACAGCCGGTGCTGTTCCTGACGAAGGTATATGGGAACAACTGATATTTTCTCTTGCGGCTTATGCAGGACAGCAGATCATAATCGGATTCCATTACAGAGGAAACGAAAGTGACGACTGGTTCGTTGACGATGTGAAAGTGATTTATGACTATCTAGGACCTGAGATCGTAAACCTTATCGGGAATGAAACTCTTTTACCAACGATCGGAGCTTATGTTAACAATGACATGGTTATAAATGCCACAATAAGCGATGTTTCCGGCGTCGCGTCCGTTATTGGACACTACTCAATTGACGGCGGTGCTGTAGTTGACCTTCCGTTCGCAAAAGCAAAAGGCGAAGAAGTGTGGACAGCGACAATACCTGCTGAAGCAGCCGCAGTAACAGGAACTATTAACTTTGATATGGCAGACATCGGCGGACTTGCAACTGCAACAGCTGATTATCCGATCGAATTTGTTTCTGATGTTGATGTTCCTGTAATAAAAGCGGTTAAAAACAGACTCGCTTTCCTCAACAATCCAATGAACCTCGAAGTCGTATTTGAAGACGAATCTCTGATTAATTCATGTATGGGTCGTTACAGTAAGGACGGATGGGTAACCCAATATGACTTCGATATGATACCTTCAAAGATACATGAATATACCTATACCGGCACAATTCCTGCGGAGAATGAACAGGTAATGTACGGTGAAGTCCGTTTCACGATTGTTGACAGTGCCAGTAATACTTTAAATACGGATAGTTATACGGTTCAGTGGCTTGACGGGCAGATCGAAATTTGGGAAGATTTTGAATCAGGTGTTGATAACTGGACTCTGAACGGTAACTGGGGGCTTGAAGAAGGAACTTACACTTCAAGCACAAATGCCCTTACTGAAAGCCCGAATGCCAACTATACAGACAACAACCTCAGTTTTGCGATGTGGGCTAATCCAATGGACTGGTCACTGTATTACGGTGCTGACATAGCTTTCTGGTGTAAATACGACATCGAGCAGGGATTCGACTACATGCATTTTGAAGGAACAGGCGACAACGGAATGACATGGATAAGACTTGCAACATGGGACGGTGAGGGTGTTGACTGGCACGAAGAAAGGATCTCAATGGACGGATTTGTTGGCAATGCCCAAGTCAGTTTCAGATTCTATTTTGTATCAGACGAAGGTTATAATACTAACGGAATGTACATTGACGATGTGGAAGTGACGAGATTCGAAAGCGAACCGCCAGATCCTCACCCGATTATAATTCATGACGGTCCCGTGCATTATGAGGGAGCTTCTTATGTGGAAGATTATAACAGTTCAGCTAAAATATTAGATATTTCGGGAATTGATTCAACTAGGGTATATTATCAGATAAACGGAGGTCAAGAACAAGAATCTGAAATGTTATACGCCGGAGACGACACATGGAATTTCTCGATACCTTTTACAACGGTTGGCAATATTGTTTCATACAGAATTTGGGCCAGAGACGCTTCGCCGCATTATGAGGAGACGATTACAGATTTCTACACATATATCAGCGGAGATCATTTGATCTATGACTCAGATGTAATAAGTTATTATATGATTGCAGAGAACAACAATGCGTATGCGGTCCGAATGACTGCGGACGATTCGGACTCGGATCGGTATCTTCCTTTTATACTAATAAGGAACTACTACGACGCTTCTCACATATCAGACAGCATGGAAGTTCATGTTTGGTCAGATTTCGGGGGATTGCCCGGTGATGAAATAATTGATCCTGTGATGGTTTTGCCTGGTTATTTAGGAGGGGATGCTCCCTATACAAAGATCGATCTAAGAACCGAATTGACTCCGTTTGGACCTACTGTCTCGAATGATTTCTGGGTCGGTTTTTCAGCCCCGTACGGAACAGTTTACTCACTTAAGGAAGCCCCGAACGAAGAAGGTACCACCGCATACGGAAGATCATACAAAGGGACATGGAATGAATACGGTACAGGATGGTTATGGTTACAGGAACCTGATAATAACTATCACATACGGGCGGTAATTGGAGACAGAGTGGGAATAGATGAACATGATATCTTGCCTGAAAAAACAGCTTTGTATCAGAATTATCCGAATCCGTTCAATCCCGTGACTAAAATCGAATTCGACATCGCTGAGGATTCTGATGTGTCGCTGTCGGTTTATGATGTTACCGGAAGGAAAGTGGTTGATCTTGTAAATAAAAAAATGCAGCGGGGCAGTCACAGTGTGGAATTCGAAGCGTCAAAGCTGTCCAGTGGGGTCTATTATTATTCGCTGAAAGCAGGCAAATCTGTTCAGACAAAAAAGATGGTGCTTTTAAGGTAATTTATAGAGAACTTCAATATTGGTCAGATTTTTTTCAATAATAAATTATTGCGTAAAGTCTTATTTTTAGATAAATTCGGTAAAAAAATCAGCAAAGGGATCACATGAGACAACTGAAAATAAGAGATCTGACATTGAGAGACGGACAGCAGTCGCAGTTTGCGACAAGAATGAGCCAGGCGCAGGTTGACAGAGTTCTTCCGTTCTACGCAAAAGCAGGATTTTACGCCTGTGAAGTGTGGGGGGGAGCTGTACCTGATTCGATAATGAGATATCTGGGAGAGAATCCGTGGAACAGGCTGGAAAAGATAAAAGCAGCGGTAGGGGACAGCACAAAACTGACAAGTCTTTCCAGAGGAAGAAATCTCTTTGGCTACGCGCCGTATCCCGACGAAGTTATTGAGGGTTTCACGAAAGAAACTTTAAAATCCGGACTCAGTATAGTCAGAATATTCGATGCTCTGAACGACATAAACAACATGACCTCGACGATAAAGTTCGTAAAGAAATACGGCGGGATCACAGACTGCGCAGTATGTTTCACTGTCGATCCGAGGTTCACTTTTAAAGATAAGGTCAAAGCTTTCTTTCAAAGGAAAAAATTACCGAATAATATATTCAATGTTCAGTATTTCGTTGAAAAAGCAAAAGAACTCGAAAAAGAAGGCGCAGGCATAATAACCATTAAAGATATGGCAGGTCTTATTCATCCTAAAATGACAGGCGAGCTGATCAGAGAACTAAAGAAGTCAGTCAGCATTCCGATAGACCTTCACACTCACGATACGCCCGGTTACGGATTAGCTTCAATTTTCATGGCCATAGTGAACGGCGTCGATATTGTCGATACGGTCCTTTACAACTTTGCAGGCGGACCTGCGGCACCGGCTTATGAACTTGTAAGAATATTCTGCGATAAGCTCGGGATCGATACCGGAGTTGACGCAAAGCAGGTGAGCATGATCGATAAAGAGCTGGCCAAGATAAGAAAAGAGCTTGAGCAGTTCGATACAACAAAGCTGATACCGAGAGAATTCGATATAGCAGATTATAAACTGGACCCTGAGATCGACGCTCTTTACGATAAGTCGATAGCTGCGGCTAACAGCGGCAATGTGGATGAACTGCTTGTTCATACTCAGGCGATAACAAAATATTTCAACTTCCCGGAGCCGAACGAGCAGGTAAAGAGGGCCGAAATACCGGGCGGGATGTACACGAACATGGTCGCTCAGCTCAAGCAGCTGAAACTCGACCACCTGATGGACAGAGCACTGCATCTTGTGCCCAAGTGCAGGCTTGATTCAGGCTGTCCGCCGCTTGTAACTCCGACCAGTCAGATCGTTGGAACTCAGGCTGTAAATCTGGCACTGGACGAGCAGAACGGCAAGCCTGAATACACGACCCTGACGAACCAGTTCGTGAATCTGGTCATGGGTCAGTACGGGAAAACTCCTTTCCCGATCGATCCGGAGTTCAGGGAAGAGATATGCGGCAGTCCCGAAGAAATACCTTATGACACTAGCGTATATAAAAGGCAGCCAAACCCGGTACTTAAGGAATTCGGATGGGTCAAGCTTGCTAAAGATTATAAAGAAGAGCTTCTTATTGAACTGTTCCCGAATGTGGCTGACGGATTTTTGAGAAAGAAAAGGGAAGCAGAATGGAAAGCGGCCAATCCTGTAATCCCGGCAAGGATAATAAAACCGAAGGTGCTTACGGAAGAAGATCATCAGAGATTATACAGCGGAAGCTGGTACTAGAAAAAAGGTGGTTCAATCCGGCTTTTCGGGTATATTCCACTTTTGGGACGGCATTCTATCTGACATTTTCTTCCCCTTCATTATTTCCCTTGAATATCCTTGCGGTGTCGTTGAAGAAGACTACTATCATGAGCATGAAGAGTATGATCATTCCGGTCTGAAGTATTCTGAATTTTATTTTCTGCGGGATTTTTTTTCGGGTGACCCCTTCGTAGAGTATGAACATGAAATGACCGCCGTCAAGGAGAGGGACAGGCAGTATGTTGAGAAACCCGACATTAACGCTGATGAAGGCTATAAAAGCCAGATATGCCCATATTCCCGCCCGCGCGCTTTCGCCGGACATCTGCGCGATCATGATCGGACCTCCGAGGTCTCTGAAAGAAGCCTCGCCTGAGACGAGCATTCTGATCGAAAGCCATCCTATTTTTACCCAGTACCATGATGTCTTGAAACCTTCGGTTACCGATGTGCCGAGACCGGCGTTTTTTATGACGGTTTCGGAAAATATTCCTATCAGGCCGATCTCTTTTATTTCGCCGTCAACGAGGGTGCGTACCGACATTGTTCTGACGGGCAGGGTAAGTATTGAGTCAGCTCTTGTCACTGTGATGAGGAGCTCGTCGTCAGGCCTGCTGTGGATCACTCGGGTCAGCCCTGTCCAGTCTTCGACATACTCTCCGTCAACCCCGTTGATGACATCTCCGGGCATAAATCCGGCTTTTTCGGCGGGCGAGTTCTCGGAAAAACCTTTTATTTCTGTGGACTGGACTTCAGGGATGCCGTTTACATAAGTAATGAAAGAGTAGATCGCGACTGCCAGGATAAAATTCATTATCACGCCCGCAAGTATTACGAACGATTTCTGAAAAAAATTCTTCGATTCGAATTCAAAAGACTCGCCCTTTAATTCCTCACCGCCCATGCTGCTCTCATCCATCATGCCCGAGATCTTGACATACCCGCCCAGAGGTATCCAGGCAATTCTGTACTCGGTCTCTCCCCATTTTTTCTTTAGCAGCGCTCTTCCGAACCCCAGTGAAAATATTTCCACCCTCATGCCCGTAAGCTTGGCCGCCGTAAAATGTCCGAGTTCGTGAATAAAGACAATTATGCCCAGAAGTATAATAAAAGATAAAAGTGTCGTCATCGCTATCCCATCGTTATGTTAAATATCTTGTCCGGATTGAAAATGTTGTCCGGGTCGAAAGCTTTTTTGATCTTTTTCATAAAAGCGATCTCGTTCTTTGAGTACTGAATGCTCATGAAATTCTTCTTGGAAAGACCGATGCCGTGCTCTCCTGAAATGTTGCCTCCAAGCTCGACCGCTTTTTTGAATACCTCCTCTGACGCCAGCCTCGCATTGTTGGTCTCGGTGCTGTTATTCCTGTCGAAAAGGATATTCACATGGAGATTTCCGTCTCCCGCATGCCCGTAAACGATGATCCTCAGAGCGAATTTTTCCGACAGGGCACGGGTGAACTCGATAAACGAGTGCATATTCGAAACAGGCACGGTAATGTCCTCATTGAGCTTATCGTTCGAAATTCTCTTGATCGCCGATGAAACAGCTTTACGCATGTCCCAGAATGATTTCTTTTCAGCCTCGCTCTCGGCTTTTCTGTATTTGATGACCTTCATTAAAGAAATTATATTTTCCAGCAGTATCGATCTTTCAAGAAGTGCGGGGAGAAAATAGGAATCGAGCTTTATTATCAGAACGGCACCGGTATTTTCAGGCAGGTCGATCTTTGAATACTGCACAGCCGCGGAAAGCGCGTCTTTATCTATAAGCTCGATTACGGACGGATCGACCCCGCTTGATTTGATCTTGATGACGGTGTTGACAGCATTCAGCAGATCGGCATGATAGGTGACGAAAGTTTCTTCCAGCGGCGGCCTGTCGAGAAGCTCGAGAGCTATCTCAGTGACTATGCCGAGCGTTCCCTCAGATCCGATCATGACAAAAGAGCCCGGGAAGCTGTCCTCGGGAGCGTAAACACCGCAGCTGTTTATTCCGCCGGCGGAGTCAACGAATCTGAATCCTTTCACATATCTCGAGGTGACTCCGTATTTCACGCAGTGAAGTCCGCCGGCGTTCTCGGCAAAATTGCCGCCGATGGTCGATACGGCGCTGCTGGAAGGGTCGGGCGGGTAATAGAGTCCCAGCCTGTCTGCCTCTTCTCTAAGCCTGTCAGTAACTACGCCCGGTTCAACATACGCAATCCTTTTCCGCCTGTCTATTCCGATGATCCTGTTCATCTTCTCAAAGTTCAGCACGATCCCGCCCTTTAACGGGACAGCACCGCCGCTCATGCCGGTACCAGCGCCTCTCGCAATCACGGCAATGCCGTTCGCCGAGGCTATTTTGACCACAGCTGCGACTTCTTTTTCCGTACGGACATTTACTACTATGTCGGGCGTTCCGGTAAATCTCGTGGTGTCGGACCTGAAGATATATCTGATCTCCGGCGAAACATCTGCCGTTCCGCTGTCAAGAACAGATTCTATTTCTTCAAGTATAGTCTTCAAATTCTTATTCCGTATAAATTTGTGACCTGAGACACAGCTTTAACTCCTGAATGTTCTTATAATTGTAGCAGGTAGTTCAATAACAGGGGGATTGAACGGGCGGTAAAAGCCCGTTCTTTCATTTTATGAACCATTTTACATATTCAGGATAAAGTTCGTGGAAGAAATCTGACGAAGGCCTTATTCTTATATTGTATCCCTGCTCGCCTGAACCGGTAACCGTAAAACTTCCGGTATATTTGGACACATTGTCCTGATACATTTCAATGAATTTCAGTTCAATTTCCCGGCATGTGTTATTGTCAGGGCTGTAGAAGAATTCGACTTTAATGTCCTTCTCGCTCATACCGTCGAGATAAGCATAAACTTCGACCGGAATGCTCTGCTGCCTGTTTACACCGTGTGATTCTATGTCCGTGAAAGCGTCTTTAATATATATACTGTTCCATTTCTCATGAAATTTCGTATTCAGAGCGATTATCTCGTCGATCTTTTTATAATTATCCTTTTCGAGAACATCCAGATTTGAGAATTCCTTTGCATAGAATTTATTGTAGTATTCTGTAAGCATTCTGTGCATGTTGAAACCTTTACCGACAGAATAAATGGAGTTCTTCATCATTTCGACCCACAGTTCAGGATAATAGCTTTCGCTCTTCTCGTAATATTTTTCCGTGATCTCCTCTTCGAGAAGGTCATAGATCTGCTGAGCCTCCGCTGATGTTTTCTGCGCGATGTCAGAGTAAATATCGCCCGCCGTGATCGCCCAGCCGTTATTCCCGTTGTAGCACTCGGGCCACCAGCCGTCAAGGACGCTGAGGTTCAGAACTCCGTTGATCCCTGCTTTAATTCCGGATGTTCCGCTCGCCTCGAGAGGCTTTATAGGATTGTTCAGCCATACATCGACACCCTGGACCATATGACGAGCTATGTCCATATCATAATCCTCGACGAACACAACATGGTCTTCAAGGCCGTATTCAACCGCAAAATTCAGGATTTCCTTTATTATCGCTTTTCCGGCGGTATCTGCGGGGTGAGCCTTGCCGGCAAAAATTATCTGTACGGGTTTCTGCGGATTCATGAGTATCTTTTTTAATCTTTCGGGATCCTGAAGCAGAAGGTTTGCTCTTTTGTATGTTGCGAATCTTCTTGCGAACCCGATCGTTAAAAACTGAGGGTTGAGCACATTTGACGCTTTCTTTATACTTTTTGCAGGAGCTCCTCTTCTCTGAAGCGTGTGCACCAGTTTTTTTCTTACAAAAGTAACGAGCTGCTCTTTTCTTCGTTTGTGGGCTTCCCAGATCTCGTTATTCGGTATTGCCGACACACCTTCCCATATCTCGGATCTGTTCGCTCTGTGCATGTAGTCGGGACCCAGATAACGGTCGAAGAGATAGGTTATCTCCATACTCAGCCATGTCTGAAGGTGAACACCGTTCGTTACATAACCTATAGGCACTTCGTCATCGTGCATGTGAGGAAATATCTCCTTCCACATATTCCTTGAAACCTCGCCGTGAAGTTTTGAAACGCCGTTCCTGAACTTGGAATATTTTATTGCGAATATAGGCAGCCAGAATATTCGGGAATTATCCACGCGTCCGCACTGGAGGAATCTGTCCAGGGTCATTCCGAGAGATTCAACATCATTTTTGAAATATTCGCGGATGAATGTTTCGTCGAAATGCTCATTGCCTTCTATAACCGGTGTATGCGTTGTGAATACAGTGGACTGGATGATAAGCTGCTTGGCCTTTTCGAGGCTCATTTTATTGTCAATGACGAGTTTTTTCATTCTTTCGATTATAAGAAACGCCGAATGACCCTCGTTCAGATGGAATATCTTAGGTTTGATCCCCAGTATGTCGAGAGCCTTCAGGCCGCCCTGACCCAGTATTATCTCCTGCTGGATCCTCAGGTGTTTGTCGGCAACATAGAGGTGATCGGTTATGCAGCGCGCCGAGAGGCTGTTCTGAGGTATGTTCGTATCGAGCAGGTACAGCTTAACTTTTCCGACATCTATCTCCCAGATCTTGATCCACACATCTTCGTTCTTGATCTTGAGAGGGAACATCACAGGCTCACCGGAAGCGTTCAGGGTCTCTCTTACAGGTTTAAGGTACCATTTATTCTCCAGATATTCTTCCTGCTGGAATCCGTCAATTGCGATCCTCTGGTTCATATATCCGTAAGTATATAGAAGACCTATCCCGTAAAGAGGGATGCCGGTATCTGAAGCTGCTTTAAGATAGTCTCCAGCAAGAACACCGAGCCCGCCGGAATATATCGCCACGGATTCGTGCATCCCGAACTCCATAGAAAAATACGCTATCGAGTCATCCTTATCCGCGGGCACATCCGTGCCTTCCTCATCGGTATAGTAGCCCTCGAAGCCCATATATCTTTTGAATTTGTCATAGACCTTTTCGAGCTCATAAATAAATCCGCTGTCCTTAGAAAGCCTCTCCATTTCTTCCGGAGGAAGTTTGTGCAGAAATTCAACAGGGTTATGCTTTACACTTCTGAAAAGTTCAGGATTGATCCTTCTGTAGAGCCTTTCAGCCTCTTTGTCCCATGTTGACCACATATTGTAGGATATTTCATACAAAGGTTCCAGAGACTCGGGAGCTACGGGCTTGACATAAAAATTCTTGAATTTCATAATTGTTCTCCGAAGTTTATATTTTCTCTTCAAGGTCGGTGATTGCGTTCATAAAATTCCTGTAACCTGCTTCGGGTGATCCGTAAGGCGAGAAATATTTATGCACATCTCCGTCCTGGAAATATTTTGTGGACATATAGTAAAAATGGTCAGAAGTCGAAAGTTTTCTCGCCGCTTCAATCAGGTCGGCTTTCCCTGAGGCTTTGATCCTCGGAAGCAGTTCATAGAAAGTTTCCAAAGCATTGTACTGCATATCGTTCTCCCTCCATGCGGAAAGGTCTCTCTCAATATCGGCCCATGAAACAGGCTCCGGGAAAGAAATGCTCTCAGGCTGATAATTCGTTTTTTCGAGAACATCCGAAGGCCACGAGAACTCTATCTTGCGGGATCTCAGAGCTTTTTCCGGCAGGTGCTTCATAAATTCGAAGATGCCTGTTTCCTCCCACTGGTGCTCGCCGAATGTCTCATAATCCATAAAAAGGTTTAAAAAGAGGTTCTTTTTACCTTTCTCAATAAGATTGAGGTCAAGTATCCATTTGACGAATTTATCCACCGTAAGGGGGTATTCCACCCATCCCTTGTTCGAGAACCTGAATGCTATATCGTCAGAAAGAGAATAGAATTTAAGCAGCATATAAAGATTTTTGCTCCAGTCCTTGTAAGCATATAAAGGTGAACGCCAGTCGAGTATCCTGTCAACGCCTTCTGTCAGGATCACCTTGAATCCCTCTTCCTCCCAGATATAATCGGAAAGGCTGTCCTGATATATAAGCTCTGTATTTCTGAATGTTATGGGGGAGAAGCCGAACTCTTTCTGAATTGCGGCCTTGTGCATCCTTACCTGTTCCAAAAATTCATTCTTGTCGTAAAGGAAAGAAAGGGAGTGATAGTATGTTTCGCCCAGAAATTCCACGCAGTTGGTTTTAGCCAGGTCCCTGAAAGAATAAAGAACTTCCGGTGCGTATTTCCTGAACTGTTCGATAGCTGTTCCGGTGATCGAGAACGAAACTTTGAATTTACCTTCGAATTTATCAATAAGCTGTAAAAGAAGTTTATTCGTGGGCAGGTAGCACTTGTTCGCCACTTTTCTCATGACTTCGCCGTTCAGTTTGTCATCAAAACAGTCACTGTGTTTGCCTATGTCGAGAACGGAAAAGTTCCTGATCCTGTAAGGCTGATGGACCTGAAAATAAAAAACTAGATTGATCATATATTACCTTCCCGCTGTTTTTTTATATACTTTAATGATCTCATCGCAGGCCCTGTCCCACTTTATCTGCTCGACTTCATGCCTGCCTTTTTCGCCGAGGTCTTTTCTGTACGCTGGGTCTTCTATCAGCCTGATTATCTGCTCGGCAAGAAGTTTGACATCCCAGAAGTCGATCTTGATCGCGTTATTTATGACTTCAGCCACCCCGGACTGCTTGGAGATTATCGTTGCAAGTCCGTATGACATAGCTTCAAGTGGGGCTATCCCGAAAGGTTCGGAGACGGAGCTGAGCACATAAATATCCGAGCTTAAGAACATTTCAGCCACATGCGCCGCGTTGAGAAATCCCGTGAAAAGAAAACGGTTCTTCAGCCTGTATTTTGCGGATTTATGGACGATCTTTGTCTCCATATCGCCCGCACCCGCCATGACGAACCTTACTTTAGGATACCTGCTCAAAATGATCCTGGCCGCCTCAAGAAAATAATCCGGTCCCTTCTGAAGGGTGATCCTGCCTAAGAACAGCACTACAGGATCTTTGAATATCCTCTTTTTATCTTCGGATTCCTGAATGTTTATATTGTGGGCATTGTGCACGACATTTATCTTTCCTGTGTCTATCGAATATCTTGATATCACCATTTCGGCAGTATATTTTGAGACGGCTATTACCGAATCGGCCTCGGTCATTCCGGAATACTCGATCTTGTGGATCCGTTCGTCACCCGCTCCTCCGGCCCTGTCGAACTCCGTGGCGTGTATATGGCAGATCAGCTTCTTTCCTGATACCGTTTTTGCGATTATTCCGGCAGGATAGGTCAGCCAGTCATGGGCGTGGATCAGGTCGTACTCAAGAATCCGGGCATATCTCTGAGCTCTGAAAGTGAACTCCTTCACCTTCTCGAAAATGTTCTCGCTGCCCATGATATTGTTAAGAACTTCGTTGAAGGGTATCCTGCTCTTATATTCGAATTTTTCAGTGAAATTTTTGAAGTATTCATAGAAGGTCTGAACTTCAGTTACGCTTATATACGATTCAGGCACGGATGATATTCCGATGTAGCTGTATCTTTCCGTCGAATCCTTGAACACCGTACTCGTGTATTCTATCTCTTTTGCCGGCGAAATGAATTTTACGGGCAGGTCATCCACATCGCTGACTTTTCGAAGCGGGAAATACACCTCTTCTCTCGTAGGAAGAACGAGATCCACCTCGATGCCTTTTTTAAGAAGTCCCTTCACTATGCCGTAGCAGGCTGTACCGAGCCCGCCTGAGATCAGTGGAGGAAATTCCCATGTGAACATCAGTATTCTCATTTTAACGCTCCAACTTTGTCAAATATGTGTTCGGCTGTCAAAAGTGCTGCTACGCTCCAAGCCTGAGCAGGACAGCCTTTCGGGAAGTGGGGATTGTCGCCGTCCCATACTTCGGCCACCGATGAAATATGTCCTTTCAGAATTCCCTGTTTAAGTCTGTCGATGAATAGGTCAATATTATTCCTGAGCTCAGCTTTTTTCATGTTCTTTCTGTTCAGGGCGACAAAAGTTTCCACATACGGACCGAGCAGCCATGCCCATACAGTACCCTGATGATAAGCCATATCGAGCTGCGTGTGATTTCCGATGAATTTTTTCTTGAACGAGCTGTTACGGGGCGTCAGAGTCCTTATTCCGTAAGGTGTCAGAAGCTCTTCAGTTGCTATTTTGAAGCTCTTTTGCATTTCAGATCCCGGCCAAAGTTTGTACGGAAGAGACATTGCTATTAGAACATTCGGTCTGAATTCGTCTATAGCAGATCCGTTCTCTATCCTGTCAGAAATATGTCCGTCGATTATAAATCCGGATGCGGATTTTTTTATTTTTGCTATCAAACCCTTTATGTCTTTCATACTGAATTTGATATATTTGAGCTTAAATGTCTTCTTATCCGATGCGGCCGATTCGAATATTTTCAAAGTGTTGTACCACAAAGCATTTATCTCTACCGGTTTTCCCCATCTCGGAGTGACAGGTTTATTATAAACTTTAGCGTCCATCCATGTCAGCGCGTCGTCACCCGACTTGAGCTCAATAAGTCCGTCGTCGTCCGTAAAGAACGGCAGTATCTTGTTGAAAGCGTAATTGCCTACGATCTCACATAAATAGCCGAACAGCCTTTCCTTTACTTTTTCGTCAGTTATCAAAGGATAAACATCCCCTATCCTCACAGCCAGCCACAGAGATGTGTCAACAGAATTGTAGTTCGTACCCTCTCCGCCTTCACCTATCACATTCGGAAGAATTCCCTTCTGAAGCTTTTTCCCGTACTTGTCCAAGATCTTCAGATAAAGCGGAATATCGCCTCTGTAAAGCAGGGCTTTCATACTGATCATAGTATCTCTTCCCCAGCATGAGAACCAGGGAAATCCCGCGATTATATCATCTTTGATCAAAAAATTATCGAATATCTCAGACAATATTTCGGGATATTTCTTGAGCGGATACAGATTGTCATCAGAGAAATTAATTTTGGAGAGAGAATATTTATCCCTGCAAATTTCAGGATGATCTTTGGGATAAACGCTCTTCGAATATCTCTTATCGATCTCTTTAGAAGCTTTTAAAGGGTCGGCTACAGGCTCGTCAGAATACAGTATGAAAGCCGTGTTACCCTGTTCGAGAGTAAAACTGATCACGCACGGCGAGATAACGCTTTCGACAGCATCATAGCCTCTCAGAGAGTCCGCAGGATAGAATACATCGCGGAAGATGAGCTTATCCTCCTTTATCTGCGCATCGGGCGCAGCAATGTATCCGGTAACACCCGTATCGAGCCTGTTGAAAGAAGCTTTGCCTCCGTCTTCTTTCAAAAATACGGTCGGTATCCTGTCCCAGATATCATGCGGATTGACAGAATGATGGTCCCTCAAGGAGAATTTTGGTCTGATCTCAAGGTCGAAAGCAGTATTAGAGCAGTTGGTGAAAGATATCTTTACTATGTTCTTGGACGGGTGCATCTTTATTTCCTTGACCACAACGAATTCGTCTGATCTCGGAACAGAAGAATATACTACAGCGGGATAGGGGAAGAACCATGTTTTTACTATGTGTTCGTAACCGTCGGGGTAAATACATTCTGCATAATTGTTTGAGTCGAGATATACTTCCTTGCTTCTCCACTTTACTTTTATCTCTTGAGCCTGAACTATATGGGTTCGTTTCAGGTCTTTGCCTGCCGCTATCAGCAGTCCGTTGTATTTTCTTTTACTGACAAAATTCCCGCACCCCATTGAATAGCCGCCTTTCTTGTTGCTCAGTACCCATTCGTGGTGCATAACTTCGTTGTAATAATAGTTGAAATCCATTTAAAACCTCCTAAAATTTATTTAAAACTGTCAGTATGTTCTTTGAGACGATGTGGTCCCAGTCGATCTCAAAAGAGCTGCGTATTGCCCTTCTCATTTTGTCCTCCAGTTTCTTTTCGTCCTGCACGACATCGAGTTTTTTCAGAACTGAAGCAGCTTCTTTTTTTATTACTTTTTTTTCCGCCTCAGATCTTTCGGCATGATCCATCGACAGGAGTTCTTCGATCTTCAGAGTTTCCTGGTCTTTGGAGAAATCGAGTATGTGGAAACAGTCCGGTTCTTTTTCAAATTTTGTCATGATGAGCCCTGAACATCCGCATGAGGAGGAAAGAACCGCAAGCCCGCCGAACTGAATGGTCTCTATCTGGGCAATTCCGAAAGGTTCATAGATCGACATTCCGAATTCCGCATCCGAGCCGATCCTGAGGTCAAGCCACTGAGCGTTCTCAGGCACTCTGATCCCGCAGCTGTGTCTGCTGAAACCGAACTGATTTATAAAGACCGCTTTGACCGCTTTGGATCTGGCGTTAAAAGTAGCTATATCATTGTATATTTCAGATTCCATTCCCACAAGGTCGGGCCAGCCTTCCTTGTGAAGAACGGGCCATCCGTACTCGCGCTCCATTCTTGAAGCTTCCGAAGCGGGTCTGCCGTTACCTATGAGCGAAGACAGCAGCACATAAAATCCCGTCTGTGATCTTTTCGCCATAAGTTCGTCAAGTTCTTCGAGAAGCAAAATGTCGCGCCAGAGACCCTTGCTTGAAACCAGTCTCGTCACATGTGTGAATATAAGATCGGGATCGTAGTTGAGAAGGGTCTTACAGTACTTCTTCAAAGTCTCCCTTGCGTCCTTTTTCGCCTCAAAATTTATTTTTTTCAAAAAGATACCGTTATAAACTACGCTGATTTTTTTGTCATCTATAGCGGGATTTAGGAATTTTATTTCCTTTGCGATCAAATCGCTTACTGCGAAAATATGATCCAGGTAACCGGCGTTTTTTACAAGCTCGTTCCTGTAATTTGCCGATCTGTCGCCGAAAATGTCCTCCATCGATCTTCCGCCGATATCTTTATGCCCGAGTATTCCGTAAAAAGCTATGTCCTGTCCGGGCAGGTTCTCCACAATGCTTCTGGCTGTCGATACTTCGTGAGCGTAAAATATCGTTCTGCATGTTTTTCTTCCGCCCCTGCTTTTATCAGCTACGACTTTTAATACCGAGGGCATTCCCATATATTCGTGCGAGAAATGGAAAACGAGGTCTTCTTTAGAAATAAGTGCCGTGATTATCTCGGTGTAGGGTACGGCGATCCTGACATACTGCTCATAGTCCCAGTCATCGTATCTTTCCGACTGAATTCCAAAATTCTCCCAGAGAATGAATTTTAATTTGTCAACAGCTTCTGATTTTATATTGTTTATGTGGACCAGGATCGTATCGGTATTGATATGATGTCCGGGATTTGATTCGTTCACGATCATCCTTCTGCCGTAAACTATCGAGATATTATATTTTTTTTCTATGGGAGAGAAGATGTAAGCGTATTTTTCCGTGTCGTAATTGTCTATTCCCGAATAGAGTACAACTCCGTCCCTGCCCAGTCTTGAAGACGCGGGACCGTCGGTATTGAATAGAGGTCCGTACAGTACAGACCTGTCGAAAAAAACTTTATATGAGTCTGAAGTAAGAAGTCCCGCTATGACCGAGCCTATGCCGCCGATCTTCTGAACAGCTTCGTGAGTTATATGTATCCCTGTTTTCATGTTCTTTTTTCCTAAAATGATTTCATTTTCACGGCAGCAGCTGATTATTTCCCAACAAACACCGGATATAGTAAATATAACTAAAATATATGTTCTTCACAATACTTATAAATTAGAAGTTTGTTATGAATATATGAGCTACTTCTTCAGCTCATCCTTGAGTCTCTGTATATGACCTCTTCCGAGAGCTTTGACTTCGCATCCGAGATTGAGATATTTTTTTATTGTATCGTCTGAAAGTATCCCGAAACAATCTATAACCGCGACGGGACAGCCAGCCCATTTTACGATCTGGGCAGGATCAAGTTTAAGATACTCGCTGTGAGGAACGGCCAAAATGAGGGCTTCAACGCCGTTAAGCTCTTTTTTGAGATCTTTACCGACCTTGAGCTTTGTGAGTTCATCCTGATTCCTGAAGAACCTTGCCCATGAGTGGCCGGGAGCGGGGTATGTGTCCTGCGACTCGAATTCGTACCAGTGATCGACATACGGGTCGTGAACTCTCAACTCGGCGCCCATCTCTGTCAGTTTTCTTATTATAAGCTCTGATCCGCTGTATCTGGTGTCGCCCACATCCTGTCTATAGCTGGCGCCGCATAACAGTATCTCCGATCCTGCGATGTATCTTCCCATATCCTTCAAAGCTTCCCTTGTAAGTTCTGTCACATGGAGCGCTCTTGTATCATTTATATCGATCGCCGTCGGAGTTATCTTGAACAGCGAGTCTCCGTCTTCGAAGCCCAGAATATGCTTGTAAGCCCAGTATCCGAGCCCTCCGTCCTTTGGAAGGCAGTATCCTCCTATGCCGGGGCCGGGAAATATCATGTTGCTGTGAGTAGGCCTCATTTTTATGGCTTTGATGACCTTGATTATATCGATGCCGTTCCTTTCGGAGAAAACGCTCCACTCGTTCATGTACGCGAGTATTGCAGCCCTGTACGAGTTCTCCATTATCTTTGTCGTTTCCGACTCGATAGGCCTGTCCATAACGGTGAGGGGGAATTTTTTTGTATTAAGCACTTCGTGAAGAAATTTTTCCACTCTCTTCCTGGCTTTTGCGTCGCAGCCCGAACATACTCTCCAGAAGTCCCTGATGCTGGCCACATATTCTCTTCCGGGCATCACCCTTTCAAAACTGTGGGCGAGAACGGGCGTCTCCTTCATCTTCCTTTTTGCGAATTCCTTCTTGAGTATCGGCCATGCGACGAATTCTGTTGTACCCGGCGCGACAGTAGTCTCGATCAGAACCAGGCATTCAGGTGCTATCTTCTGTCCGATCGTCTTCATTGTGGCCTCCAGTGCCGCCATGTCGGCCTCGCCCGACCTCATGTTGCCGAGCTCATGTTTTGAAAAGTCGCACTGGACATCGACCACCACGCAGTCCGCAAGGCTTAAGCAGTCGCTGTTATAGGTCGCTACAAGAGTCTTCTCCTTTTTTACGCATCTTTTTATCAGCTCGTCAACTTCGGGATCCTCCGCTTTGACCGGCGATTCTCCTCTGTTGAGCATGGGTATCTTCCAGTAGCTCCTCGGGCTCGGCCTCTGGCAGCCTATCACGAACTTGGTGTATCTGCCTTTGCTGTCTTTCGTGTCAGCTACTATAGCGGCCATAACCGCCCCTACGAATCCGACGCCCATTACGACCACGATCTCTTTACCCTCACTGCGGGCTTTTTTAGTCAGCTTTTCAAGCCTTTTTAATTCGTCCGAATAATCCTCTTTCGCCGGTATTGGAAATTTCTCTCCCGCCGGATTTACAGAATACTTTTTCTCTCCCATTTTCACCTTCTCCCCGATATATTTTTAATCTTTATAACCTTTCGGATTTAAGCTCTGCCATTTCCATGCCGAATTTACCATTTCATCAAGCCCGAGTTCCGCCTTCCATCCGAGTTCTTTCTCCGCTTTGGAAGGATCAGCCAGTACCGTGGCTACATCGCCTGTCCTTCGCGGACCGATCTTATAGGGAACAGGGTGTCCGCAGGCTTTACTGAAAGCGTCTATCATTTCGAGCACCGAATAGCCGCGCCCTGAACCTATATTGTATATGAAAGTTCCCTTATCCTTCACGAGCTTCTCCAGCGCGGACACATGCGCTTTCGCGAGATCGACCACATGGATGTAGTCGCGGACACCTGTTCCGTCGGGCGTGGGCCAGTCGTCGCCGAAGACGATAACTTTTTCCCTGATGCCGGCCGCCACCTGACTGACGAACGGAAGCAGATTGTTCGGGTACCCGGGGTCCTCGCCGATGCGGCCGGAACCGTGCGCGCCGACAGGGTTGAAATACCTCAGGATCACCACATTCCACCCTAGCACTTCGGCGGCATCAAGCAGGATCTGCTCCATCATGGCCTTCGTGTGGCCGTAAGGGTTCGTCGCATGAACCGGCGCGTCCTCGCCGACTGGGACTTCTGCAGGATCGCCGTAAACCGTTGCCGACGAGCTGAAAACGAAATTCTTAACGCCGTACTTCATCATGCATTTGTATAAATTAAGCGATCCTGAAATATTGTTCTCGTAATACATCAGCGGTTTTTCTACCGATTCCCCGACCGCCTTAAGCGCCGCAAAATGGATCACCGCAAAAATGTCCTTTTCAGCTTCGAATACTTTTTCAAGTTCCGCCAAGTCTTTCAGATCCGCTTCGTAAAATTTAACTTTCTTTTCTGTAATCTCTTCGACCCTGCTGACGCTTTCATAGACAGAATTGCAGAAGTTATCGATGAGTACAAGCTCATGGCCTTTCGAAAGAAGCTCGACATTAGTATGGGACGCAATATATCCCGCACCGCCCGTGATAAGAATTTTCATTTTTCCGCCTTAAGTAATTAAGTTCATCACTTAAAGCTTAAAATTAACGAAAAGTTCGGTTTTAGTCAAACTTAAAAAAACATTGTTTAATCATCAAGATTTTATTATTTTTAACCGGTTGCAAAATTGAGGATAAAATGAGTTTTTATAAAGAGGGTATAAGGTTCGAATGCAAACAGTGCGGAAACTGCTGCAGTATAAAAGGATATGTTTTCATTTTCCCGAAAGACCTCGAAAGGCTGGTTGAAAAATCCGGATTCACGCTCGAGGAGCTGGAGAGATCATACCTGTCCACCGTTGACGGTTATACAGTGCTCAGAAGCAGGGGTGACGAGGGATGCATTTTCTGGGACGCTATTGAAAAGAGCTGCAATATCTACGAAGCGCGACCTACGCAGTGCAGGACATTCCCGTTCTGGAAATCGCTGGTTTACAGGAAGGAGAAATGGGATAAAGAGACCGCGATGTGTCCCGGAATAGGGGAGGGCAGGCTTTACACGGAAGTGGAAATTGACGAAATTAAGAATTTATTATAATAAGAGAGCCGTCAGATAATGAAAAAAGAAGAGATGTTAAAAAAAATATCCGATCTGGAGTGGGAAGATTTTGAGGTCAAAGAGGCTAAATCGGAAGTCCCTAAATCGTCATGGGAGACAGTCAGCGCTTTTTCCAATACTACCGGTGGGTGGCTCGTATTTGGAGTTAAGCAGGCAGGCAAAGAATTTTCAATAGAGGGCGTTTCAAATTCAGAAAAAATAGAAAGTGATTTTCTGGGTGTCTTAAGAAGCGAAAAATTCAATGTTGTAATTTCCCCTAAAGCACAAAGGCATAATTTTGATGGTAAAATAGTTTTAGCCTTTTACATCCCGCCTTCAGGTAAGAAACCTGTTTATTATAACACCCTCTCAAATACTTATATCAGAAAAGGCAGTTCCGATCAGAAAGCTACCAAAGAAGAGATCGACTACATGTACAGAGACCAGACTTTCGGAGTGAAAACTTCTGAAACAGTGTCCGGTACTTCAAGAAATGACTTAAACAACACTTCTGTTAACCGCTATAGAGATTATATGCGCAGATTTAACCCTGATGTTTCGTACAACAGGTTCGGTGAAGAAGAGTTCCTGAATAAATTGAGGGTGATTGAAGACGGTAAATGTACTTATAGCGGTCTTTTGATGCTCGGCAAAAGAGATTCTATAGAAAGACATTTTTCAGATTTCAGGATCGACCTTTTGGAGATTCCCGGTATTTCATACAAAGATTCCGATACAAGATACACATTCAGGCTGGATGAGCACGAAAATCTCTGGGAGTACTATTTTGAGTGTTTTGCCCGTTTGAAGCAGAAGGTTGATGTTTCTTTTGTTCTGCATTCGGAAGGTTTTGGACAGGAATTATCTCCCGGGCTCGAAGCTGTTAGGGAAGCTCTTGTAAATATGCTTATGCACGCCGATTATTTTTCGCCTGCACATTCCAGAGTCAGGATTTTTACCGACAGAATCGAATTTTACAATCCGGGCGGACTTCCCAAACCTTTTGAAGAGCTCAAATCGAAGGATATTTCTATGCCCAGAAATCCTATAATATCAAAACTTTTCAGAATGGTAAAACTTGCGGAGAATGCAGGATTCGGTTTCGACAAAATAGAGTCCAACTGGCTTAAATACAACAAAACTTTACCTGAGTACGACCCTGCTTTTGATTCTGTGATTATTAAACTTCATCTATCATCAGAAGAAATAGTGAATGAAAAACAGTTACGGGGTAATTACGGTGTAAATGTGGAAGATTTACGGGGTAATTACGGGGTAAATGTGGAAGATCTACGAGATAATTACGGGAAAAGATGTGTGAAAATTTTAATCGAAATACTTAACAATCCTGAGGTAACAAAAGAGATGCTTGCAGAAACCGAAAGAGTTTCGGTAAGCACGATAGAAAAAGATATTAAAAAGTTAAAAGATACCGGATATTTAGACAGAGAAGGTTCGGATAAAGCGGGCAGGTGGGTAATAATAAAACAAAATTTATTATAAAAGGAGGAAGTGATGGGAAAGCAGACAGTGATCAGGGCGAGAGTTCTTTACGACGGGAAAAAGAAACTTACAGAACAGACGGTGATCGTAGAGGACGGAAAGATAGTCGAAGTGTCGAAAAAGGCCTTGAAAGCAGACTTTGAAGGATTCGTAACTCCGGCCTTCATAGACGCACATTCGCACATCGGGATGTTCCGCGACGGCGAGCCTGACGGAGAGAGCGAAGGCAACGATATCTCCGATCAGTTCATGCCGCTGAACGACCCGCTAAACAGCATATATTTCGACGACAGGGCTTTTAAGGACGCGGTGGATTTCGGCGTACTTTATTCGTGCGTGGTGCCGGGGAGCGGAAACCTGATCGGAGGCAGGGCGATGATAATTAAGAACTGGGCGGAGAACAGGAAAGACGCACTTTTGAAGGATTACGGATATAAAATGGCTCTCGGCTTCAACCCGCGCTCTACAGGGAGCTGGAAAGGGAAGAGGCCGAACACAAGAATGGGTGTTTATTCCATGCTCGAGGAAAAATTCGACAAACTGCTGATCAAAAAAGAGAAAGCTGAACTCGAAAGGGATAAGAAACTCATAGAGCTGGAAAAGAAAGCCAAAGGAAAAGATAAGCTTTCGGCTAAAGAGATGGTTCTGGAGAAGAAAAATATCAACAGATGCTTTGAGCTTTCGTTCGAGCCTGAAGAGCTGATAATGTTAGACATTCTCGCAGGGAAAAAGACTGCGAAGATCCATGTTCACAAGGAAGACGATGTTCTTTACCTGATCGAGCTGGTGAAAAAATATAAACTGAAAGCAACGGCGGACCACACGGGCGATGTTTTTCACAAAGAGATTTTCGAAGAGCTGGCTAAGGCGAAAATCCCGGTCGTATTCGGTCCTCTCGGCGGAATAGGCGGTAAGATTGAACTTGCTCACGCATATTATCAGAATGCGGAACTGCTTATGAAGTCCAAAGCTGAATACGGACTTATGACCGATCACCCCGTCATCTGGACACCCAATCTTCGCGACAGCCTCAAGTTCTTTCTGATCCACGGCATGAAGGATGAAGAAGCTATATCTGTCATTACCTACAAGAACGCGAAGATACTCGGAATTGACGATATTCTCGGAACAGTCGAAAAAGGTAAAGTAGCCAGCCTTATCGTCTGGGATAAAGAGCCGTTAAACCTCGCAGCTTTTCCGAAAATGGTGATGGCCGAAGGAAGGATCTTAAGAAAAAAATAAGGGGGCGATATGCCAAAAGCTGAAGGGAAAAAGTTCAAGTTCGAATCCGAGAAAGCGATCCGCACGGATTTTCTCGAAACGATAGAATACAAAGGTGAAACGCAGAACATTACTTACGACACTGACGAGCTTTCCGCGGTATGCCCGTTCTCCGGTCTGCCTGATTACGGAATTCTTATGATCAATTATGTGCCGGAGAAAAAGATCATCGAGCTCAAATCGCTTAAGTACTATCTGATATCGTTCCGTAATGTAGGGATCTATCAGGAAGCTCTTACGAACAGGATCTACAAGGACCTCAAGAAAGTGCTCAAGCCTAAATATCTTAGGATCGAAACAGACTACAATGTAAGGGGCGGGATAAATTCCAACTGCGTCATAGATTCGGAGATGTAAAGATCAAATTTAAGGAACCGTAAAAATATATGAACATTAGAGAAGAAGTAAAAAAAAGGATACTGGTACTTGACGGCGCCATGGGAACTATGATCCAGTCGTATAGACTGACAGAGCAGGATTATAGAGGGGCTGAGTTTTCAGAGGTAACGGTCGATCAAAAAGGCAATAATGATCTTTTAAGTATAACCCAGCCTGATATTATCGAAGAGATTCATAGAAAATATCTCGATGCCGGTGCTGACATTATTGAGACTAATTCATTCAACGCAAATAAAATATCGTTATCCGATTACAAAATTGAAGACCTCTGCTGCAGGATCAACCGGAGTGCGGCTGAACTTGCACGCAAAGCTGTAAATGATTACCTGACCGGTCATCCCGGTGAGGCGGCCAGATTCGTGGCAGGTTCGATCGGTCCGTCAAACAAATCGCTGTCCATTGCTTCAGGCAATTTTGATCCGACATTAAGAGACATCAGTTTTGACGATGTAAAAGATGCGTATAGAGATCAGATCTGCGGGCTCATTGACGGCGGGGTTGATGTTCTGCTGGTCGAGACAGTCTTTGACACTTTGAACGCAAAAGCTGTCATAAGCGTGATCAAAGATGTATTTTTAGAAAAAAATATTGATATTCCGGTAATGGTCTCGGGAACTTTAACCGAGGGAAGAACACTTGCCGGGCAGACTCTCGAGTCATTTTATTATTCACTGAAACACGCTGATCTGTTCAGCATCGGGCTTAATTGTTCTACAGGCGCAAAGGAATTAAGATCTTCGGTTGAAGAGCTTGCCGGTATCGCGGAATGTTATGTCAGCGCTCATCCCAATGCCGGATTTCCCGATCAGTTGGGAGATTACAGCCAGGGCGGAAAAGAGATGGCAGGCATAGTCGAAGATTATTTAAAGAATAATTTCGTAAATATTATTGGAGGGTGCTGCGGAACAAGACCCGAGCATATTAGGGAAATATCAGCAGTCGTTAAAAAATACAATCCGCGAGTGATTCCCGCATTAGAAAAAGTCAGCAGGTACTGCGGACTTGAAACTCTGTCTGTCACTTCCGAAAGTAATTTTATAAATATCGGCGAAAGAACCAATGTTGCCGGTTCAAAGAAATTTCTTAAGCTTATTTCTGAAGGGAAGTTTGAAAAAGCCGTTTCCATCGCCCGGAATCAGGTTGAAGGCGGTGCGCAGGTAATAGATGTCTGCATGGATGATGCGATGCTGGATTCAAAAACTAAAATGGTAGAATTTTTGAATCTGATATCAACAGAGCATGAAATTTCCCGTCTGCCTATCATGCTCGATTCTTCACAATGGCCGGTCATCGAAGCAGGACTAAAATGCATTCAGGGAAAATCCATAGTAAATTCGATCAGCCTGAAAGAAGGTGAACAGGTATTTCTCGATCACGCAAGGCTGATCCACAGTTACGGCGCCGCTATAGTCGTAATGCTGTTCGATGAGCACGGTCAGGCAACCAGCTATGAAAAAAAGATCAAGATCGCTGAACGGTCGTATAAATTGTTGACAGAAAAAATAAATTTCCCGCCCGAAAATATAATTTTTGATCCGAATGTTCTTACGATCGCTACGGGAATGGAAGAGCATAATAATTATGCAGTGAATTTTATAAGGGCAACGAAATGGATAAAAGAAAATCTCCCGTATGCAAAAGTCAGCGGAGGTATCAGTAATATATCTTTTTCATTCAGAGGAAATAATACTATCAGGGAAGCGATCCATTCCGTATTTTTACACCACGCTGTAAAGGCCGGTCTGGATATGGGAATAGTCAATCCTGAATCATTAACTATTTATGATGAAATTCCGGGTGAATTATTAATTCTCGTGGAAGATGTTGTCTTAAACAGGCGGTCGGACGCAACTGAAAGGCTTGTGAATTTTGCAGATAACATTTTGGAAGTAACAAATTCCGATGAAAAGAAAATTCAGGAGTGGAGGCTTCTTCCGGCCGCTGAAAGAATTTCACATTCCGTCGTAAAAGGCATTTCAGATCATATTGACGAAGATATTGAAGAAATTTACAGGATACTGAAAGATTCGACTGCCGTTATTGAAGGGCCTTTAATGAAAGGTATGAATAAAGTCGGTGACCTGTTCAGAACAGGCAAAATGTTCCTGCCGCAGGTAATTAAAAGCGCACGGGTAATGAAAAAAGCCGTAGCTTATCTTACACCCTTGATAGAAAGGGAGAAAGTTACATCGAAAAGTTCAACAGCCGTCGGCAAGATACTTATGGCTACAGTTAAAGGTGATGTCCACGATATAGGTAAAAATATTGTGGGAATAGTTCTGTCCTGCAACAGCTATGAAATAATTGATATGGGCGTTATGGTCACTGCGGATAAGATAATAGAAACTGCAATAAAAGAAAAAGTTGATGTGATAGGTGTCAGCGGACTGATCTCACCTTCGCTCAATGAAATGGCTCATCTCGCATCAGAACTTCAACGGGCTAATCTGAAGATCCCTCTTATTATCGGCGGAGCGGCAGCTTCAAAGATCCATACAGTTCTAAAAATAGCACCGCTCTATGACGCTCCCGTGATCTACATCCGCGACGCAACGGGAGTTGTAAATGTTGTTAATGAATTGTTATCACCCTCAACAAGGGACGCTTATATCGGATCGGTCGCTTCAGAATATGAAGAAATGAAGCAAAAATATCTCAATAGAACCGAAAAGAAATATATAAGCATTAATCAGGCAAGGGAGAATAAATTAAAGACAGACTGGAGCGGATTTTTGGTTAAAACACCTCCGACCGGCGTAAATATTTTAAATAATTACGATCTGAATGAAATATCTGAATACATAAACTGGACGCAATTTTTACATGCGTGGGAGTTGAACGGAAATTATCCTGATATCCTGAAAGATCCTGAAAAAGGCAATGAGGCATCAAAGCTTATTTATGACGCTAAAACGATGATCCCGGATATAATAAAAAATAAAATGATCTCTGCCGATGCGGCCTACGGGATATTTCCGGCAAACTCATTGCGGGATGACATACTTGTCTATAGTGACGAAAACAGGTTAAATGTGAAAACTGTGCTGATCAACATGAGAAATCAGGAACTTCAGGATAAAGGCGAGCCGAATTTGTGCTTATCGGATTTTATTGCTCCTGCCGATTCTGAGAAAAAAGACTACATCGGTGCTTTTGTAATATCAACAGGTATCGGGCTTGATAAACGGCTAAACAAATTCAACAGTGAAAATGATAATTACGGCTCAATGATGCTTCAAACTCTGGCCGACAGATTTGCCGACGCTTTTTCAACACTCCTGTTCAAAAAGATCCGGACAGAGATATGGGGTTATTCTCCGGATAAAGAACAGGGGATCCGTCCCGCTTTCGGCTATCCTTCCTGTCCCGATCACAGTGAAAAGCGGAAAATATTCGATCTTCTGGAAATTGAGAAGCATCTTGGAATAAAATTAACTGAAAATTTCGCTATGGATCCCGTCTCATCGGTCTGCGGACTGTACATTGCGAATAAAGAAGCGAAATATTTTGCTGTAGGTGAAATTCAGGCTGATCAATTGGATGATCTGAAAAAAAGAAAGGCTAATAAATGAAAGTAATTGATCTGATAAACAATAATAAAACCGGTAAACCCCTTTTTACATTTGAACTGCTCCCGCCTACGAAAGGGCACAGTATCGAAAAACTTTACAGATCGATCGATCCTTTAATAGAGTTCAATCCGGCCTACATCAACATTACTTATCACCAGTCGGAGATCGTTGAAGTAGAACAGGAAGACGGATCAATAACGAAAAGGCTGGTGAGAAAACGCCCCGGAACTGTAGCTATTGCCGCCGCGTTACAGAATAAATACAAGATACCGATCGTAACTCATATTATCTGCGGCGGATTCAGCAAAGAAGAGACCGAGGATGCGCTTATTGACCTTAATTTTCTGGGCATTAAAAATATACTGGCTTTGAGAGGCGACCCGAAGAATACAAGATCATTTGTTCCAAAAGACGGCGGTCATTCACATGCATCGGAACTGGTTGAACAGATAGTCAGAATGAACAGAGGTAAATACCTTACGAATGATATTTTCGATATGCATCAGACAGACTTTTGCGTCGGCGTTGCAGGTTATCCGGAAATTCATAAAGAAGCGGAAGATATGAGTTCAGATCTTGAATTTTTAAAGCTGAAAGTAGATAAAGGCGCAGACTATATCGTAACTCAGATGTTCTTTGACAATAAGTACTATTTTGATTTTGTTAAAAAATGCAGAGAAATCGGAATAACCGTTCCGATTATACCCGGGGTTAAACCGATATCGTTAATCAGCGATGTAGATCTGCTTACACCGACTTTTAAAATCCGTCTGCCTGAAGAGCTTGTTTCGGAAGTAAAAAAGTGCAGGACGAATAAAGAAGCCCGCTCAGTCGGAGTCGAATGGTGCACAATGCAGTCAAAAGAACTTGCTATGCACGGCGTTCCCGGAATTCACTATTATACACTGGGAATGAGCAGCAACATAAAGAAGATCGCAAAAGAAGTATTTTAACCTGATTATTCCTGCCTCAGTGCGTCGATCGGATTGAGATTCCCTGCCTTGAGAGCGGGGTAGACGCCTGCGGCGAGCCCTATCATGATCGAAACGAGAAATGCCGCGAATATCGTCCATGCCGGAGCCGATGTAGAGTAATTCGTAAAATGAGACACAAGCTTTGAGAATGCGACCCCGAGAAATATTCCCGCCGCGCCTCCGGTAAAGCACATAATGACAGATTCTGAAAGGAACTGCAGGTTAATGTTTTTCTTTGTAGCACCGAGAGACCGTCTGATGCCGATCTCATTTATCCTCTCGGTGATCGAAACGAGCATCATGTTCATGATCCCGATACTTCCGACAACAAGCGACATTCCTCCTATTGACAGAGCCACCAGGTAGATCATTCCGATTATGCCGTTCATCTTATCGTTGATCTCATCTTTCGTGACCAGCTCGAAATCATTCTCGTCATCCGCTTTAAGATTTCGCTCCCTGCGGAGAGCCATTATCGTCTCGTCCATGGCTTTAGGGATGAGATCGTAACTTTTTGCTGAGACCAAAAGTGCGATATCCCGTTCTTTCCCGTAGAGCCTTCTGTAGTGAAAATCGGTTATACAGACGAAATTATCCTGGTCGTCGTTGAACTTCATTCCTTTTGCTTTGAATTCGCCTATAACCTTAAATCTTTTGTTCTCCAAAAAAACATACCGGTCAACGGCGTCGGTATTTTCAAAAAGTTTTTCTCTAACGCTTTTTCCTATTACAGTAAAATTCTGATTGTAATCGTAATCGTAGTCCGAAAAATATCGGCCCTCGGCGATCTCAAATCCCGTGACATCTATCCATCCTCTTCCGGCTCCCATAACTTTTACATTCTTTTCAGTTTTCTTATTTTGAAACTTAACTTCCTCGTTCCTGTTTTCAAGTATAGGAATTACTCCTGATACGCTCGGGCAGTTCCTCAGGATCGGAGGTATGAGATCCGCCGTTATGTTTGGTCTGCTTATATACTTTTCCCAGTCCCCGTGTTCGAAAGCGGGAGTTTTTGTTATTATGAAGCTGGATGTGCCCATTGAGTTTATCTGCTGTTGAATCTCGTTCCTGAACCCTTCGATGGCCGCCTGCATCAGGACTATTACCATTATGCCGATTATAATACCGAGCATCGTTAAAAATGACCTTAGCTTGTTCGTCCTTAATGAATATAAGGCTATGGCGATGATGTCCTTTATCATTCATACCTCAGCGCGTCTATCGGATTGAGCTTAGCGGCCTTCCTCGCGGGATAGAAACCGAAGATAACTCCGACCGTGCCTGAGTATATCACGCCTATCAGGACAGATGACAGCGAGACCGCGGAAGGCATCGGAGTAAAGCTGCTGATCACTTTCGCGATAATGAATCCTGCCGATATCCCGAACAACCCGCCGAACAGGCAGAGAATGACGGCTTCGGCGGTGAACTGGAACATTATCAGGCGTGATGTCGCTCCGATCGCNNATAAGCAGCTGCATCGAAGATGTCACCTTATTCAGAAAATCGAGGATCTGGTTTATTTCATTTATGGCAAAATCGTTGTCATCGTCCGATTTAAGCCCCCTTGCAAGCCTGAGCAGGGTCGTGATCTCTGAGGTCGTTTCATTCGTTCTGGTCGGATCCTTTGCTTTGACCATAATCTCGATCCCGTACCTCTTTCTCCAGTGGAAATATTTCTTTACGCAGCCTAAAGGCACGATCATCTCCCTGTCCATGCTGTTGCCGAACATTTCCCCCTTTTTCGCGAGGACTCCGATGACCGTGAATTTTCTTCCTCTGACCTTTATAAGTTTGCCCAGAGGATCCTCGCCTTCGAACAGCGCATCGCTCACCTCGCTTCCGAGTATAATTACATTGGAGTTCCTTTCGACTTCGCCGGCGTTGAAGAACCGTCCTTTTTCCGGAGATGAATCGGAGGTATATTCGAAATCTTCTGTACTGCCCTTGACCGAAATGTATTTTACTTCGTTATTTTTATATTCGGCGTTGGCCCATGATCCCAGTACCGGAGTAACATACTCCGACAGCTCTGAATTCCCTTTTAAAAAATCAGCCTGTTCGATAGTAAGAGGTTTCCTTTTCCTTTCGGTTCTCCAGTTGTTCCCGGTCCAGGAGAATCTGGAAATATAAAGCGTATTCGAGCCGAGTGACGACAGCTGTCCTACGATGAATTTTTCTGTTCCTTTCAGTACCGAATGAATGAAAATGATGGTTGTAACGCCGATCATTATTCCGAGCAGGGTTAAAAAAGTTCTGAGCTTGTTGTCTTTCAGCGAGTTCAGCGAGATCAGTATTGCTTCGTAAATATGCCGCAATTTATTCTTCCGTGCTGCTGTCGTATTCGATCACTCCGTCTTTAAGCCGGATGATCCTTTTTGTGTAATCGGCGATATCCTGTTCGTGCGTAACGATAATTATAGTATTACCTTCTTTGTGCAGGTCATTGAAAATATCCATAATCTCGAAGCTGGTCTTCGAATCAAGATTTCCTGTGGGTTCGTCGGCAAGGATGATGGAAGGATAATTCACCAGAGCCCTTGCTATCGCCACTCTCTGTTTCTGGCCGCCCGAAAGTTCATTGGGCTTGTGATGCATCCTGTCCGCCAGTCCGACCTTTTTAAGCGCAGCTTCCGCGCGTTCAAGCCTTTCATCAGATCCGGTCTTAGAATATATCAGAGGCAGTTCGACATTGCTCAGCGCATCGGACCTGGCGAGAAGGTTGAAGGTCTGGAAAACAAAACCGATCTCCTTATTTCTGATACGGGCAAGCTGATCATCCTTGAGATGGGCCACATCGACACCGTTGAGAAAATAACTTCCGCCCGTAGGTACATCAAGGCATCCGATTATGTTCATCAGGGTGGATTTTCCGGATCCCGAAGCTCCCATTATCGCGATATAATCCCCTTTGCCGACATGTAAGGATACTCCGTTTAGAGCTTTGATGACCTCTTCTCCGGGTTTATAGATCTTGGAGATGTTCTCTATATTGATCAGATTATCTTTCATTAAACTTATGCCCGTAACTCTATTTTACTTTGACTTTCATTCCGTTCTCGAGCACTTTGCTGATGGTCTTGTAATCGCCTGATACGATCATATCGCCTTCGGAGATACCTTCAGTTATCTCGATAAACCTTTCGTTGGCAATGCCTGTCTTAACTTTGACCTTCTCGACTTCATAAATTTTCTCTTTTTCGGAGTCAGTCAGCTTTTTCAGCCTGAAAAGCACATCGCTGTAGTCGTTTCTACTGTCCCATTCGATCCCGGTGCTGCCGGAAATTTTCTCTTTCTCTTCATCAGTATCGTCATTCTTTCGCCTCGCGAGAGCCTGTATCGGGACTGACAGAACATCATTGACCACATCGGTCACTATCTCGGCGTAAGTCGTCATTCCGGGCTTTATTCTTGCGTCCTTAGTTATCATATTGACCGACACGGAATATTCTACGGATGACTCGGTGCTTCCCAGATTAAGCGGAGTATTCCCGATCTCGGTGACGATCCCTTTGAATACTGTCTCGCCGAAAGCGTCGATAGTGATCTTAACGGAATCTGCTGTACTTATAAAAGCCACATCATTTTCGTCCACATCGACATTGACCTTAAAATCGTTCATATCGGCTATGCTCAGGATCACATCGGTATTGAACTGGCTTCCGAGAACGATCTCGCCCTGTTCCTTATAGAGTTTGGTGACGATCCCGTCCAGCGGAGCATAGATGTCAGTTTTACTGAGCCTGTCCTGTGCCTGATCGAGATATGCGGTCTGCAGTTTTATGTTCTCCAGCGATGATTCGTAGCTCGTTTTTGCGATCTCATAGTTGATCCTGATATTCTCAAATTCGTTTTCTGAAATGAAATTGTTCTCCCTCAGCTTTGCCTGATTATCGTATTCGAGTTTGATCTTCTTCAGATTTAGCAATGCGTTGTTTGAGCTGAACTTCTGCTGCGAAAGGGCCGCTTTCTGCTGCTCGACCTCGGCAAGTATGTTCTTTCTGTCGAGACGGGCGAGAAGCTGTCCTTTTTTCACCTGCTGGCCTTCCGAAACGAGTAGAGAATCCAGATTCGCTGATATCTCGGATGATATGTTCACATTCTTAACCGGCTCAATCATTCCGGATGCCGATATCGTCTTAACTATTGTTCTTCTCGCAGCTTTATCCGACTCAACCTCGGTCAGCTTGTCCTTTTTGAAGATCATAGGTAAAGATACTGATAGGATCACAAGAATTAAAATTGTCCAAAACCATTTTTTCTTTCTGCCTGCCATAATTTTTCTGCCTGAATTTTTTTTTACCGTTTACCGTGTCAATATAGCAAAGTTCTTTTCCTAATCAAAGTAAAAAAGCTGCGGTGTTCAAATAAAGAACCGAAATTTCCGCAAAAAATATTTCTTGACTGATTTAAGAATAAAAAATATATTCTGTTTACTTTGATACTTCGATCAAATTTAAATAAACGGAGTGCTGTATGGCAGTATTGAGAAAATTCAGAGCTATAAGGCC
The DNA here is from genome assembly GCA_002382735.1 of bacterium UBP11_UBA4055. Classification (GTDB taxonomy): domain Bacteria; phylum UBA4055; class UBA4055; order UBA4055; family UBA4055; genus UBA4055. The sequence continues at coordinate 91,138 of DFZN01000002.1, forward strand.
GAAAAAAGGGCTGGAGGCTAAAATTGCGAGCTTTCCCTACGATGTGATTAACAGCGAAGAGGCGAAAGAGATCGCTAAGGGGAACAAATACTCTTTTCTTCACATCAACAAGCCAGAGATTGATCTTCCGAAAGGAACCGATCTATACTCTGACAAGGTATATCAGAAAGCTAAGGAGAACTTTCAGATGTTCGTTAGTGAAGGCTGGTTCATTCAGGATAAGGAACCGCATCTATATATTTACAGGCAGACTATGGACGGAAGGGAGCAGTACGGGATAGTAGGATGCTGCAGCGCGGATGATTATTACAGCGATGTGATAAAAAAGCACGAGCATACAAGAAAAGCCAAGGAAGAGGACAGGATAAAGCATGTCGATGTTACGGGAATAAACGCAGGTCCGATATTTTTGACATACAAATCTAACCACAGCATAAATGAGATCGTTGCAGAGATCGTGAAAGACAAGCCTGTTTACGATTTTGTCTCGACAGACGGTATCGGACACACTATATGGATCGTAAAGGACGAAAAACTCGCCGACAGGATAATCGCAAGGATCAGGATAACAAAGTATCTTTACATAGCTGACGGGCATCACAGGGCGGCTTCGGGAGCAATGGTGGCAAAAAGAAGGCAGGAAAAGAACAAGAAACATACAGGTAACGAGGAATACAATTTCTTCATGTCCGTACTTTTCCCCGATAATCAGCTTAAGATATTCGATTACAACAGAGTTCTTAAGAGCCTGAACGGTCACACTGAAAAAGAGCTGTTCTCATCACTTGAAGAGCTTTTCAAGGTAACGAAGACCGGTAAAGAAGAATACAGACCGAAGAAGAAGGGCGAGATCGGAATGTACTACAAAAAGAGTTGGTACAAGCTTGCGGTCAAAGCGGGCGTAAGGGACAATTCAGACCCGGTCAAATCCTTAGACATCTCCATACTTCAGGACAAAGTACTAGACCCGTTCTTCGGGATCAAAGACCCCAGAACATCCGATGATATTGATTTCGTGGGCGGGATAAGAGGACTTAAAGAACTTGTAAAACTCGTTGACGGCGGAAAATTCAAGGTAGCTTTCGCCATGTATCCCACATCGGTCAAGGAACTGATGAAGATAGCCGATTCGGGCAAGGTGATGCCGCCCAAATCAACATGGTTCGAGCCGAAGCTCCGCTCGGGACTTCTCGTCCACTCGCTGGACTAAAATTAAAAAGGGTCGGAAATTTCCGACCCTTTTTATTTACTGCGCCTTCCGGTGCGAGGCGTTCGGGATATTTGTCTGCATACCCTGTATCACCGTGGTCTCGAAAACACCGTCGACCGTCTGATATTTTATCTTGAGGCTTCTTTCTTCGCTTGAGTTCATCCTGACCTTAAGGAACTGATCGTTGGCTTTAACAGTCAGTTTGCCGTCTCTAATCAGAGTGTTAAGATAATCTGTCACATCCACCGAGTTCTCCGGTAAGAAGCCGCCGTAAACAGCCTTAACGATCCTCAGACCGCCTTTCTGAGAAGGAGCGACATAACTGTCCTCTGGCTGGATCGTCTGCTGAGTCTGTACGGGGGTGGTCGCCGTAGCGGTCTGAACTGCAGGAGCGACTTCGACAGTTTTTACTTCGGGAGCACCTATGATCCTGATGTTGTCCTTGCTCACATTATAGCCGCCGGAAACCAGCACATGACCCTTGTACAGAGTCGATACATCGGTGATCTTGGCCATGAACCAGTTGTCCGTTCTGGCGTCATCCCTTTCTTTTGGAGGAATGTAGATCCCGCCTGAGGAATAATCGAACATAATAACGGGAAGTCCGAGTTTTATTTCTTCGGGGCCCGCGATCCTTGACTGCCAGAAATACTTCGTCCATATTTCTTTCCCGTCTTTAACGACAAGGAATTTTGCTTCACCGTTCGTGTTCGCACTGGGCGCTTCGATCATTTTAGCGACATTTATCCGTATCCAGCTGTGACCTTCGAGCGGTCGGTCAGAAATGAAATAATCATCTCCCTGAATGTAGTGTTTATCAATGACCTGTGCGGACAGCGACAGGGCGGTCAGGGCAGTCAGAATGAAAAGTATTTTTTTAATCATAGTCGTCTCCATAATTTATTTACGGATAATTTAATATAATTACCTGAATTCCGCAAATATATAGTTAAAAACTAACGGACCTTATAGAACACGCCTCTTTCCAGCCTTTCAGGGATTATCCTGCCGTCGCTTTCAAGTGTCGAAAGGTATTTGTTTATCTCGTTCTCGTGAAGTCCGAGGATGCTCATGAGGTCTTCAACGGTACAGGGCCTTCTTGATATCGTCTGCAGTATCGCGGATTCGGTATCTTTATTAAACGATCTTTCGTCTTTTCTTTCCGAAACTTTTGCTATGATCTCCACATTGTCAAGTCCCCAGTTGCCAGCTATCTTTTTCAGCATTTCCCTTGGTTTTGCCACCAGACCTTCAACGGCTCCGGGTCTGTCCAGCGTGTTGAGCTGAACCGAATCCGGCCTTATTTTTAGTATCGCTTCTTTCATTGCGGAGAGGTCTTCAGGACTGTCGTTATAATTTGGAAGTATAAACACTTCGAGCCAAATTTTACCTTTGAATTCTTTTCGGAACTCGATGATTCCGTTTAAATATTCGCCGAGATCGATTTTTTTTGAAGGCCTGTTTATCTTTAAGAAGGCTTTTTCCGTTGCCGCGTCAAAAGACGGCAGTACAAGGTCGCAGTCCATTACCTCTTTTCTAACTTCGGGATCGGATAAAAGGGTTCCGTTCGTCAGAAGTGCGAGTGAAATGTCAGGATATTTTGATTTGACATATTTGACTATATCGCCTATGCGTGAATTAAGCGTCGGTTCGCCGGATCCTGAAAAAGTTATGTAGTCGGGCTTCGGGTTTTCTGACATGAAATGGTCAAGTTCAGATATCACTTCATCGAAAGTCACATATTCTTTTCTCTCGATAGTGAGGTCGGTCGTTTTGCCGCATTCGCAGTAAACGCAGTTGAGCGAGCATACCTTATGGGGTACCAGGTCAATGCCCAGTGAAACTCCGAGCCTTCTTGACGGGACGGGTCCGAATATAT
>DFZN01000009.1 GCA_002382735.1 bacterium UBP11_UBA4055
AATTTTTCCCTTTACAAACTCAAAAAAAATAATTATAATCCCGATGTTCTAAAAATTATCACCGGCAGAATGGATGAATGTAAAAGTGTTACTGCCTGTATCTTCAGGTGACAGGCTCAAGTATTTTAAACTCGCTCTGAACAGTATTCTTACTCAGACTTTTTCTGATTTTGATGTTATTATATGCATCGACGGCATAATAAGCGAAGACATTGATCTTTATATAAATTCTCTGGGCGACCGGAGGATCATGATAATGCGCAATGAGACTAATATCGGTCTCGCCGCAACTTTGAACAAAGCCATCCGTTCGTATCCTGCCGACATTTATTTCAGAATGGACTCTGATGATATCTGCAACAGGAGAAGGTTCGAGAGAACTCTTGAGGAGTTCGAGAACGATGAGGAACTTATGATCGTAGGAACAGAGTGTATCGAGATCAATGACGACGGAACGGAGATATATTATAAAAAGATGCCTTTCCAGGCTCAGATAAAAAAGTGGGCTATATCAAGGAACCCGTTCATTCATCCTTCCGTCGCTCTCAGGAAGGAATTCTTTGACACTGTAGGATATTATAATGAGAGCTTCAAAAAAAGTCAGGATTATGAGCTCTGGTCCAGAGCGATCGTGAAGAATGTAAAGATGAATAACATTCACGAACCGTTAATATGGTTCCGCGTATCGAATAAATTCTGGATAAACAGAACGCTGAGGAGCAATATCAGGAATGAGCTGAAAGTTTCTTTCTTTCTCATTAAAAAATTCAACGGATACATTTACCTGCCGAAAATACTTATGAAGGCTTTGCTCAGGTTCATGCCTGTCTGGTTCAACAAGCTGATGTACAAGTACGGCCGATGATCAGTTTCCGAGCCTCGATCTTTTTGGTTTGAACCTGAGTTCGACCTCTCTTCCTGTCTCCGCGGATTCATATATCGCATTAATAAGTTCGAGAGATTTCCTTCCTTCCAATCCGTCAACGAGAGCCTGTTTGTTGTTCTTAATGCAGTCGATAACATTCTCAATATATCTAATGTGCCCAAAACCGTAAACATTGGGCGGGTTTTCAGCGTATTGATTCAAGACCCTATTCTTTTCTTCTTCCGACTGTCCCGCAAAGTTCCATGTTTCCATCCTGTTGACCGCAAAACCGCCTATGACGACCGAGCCTTTCTCTCCCAAAATGCTGATCGAACCTTCAAGATCGACAGGTCTTGCTGCGGTCGTTGCCTCGACTATGCCCAGAGCGCCGGATTCGAACCGGATGATCGCTACGGCCGTATCGTCAACCTCGATCTTAGACATGAATGTTTCTGTCCTCGCCATCACCGAGACCGGCGTTCCCAGCATCCATTCAAGAAGATCGATGTGGTGTGACGCCTGATTGGCCAGAACTCCCCCGTCAAGTTTCCATGTGCCTCGCCATTCATCCTGATCGTAATATTTCTGGTCCCTAGCCCATCTCACTCTGACCGTTCCCAAAAATATCCTGCCGAAGTCGCCGGCCTCAACTGCCTGCCTGAGCTTTGACACAGGCAAATTATACCTGTTCTGTTTGACGACGAACATCCTGACAGAGTTAAGGTCGCAGATCTTGATCATCGCATCCGCATCGGAAAGTTTAAGCGCCATCGGTTTTTCAACTATTATGTGTTTTCTATATTTTTTAACGATATCAATCGCGTGCTCGGGATGAAGGCCGGACGGCGTGAGAATGCTTACGATATCAACTTCTTCATTTTTCAGCATATCGTCGTAAGATGTATAGTATTTCTTCAAGCCGGCTTTCGTGGCGCATTTTTCCGCCCGTTCCTCATTAATGTCGCAGACCGCAACAAGTTCCGCGTCGTCAATGTTCTTAAGCGCGTCAACATGTTTGACCGAAATTCGGCCGCATCCCACAAGCGCAAATCCAAGTTTTTTCATCTGATCAGGCTCCAAATTTATTACGCAAATATAACACTTTAATCAGGAAAAATAAAGTATTTAAATCTTGAATTATGCCTTTTCTTTCTTTACATTATTCATAAGGCAAGAACTATAACGCGGAGGTTGGTATGCAGTACCTCATAATTGCGACCCTTTTGGCTTGGTTTATTATGGTTGTGATCAATTACCATTCTCACAAAAAGTATATTATTCACAATAAAGACAAATTCATTAAGATACTGAACGAAAATTACACGAGCAGAAAAAACTTGATTATTGACGACAGCGTATATTTCTCATTTACTCCCGAAAACATCGAAAAAAGAGAATTTTCAAAATATCTGAAGATGGGTAAATTTCTATACCTCCTTTCTGACACGACACAGATAATGTTCTCGATAGTACTTATATTCATTCTCGCTTACAGCCTGGAATACCTGCCTTTCGTTCATATCGACAAAACAGTCGTTGATTACAATCTTATATGGCTTTTTGTTCTTTTCGGTTATGTAATCTGCCTTCTTGACGCTTATTCTAAAACTTTGAAATACGATAAAATTATCAGCACATGGAAGAAAGATCACTCCGAACAGGTTCTTAAAAAATGAGTTTTCGAATATTCATACATGAATACAGAAGCAGCGGAAGCTACATTTAAGGAGTTCTTCATACCTGACATTTTAATTGAAACAATATAATCGCAAAGTTTAAGTGAATCTGAAGTGATCCCGATCTCCTCGTTACCGAACACGAAAGCTGTTTTCTCAGGCATAATGAAATCCGTGATCCCGATCGAACCTTTTCCGGTTTCCGCACCTGCAATAATGTACTCTTTTTTTTTCAGACCGGATATAACTTCGCTCAATTCGCGGGTCATTTCGATCGTCACATGATCTTCAGTACCTTTCGCTGTCTTTAATACTTTCGGATTTTCAACACCTGGGGTGATCCCCGCCAATATAAGTTTCCCTACTCCGAAACATTCGCACGATCTAATTATCGAGCCGGCATTAAATGCTGACCTGATGTTCTCCAGTACAACGACAAGGTCGTTTTTCCGATATTTACCATGCGGTCTGTCCGCGGATGTTCCGACGAATTTACCCTCAGGCTCCGGATAACCGAAATATTCTTTGATTGAATGGTATAAAAAATGTGTACTTTCGAATTTTTTCCTGACATCCTTTTCTTTCAGAATACCTTTTATATCCTCCACGAACCCTTTTTCGTCTGACCGGACAAGGTAGGACAACAACTGTTCAAGTGTATCAATATCTGCATCCGTCCCTCTGGCGAGTTCGTCACTCAGCTTCTGAAGTTCTTTTGCGACATGAAAATATTTCGTGATCTTTTTTAGTGATGAGAACTTACTGTAAGTTATCATTTAAGACCGCTCCGGATCATTCATCGTCAATATCGTCCCCTTCGTCTCCTACATAATATCCTATTTTGTCGATCGGGTTGGTTATCGAAGTGGCGATGTTCATCAAATGAGAGCTTATTCTTTTCGAATATCTTAAGTAGAGAGCATAAGCAGCGTAATTAACTGTCAGAGGTGGTTCTTTGGTCGCTATTACCACAAGGTCGTCATTAATCCTGCTCTTTATTTCGAAGTGTACATCTATTACTTTTTTCGCAAGATCGTAATCCGCGTTCTTGAAAGCGTTCAGAGTGTCCTGAAAAATTTCTTTGATCTTTTCAGAGTATTCCTTAAGTTTCACATTCCACCCTTCGTCAGTAAGCATATGCTTGATCTCGGCGATCTCTGAGATATTCTTGCTGTAGTCTCCGATCCTTTCAAAATTATTCACGATCGTTGTAAGAATGAATGCAGTTGAAAGCTGCTGTTCTTCTTTATCGTTTATGGCGATATGCTCAAAAACTTTCTTCCTGATGGATTTTTCAAAATGATTGAGAAGAAAATCTTTTTTACGCACTTTCTCTATGTCTTCGGGAGTCAGTGCTGTTTGGGGCTGTTCAAAAGTCTGTCTGACAGCAAGTTCGTAAAGCCTTAAAGATATTTCTGCCATCTCATGAGTGTCGTTAAGCGCTTGTGTAAGCAGGTCCTGATTTGAAAGCATTTTAAGAAATTGTTTTAACATTTTTAGCCTCTGGTGTTTGTTTAAAGTAATATACTTAATCCGCCTGTTAAATGAAAATAATTAATATCGGTATGACAAAGAACATCAGAACAAGAAACCCTACAGCCCATAGTCTGTTCTCTCT
>DFZN01000001.1 GCA_002382735.1 bacterium UBP11_UBA4055
ATTCATTTTATTAATAGTTGACTCCGGTTTATAATTAATAATTATACAGCACTGTTTCAAAGGTGCTAAATAAAATTTATAAGATGACAAATGTCAAGATATTTTTTTAGTCTGAAATCGGGTAATTAAAATAAGGTGAAAAAAGGTCTCTGAGACTCGAAAGCGAGGCATCGATGTGCATCGGGACCGTCTTTGCGTAAATGTCGAGGGTCACGATGGCGTTGATCGCGGAATCTGTTTTTGAAGCGTCCCTTAATCTGTCAGCCATAGCTGAATTCACGATGCTGATGTTCTTGTATATCGTGTTGAGCCCTTCAAGGTCGATCTCGAACTTTCTTCCTTCTTTGGCCATGAAATACTGTGCGAGAAGGTACATGGAAGTCGCCCTGTAGATCGTGTTCTCCTTGTCCGCGAGAGGAAGATGAAAATATGCCATCGGCTTGAAGAACGCCAGGTGAGGACATCCCGAAGCCGCTGAAACGAGTCCCATCATTGCGCTTACACCTTTCTGACAGGTTGTATCCTGGGATATTTCCTTCCCCTCCATTTTAACGACAAGATGCGTCTTTTCGAACGATTTTAAGCCGTCGAAGAACTGCACCATATTTATCAATGATACCGCCATCGGACAGTTCGGCACAACATTATGGTCGAGAGGGCAGTTGGGGCATTTATGGAAGTTGAGGCCGGTCCAGTCGGGGAGTTTTTCCGGTAAGGTCGCGCCTATGAGTTCGAGAGAAGATCTGTCCCACTGAAAAATAAAATTCTTTTTGCTGCCGTCCTCGAATTCGAATATGTACTCTATCGATTTCACCCGCTCTCCTTTTGCCTGAGGGAAATATAAGTGATATTCGGAAAGTTCGCAATTTCTAAATAACTGCGCCGGACTTAACTCAGTGCCGTCCGTGATCGTGAAGGATTATCTGCGGCCTGATTATTCCCGCCCTTATCTGGGTTCTTCCGCTGATGCTGATCTCTTCGAAATGATAGGTCTTGAACAATTCCGCGGTATCTTCATCCATGTTCATTCTGCCGAAACCTTTTGTGAGCACGAGAGAAAAACCGAAATTCTCGTCTCCGGTAAAAGAGATGCTGAGGTCGTCTTCACAAAAAGCTGTCCAGTCCCTGTTGTTCACGGACGGCGCAATAATTCCGTTAGCCTTGAGATCTTTGGCGGTTTCGAGAATTTTGAGATCGATACTTTCTTTAAAAACAAGTATTCTGCCTCTGTATTCATTTGCCGCGCTGCCGGAAGTTTTCAGATCATTGATAAATTTATTCCTGTTCTCAATAAAAACCGATTCCCCATAGGTTTCTCCGCCGAATCCGGCAGCGCCGTTAAGCAGGGCGCATTTCAGTTTTACGGTCACGCTTATGCCCGGTTTCACAACAGAGACCCTGCCGCTTACGAATGAGCGCATTAAATAGGGTGTCAGCTTGTTCTCTATGGTGACAGTTCCTTTCTTCGTATCTATCTCTTTAACAATTCCTTTTATAGGCGATTTGACGACAGGCTGTTTCGCGCTGAAACCGAACCTGAAGGCTACTACCTGATTTTCTCTTATTGGATCGCCGACATGAACTGAGAGATACATTCCGATATTTTTCGGCTTTATTAAAAGAGGGGTCGCCGCATCAAGAACTACTGTTTCATTTCTCTCTATCACTTCAAAAGTTATCAGCCCGAGGTCATAGTAGATCTCCGACACGATACCGCTTCTTACGGCTTTAAAATCAGTCTCGATCAATCTGTCTCTGAAATTGTCCTTTCCGTATGTCCTCTCTTTACTTACTTCTTCCATCTTCTCCGTAAACCCGTGAAAGATCACATCCCCCGTTTTAACTTCCTGCCCTTTTTTAATTCTGAGCCTCTGTTTGAATTCATCTTCCGTGTAATCGTATATTATTCTGCTCAGGTTTTTGACATCGACATAGAAATAGCTTTTGTCTGCAGATTCATTCTTTCCGATAATGTCGCCTGCCCTGACCGTATTCCCTTCCTCTACGAGAATGCTGCCTTCATGCGGAAGTTTGGATGTGAATTCTCTTTCCTCATAAATCAGACTGTCGGCTTTAATTCTGTTAAGCGGTATGTTCGAAGTGAAAGTGCCGTAATCGAACTGAAATTCTTTAATGCCTGATTTGAGCAGATGAGGTCCGGTGAAATATTTCCCTCTTCCCCTGCAGTCTATCAGTACCGGCAGTTTCGTGTTTATTCTCTTAGAATATTCGTTCTTATCGATCCTGATATTTCTTTTTGCGCTTATGATCTCAAAATCCCCACCGTCGGGAGAGTATAGGATCTGTCCGCCTGTGAGTACGAATTTGTTATTTGAGCCGACATCTTTCAGGTATGCAGCGGGTTTTCCGGGCCTGACCTTTCCGATCGGAGCAATTACTGTCGCTATCGTTTCCAGGCATTCCCTCTCGAACATTTCCAGTGCAGCATCAGGATCAGTGTAGGATAATATGCCCATGTGCGAAACTTTGAAAGGTCTGTCGATGATAAGTTTTGTGACGCCGTAAGGCTTTAAGCCTTCATTGAGCATATAGATCTGCTCTTCTCTGCTTTTTGCGTAAGCTATCACTCCCCCCGAACCGATTACCGCCTGTATGTCCGAAAGGTAGAATTTATTCTCGAGGTCTATGCTGTAGGCTTCTTCGCAGTATTTATCCTTCTTTTGGAAAAAATCGGTCTTCTGCTTTCCGTAAACTCCCTTAAAAAAAGAAAAGATATTTTCGTAAACATCTTTCATACCGTCAAAAAAATCGTTCCTAAGATTATTGAAATTCATTTCGATGTGCTGATCGAATGACAATTCAAAACCGAACTCTGCGCAGACCTGCTCAAGATAGCGTTCAGGGTCGCTTTTTGGCAGATAGGACGGATTGAGTGTTTTATTGTTGATATAGTTCCTGATATCATCCTCGGAGTAATCCATGGGAAGATCCTCCAGAAGCTGCCTGAAATTTTTGCTTTTAAGTACTGTCGCGAGAATGTTTGCTATCGAAAAGCTCAGTCCCACATTGGCCGAAACAGTTCTGTGGAAAAATCCTTTGATCCATGAATAAATATCCGTTGTGGCTCCGCCCATGTCGATCGCTATGATATTTTCCTTGTGCTTCTCAGCATAAAGCCTCAGCATTCTTTCTACGGCAGTAGGCGTGGGTCTGATCTCGGCGGAGACCTGTTCTTTTAAAATCCTGTAGCCTGGTGCGTGCTGCATGACGCTGTCCTTGAAGAGCTGATGTATCTTCTGCTTTGCGGGCTCATAGTTGTAGGTCTCATAATCAGGCCTGATATTTTCGGTACATGAAACGATAAAGTGTGAAGGAAGCATTGAATTTACTAATTTCTGCATGGCTGTATTGCCGCAGAATATAAGCGGTATTTTCTCAGAGTTGTCAAACCGGTTCCTGGGCGATGCGAGGATCATAAGCTGGAGCTGACGCATTGTGGCGTAGCTGTTGCCTCCTTCATAACCTCCCGCGATCAGTATCATATCCGGGCTCAGATCTCTTATTATTCTGACCCTCTCGAAATCGGAAAGGTTATCGTCTATCGTAAAAGTTCTCAATACGACTCCCCCTGCGCCCGTCGCCGTGATCTCGGCATTTTTGCCTGTATCGACTTTTGTCAGCCCGCAGACGAGTATCTGAAGTCCTCCGCCGGCAGAGCTTGTAGTTATGTACGGAATTATGAACTTCCCGCTGGCGCCAAGCAGCCTTATGCCGGTTTTCTTTTCAATACTCTCTGCCGCGTTCCGTACGCCGATATTCACATCTTCGGAAGGTTTCTCGACGGTAGTATAGGCATCAGCCTGAGCCAGAAAACTGTAACGGCTGTGCTTTGTGTCGTATTTGATCAGCAGGCCTTTGGTAGTCGTGCTCCCGATATCTGTAATAAAAATGTATTCCGAATTCAATATCACTGTTTAGCCTTATTTACTTTATAATTTATGAAATCAAATATCATCATGTGCCGCCCAAAATACAATCAAGAGCGTCTGTCCCCAGGTGAAGAATGCATCCGACAGCTATCGCGCGCCATTTCCAAGAAGGGATAATTAGCATTAAAAAATAAACGATCAAAGCCCAGAAAGTATGTAAAGGATGAAAGCCTATACTGCATCGGCCGGGGTCCAAGACCGGATCGGCTAAAAAATGATCCAAGTCAATTAAGAGAGTCGATACCATGATTATTCCTGCCGGCTTCCAATTCTTTCTAAAGAAAAAATATGCGATCGCAAAAGGAAATATTAAGTGAAGTGAATAGTGTATTATATGCCTGATGATCTCTGAATATTCCATTTAATGAAGATCCCTGAATTATAAAAGCTTCTTAATTTACTTATTTTATCTCTTTTCTTTGAATAAATTGTAAAGGCATCCCTCTTTTAATAGCCGCGATATCTATCGGGCCTCCGCAGCCTCTTAATCCTATTGTTAATTCCTGCGAATTAATTGTAGTCGATATAAAAAGTCTGGCTAAAGAGATACAATCCTGCAATGCCATTACATCCAATGGAATTTGAAGCTGATGCTTTTGCTGTAAAAGTGTCTGCACTTTCACGGCTTGATCGGGAGTCGGTTTTAGTTCTGAAAATATCGTATTTAATATTTGTGAGTCATAACCCATTAATAATCTGTCTACGATCTCTCTCTGACCTCCCCAGGTTATCCCGAACGAACCCATACCGGGACTTTGCTCAACAGGAGTCGGGTTTGACGGCAGGTTAATTAAATATACTCTGCCGTGCGGTTCTCCGTCATTGAAGCCGCCGACGATAAAAGTCATATCCGGGCCTTTGTAATTATTAGGCATTATCTTCTTCCATTGTTTAAGAAAAAACGAGGAAATTGAATTTGCATAATCGAGAACACCGGTCAGTTTACCTGATAATGTACTCTCAAACTCAGGCACAAATGAGTGAGCCGTTCTCTGTCCGATGGCGGCTTGTCCGTAAGTAACCACTCCGATATGATTATGAGGCAGGCTGAATGTAAAGAGTTTCGTTGCGTTATCGAAATTATTGAAGATCGCGTTGGCAGATCCGCTTTTATGGACTTCTAGCGTAACACGGCTTTCGGCTGCTAAGACTAAACCTTCCGGCGATTTTATAACGATTCCTAATGACATTTTATTCCCTCCTTATATTTTCCGTACTTTCATCAGCTGTTTGAATATTAGATTGAATTTACCTAATAATATCCTCAAAGTCAATGAAACTAAAAGTAAGAAAAGTTCCTTCTTTTAGGAACTACTTGCCGTCACCTAATCTTTTCCAACAGCCTTAACCCGGCCTTGTCCATTTTTGTAAACCCAAACGGCAACAGATCGGAAACGAACTTATACGCATCGAATATCTGTCCTTCAAAGAATATGCCCTGCTCCGGAATTCGATCTTTACTTTTAATATAATACAGGAGGCATGTCAAATCGTGACACGGCATATTATAAGGTCCTGCTCAATCTGATCCGGAGATTTCCACGGTGCGTATTGGCTCCACTCTCTTATATATCCCTGAGGTATCATTCGTCTGTCTCGATTTTTGTATTTACTATTACCTTCCATCTGTTAAGGGAGGAAAAACCTTTTACTTTTCCGGACGGGCTTAATTTTATCCTGAATAATTTTAACGAATCTCTCTTCATCTCCGAGAACAGAGCATCGGCAAGCTTAATTTTGCCGCAGACAAATTCCAGAATATATCCGAGCTTTTGCAGGCTCGAAACCGGAGCGTAATGCAGGAGATATTTAGTGAAATCCGACTGCTTTAATTCTGTAAACGAATTGAATAAAGCTATTATTGAATTTTTAGAAAAGCATAATATAAACCCGAAACCATTCACTTGGACAAAATCCGTAAGTGAAGTTATGGTAAAAGTCGGCAGGGCAAAAAAGGTATTGAATTATGTT
>DFZN01000039.1:0-5644 GCA_002382735.1 bacterium UBP11_UBA4055
TATAAAATGGAAGATCCGCTACAAATTAACTGATTATTTGATTGAATGAATTTACGCATTTCAATGAACGCCCTAACGACCTTTATATTGATCTCAGCTGCTTTATCACTACGCAAAATAGAGGATAACATAACAACGCCGTGCTCCGAAAACGCATAGGGTAAATTATACGAGAACTTCAATTTCTCAAGGTGGTCGCAATTTGCGACCACCTCAGCTTTTTCGCTTTCATTAAGCATGAAGCAAAATTCCTCCGGAAACCTTTCCTTGTTCCTTTTAACAGCCTCGTTCAGTCTTTTCGTCTCCACTCCATACAGCTCCGCCAGATCCCTGTCCAGCATCACCTGAAATCCCCTGATCGAATATATCTTCTCCTTAAGACTCTCTTCAAACTTTTCCATTTCATATTCCGACATAACCGCCTCTCTTACATTACTTTCCCGCAATATACAACCGGAGGCGTGTCAAATCGTGACACGGCAAGAAATATTTTATAAATTCTTTGAATTGTCGCGACAGTGTAACGACAATCGTATATTACTTGAAATATCTATTAGTTAGATAAAATCTAACTTTCTAAAAACAACCTACCCCGAAACTCGCATGGATATCCTGTACTTCTGCAGCCTGCTATTCGGCTTTTCAGGTATAGTATATTCAATTATTCCTTCTGTCAGCATTGATCTTATTAAATCATTAAGATATCTTGATGGTTTTGCCTTTCCTAATCCTTGTGCGATTTCAGCCTTGGATAGATCTTTATTCTTAAGCAGATCGAGTATCTTTGATCGCACCCCTGACTCTACCCCTCTCCAGAAATTCGCTGTCACGAAAGTAGTGAAAGTAAATGAAATAGGCTTGAGTCCGTATTCTTTTACCTGACCCTGCATCCTGTTTATTCCCGTACCCTTCTGCTCAATATATTCGATCCGGTGGTATTAAGCGGCTATGTCAGGATTTCTCAGAAAGCTCATTTTAAATGATATTATTTAATAGTAAAAAGCATTTTGATTTCGTATATTATCCTATGTGTTTCAAGGAGAGTTACTTTATGAAAAAATTAAATATTTATCTTGATACAAGCGTTATCAACCATCTGTTTGCCGATGACGCACCTGAGGCAAAGCTATTAACGATCGAGTTATTCGATAAATATGTTAAGACGAAGAAATACAACACCTACATTTCGCCAATAGTTCTGAATGAAATAGCTCAGACTGTAAACGAAGAAAAAAAAGCAAAACTTCTTGCTGTCATCTCATCCTACGATCTCCTTATTTTTGATATTGAAACGAACAAAAAGGAAATAGAATCCATTGCTCAAGGCTACATTGAACAGGGAATCCTACCCCGGAAAAGCCTGATGGATGCCTTGCATATAGCAGTTTGCACTTATTATCAGATCGATGCTCTAATAAGCTGGAATTACAAACATATGGCTAACATCAACAGAGAAAGAAAGGTCATTTCGTGGAATATCGGCGAAGGATATACGCATAATTTGAGGATATGCACACCTTTGGAGGTCATTTATGAAACCGAATAACATTTCTAAAGCTCAGATCGAAGTTTGGGAATGGAAAGAAAAAGCCGCTGCCGAGGTAGAAAATTTAGATTTAAAGAAAGCTTTGGATATATCTGTAATGAACTCGATCAGAATAATGGAAAAACTTGGTTTAAAAGCATTAGAATATAAATATGCTGAAGCTAAAAACCTGCATTTGGCCGTTTCTGAGAATACAAGCGAATACAATCCGGATACAGATAAAGAATAATACTAAATTTTCTCTTTAACTACCCTAAAACACACATAACCCGCTAGGATTTTCTGCACTTCATAAATATCCACACTCTTATTGAACTGCTTCTGGCAAAAATATCAAAAGACATCTAAAATGAATAATCTTTCTTCGCAAAACATGTCTTGATTATCGTTCATAAATCGACTTAACACTTCATATCTTACTATTATTCTGGCAGATAACCCATTATGTAAAATATCTATAATTATTATCAAAGATGTCTAAACTATCTTCCACAGACCATAAGAAACCGGAGCTATTTTCTTTTCTTTTCTTAAATCTTGCAGCAAATTCTTAACTTTATTTTTTTTCTGTACTATACTGAGCACATTCGGCTTTCTACCTTCGACATACTTCTGTTTTTCAGGTAACGGTACTCATTTTTTCAAAGTGTGTAAATATGCGGAGAGGATTTAACTATCAGATCCGAATTAAAATCTCTTTTGAATTTAAGGCGCAGATTTTGAATTTCTGCTGAACTAACAGGTACTCGTGTGCAAATAATAAAACTTCTTTTTATTCTATTTTTGACATCCGAACTACATAACTCAATAGTTTTCTTGATCTGTCTTACTCCATGACTCAAGTTATGACCTTATAATTCAATATAATTTTCCTTATCATCTTCCAAAATCAGATAATCGCATCTTAATCCTTCTTGGATTTGACAACCATCTATTATTATCTTTGAGACTTCTTTTTGACCTTCATTCAGGAATGCAATTCTGCTTTTGTTTTCCTGACAAACAATTATCCTGTCGTTTGTAGTATCAACACATTCTTTCTTGAAGTGCATATTAATACTCAAGGTCGAGAAGTTTTCCGAACTCAATGGAGATTTTGTCTGATACTGAATCTATCAGGTTTTGAGAAATCAGCTTTGTATCTTTATCAATAATTTTCTTTTTGACTCCATCAGCTATTGAATATGCGATTAAACTGTCAGGCTTCAAAATATTTTTCTCCGATATGATTTTAAAAAGCTTGTTTTTCTTTTCAGGATTGTTTGCTAAAATTTTACCTGCTTCGATCAGATTATTGAACGATGCAAGAATATATGGACTGTGTGTGGTAATAAAAAACTGAAATTTATCTGGATTTGAATTATAAACTTTAGCTATAAATTCCACCATGTTCTTTTGTGCCTCCGGAAACAAATGCGCTTCAGGCTCTTCAATATAAACTGCAGCCCCGTTGTTTGAGCCGTTCTTGAGTTTCAGATTTTGCAATACAAAAAGTAAGGGCAAAGCTTCCTGCTGACCGGAAGATGCATATGCCAGCTTTACCTTTCTTTCATCATTATGAATCATAAAATCTTTTTTGCTTTCCCTTTTATAATATGCACTCAGTATTGATTGCACATCGCTTGAGAATTCACTTTCCGGTTTTAAGCTTTCATTATAACTCTTATTGAATCCGAAATCTATGTTTAATTTGAAGCTGTCATAAAATGAACCAAAAGCGAGAATAAAAGGATCTATATTCTGGTTTTCTTTAAGAATTGTAAAGATATTTGTATGAATGTTTGCGAAAAAACTCCTGCCGGCGGGGATAAAATACTGATCATATTTAGATATGACCGAGATTTTATCCTCAAGCATTTTACTGTAATTATCTTTAAATTTTGAATTAAATAACATCAATGAGCTTTTAAGATTTAATTTCTGTTCTTCAACAAAAACTTTTTTTGCATTATTATAAAATGACTCTATTTCCTGACTGAAAACAATTCTACAATTTTCTGACGCTTTAGACTTGATTAATTCAATGCTGACTTTCCCTACCTTATAAATTACAGAAAAAACAGTTTCACTCCAGGTCTCTAAAGGAAAATATGACCGAAACCTAGACATTTGATTCTTTCCAAAGTTTTTAAAATTATCATTTTCGTTAATATGTTGAATCATTTCCTGAAAAAGTGTCTTAAAAAAATATATCAGTTTTACGGTAATACTCTTACCAGATGCCTGCGGACCGATAAACACATTTATTTCTTTTAAATCAAGCTCAATATCTCTGATCCCGCAAAAACTATTTATAGTAATCTTTTCTTTCATAAAACTCTCCCTGCTTTTGTTACAATACAAATATAAATAATGAATTTAGAAAATAAAAGCTAAATCATATACCAACACCAATAACTTTTCCATCGTCTGCAATTCCGATAAATATCCTGCCGCCCGCACCATTCGCGAAAGAAACCATCTCTTTATCAATATTAGCGACCCTTTCCTTAAACTCGATCAGGTAGCCTTCCCCTTCCTGCAGTATGAATTTTAATTCTTTTTTATTCACGGTTCAGTCCTATTCTTTAGCATATACTTCACCATTTCATATTCCGACATAACCGCCTCACTTACATTACTTTAACTTGCCAAGCCTCGACAGCATTTCTACAGCTTCAACTTCCATCTTCGAGAAACCGAACCACTTCTTACCGAGATCTTTCAGCGACGCTCCGAAGTGATAAATCACCTTCTCATCGATCACGATAAACCTGTCATGACAATTATCGAACTCCACGACTTCAACAGGCTCATACTGCTCATTAAACTTTTGCACATCGAGCTTAAGCTGTGCCGAAATATTTCTCGTATAGATCGAAGCCTTAACGCCCTTCTTTCGCTTGGACAATATCGTCAGAACCGAATCATCCACATAATTATCTATGATCAGGATTGACTTTTCTGCGCTCTTCACGATATCTGAAATATATTTATACGCATCAAACACCTGCTTATCGAATAGAATTCCCTGCTTCGGTCTGATCTCTCCGCTTTCCATTAAGGAAAATATTTTATCTACTCTCTTATCTGTTTGGATCAATTTCAAAGTCGTTTCAGATTGCCTTGTTTCAAGTTTATCTACCCTGATCAACAAATTTGAATTGGACTGAATTAACTTCCTCATTTCAACAAAAGCATTCATAATTTTGATGCTGATATAGATAGCAGTCTTGCTTTTTAAAACGGCAGAAAGCATAGCAACACCCTGCTCTGTGAATGCGTATGGCAGGTTATAAGAAAATCTGAGATTTGACAGGTGGTCACAAATTGTGACCACCTCGTCTTTTTCGCCTTGAGTCAGAATAAAGCAAAAGCTTTCAGGGAACCTTTCCTTATTTCTCTTAACCGCCTGATTCAAAACCTTCGTCTCCACTCCATACAGCTCCGCCAGATCCCTGTCCAGCATCACCTGAAATCCCCGAATCGAATATATCTTCTCCTTCAGACTCTCTTCAAACTTTTCTATTTCATATTCCGACATAACCGCCTCTCTTACATTACTTTCCCGCAATATACAACCGGAGGCGTGTCAAATCGTGACACGGCAAGAAATATTTTATAAATTCTTTGAATTGTCGTGACAGTGTAACCACAATCGTATATTACTTGAAATATATATTACTTATATAAAATCTAACTTCCTAAAAATAGCCTAACCTAAAACATAACCGGCAAGTATCTTCTGCACTTCATAAATATCGACGCTCTTATTGAACTGCTTTTGGATCTACAATTTCCCAATGACCGGTTTTCTTTGATCCTACTCTCTTCAATATACCTGCGTTTTTCAACTCAGCTATCTTTTTCTCTATTGTACTTTGATTGAGTGAAAGTGATTCTGCTATTTTCGGAATTGTAACATTACGATCTGACAACATCAATTCGATTACTCTTTGTGCATTTNNCCGTATTTCTACCGTATTTCTACCGTATTTATCCCGTATTTCTACCGGCTTTTCAATTATTTCCGCTCCTCTCCAGAAATTCGCTGTAACGAAGCTTGTAAATGCGAACGATATAGGCTTGAGCCCGTATTCTTTGACCTGACCCTGCATC
>DFZN01000039.1:5673-91416 GCA_002382735.1 bacterium UBP11_UBA4055
CCTTTATACAGTGCGCAAGTAATTTTAGCGTGCCTGTAGAACTTACTCAGATCTTTTGCGAAGAACAGAATTCCCGCATTATTAAAGATCACGCTGCCTTCCTGCTTTTCAGCTACACCGAGATTTAATAGAATAGAAGGAACATCAATAACAGGGGATATCTTTGCCAGCCTAAGAAAATGCTCAAGCTTCGTTTTATCGAAATCTTTCTTGTAATCAAACTTCAGGTTCATCAGCTCATCGAACTTAACCCTGCCCTCAGATTTAAAAAACTCAATTATCTTATCTCTCGACATCTTCTGCGCATTAGGACCGATCCTTGTATAAAAACCCGATGAACAGCTATAAGGCTTATAATCTCCCGGCATTACTTTCACTATCAGAATATTCTCAAATTCCTCCATAAATATCTTAACCGGAGGCTCGCAATTATTTGCGATATCCTGAATCTGGGATTTAAGCTTATTAGTAGTATCAACACCAATAACTTTTCCATCGTCTGCAATTCCGATAAATATCCTGCCTCCCGCACCATTCGCGAAAGAAACCATCTCTTTATCAATATTAGCGACCCTTTCCTTAAACTCGATCAGGTAGCCTTCCCCTTCCTGCAGTATGAATTTCAATTCTTTTTTATTCACTAATCATCCTCTTTTAAGCCCAAATTTTACACATAGACATAGGAATCATATCTGCAAATCTCCAAGGTAAGGTCTGTTATAGAAATCAAAATTGTTAGAATGTATTAATAGTTTGTCTTCACAATGTCTAACATTATTTTTTATGTTCTTACTCATCCAACTTCTTCTTTCTTCGTCCATGTCATTCAAATTCGGAATGATCATTGCGGATATTTGAAACTTACCGAACTCTTCAGGATTACATACAGGACAATCAATTACGAGTACATTAGGATTGTTGCTTGCGATATAATTGATCGATTTGACTCTATTTCGACAAACGGGACATAATTGTCTCCCTAAAAAATAATTGGCATCACACATATAAACTCCTCGTTATAATTTTTTTATTTCATCATGTTCAACAATCTTTACTAAGCATTCCATAATCAAATCCTCAATTTCAACTGCCATCTCAGGAGTAAAAAAATCAATGGGTTCATTATGACGAAAAGTGTATTCATTACCATTAAATTCCATTATTTGATCCTGATCTGATCTAATAGGTCTATAAAACCCATTGTTATGAATTGAGTTTCTTACTTCCTTAGCAAAACTAAAAACTGCTTTATATTCACTTAAGTTTAAATCCGTTAAAATTTTATCATAAATACAATAAAAGTCACTTTTTCCATTGTTGCATTCTCCTTGTCTGAATATTATAATCAATTTTCTCAAACATGATTCAACAAAAGATAAGAAGTGTATAAAATTAAGAAAATAAATAGAATTTTCCATTCTTCGAGTAAAACCATTTCTGGCATGCTTAGGGATATTTACTTCTTTCCACCATTTATGATTATAATATGTATAAACATTTGCTTTAAATTGAAATATTTGCATGACAATAGAATTAAATGGTATTGAAATTAATTCAGTCCTAAAATCATCCCTACCATATAATCTTTCGTACATGATCAGGTTTTTTTTAAATTTATCTTTTAAAGCAATTGACATATTATATTGCTTAACAAAATGTCTATTTCCTAAATCTTTATTTTTTAGCGCGATCCTCATTATATTATCTAATTTTATCTTTTTTCTAGATCTACCAAATTTTACTTTATGCCTTTTACCCATCCTATTTCCATCCCATTACATTTCCGTTTTCGTCTGTTTTAAATGAACAACCCCGAGGCAAGCCTCGAGGTATCTAAAAGAGTGTCGGTTGTCCTTTGAACACCTGAGTATACTTCTTTTTTTCACCCTGACTCTCAACATATTTTTTTATTACCTCTTCATTTGCGTATTGGCCAACCGTATTTGCATAGTAGCCGCTCGTCCAGAAATTTCCACCCCATAGCTTTGATTTGATCTCAAGGTGCTTTTCAAACAGCTCTCTTGCCGTGATACTTTTCAAAACTCTCGTTATTTCTGACACATTCATTGACGGTACGCTCTGAACCAAAAAATGAACATGATCTTCTTCGTAACCTATTTCAATGAAATTTATTTCAAACCTCTCCGAAATTTCAAAACATATTTCTTTGAGACTGTTGCCCATGCGTTTCGTGATTACTCCTCGCCTGTATTTTACCGGAAATACGAGATGATAGAGTAGAAGTGTCTTATTGTGCCTTTTATATTCATGATCGCTCATTCCTGTAACATACGCTTTTTCAAAGCGTTATGAAAACCTCGGGTTTTCAATCTTTCCTCTTTTACCCCGAGGCAAGCCTCGAGGAATTCACTTGATTCAAAAGCGACAGTTTTATGCTCTTCACTTTTATTTATCTGCCAGATTTCGCAAGAAAGGACTGCTCTGTTGATCTCTTCCGATTCTTTTCCTTCGCACATCAGACTCTCGGTCATAGCGGTAAATCCTGATATGTCTAGAAAAAGTATTGAGGCTTTGAAGCTGCCTTCGCATTCGTTTCTGCTGTACTTTTCCGAAATAAAATGAGGGATCAGGTTTCGCATTATTATCTCCTCTTTTTTTGCAGGATATGATCTATTTAGTTTTTTTTCTGTGTGCAAGCTCTTTTTTAACCTCTTCGGAAGTGTAGCCTTTACCTGATGCTGCAAGTTCTTCGACAGTGCCTTCAAAGACTATCCTGCCGCCCGTCGGCCCGCCGTCGGGACCGAGGTCGATCACATGGTCGCAGTTGACGATGACATCGAGATTGTGTTCGATAATGATCACAGTGCTTCCCGCGTCCCGAAGTTCCTTAAGCACATTAAGAAGGTGCTGAATATCGAGAAAATGAAGTCCGGTGGTCGGCTCGTCTAAGATATAGACGGTTCCTTCCTTTTTTGCCCTGGAAAGTTCCTTGGCGAGCTTGATCCTCTGAGCCTCGCCGCCGGAAAGGGTGGTCGAAGGCTGACCGAGCTTGATATACCCCATGCCTACATGCATTAGAGTTTCGAGCTTGTTCTTTAATGAAGGGATGTTCTCAAAAAATTCGTAGGCCTCCTGGACATCCATGTCGAGAATTTCGTTTATGTTCTTGTCCTTGAAAGTTACTTCCAGGGTCTCAGAACTGTACCTCTTACCCTTACATACATCGCACTCAACATACACATCAGCCAGAAAGTGCATCTCGATCTTTATCACCCCGCTCCCTTCGCATTTCTCACATCTTCCGCCCTTAACATTGAAGCTGAAACGGGATTTTGTATAACCTCTCATGCGCGAAAGTTTGGTCTGCGCCATAATATCCCTGACCAAATCGAAAGCACCGATGTATGTGGCCGGATTCGACCTTGGCGTCCGCCCGATCGGGGTCTGGTCTATCTTTATCAGCCTGACATCGGGTTTTTCCAGCCGCATCCCCAGACTGTCCTCAAGGTAAATATCTTTATATTCGAAGTCGGATTTCAGATTACCCATATCCTTCAGGTCCTCTCTGTTGGCCGCAAGGGTTTTTAACGCATTGTAGAGGCTGTCCATGACCAGGCTGCTCTTGCCGGCGCCCGATACTCCCGTCACGACGGTCATCCTGTTCTGCGGGAATTTCGCGGTAATGTTCTTGAGGTTGTTCGTTGTGCAGCCGGTGACTACGATGCTGCCTGTGCTTTCTCCGGCCGCCCTGCTAATGTGAACGGCTTTGCGCCTGAAGACATAATCAGAAGTGTGTGTCTTAGCCTTCTCGAGCCCTTTGAAAGCGCCTTTATAAACGATCTCGCCGCCGTATATTCCCGCTTCCTTCCCGAAATCGACGATCGTGTCGCCGGCCTCAATGGTCTCGCGGTCGTGCTCTACGACGATAACGGTGTTGCCCTTGTTCCTCAGCTGGATCAGATTCTCCAAAAGCCTCTGGTTGTCCTTCTGGTGCAGCCCTATGCTCGGTTCGTCGAGGACATAGATCACGCCCGTCAGGCCGCTCGCTATCTGGCTCGCCAGCCTGATCCTCTGGGATTCCCCTCCGGACAGACTCCGCGCGTTCCTGTCGAGCGTCAGATACTTGAGCCCTACATTGACAAGGAAACCGAGGCGCTCCTGCATCTCCTTCAGAAGCTCCTTAACGATCGTGTTCTCCTTTTCCGTCAGCTTCTTCGGGAGGTCTTTTATGAATTTGAGCAGCTTATCTATCTCCAGCATCGTTATCTCGTTTATCGTAAGACCGTTCACCCTGACGGAAAGACTTTCCCTGCGGAGTCTTTTTCCGCCGCACGAACTGCACTCTGCGTCCGACATGAACACCTCGTAATACTGGCGCGCCATGTTGGAGGATGTTTCCTTGTAGCGCCTTTCTATCATGTTCGCGAGCCCTTCATAAGCAGTTGTGAAAACGCCGCTGAAAGTCTTTGACTTGTAATTCATGGTCATTTGTTTCTTCGTACCGAACATAATAGCTTTAACGACTTCTTCGGGCAGACCGATGAAAGGGGTCGCATAATCAATCTTATAATGGTCGAGTATCCCGTTTATCTTCCTCATTTCGATATTCTGACCGGCAACGAACGGAATCGCTCCGCCCGCTATGCTTCTTTTGGGGTATTTGACGAGTTTATTCAGATCGACCCGCTTGAAAAATCCGAGACCGTGGCAGTCGGGGCACATACCTGCGGGAGTGTTGAAGGAAAATGAATTCGGCGAAAGATCGGGGTAGCTTATCGAACATCTCTGACAGTAATTCTTCTCACTGTAAAGTGTCTCATTCCCTGTATCGATATTTTTGATTATCAGATTACCCTGCGCGAGTTTCAGTGCCGTCTCGACAGATTCCGCAAGCCTGCTTTTGATATCGTCCTTCACTTTTAAACGGTCAACAATGACATAGAGTTTATGGAATTTTTTTTCATCGACCTTTATCTCGTCTTCAAGCACGAACTCATCCTCATCGATCATTATCCTTACATACCCTTCGGCTTTAAGGTAGTCGAGCGAGTTCTTCAGATTTCCTTTCTGCCTTTCGATATAGGGCGATATAACAGCGAATTTTGTATCCTTCTTCATATTGTTCAGCACATCGAAAATGATCTCATCGACAGATCTGGATGTGACGAGGTCGCCGCAGCTGTAGCAGTACTGATGACCTATGCGGGCGAACATCATTCTCACGAAATCGAATATCTCCGTCACCGTGCCCACCGTCGAGCGGGGGTTGGAAGAGGATGTCTTCTGCTCGATAGATATTGCCGGCGAAAGTCCTTCCACGGAATCGATCCTCGGCTTCTTCATCACTCCGAGGAACTGCTTTGTATAGTTCGACAGGGACTCTACATAGCGCCTCTGCCCTTCGGTATATATCGTATCAAATGCCAGCGATGATTTTCCGCTTCCGCTTATCCCTGTAAAAACTATAAGCTTATTCTTATCAAGCTCAAGATCTATGCGTTTAAGATTATGCTCGCAAGCCCCTTTGACTATCAGTTTATCCCCTGCCATTCCCCTGCTCCGTTGATTTGGATGGAAATATACTAAATCCGGCGAATTAAATAAACCTGTTTTTTTATTTATGTTTATTCTGCAAATCACAATTTTCAGGCACAATACTTGACAAATTGAAAAATCTGTATTATATTATATGCGAGAGAATTTTTAGAACAGTAAAGAAAAAGTATATTCTTTAAGGCTCCCCGTGAAAGGGAGCAGTTTTTGTCACCCTAAAAAATTCTCTCAAAAAATGTTCTGTTCATGACAGGGAGGTTTGAAATGAAGATGTTCTTAATGATGTGTTTAATGTTGACAACAGCGTTATTTTCAGCAGAGAAACTGAGTACCGACCAGAGGATGCGAATTATTATGACCGACGAGGACGGTATGCCTCTCGAGGACGGATTCTACAATGTGACTTTCAGGATCTATGACAGCCCCAGGGACGGGAATCTGATTGCTGAAAGAACTGAAAATGTTGAGTCTAAGAACGGCGTATGCAAAATGTGCGGTCAGATCGCCGAGGAATTTAAATCGAGAGGATACAGGGATATCTGGGTGTCCGTTAAGATCGAGTCCTATCCTGAAACACGGTTCAGAACGAGGATATTTTTGGACCGAGACAAATAGATACAAAACTACATAAAATATTTTAAATTAAACCTTCCGAAAACGGGAGGTTTTTTTTATAATTAAGACATGAATAAAAATTTTGATCTCATAGTGGTCACCGGACCGACCGCAACAGGAAAGACCGGATTCGCCGCAGCGCTCGCCGGCAGACTGAACGGAGAGATAATATCCGCGGACTCCAGACAGGTTTACCGGGGAATGACCATCGGGACAGGTAAGGATATCGGAGAATATACCGCAAGCGGAAAAGACATACCCTACCATCTGATCGATATCTGCGACGCCGGAGAAGAGTATAATGTGTTCAGGTTCAAGCATGACTTTTATCGGGTTTATAACGACATTCTGTCAAGGAACAGGACACCGATCCTGTGCGGCGGCTCCGGCCTGTATATCGAAGCTGTTCTGAAAGACTACGGTCTCATCAATGTCCCTTCTGATACCGGATCGAGAAAAGAACTCGAAAATAAATCCGATGAAGAGCTTACTGGAATTCTTTCTAAACTTACCGCGCTCCATAACATTTCGGACACTTCGAACAGGAAAAGACTTGTCAGGGCAGTCGAGATAGCGGCGTATCAGAAAGAGCATCTGCTAGAAAACCTGAAAGAGCCTCTCAAATTCATCATGTTCGGAATTCATTTCGAAAGGGACATTATAAAAAAAAAGATTACCGAAAGACTCAGGCAGAGGCTTGATGAAGGAATGGTCAGGGAAGCGCAGCTGCTGTTCAATGAGGGAATATCAAAAGATAAGCTTGTTTATTACGGTCTTGAGTACAAATACCTTGCGGAATACCTTGACGGCCAGTACGGCTACAACGATATGTTCCAGAAACTCAATTCAGCAATTCACCGTTTCGCCAAAAGGCAGATGACCTGGTTCCGCAAAATGGAGCGTGACGGAATGACAATCAACTGGATCGACGGGAACCTTAGCCTGCATGACAAACTCGGGTACGCTTTAAAAATTATCGAAAAAAACATCTGAAGGGAGAAATGATTTGAAAAAAGCTTTGATACTGACAGGCGCAGGACTTTCGGCGGAATCGGGGATCAGGACTTTCAGGGATTCGAACGGGCTATGGGAGGAACATGATGTAATGGAAGTCTGCTCGACGGAAGGCTACCTGAAGGACAGGGAAAAAGTCCTGAATTTCTACGATATGAGAAGAAAGGATATTGAGAATAAAGTCCCGAACGCGTCACACATAATGATATCTGAAATGAAGCATAAATTCGGGAACAATATCAGCATTATTACCCAGAATGTTGACGACCTTTTAGAAAAAGCCGGATGCGAGGATATAATCCACCTGCACGGGGAACTTAGGAAACTCAGATGCGAGATGTGCGGTCATATTTTCGATATCGGTTACGGTCCGATCAGGGATCAAGCCGAGTGCCCCGTCTGCAAAAATCACGCGCTCAGGCATCACATCGTCATGTTCGGGGAACCCGCGCCGATGTATTCGAAGCTATACTCGGAACTGATGTCGTCCGAACTACTCGTCGTTATCGGGACTTCAGGCGAAGTTCTGCCTGTGTCGCAGTTCGCTTCGTACACGAAATATTCCATCCTGAACAACCTTGAACATTCGATGTCGATCAACCACATGATATTCACCTATGTCTTCTACGAGAAAGCCACTACCGCCGCGCCCAAGATCAAGAAGCTCATCGAAAAATATTTCGAGACCGGGGAGATTTAGGTTTAGTGAGGTTTTTTTAGAATATTATTTTTTACTTAGCGTCACAAAATCAAGGTAATTATCCTGCGAGATTACCGAATATTCCGAATCCGGATATGATTCTGTCCATGAATTTGGAGCTTTCGGCTTCTTTTTAACATTCCATTTGAATTCATAAGTTCTCAAGTGACCGTTTTCTTCCTCGACCCAGTCAATTTCCTGCTGAGTATATGTCCGCCAGAAATAATTCGACGATTTCATGCCTGTAATGCTTTGATATTTAATTCTTTCCGAAACTAGATAATTTTCCCATAACTCTCCAACATCGTTTCTGAGATTTAAGCGGTTAAAATTCCCGATTACAGCGTTCCTGATCCCGTTGTCGTAAAAATACCAGCGGTTCATCTTGGAGATTTCCTTTCTCAGGTTTCTAGAAAAACCGCGCAATTTGAATATTACGAATACTTTTGATAAAAGATCCAGGTATTTTTCGACTGTATTTTTTGCTATACTTAGCTGAGATCCCAATTCCTGCAAAGACACTTCTTTACCGGTTTGAAATGCAATCAACCTCAGTAAGTCAATTATCTTATCTGACTGCCTGATGCCTTCAAAAGTAAGAATATCTTTCAATAGATAAGAATTGAGCATCTCATAAAGATAGTTTTGCTTATCGTTCCAGTCTGAGTACTGTTCAAGTTCAGGATAAGAGCCGAATATCATTCTTTCTTCAAGTTTTTCTTTGGTCTCTACAATGTTCTCGTATTTCTGAAATTCCATTTGCGCAAAAGGATAAAGATATATCGTGTTCTTCCTGCCTACAAGAGGTTCCCCCAGTTTATTCGACAGGTCAAAAACAGAAGACCCTGTAACTATGATCTTAAGATCTTTGAAATTGTCGGCTATAAGCTTTAGTACTAACCCTGAATTCGGAATTTTCTGAGCTTCATCAATAACGAGCAGACTGCGCTTATTTAATATCCTCTTATAATTCTCAACGGACCTGTCTTCAAACAGTTCGACATGACGGATATCTTCACCGTTGAATTTCAAATATTCTTCTTTGGGAATTTCTTTAAGATAGTGATTTATCAGCTCAGTTTTACCTACCCTTCTTGCACCGAGGACCATAAGCACCTTGCCGGGCAGAATTTTTTTTCTCATACTTTCAGAAATCGCTCTTTCAATAAATATCATAATGGCTCCCAATTCAATTGACTATTTTCAATCTATTTCCGTCAATGCACTGACGCAATTTAATCAATTTCCGTCAATTTGTCAAGTGATTTCATAGATATTATTCGATGTTGTGATATTTTTATATCCTGCAGAAACTATTCTTTATCTTCTAAAATCTTAACCGCTTTCTCGATGTCCTTGACCTTGTAGATGAGATCAGGCAGACGGCCGAGCGAAGCGTCGATCTTGCGCTGCTTGGCGAGCTCTCTTGACGGTGTACCTGTAACGACGCTGCCGTCCTTGAGGTTGCCGGCAATGCCGGCCTGAGCGCCGATCATGACGCCCGCGCCGATCGCAATGTGGCCTGCGAACCCGACCTGACCGCCTATCATGCAGTGCGGCCCGATCTTCGTGCTGCCGGAGATTCCGGTCTGAGCGGCGATAACAGTGTTCCCGCCGATCTCCACATTGTGCGCCACCTGCAGAAGGTTATCGAGCTTCGCTCCTTTGCGGATCACCGTAGATCCGAGCGTAGCCCTGTCTATGCATGTGTTGGCGCCAATCTCGACATCATCCTCAATGATGACATTGCCGACCTGCGGGATCTTGTCGTAGGCGGACTGGTTCGGCGCGAAACCGAAGCCGTCGGAACCTATCACGGCGCCGTTCTGAACGATCACATTGTTGCCCAGAACACAGTTCCCGCGAATTGAGACATTCGAGTATATAATAACATTGTTGCCTATTTTAACATTCTGACCGATCGTGACATTGGGCTGTATCTGGACATTATCCCCGATCACAGAACCGGCACCTATTGAGACGAACGCGCTCACTGCGGGATCGTTACCGATCTTCGCTGTCGCCGAAATATCGGCAAGCCTGCTTACCCCTTTTTCAGCCGCCGGAATAACAGGGTGGAAAGCGATAAGAACTTTCAGAAAAGCCTGATACGGGTTTTTTGCCATTAATAACGGAATGTCCCTTTCGGTCTTAAAGTCTTCAGGCACTATAACGGCAGCCGCTTTTGTAGAATCGATCAGGTGAAAATATTTCGGATTATGAAGGAAGGTTATTTCTTTTCCGGACGCACCGTCTATCTTCGCAATATCGCTTATATCAACATCCGCACCGTCATATTCTGCACCGATCATCGCAGCTATTTCTTTTATGCTGTATCCCATAATCTCCTCCTAAGGTCTTTTATTCAGTACAAGCACGGGAAGCATCATCTCCTCCATGCTCAAACCTCCGTGCTGATATGTATTTTTGATCTGTTTGTAGAAATCATTAAGCCCGTTCTCGAAAACGAAGCAGTGATCCTCTTTAGCCATGATCATGTTCATTCCCTTAAAAACCGAAGGCATTTTGTACTCGGCGGGTTTCTGCCAGAAAAAGGTCTGCTTTTTGTTCGATGTCGTAAGGTTCTTTCCATATTTCATTCTCAGTCCGGGACTTATAGCTCCGTCGCCTGAAACTTTTGTGAACCTGCCTATCATTTTTGCGCCGTGATCGGTGGTTATGACTATTTTAAAGCCCATGTCCCCGAGGCTCTTTATTACCCTGAACAGAGACGAATTCTCGAACCAGCTTCTTATCGTTGCCCTGTATGAGCTCTCCGATACCATCATTTCATTCACTATCTCATCCTTGTCCCTGCTGTGAATCAGAAAATCGACCATATTAACAACTATAGCGAGCAACGATGTGTCCTTAAACTCATTCATGCCTGATTCGAGACGGGCAAATTCATCGACCTTATATATCTTTGTATATTTGACCTTTATATTTTTTGCAGCGCCTTTCTGCTGAAGCTGTCTCTCAAGAAGCTCTTTCTCATACCTGTTGCAGCTTTTTTCATCATCCGGATCTCCCATATAGAGCTCAGGGTATTCCACCTCTATCTCGGAAGGGAATTTACCTGAGAATATCGCATTGCGGGCAAATTCGGTCGAAGTGGGCAGAACAGCGAAATAAGACTCTCTCTGGATTATGAAGTTATCTTTTAAGACTTCGGCTATGATGTTCATCTGATCGTAAGGGAAGCAGTCTATAACTATGAGAGCCTGTTTTTCTTTTCCCAACCCGGGCATAATGAACCTGTCTATTACATCGACCGACAGCACAGGGCTTTTTTCTCTGTTGTCTATCCATTTTTTATAATTCGCCTGAATGTAACCGGCGAAAACTATGTTCGCACCGGACCTTAAATCATCAAATGTCTCTGTCAGGTTGGGATCGTTTATATCATCAAGCTTGAGACTGAGATCGTTCATCATCTCATTTATTCTTATCCAGCTCTCATGATCAGGGTCATTCTCGAGCATCGTACTGAGCATTCTGTAGCTTTTGATGTAATTCTTCGACAGGCTGGAAGTAACTATATTTTCTTTTTCAATATTCTTTCTTATGCTCAGGTAAAGCTGCAGAGGGCTTACCGGTTTTGTCAGATAATCATCTATCATGCTGCCGATCGCTTCAAGAAAGATACCCTCTTCTTCGGATTTTGTCAGCATAATTGCCTTTATCGAACTGTCATAGCCTTTTATCTGCCTGAGTGTTTCAAGACCGTCCATACCCACCATCATTTCATCGAGAACAACAAGGTCGAATTCCGAACTTTTAACCATTCTTACAGCATCAAGCCCGTTCGTCGCTGTGCTTACATCGTAGCCTTTCCTCTCCAGATATAGAATATGAGGTTTCAGAAGATCTATTTCGTCATCGACCCAAAGTATTTTGTTCATTCTGATATCTCCGGGTATGAATTTATTTTGACACTCGTAAAGAAGATCGTGAGCTTTTCGGGAGGATTGTATCTGTTTATCCTGATCCTTCGCGGGAACATTACGCCTTTTTCGCTTGTGAAATAATCATACTGCCTGCGTGAAATAATATCCCTCTCGCTGAATTCGATGATCTCAGTGATATTGAGGTCATTATCCAATAGTATAATATCATATCTTAAGCTGTCGTGCACGGCTCTTGCCTTTAAAGCAGATCCGCCGCTTTCCTTAATGCTCATTTCGGCCGATGCCGGATCAAAACCGAGTATCGTATTTCTGAGGTCGCTCACGCTCATATTGATCCCGGTTATCCTGTTTAAAGATCCTTCGCTGAATTTATTTCTGATCTTAATATTGTCCATGTAATTATCTGCTTTTAAGGAATCCTTGTCAATGAAAAGGACGGCCTCGGTCTCTCCCACGATACCTTTGATCTCGAGGTACAGAGTATCATGAGCGGTTATGAAGATATAGGCCGACGACTGTTTTCTTTCAGATTCGGTCGAATACGAGAAATCGAACCTGCCTGACAGCGATCTGAGGTAGTTCCGGTCTTTTTTAAGCTTTTCCAAAACAGTCTCGGCATCGATATTTATAAGGTCATAACTCTTGTGACCCGTACCCGTTGAAACGCATGAACTCAGGATAACTGCAAAAAGAAGTAATTTAAGGCATTTTACCCTCATTAAAACCCCGCCTGCAAAAGATATGAGCTCTGTATAATTATGTCAGACAAAATCACGGCAGTCCTGTTTATGGAGATATTTGCAAGCTCTTCAGTTTTGTTAAGGGCTTTTTTAATTTCCACATAATGACTTAAAAGCTCTTCGGAACTTTGGTGACAGTACGATCCTTCATCAGCAAATATCGCA
The DNA here is from genome assembly GCA_002382735.1 of bacterium UBP11_UBA4055. Lineage (GTDB taxonomy): Bacteria > UBA4055 > UBA4055 > UBA4055 > UBA4055 > UBA4055. The sequence goes on from DFZN01000039.1 coordinate 18,333, forward strand.
TCCATTATCTTCTCGGCTTCATCGTACCTGCCCAGCCTGAAAAGTGCCCATGCTTTTGTGTCGAGGAAAGTAATGCTTGTTTCTTTAAGCGATACTGCCTTACCTGCCATCTCGAGCGCTTTTTCAAGTTCAGTACCTTTTTCTGCAAGCAGGTATGAGTAGTTGTTGAGTAATTCAGGATCATCGGGGAATTTTTCTACGGCTTTTTCAAAGAACCGGACTGCCTCATCCTCATAGCCCGACTTAGCATACTCATTAGAGATCATCTCGTAGATTATGTCGCTTTCGAAGTTGTCGCTGACAATATCGTCAAAAACTTTTCCTGCTCTCTTAAGGTCTTTAAGCGAAAGATAGACCGAACCGAGTTTAAGTCTCAGAGAAGTGTCTTTTGACAGCCTTATTCCTTCAAGCAGAATATTACGGGCGGTATCTAATTTGCCTGCTTCGGAATAGTATGTCGCCCTGTCATAATAATATCCGGGCTCGCCATAGTTGTATCTGATCATTTTATCCAGTACCGGTTTTGCGTTCTCAAGATCTTTATTCTCAAGATAACCCGAGAATGCAATACTGTAAAACAAATACGGCAGCTCTCCGTGCTTGTCTTCCAGTTCTTCGATCATCCTGTTCACGGCTGAACTGTCTTTTTTTATTCTGGACTGTATCTGAACCATTACGCTCTTAAAAAAATATTCGTAGTTCCTGCTCAACTCGTCAGGATAGATCTCATTATAGAAATCAATAAAATCATCCGCGTTCTCGAACAGATACATTCTGTCCGTCATTTTTTGCCTGATGACCTCTGCGGCAGTTTCGGTTTCGCCAAGCTCGTTGAGATCGCTTATGACCCTGTCGAGCAGATCATAGGTTTGCGGATCGCCTTTTTTAAGGCTGAGGTAAAGATATATACCGAATCTTCCGAGGTTATGGCCTGAATCGTAAAGTTCTTTCAGGGCTGTAATGCCCTCGTCCTTTTTACCGGAAATGAGGTTCCGTACCGAGAGATTAAGTTTAACAACATCGCTGTTCGTTTTTATATAAGCTATCTGAAGGTTCTCTTCCGACCTTTCCGCATTCCCGACCTGCTCATAAAAAAGAGCGTTCAGAAAATACCTTACACCTGACTTGTCGTAATTTCCGTACTGTTTTTTTGTGAAAGAGAACAGAGTGTTCACCGAAAGTAATAATATTAACATAACCCGTATCATTTTCATCTAAACCGCACCTTAATTGAATACCGAAATAATTATTTTGCCCTTGCCCGAAGTAATGTTGGATGAATTGTAATCCTTCTTAAGCCTCAATGTGATCTGAACAGAATCACCGAACTCAAAGAATTTTACGCTTCTCACGACCGACTTGTTGTAAACATAATTTTTTATGGAATCGGAAAATTTACCTTTATAGAAACTTATATTGAAAAAACTGTCCCCTGAAAAAAATGTTGAGATGTTCGATCCGGGGTCGTCGCCTTTATAATTAAGGCTGATCAACACGCCGTTATTCTTTTCAACAACTTCAAGATCAGAGATAGAAAATGATATTTTATCGGCATGTGCCGATTTTTTCTCTCTGGTTACGATGATCTTGTCATTCATCTTTACCGGATCGGCTTCGACCGCCTCAGTTTTCTTAATACTTTCGTCTCTTGCGACAGGGTCGCCAACCGCGGGTCTGAAGGCCGAACATCCGGCAAGAATAACTGTCAATACGGCTGCTGTGAGGGTACATTTCATATTTTTACGATCTCCTTTCACTGTGATTTCTTTTTCTGTTACGAACCAAATATACTAAAGATTTTTCTTTTTCGCCTTAAATTCTTCAATTCTTTTTAAAAGTTCTTTTACACCGTCAAGGCCGAACTTATACCTGATCTTTTCGAATATGACTTCCGCTTTAAGAGCAGCGGATTCAGCCTGTTTGGTATCTTTCATGTCCTCAAAATATGTATAGGCGAGATTATAAAGAGCTTTGCCTTCCGAATGAATGTCGTTGTGCTTTTTTGAATAGTCTATCTGTTTTTCATAGTACCCGATACTTTTTTCAACATCGCCCGTCTCGGCATAGCAGTTCGCAAGGTTACCGTAGCTGTGACCAACCATTTCGATATTGTTGATCTTCTTTGAATATTCAAGGTTATCGCTGTAGATCTTAACCGCCTTTTTATAATCGCCTTTCCTGAAATAAACATCACCAGTATTATCTTTAAGTACCGATATTCTGATCTTATCACCTGTTCTCTTAAGCACATCCTCCCTCTGCCTGCACAGCTCCAGAGCTTCTTCGTATTTACCCTGTTCGAGCCTGACATTGAAAAGGCTCTGAAGCAGAAGTTCTTTGAGATGAAGCTTTCCTGTCCTCTCCACGAGTTTTATTCCTTCCTTTATGTTCTTTTCGGATGTCCTGTAATCGCCTTTAATATAACTTACCCTCGAAAGTCCGTCGAGAGCGCTCATGACAAGTTCGTAATTGTGTATCTTTTTAGCCTCAATGAACAGTTTATCGAAATACTTCTCGGCCTCATCCATATTCCCCTGCTGACCGTAAACTGACGCAATGTTCCTCAGAGCCGTGAACTTCTCGTTAACAAGCTTTCCTTCATCTGCAAGGACCAGCATATTATTATATCTCTTCAGAGCCCTGTCGAATTCCCTTCTTACAAAATGGTAGAGACCTTTTGCGCATTCGGTATCGAGCAGGTATTTTATGCTGCCTGTCTTTTTTACGGCCCTTGAGAGTATGTCCGTTATATTTTTCATCTTATCAAGATCGCCTGTCCTATAATATACGAATGCAATTTCTATCAGAGCCGCGGTCTTAATATCAGAATTAATAAAGTTCCCGAACGAATTGTAAAGTTCTACAGCCTCATCGTATTTAGATGACCTCTGAAGTATATTCAGCTTCCTTACTTTTGCTTTCTGATAAATAAGGCTGTCCTTTTCCGAAGACCTCATTATATTTTCGCAGACGGCAGTCGCTTTATCGCGTTTTTCGGTTATCCTGTATATGTCAAAATCAATAAAATAGCTCTCCAGCTTCTCTTCAGACGGCATTTTGTATTTCCTGTAGAGCTTAAGAAAGTCGAAAGTCTCTTTAAATCTGAATTTAGCCTTTGCCGACTCTGCCGACTTCAGAAGATAAAATCTCGCTTTATCCTTATCATTCGTATGCCTGTAATGGAAAGCCAGAAGCTCATAGGCGGAAGATATATTATCGCCGAAATTCTTTTCATAGAGCTGAGCTATTCTTAAATGGTACTTCCTTCTGAGAGAGAAAAGAAGCGTCTCGTAAGCGACCTCCTGTGTGATGGCGTGCTTGAAGAGATACTCGTTATCGCTTGTCTCCTCAAAGATCGTAAGATCGACTTTTGTCAGGTCGAAGAGGCTGTCCCTAATGTCGAGCCTGTCAGCGATCTCCTTGAGATTCTGCAGCTGTTTAAGTATGTCGAACTGGAATATTCTGCCTATGACCGAAGCTATTTTCAATATCGTCTTACTGTTCTCGTCGAGCTTGTCTATCCTTGAAAGAACTATATCGTTCACATTGTCTGGTATGCTGATCGTTTTTATCGAGGGCTTGATCCTGTATTGCACCGAAGATTTTTCAAGAGCCGCCAGAGCCTTGTCCCTCTCGGACATGAACTTATCTTCTATTTTAACTTCACCGCCGCTTGCCCTGTCAGGTATGAGGCTTCCGTCGTTCTTCAGGCCCAGAAGGATCTCTTCCATAAAGAACGGATTGCCCTTGGTTTTCTGATAAATCTGCTCATAGATCTTTGCAGGTATTGTTGTAAGATTGAATTTTTCTAAAAGGAACTGTTTACCCTCGTCATACTCAAGGTTATTAAGTTCAAGAGTGTGCGATGAACCGCAATTTTCGAATGGAGCAAGCATAGTGTCCGGCCTGTAAACGAAGTGGATGAAACAGGGAAATTCCTCAGGCTCAAAAACATTCAGGAGAGACAAAAACAGGTCCGCCGAAGCAGGATCGAGCCAGTGAGCGTCCTCGAGATAAAGAACGGTCCTCTTTTCCTTCATCACCCTGGAGAATATGCTCAGCGACGCCTCTGTGAAGAAATCCTTAAGTCCGGGATCGTTCGTACTTGACGGTTTTTCCTTCCACGACATGAATTGTGCAAAAAGATCCGTGTTCCCGGCTTCCCCCGCAAACCTGAGCAGCGCCTCTAATTTTTTTATCTTTTCTTTCGTGCCGTCGAAGATCGTTACTCCGGCGAATTTGGCGATGAATTCCTTTACCGCATAGTAAGTGTTGTTCTTCGTGTAGGACAGGCAGTTGACAAGGCAGCATTCTGTCTCTTTTCTTCTGTCCTCGAAAAGTTTGTTCACGAAAACGGATTTGCCCAAGCCGGCTTCGGCTTTCACATTGACCAGAACAGCATTCTTTTTTTTGAGTAAAGCGTTATATTCTTCAAGCTCTTTTTTTCTTCCGATAAGCTTAAATCTTTTGCTTTTTCTTGTTTCGAGAACCCTGATTAGATCATAAGCACTGAAAAGTCCGGAAACACCTTTAAGCTTTAACTTTCTCTCTTCACCCGTTTCGACTTCGGGTACCCTTTCTCTGATATGTCTTGAAATGATGATCTCGTCTTTCTTTGCAGAAGCCATGAGACGGGCACTTAAGTTGACAGTGTTGCCCATGACGGTGAATTCCTGCCTGTGCGATGCGCCGACCAGACCGAAATAAATGTTCCCGTTGTTTATACCTGCCTTAATTTCTATTCCTGCAGGCTTGTTCTGCCTTATCTCCTGAAGAGCTCTGAGCGCGAATTCCTCGTTCTTTTCAGTCGAGACCGGCGCTCCGAAAAGCGCGATTATCTTGTTGCCCTTGTCACCCATATCTATCTTGTTAATAAAGCCCTGGTATTTTTTTACGGTCGAGGCTGCAAGTATGAAAAAATCATTGAGAAGACCGTAATCGAAGTCTTTTCCGTAGCTTATGCCGGAAAAGTTCAAAAAAACCACCGCGCAGTTTCTCAGCTCTCCGTGCTCCAGCGCGCCCGCCCTTTCCCTCTCGACAAGCTCGTTGTCAATAAACTCGCTGAACCATTTCTTATCGACTCCGGGCGCGACCTTTCCCGCGGCTCCCGAGCCGCTCTGCGGTCCTTTCGTCAGCAATTTGAAAAAACCGTTCCTTTTTTCAAATTCATATCCGCTGCCTTCGGCCCGGGCATCGGCGGTCACTATTATCTCGCCCTGCTCCGCGTGATGCTCGCAGTCGCAGGCGCCGTCAAGCGTGTCTCCGGCAATAAAATACTGCTTGATATCGTTCCCGACCCTGCCTATGGCGGAGTGTCCGCGGTCTATTCCGATCTTCATGCTGATCGAGCATTCGCCGGCTATGGTTTCAATCTTTGTGAACTTCCTGACCGCCGCCTGCATCTTTAGCGCGGTCTCCAGCACTGATTTTTCCGTGACGCTGTCCGGGAAAAAGACAGTCACCGCGTCCCCCCCGAACTTATAGACCGAGCCCTTCGATCTTGAAACGATCGTTATCAGCTCCTCGAATACCTCGTTTATGATCCTCGATATTTCCTCGGAGCCTTCTTTACCTTTTGCTGTCAGCTTCTCGGAGAGATTAGTAAATCCCGAAAGGTCGGCGAACATCACAGTCCCCTTCACCTTTACGAAATTCTTCTTCTCGATGTCCGAATATATCTCCGCAAAATGTTTCGGTATGTATTTTGACAGCATAATGACTCCCAAGAATATTTATCGTTTCAAAATAAGAAATTTTATTATTCAATTCAATAAATAAAAAGGCTAAAATTATTTTGAGATGAAAAAGTATTAGGAAATCAGTTGTTAGGAAATCAGTTGTTAGGAATTCCCAATTACAGATTTTCTAATTTCTGCCGTATGGGGCTGTTTCTTCTGCAACGCCATTTACCGCTACTGACATCTCATAAATTTCTTCCGGGTCGAGATCAGCTCCATTGCTCCATTCAACGCTATCGAAACTTACTTTTACTGCGTTAAATACATCTAAATTTTTAAGCTGTTTAAAAATCCCTGTTTCAAGAAAAGGTTTTACATCGAAAACTTTTACTTCACCGCCTTCAAAAGTTATCATCAGCCTGTAATCAGACAATGGTTTTACTTTAATAATTGACTTGTACATTCCGGCTCCTACTTTAAAGGGTCAATACTAAATGGAGTTTCTCCGTTGCTCGCAAGTTTCCAGTCGGCTTCCAACTCCTCCTTGCGCAGCAGACACCATGCTTCGATCAGTTTTCTTTGTTTGTCTGGCAGGTTTCCATCAGTCATCTTGCCGTCAGATATCCTGAAAATTCCTTTGGTATCAGAGTAATAAGCATGAAAATGAGGCGGATTATGCTCCGATTTACCGCAATACATTCTGATTATAATTCCGTAAAACATTGATATTGTCGGCACTTTGCCTCCTTATTACTTACTCGTAATATACTTCATTTCTTGATAAAAATAAACCTTTTTATTTAAGCGCTGAGTTCTTAAATTTAGAACAATACTAGGATAAGGCTGTCTATGAAATTCAATGAAACGATAGATATTTACAGAAAAACCTCTTTTACGGAGCATCATAAGGGCGGAAAATTTGAAAAGCTGATTCAGGCTTACCTTAAGACCGACCCGAAGTACGCGACGAAGCTGAAAGAAGTCTGGCTGTGGCACGATTTCCCCGGAAGAAAGGATTTCGGCGGAAAAGATACCGGAATTGATCTTGTCGCATTGACGATCGAAGGTGATTACTGGGCGATACAGTGCAAATGCTACGCCGATGACGCTGTCATTGATAAGCCTGCCGTTGATTCATTCCTTGCGACATCAAGCCGGACATTTCTTGATGAAGAATTTAAAACGACAGGTTTTGCTCACAGGCTGTGGATCTCAACGACGAACCACTGGGGTCCAAACGCCGAAGAAACCATAAAAAATCAGCATCCGCCCGTAACGAGACTTAATAAATATGATCTCGAATCAGCTGCCGTCAACTGGGAGATGCTCGATAAAGGTTTGACCGGAGATACGGCAAGAACAAAGAAAAAGAAATTAAGGCCGCATCAGATCACTGCATTAGAACAGACCCACGAACATTTTAAGACTTATGATCGCGGCAAGCTGATCATGGCCTGCGGGACGGGAAAAACTTATACATCGCTTAAAATTGCCGAGCATGAAACGAACGGGAAAGGCCTGATACTTTTTCTTGTACCCTCGATTGCGCTTCTTGGCCAGACTTTGAGTGAATGGGCGGCGGAAGTGGAAGAACCTCTCGATGCTGTCTGTATCTGTTCCGATGAAAGGATCTCATCAAAGAAGATGCTCAACGAAGACACTCAGCAGTTCAGCGTGGTTGACCTTGCCCTGCCTGCCTCGACCGACATTAAGAATATCAAAAGGCAGTTCGCTCATATCAAGATGCTGAAAAAAACGGGGATGACCGTAGTATTTTCAACTTATCAGTCTATTGATGTAATTTCAAATGCTCAAAAGCAGCTTATGAACACTTATAAGGGCGATGAGGACAATTATATTTTCGATCTTATAATCTGCGATGAGGCTCACAGGACTACGGGCGTAACATTATCAGGCAGTGATGAATCAGCTTTCGTAAAAGTTCACGACAATGAATTTATCCAGGCAAAGAAAAGACTCTACATGACCGCAACACCGAGGCTTTACAGCGATGATTCAAAAGCTAAGGCAAAAGAAAAAGATGCGATCCTCTGCTCGATGGATGATGAGGCTATTTACGGTGAAGAAATTTACCGCATAGGCTTTGGCGAAGCGGTTGAAAGAGACCTTCTGTCCGACTATAAAGTGATGATCCTTACCATGAAAGAGGATGATGTACCCGCTTCAATTCAGAAAATGATAGCCGATCAAGATTCCGAAGTTGACATGGATGACGCCACAAAGCTGATAGGCTGTATCAACGCACTTTCAAAGCAGGTTATAGGAGATGACGGCACGATAAAATCCAGCGATCCGGGCCTCATGAAAACCGCGGTTGCTTTCTGCCAGAACATTAAAGTATCAAAAAAGATCACCGCCATATTCAACGATGTGTCTAAAGCCTATCTTGAATCAGTTTCGTTCGAGAAAAGAGAAAAGCTGGTCTCGATGTCTTCACAGCATATTGACGGTACAATGTCCGCGCCTGAAAGAGACGAAAAGCTCGGCTGGCTCAAATCAGGCACTTATGAGCAGAATCAGTGCAAAGTCCTCACAAATGTCCGCTGTTTAAGCGAAGGAGTGGATGTCCCTTCCCTCGATGCGGTAATGTTCCTCTCTCCCCGAAACTCGCAGGTGGAAGTGGTTCAGTCTGTAGGCAGGGTAATGAGAAAAGCTCCGAACAAAAAATACGGCTATATAATAATTCCGGTGGTAATTCCTTCCGATATAGACCCGAAAGAGGCACTTGACGATAATCAGAGATATAAAGTCGTCTGGACAGTCCTAAACGCTCTCAGGGCGCATGATGACAGATTTAACGCGATCGTGAATAAGATTGACCTGAACAAGAAAAGGACAGATAAGATAACTGTCGTAGGCATTGGAAAAGGTGAATCGGGAAGAGTCGGAGAAGATACAACTCCGGATTACGGCGGAATGGATCAAAAACTTGCACTACAGTTCGAACAGCTTCAGGGAATTGTTTATGCGAAGATGGTGCAGAAGGTAGGTGACAGAGTTTACTGGGAGAAATGGGCTAAAGATGTGGCCGATATAGCAGAAAGGCAGGTCGAAAGGATCAACAGGCTCATAAAGAACGAAGGCGATCACAAAAAAGCCTTTTCCGAATTCATGAACGGTTTAAAGAAAAACATCAATCCCTCGATATCAGAAAGAGAAGCAGTAGAGATGCTTTCACAGCACATAATAACCAAGCCCGTATTCGAGGCACTATTTGAAGGCTATTCATTCGTTCAGAACAACGCGATATCAATATCCATGCAGAAAATGCTCGATCTGATAGAAGCTCAATCCGTAGAAAAAGACCTTGTCACAATGGAGAAATTCTATACAGCCGTCAAGAACAAAGCCAAAGATATTGACAACGCGGAAGGCAAACAGCGCATAATAATCGAATTGTACGATAAATTCTTCAAAACCGCATTCCCCAAGCTCGTCGAAAAACTCGGGATCGTTTACACACCCGTCGAAGTAGTTGATTTCATAATCCATTCAGTTGACCATGTCCTCAAACAGGAATTTCAGCGAAACCTTTCCGATGAGAACATACACATACTCGATCCCTTCACCGGCACAGGCACATTCATAACAAGACTGCTCCAAAGCGGGCTCATAGACAAAAAGAACCTCAGGCGCAAATACGAAAAAGAGATCCACGCGAACGAGATCGTACTCCTCGCATACTACATAGCCGCAGTCAACATCGAGAACGCCTACCACGACATCACAGGCGACAAAGATTACAGATCGTTTGACGGAATATGCCTAACCGACACTTTCCAACTCGGCGAAACCGAAGAAGGCGAAAAACTCTTCTCAGAAATGTTCCCGCAGAACTCCGCAAGAGTAGCAGCGCAGAAAAAAGCACCGTTGAGAGTAATAATCGGAAATCCGCCTTATTCCGTAGGTCAGAAATCAGCCAACGACAACGCGCAGAATCAGAAGTATCCTAAATTAGATGAACGGATTTCAAAAACATATGTGTCGCAATCTATAACAACCATGAATAAAGCAAACTATGATGCTTATATCAAAGCCTTCCGTTGGTCTTCCGATAGATTAGACAAATCCGGCGGTATTATATGTTTTGTATCAAATATAGGATGGTTAGATGGCAACACTGCTGCAGGTTTTAGAAAATGCCTTGAAATTGAATTTTCTAAAATATATATTTTTAATTTAAGAGGAAACGCAAACAGCCAAGGGATATTAAGAAAAAAAGAAGCAGGCAATGTTTTTGGCGCAGGATCGAAAACACCTGTCGCAATTACACTTCTTGTGAAGAGACCTGATCTTATAGTAAACAAAGCTGATATTTTATATTATGATATTGGCGACTATTTAAATCGTGAAGAGAAACTCGATGCAGTAAAATACAACAAATTTGTGGGTAGTGATAGGATAACTTGGAAAAAACTTGTACCTAATGAATACGGTGACTGGCTAAATCAAAGAAATGAAACATATTATGAGTATACATGTCTGTCTGATAAGTCAGGTCAAGAAAAAACATTTTTCAATCTTAATAGCAATGGTGTAATTACAGGTCGTGACAATTGGGTATATAATTCATCTGAAATTTGTTTAGCCTCAAATATGTCACGAATGATCAGCTTTTATAATTTACAAAGATCAGATTACGAAACCGCATTAAGGACAATGCCCAATCTAAAGGCAAAAGATTTTATTTCGAATGACGAAAAAAAAATAAAGTGGGTAGAAAATTTGATTAAAGCCTTTGAAAAAGATCAAGAACAAACTTTCTTGCCATCAGAGATAATTGATGCTAATTATAGACCTTTTTTTAAACAGAAATACTATTACAGTAAAGCTTTAAATTGGAGTCGATATTTACAACCAAAATTGATTCCTAACATCAAATGTGATAATCGCTTAATATGTGTATCTGGTATAGGATCTAATAAAGGTTTTTCTGCCCTGTTGACAGAACTCGTTCCGAATTATCACTTTTTAGATACCATGCAAACATTCCCTCTTTACTACTACGAAGAACGCAAAAAATCCGATGTTTCACTTTTCGACAGCGGAAATGAAAGCGAATTTGTGCGCAGGGACGGAATTTCCGATTTCATCCTCGATCAGGCTAAAAAAATATATGGTCCGAAAGTGACCAAAGAAGATATTTTCTATTATGTTTACGGATTCCTGCACAGCCCCGAATATAGGATCAAATTCGCCAACGACCTCAAAAAAATGCTTCCGCGCCTTCCGCTCGTTGATGAGCCGCGCGACTTCTGGAAATTCAGCAAAGCCGGCCGTGATCTCGCGGAACTTCATATAAATTATGAATCCGTGCCTCCTTACGATGCCGTAAAAGTCACCGGCGCAGAAAGCGGATTCTACAAAGTCGAGAAAATGCGCTTCCCAAGCAAAGAAGATAAAAGCAGGATCATCTATAACAGCAAGATCACGATCGAAAACATCCCCGACAAAGCCTACGAATATATCGTCAACGGTAAAAGCGCGATCGAGTGGATCATGGAAAGATATCAGATCACCACGCACAAAGAAAGCGGGATCAAAAATGATCCCAACGACTGGGCTGATGAAGTCGGCAATCCGAGATACATTCTTGATTTACTGTTGAGCATAATCAATGTAAGTGTGAAGACTGTTGATATTGTCAATGGGCTGCCGAGAGTTAAGTGGGAGTAGGGGCATTATCTCTTCTCAATTGAACTTGTATAGGAATTTATTCTTTCATTCTCGGGTATTTATGTGTATATTTAATCAATAAACAAAGGATAGAGATTATGAAAGCTATAGAAATCAGCTCGAAAACAGATAGAAACGGTCATTTGAAAATTGATTATCCGTTAGAGTTGTCGGAAAGTAGAGTTCGTGTAATAATTCTCTTGGAAGAAAAAGACAGAGATTTTGATGATGAGAAAATATGGATGAAAGCTGTCTCGAACAATCCGGATTTTGATTTTTTAAAAGATAAAGAAGAAGACATTTATTCGGTTGAAGACGGAGAACCTTTTAATGGTTAAGAATTCTATTATTTTGGTCCCGTTTCCTTTTGATGATTTCTCTGATTCAAAAGTCCGCCCGGCTGTATGTCTTACAAATCAGATCGGTAAGTACGAAAGCGTTATTATAGCATTTATCTCAAGCAAAATACCAAAAGAACCATTGGAAAGCGATTTATTGATCAAAATGGATTCTGAAAACTGGGAAGGAACCGGTTTGTCCGTAGATTCGGTTATCAGATTACACAAAATTGTATCCGTACCCGCTTCAATCATTAAAAGAAAACTCGGGTCCGTAAATCAAGCTCTGCAAAATGAAATTAAAGCTAAGATTCTGAAACTTTTCGAATATGAAGAATAAGGAAGAAAAGAAATTTGATGCAATCAAAATGATGCGGGATATTCGAGCTAAAATCGCGAAGAAACTGCAGATATGTCCTTTGATGAGTTGAAAATCTTTATCCGGAATAAATTAAAAAGAGCGGATTTAAACTTATCGGGCAATGATTTACCCACACACCACGCACAAAGAAAGCGGGATCAAAAATGATCCCAACGACTGGACTGATGAAGTCGGCAATCCGAGATACATGGACTACTCCGAAATAATTGGACAAATTGCAAGATTTTTTTTCTTTAATGCGCGTCAAGCCAATTGTCGCCGATCCCGACATTGACATCCAGCGGGACTGAGAGCTCGACTATATTCTCCATTTCATGCCTGATGAAATCAGCGAACTTTAGAGCGGCATCCTCTCTGACCTCGAATACAAGCTCGTCATGTATCTGAAGCAGCATGCGGGCATCGTAGCCGTTCAGCTTTGAGTTTATTTTGATCATCGCCATTTTGATTATGTCCGCCGATGTGCCCTGAATAGGCGCGTTCACGGCCGCTCTTACCGCCGCGCTTTTTATATTCTTGTTAGACGACCTTATTTCAGGTATCTCGCGCCGGCGTCCGAACAGGGTCTTAACATACCCGTACTGCTCAATAAAAAGCGTGGTGTCGTCAATGTATTCCTTGATCTTTTTAAACTGGCTGAAATAGAGGTCTATGAAATCGGACGCCTCCTGATAACTGATGCCCATGTCTTCGCTCAGCCCGAACTTCGATTTCCCGTAAAGCACCGCAAAATTCGCGGTCTTGGCTCTGGATCGCATTTCTCTCGTGACCTCTTCGACCGGCACGCCGAACAGCTTTGAAGCCGTAGCGGAATGAATATCCAGCCCCTTTGCAAAAGCTTCGGTCAGATTTTCATCCCTGCAGAAATGCGCGAGTATCCTCAGTTCGATCTGGGAATAGTCCGCCGAGACGAGCCTGTAGCCTTTCTCGGGAACAAAAGCTGTCCTGATCTTTTCACCGAGCTCGTTCTTGATCGGAATGCTCTGGAGGTTCGGGTTCGCCGATGAAAGCCTGCCTGTAGTCGCCATGTACTGCAAAAAAGATGTGTGTATCCTTCCAGTAGGCTCGTAAATATATTTGATCAGACCGGACGCATAAGTGTTGTTCAGCTTTGAAAGTTCCCTGTATTTAAGAAGAAGTTCCGCTATCGGAGCTCCGTCGTAGGCAAGCTTTTTGAGCACTGCGTGATCGGTCGAGTAAGCTCCGCTCGTTCCCTTTCTTCCGCCCTTTAAGCCCAGCTTGTCGAAAAGAACCTCGCTAAGCTGCTTGGGAGAATCCAGATTGAATTCCTCTCCCGCCATCAGCCGGATATTCTTTTTAAGCTCCTCCGCGCCCGAGGCCATCTCTTCGGATATCTTTTCAAGCACCTGCCTGTCGATCCTTACGCCGTTCCTCTCCGTCTCGAACAGCACTTTTGAAAGCGGGATCTCCATTTCATCATATATTTTCTCGACATCGTCATTGACCGAAAGATCCTCTTTGAGCTTAAAATAACTCCTGAACATCACTTCAGCTTTCTCGCAGCGGTAAATTCCCTTTTCTTGAGCTCCTTCTTTTTCGTCAAGCATATAATGGTTAAGATAATTTCTGGCGATCTGGCTTGTTTCATGATTGGTCGTGCCTGTTCTGACAATGAAGTCAGCTATAAGAATGTCGAATATTTTACATTTCACCTCTATTCCGTAATTCTTCAGAGCATGCATAGTTCTCTTTATGTCGTGCCCGATGAAAGTAAGGCCGCCGTCCTCAAAAACGACCCTGAAACTTTCCAGAAATTTTCCGACAGCATCCGGACTTTCTTCTTCGAAAAGGCTCAGCTGCACATCTTTGGCAAAAAATTCGTCGCTGACATAGAAAGCCTCATGCTCTTTTGCGCATAAAGCGACGCCTGTAATTTTGAGTTCGTACAGAAATTCGCCTTCGATATCAAAGTGAGCCGCGAACCTGCCTGATTTTTTTATTCTTTTGATCAGATCCTCTTCCGACTTTTTATCGCCGACAGGAATAAAGCTGAAACTTTCGGGATCGAACTTGTCACCTTTCGTCCTTTCAGCCGCAACGCCCTGCTTCTTCTCAAGGTATTCGAGCAGCCTTTTCATGTTCAGTTTGTAAAAATAGTCGGCCAGCTTTTCGAAATCGTAGCTCTTTATGCGCAGTTTTTCCTCATCGAGCACTACCTCGAGATCTGTCTTAAGCGCTACGAGCTCTGACGAGATCTTCACGATGTCTCTGCTGTTCTTAAGCGATTCGCGAACCGCGTTCCCTCCGACATTTTCGATATTCTCGTATATCTTTTCGATCGTTCCGTACTCCTGAAGCAGCTTTACGGCCGTCTTCTTCCCCACTTTCGGAACTCCCGGAATGTTATCGGACGAGTCGCCGGTCAGGGTGAGAAAATCTTTTATCTGCTCAGGATAGAGCTCGAATTTGTTCTTAACGCCTTCTCTGTCGTATATCGTCTGATCCTTCGGATCGTATATCAGAACATCTTCATTTACAAGCTGAGCGAGATCTTTATCCGAAGAATAAATAAACACTTTGAATCCGAGCTCAGGCGCTTTTTTGCTTATGGCACCTATCAGATCATCAGCCTCAAATCTCTCCATCGCTATAGTTTCTATGCCTGTTGCGGCTATCATCTCCATGAGAAGCGGAAGCTGATTCCTAAGCTCGTCAGGCATTTTTTCACGCGTTGCCTTATATTCCGGATACATATTGTGTCTGAAAGTTGGCGCGGCAGTATCGAGCACGACTGCCATATATTCGGGAGCTTCGTTTTCGATGAGGCTGAAAAATGACGAGAAGAAGCCGTAAAGCGCCGAGACATTGAATCCCTCTTTGGTAATGAGAGGCTTAGCCCCGAAAGCGTAAAAAGCCCTGTAAATAAGTCCGTAACCGTCTATCAGATATAATTTTTTCTCTTTTGTACCGTTCAAAATCAGTTCCCTCTTTTAATAATCCAAAAAATAAGATTTATCGACCTCAATTGCAAACAAATTCATACCTTAATTTCTGCATTTCGTCATAACAAAACGCGATCTTTAGCATTATTATCTTTATTGATCATGAGAAATGGGTTATATTGGCACTGTTAAAAAATATAATTAAATCAGTAGGAGATCAAATGAATAGAATAATGTTAATACTGGCTATGATAGTCTCAGTTGCCCTGAACGCTCAGGATATGCTGAACAAGACCCTGCCCAACGGTATGGAAGTCGTAGTCAAAAAGAACACAAGCAATTCATCGGTCGGATTCTTCATGTTCGTGAAAACAGGATCCATACATGAAGACGAGTATATCGGAAAAGGCCTTTCCCACTACCTTGAGCACATAGTTTCAGGTGGATCGACAAAAAACCATACGGAAAAATGGCATCAGGATAAGAGAAAAGAGTACGGCGCAATAACTAATGCCTATACGACTTTCGGAGCAACGGTTTACTACATGCAGGCAGACAAGCAGTACGCGGACTCGTGCCTCTACCTTCTCACTGACAATGTAATGAACTGCTCGTTCGATCCCGGTGAAGTCACAAGGGAAAAAGATGTCATAGTAAAGGAATTCGTTTATAGGGTCGCTTCACCTATGGCCAGGCTTTACAACGGAATGAGAGCCTCAACATATCTGACCTCGAATGTAAAAAACGAGGTTATCGGGGAGATAGAGCTTTTCAAGCAGAATACCCGCGAGGATATGATGGACTATTATAACAAAAGGTATATGCCTAACAATATGGTCTTCGTGGTCGTAGGAGATGTAGAGCCCGCGGAAATGATGCAGAAGGTCGAGAACACTTTCAAAGACTATAAAAGAGGCGTGTTGGTGCCTGTTTATCTGCCGGAAGAATCGATCAGGCCCGGGAATATAAAATATGTTGAGGAATTTGAGATACAGCAGCCGAGGGCGTTCATCACCAAGCTTATACCGAAAGCTGCCCATGACGACTTCGTAGCGATCTCTATGGCGACATCGATACTCTTTGAAAAGAGGAATTCACCCGTTCAGTACGCACTTGTCGAGGAAGAAAAAGCAGTGAACTGGATATACGGCTATTTCAACGACGGCGGCCATTTTCCCGAACCTATGGTCCAGATCGCTTTCGAGACAAAAGAATCAAAAACGCTTGATAATGTAGTGAAAAGAATAGACGAGATAATTGCTCAGACCGCTCAAAAAGGAATCACGCAGAAGCAGATCGACGAGGTTATCTCAAGAGAAAAGGCGCAGAAAATATTAAGAACTCCGGATTCAGACAGAGAGGCACAGCAGATAGGCTGGAACATGATAGTTTACGGTGTGCCCGATATGTTCGATATTCAGATGGAGCAGTATGAAAAACTTACCCCCGAAAAAGTCAATGCGGCGATAAAAAAATATTTCGTAGCCGATAACAGAGTGATCTATTACGGCGTTCCGACAGGCGAAAAGTCAAAGATAGAAGAAAGCGGCAGCGAGATCGTAAAGACCGAAGTCGAGAAGATCTCAGATAAGGATTTGACCCTTCTTTTTAAACAGAATACGACCGACCCCGTGATACAGGGTGAGATATTCATTCCGGTTTCTTCCGATTATGAGACTCTTGAAAATGTCGGCACTTTCCAGTTCGTTACAGAGATGCTCCTTTCAGGCGGAACGAAAAAATATTCGTCCATGGACCTCAGCTCATGGCTGGAAGATCACGCGGTCAGGCTGAGGGCTCAGGCAGGACCTACGGGGCTTAACATCAGTTTTAAATGTATAAAAGAAGATTATAAAGAGCTGTCCGAGAGGATATACAGCATGTTCAACGAACCCGTGTTTGACGAAAAGGAGCTTCTGCTCGCAAAAGAAAGAGCTGACGCAGACTACAAGAGAGAATTGAGCGAGCCTGATCACGAATACTCAGAATTCAGGTCCGCCATACTTTATAAAGGACAGAAATCAGGCCTGAGCTCAAAAGAGAGGAACGATATTATCCAGAGCCTGACGAGAGACAAGGTCAGCGGTATATATAAAAAATATTTTAAGGCTGAGAGCATGATCGTTACCCTTTTCGGTGACCTGAAAAGAGATGAAGCAGTATCATACGCGAACGAGCTCTGGAAAAAAGTTCCAAAAGGAAAGATCCCGGGAGATAGAACTCCGATAGTTGTACCGAAGATCAGCGATACATTTGTAAACGAGTGCGAGTTCGAACAGGTCAATGTTGAGATCAACTTTACTGCGCCTCTGCAGGGTGATCCCGATTATTTCGCTATGACCGCGCTTAACCAGGTAATGTCGAACGGTTTTTCCGGCAGGCTTCTCAAAGCCACCAGGGTTGATAACGATCTTGTTTATTCGGCATATTCATACTATGCAGCCACAAAAGATTACGCTTTCTACAGAATAGTCGCACAGACTTCTCTTGATAAAAAAGACAGGCTTGTCGAAGTTCTCAAGAACGAGGTTCAAAAGATCCTTAGCGGCGATATTTCCCAGCAGGAGATCGACATATCCGTTGAATCCTACGCGAAAATGCTGGACAGTTATTTTACGGATAATCAGCTAGTAGGCACTATGACCAGATATGAGTCAATGGGCCTGGGCTACAATTTCCTTAAAGAATCGCTGGCTGACCTTAAAAAGGTTACGCCTGATATGATAAAAACTGTAGCAGACAAATATCTTAACGACGCGGCTGTGTTCATTTCGCAGCCTTCGCCTGATGTAAAACGGGTTGTTGAGTAAAACAAAAAAGGGCGGTCAAGTTGAACCGCCCTTTTTTTATCTTTAACTTAGACTATCTGCTGCTGATGCCGTTTATATTTATTGTCTTCGCGGCGATCACTTTTGTATCATTTATTGCGGTAACATAGTAGAACATTTTTGTTCCTGTTAACGGACATGTCCACTGCTCTCCCGCAAAGACACCGGATCCATTAAGAGTAAATGTGCCGTAAGGATCAGCCGATGAATAGACTATGTACCCGGCCGCGTCTGCAACAGGATCCCATGTTATGATCACATCTGTTCCGACTATGCTGAGAGCAAGATTGGCAGGAGCTTCAACAGGAAGTCTGTATTCCCAGTTAAGGTACGGAAAACCGCTGTTGAGACTGGTGTGCATATTCCAGTAATCGTTCGTTCCGTTCGCGGATTCTCCGTAGAAATCCCAGCCTGCGCTAGTGAAAGTGCTCATAGTGCTCATTTCGGCGATTGAAAGACCAGTTGCAGTACCGGAAGTGGATGTCTGTCCCGATGTTTCCGTATTCCAGAAATTTCCGGTCATATTACCGCTCGAGAAAGACCCTAGGAAACCTTTGGATGTAGTTGCGCTTCCTTCCCATGTTACTGAACCTGTTGAATAATTATTGGTGAGACTACCTCCTCCAAGAGATCCTGCGAAACCTGCGTTGACAGTGCTCGTGCTCCCGGTCATCCTGATAACATTTACAGTACTGTAGCAGTTGTTAACATCAGCATTGCTTGAAACATATCCTACAAATCCTCCGATATAACCGAACGATCTTATTGAACCTGTTGAATAGCAGTTCGTAATAACTCCGTTTGTATATCCTGAAATTGTGCCTGAATAATTATAACCGTTGGCATCAATGTCCTTCAAACCCAGATCTTTAATAACTGAACCGGTGTATGCTACGCCGAAAAGTCCCGTATAATTTGTCGTCCTGCTATAATATAAATTCGAGATTATATGTTCACCCCCGTCATAATTACCTGTAAAGTAGGGAGATGAAGTTCCTATCGGCAGCCAGCCGGCACCTGCATTCCATGTCAATGTCTCGCTTGCATCAATGTCAGCAGTCTGAAGGAAATTATAGCTCAGGAAATTCCTGACCGCATCGAGTTGAGTCAGATTAGATACAAGGAAAGGCTCGTCCGTAGTTCCGATACCGCCCGCGAAAGGCGAAGGATTGTGCGTAATTCCTTCCCATGAAAGGAAAGGATATCCGCTGTTCTCAACTGCGTTAATACCCCAGATGTCTTCTACTCCGTTAACAGATTCGTTCTGGAAATCCCAGGTAGCATTTGTGAATATGCTCAATGTTCTCATTTGATCCTTCGTTAAACCGGTCGCAGTTCCCGCTGTTGCAGTCTGACCTGAAGTATCGATATTCCAGAAATTCCCTGTCATTGTAGTTCCGGCACCGACGGCTCCTACAAAGCCTTTATTTGTCGGATCTGTAGCACCTTCATAATGAACTCCGCCTGTAGAGTAGCAGTTCGTGATCTGGCTGGAGTACAATCTGCCGCAGAATGCACCTATATTGAGTGTCTCTGTTCCGCCTGTGAGTCTGGTTACTTCTACATCAGCATAACAGTCATGAATATCACTGCCCGTATAACCATAACCGACAAATCCGCCTGTCCAGCCTCCTGTCGATGAGTAAACCGCCCCCTTGGAAAAACAGTTATTAACGGTGCCTCTGCTGTAACCTGCCAATCCCCCGGTATATGATCCTCCGGTAAAGTTTATGTTTACAAGGCCGATATCTTTTATCTCGCTCCCTGCGTTTGTTATTCCTAAAAGACCGTTGTATGATGAACCTGATCTGTTTATGTAAAGATTAGAAACTGTATGTCCGTCTCCGTTATATTTTCCGGCAAAATTGTTGATCGGCAGCCAGCCTGCTCCGCTGTTCCATGTAGATGTAGCCGAGGCATCAATGTCAGCAATTTGTATGAAGTGTGCTGAAAGGTAATATCTTACCGCGTTGAGCTGATCGAGAGTTGCGATCTGATATGGATTAGCTTCAGTGCCTGCTCCGTCAGCGAAAGCATTCGCCACATCGTTGATCGTGTACTGCGTAGCGGCATCGATAGTGTATGTAGCTGTTCTCGGCGAGTCTGCAGTATTGAAAACAGCTCCGTCAACTTCGACCCACCCAAGCGTTTTAGGTTCCTCCTCAATGATTATTCCTTCTTCCTCAACAAGCTCCGCGATCTCTCTGTCAAGATGTTTTGATACGGTTTTTTCTTTCAAGCTGACCTTTCTGATGCCCGAATTCGTATCGTCAGCATCCGAGCTTTTAGATGTCTCATATTTCCAGACTTTCAGATTCGCAAGAATGTTCCCGTTATCCTCATTTGAAAGCCAGCTCGTTGTAACCTGACGCGTTCCTGAAAAAGCGTTGGAGGTCTGTACATTCCATTTTCTCCATATACCCTCCGAACCGTAAAGAACGACTTCGCTGCCGTCACCTGTGTAGCGGTAAACTGTCACAGTACCCAAATTACCGGTTCCGGTGCTCATCGAATAACCTATTCCCCCAAAGGTGTTTGAACCTGTCCCTACAACTCTTGCAGTTTTCGTGGTACCAACAATGTAGCCGACAGTTGATTCTCCGGTTACTTCCGCTGTCGTCGCAAGCTCGAAAGTGCTTGTTCCGGTTAGAACATTCCCTTTCGTGAACGCGATATTGTTCGTCAGAACAAAACTATTCGTGTTGTTGGCAATAAGAACATTCCCGGACGGCTTGTTTATGGCGACGTTCGGAAAAGTGTAAATATTGGTAACCGTATCCTGTGCCGATCCGACAAAACTTACCTTTGAAGTAGTAAGGAAATCAATAGTTCCAAGTTTTTCGCCGTCTTTGGCAAGTGTATTCTTTAAATTACCGTAAACATTCACATTCACATTCCCGAAAGATACTCTCGCATTGGGTCCGATAGTTATTCCTGCTGAATGTGCAAAGCTGAATAAAGCCAGCAGCATTATCAGCAAACTTCTCTTCATATAACCCTCCGTAAAAACTTTGTTTTGTGATTTCTCGCCTTTAGCTGCATTAGTTGTTACACTGAATGTCCTAGACATCATTCTGAATATGAGCTCTGATCCCGTCTGAGCTAATCATCATCAAAGTATCACCCTTGTTCATGATTCGTAAACCGTCAGTCGAAACATCAAAAACCTTATTGTTCGATGCGTCTTTTACTTCAAAAAGCGTTTCTGCTTTGATTACAGTGGAAAATAGCATGATTATTATCAAAGATATCTTCATAACACACTCCATTATGCTTATTCGTTCTCTATTTTTTCAGCTCTTTTCTGTACCTGGTACTCAATACCCATTTCTTTTGGTTGCCCAAATGATTCAGGATGTAAATAATATCCCTTTTCGTTTTGTTTCTTAGTTGTTTCAACTTCTATCGGATTATCTTTTGCATAGTTATCATTTCTTGTCCCGGTAACCTGCCATGAAACTTTAAGTCCGGGTTTTCCTCCGGATATCTCAAACTTATTTTCGGAGATTTCTTCAGATATATAAAGCTGTGCATAAGCTCCAACCGGGGTCAATTGATACCTGAAATCTGTATTGAATGCTTCAAACCACTCAGGAAGGGAAACAAATGCTTTTCCTTCTGAATCTAAAATAACATTTCCATTATATACATTTAGCATTTCACTGCTGTTAACTGACGAGTGAGAAAGAATTTTATTCTCCGGATCTGAAGGATGATCTATCTTTATATCCACTTTTGTGGGATTGATCGTCCCTGTTACCCTAACATTTCCGCTAAAATACCCTGCCCAGTTCGTCGTACCGCCGCTTGCAGTCCCATAGACTCCGGTTCTTACTCCGCCGCTTCCGGACGCAGAGCCGCTTATCCCATGAATATGATAATCCCCTGTAGCTGAAGCATATCCGACAACACCCCTCGCTCCACCTTCTCCCTTAACACCCACACCCCATGTGTCTGTAACATTGTGCTTGCCGAAGATTGCAGGGTTATCATTACTAGTTGTTTCATCAATAGCATGAATTCTATACATCGGGTTTATGCCTACTCCTAATTTGCCGTTTATTTTAACAAAATCATTATCAAACTCGCCATAAATTAGGGGAGTTGAGGTGGATGAATTTGCTATATACAGCTTATCTGAAATACTACCCGAACTCATACCGGCCTGGTATCCTATCATTACGCTGCCTGATCCTAAATTACCCTCGCCAGCCTGATAACCCAAAAACACATTGTTAGAACCGGTACTTTGGACTCCGCTCCTGTATCCTAAAAATGAATTACTTGTACCGTCTATATTTTGCCCTCCTGACCAATATCCTACCATTGTATTGCTGCTTTGCAAATTATTAATTCCGGCCATCTGCCCGACATAAGTGTTATTACCACCTGTGATATTGTCTTGACCTGCAAAAAAACCCAGAAAAGAATTTCGGTTCCCAGTTGTATTTTTTTCTCCCGAATATTCCCCTATAAACAGATTTTGTGATGATGTATTATTGTATCCGGAATAATTTCCGATGAAAATATTTTGCCCACCATTTTCATTATAACCGGATTTGTAACCTATGTAAATATTATCTTCCCCATAACTATTACCTTTACCCGCTGAGCTTCCTATGAACACATTTCTGAAACCTGTTGTATTCGAAATTCCTGCACTGTCACCCAACAGAACATTGTCGTAACCGCTTGTATTAACTTTTCCGGATTCGTTACCCAAGAAAATGTTGCTTCTTCCAGAGTAGAGACTTGGAGAACCAGGGGTAGTTATGATACCGGAATTAAGGCCTAGAAAAATATTATCCGGGCTGAAATCAGTGTATCTGTCACCGGCAGTACCTTCTCGCATCTCCGTATTGGCGTTAGATACTTTCAGAAAATTGGTCGCCACACTTTTTTCTTTCAAAGCTGTCTGGCTCGAAACTCCGAAACCTGAACCTGAATCACTTATCCAGAATCTTGTGCTGTCGGCTGTGACTTTCATAATGTCTTTGAAACCTTTTACAGATGAGGGTGTGGTTATGCTGAAAGTTCTAGATAATCCTTTTGAGTTATCAATATTCGCTCTGATCTCACTGGAACTTATGATCATCAGAGTGTCGGGATAATTCATTATTCTGATACCGTCAGTCGAGACATCAAGTACTGTATTGTTTGAAGCATCTTTAACTTCGAACAGGGTTTCAGAATAAATAACTGTCACAAGAATGAATAGTATGCAAATCATATTTCTCATAAACATCTCTCCATCATTTAATTAATTTTTAATGTTCTCTTTTTACATTTTCATATCGATATTCAATACCCGTTTCTTTGGGTTGACCATACAATTCAGGATGTAAATAATAACCTTTTTCTTCTGCATTTTTCTCTTTTTCGACTTCGATGGGATTAGACTTGGCAAAATTATCTTTTCTTACTCCTGTTATCTGCCATGATATTTCAGCATTCGGTTCTCCGCCTGCAATTTCAAAAGTACCATTGCTGATTTTTTTTGAAATATATAAATTGGGGCATGGCTTTCCAATTGCGGTCATTTGATACCTGTAATTAGTGTTTAATGATTCAAGCCACTCCGGCATTTCTATTATCACTTGACCTTCATCATCCAGAATAGCTACACCGTCATAAATATTTTTCATTTCATTGCTTGATACTGTAGAATGAGAAAGATATTTGTTTTCAGGATCAAGAGGATGGTCGATCTTTACTTGATCAGCTGATTTCACGACAGTGCCTGTAACATTAATATCTCCGCTGAAATAGCCTGCCCAGTTAGTGTCTCCACCGCTCGCAGCACCATAAACCCCGATCCTCGTGCCGGTTCCTGTTCCTGAACAAAAACCATAGACTCCGCGACTTTCACCCGATGTAGTGCTCGCTACCCCGTAAACACCCCGGAATCCTCCCTCACCTTGAACTCCAACGCCATAATTATTGGTCACCGAGTGTTTGCCGTAGACAGCTGCGCTATCAGACCATGAAGTTATATCTTCCGCATGAAATTTATAAGCTGGACTTACTCCAACCCCTAATTTCTTAGTGACAATTGAGTTACCTGTAACTAATAAACTGCCTGTTGCATTTATTGTTGTTGCTGTAAATGACAGATCCGTATTAGGAAATGTACCTTTGATTAGTGGTGTAAAAGTATCGGAATTAGAAATGTACAGCTTATTTGATCCAGTCTCGTTGTATCCGCTTTCATATCCAATAAAAGTGTTACCGGAACCGCTGAGACTGTTTATTCCACTTTTTGAACCCAAAAATACGTTTCTGTAACCATACAGAGAATTATACGCGCAAGAATCTCCGACAAAAACATTATCGTTTCCTGTTCCTACCGAACTGTATTGATCCCCTCCATATCCTGCATTACTTCCTATAAAAACATTCGAATGTCCAGTATTGTTACTTCCTCCGGACTTCGTTCCGATAAAAACATTATCGTCACCTGTTCGGCTGTAAAATCCCGAACTGTTACCTATGAAAACATTATTATCTACAGTATTAAAGTTACCTGCTCCCGCTCCCAGGAATGTACAGTTATTGCTTGATTGTCCCTCAAATCCAGCAAACCGTCCAATATATACATTCGCGACTCCTGAAACATTTTTCAACCCTGATTCATTCCCTATAAAAATGTTATCTGAACCTGAAATTTCATACGGAACACCAGGAGTCGTTGCTACTCCTGAATTTAACCCAAGAAAAATATTTTCAGGACTGAAATTAGTGTATTCATTTCCATCTACTCCTTCTCTCAAAGTAGTAGAACCTGTACTTACTTCCAATAAATTAGTTTGTATTCCTTTTTGAGATGCAACCTGATTTGCAACTCCAAAACCTGAACCAGTGTCACTGACCCAAAACCTTGTACTGTCAGCCGTGACTTTCATAATGTCTTTAAAACCTTTTACGGAAGAGGGTGTGGTTATACTGAAAGTTCTGGATAATCCCTTTGAATTATCAATATTCGCTCTGATCTCACTGGAACTTATGATCATCAGAGTGTCGGGATAATTCATTATGCGCAATCCGTCAGTCGAGACATCAAGTACTGTATTGTTTGAAGCATCTTTTACTTCAAAAAGAGTTTCGCAAAACAGAATATTGACAAGAACCGTGCAATAAAATATTACAGCTTTTCCGGATGTTTTCATAACTAAATTCCTCCTAAGTGTTAAAAGCATTGCAACAATATACAAGATTAAACAGAACAAAAGTGTGATACAGATCACTATTTCGAATTAATCTTTTCAAGAATACTCGTTCCTTTTTCCACATATTCAAAAAAGCCGATCTCCTTTGCCGTTTTGAGTCCCTGCTCGGTAAATTTTAAAGACTCATCTTTTTTGCCATTTTTAAAATAAAGGTCTCCAAGTTCGATCATAGCCTCAGATAAAATAGCTTTGAGCTCATATTTCTCAGCAATATCAATCCCGAGTATATACTGCTGTTCCGATTTTTCAAAAAGATCCTGCAGCTTAAAAACATGCCCAATATTTATTGCCGCATTTGCCATGGTGTTGAAGTCCGAAAGATCCTGACTCAGAGAATAACTTCTTTTGTGATATGTCAAGGCTTTTTTATAGTTTTTGAGATCTTTGAACAGGAAACCCATATTGTTCAATACTTGAGCCAGATCAAGTCTGAGTCCGAGCTCTTCGGTAAGTTTTAATTTCATCTCATAATAGTCTTTAGCTTTATTCAGATTACCGGTAAGATGATAAATAACACCAATATTGCCTAGAACGGTGTTCTTTTCGATTTTCAAGTTCCGTCTTTCAGAAATCTCAAGCTGCATATTATAATATTCTAAAGCTTTTTCAAAATTACCGCTGTAATCATTTGCTATTCCGATATCGCCGTAAATTCTTGCTTTGATCATATCTCTTTTATAACTGTTATTGATCTTTTCAGTGTGCTCAAGAGCCATATTGTAGTATTCCATGGCTTTGTCGAATTTTCCGGACATAAAATAATTTTTACCAATGCTCAAAATAGAAATAGAGACTTTTTCGTCTGTATCGGATTTCTTTAATGTTTCAATTACCTCTTTTAAAAGCTCGTTCGAATCCTCATATTTTCCGGAATTAGTGAGTAACAAGCTTTTTTCAAATAAAACCAGCGATGTTAAATGATCGTCCTCAAGTTTATATACAAGTTTAAAATTATCATCCAGAATATTTACGCATTTTCGTATATCCTGTAAGATAGCATAATATAAACCGAATCTCTCGATGTTGATTATTATATATTCTTCTACTTGATCACGATTTTTTGATACATCAATGTCTATCCATGATTTTTCTTCTATATTATTTTTCTTAGACAGCAATATTATTGCTTTGTCAAAATGATATACGGCTTGTGTATTTTGATAATTCTCTTTCGCCTGATACCCCGCCTTTTCGTGATATAAAAGCGCTTTTGAAGCATTCTCGGCATTTTCGTAATGGTAAGCCAATACCGAATAGTAATTCTCGATATTTTTGCTGTGTATCTTCTCTATCGCTTCGCCTATCTCCCCGTGGAGCTCTCTAAGCACTTTTTTAAGCTGAATATTATATACTACATCTCTTATTACGCCGTATTTAAACAGATAGCTCATCTCCGAAAAGAGTATGAAGATATCTTCATTTTCAAGCTCAACCAAAAATTTGTTTATATTAGAGTATTTGTCCTTAAATAAATGGTTTATAAGATCAATATGTATCTCATTTCCTATGCACGAAGCCGTTTTTATTATTTCCTTCAGGTTCGTTTTCAGCTTATCTATTCTTGCCAGAATAATCTGATTCATTCCTTCAGGCAGAATGGACGGATCTTTTATCCTGTTCTTCTTGTCCAGGACTGAGTTATCTGTTATATAGATAGCAATTTGTTCGAGGAATAGAGGATTAAGTCTGCTTTTCTCTTCAAGTACCGATAGAGTATCTTTAGGTACAGTTTTTAGTTTTAGCCTGTCCTTGACGAGATCTTTGAATTCGGTTTTTGTGAAGTTTCTAAGCTTTATCCTTTTCTGCTTTGGAAAACTATAATCGTATGCCTCGCCGTTGTCCTTAAATCTGCAGTTGAATATGACCGCGAAAGGTGATCTCTTAAGCGTAACCGCTATTCTCGACAGAAGTTTCAGAGAATCCTGGTCTATAGAGCTGCCGTTGTCGATCTCAAAAACTAGAGCTGATCTTTCGGTGAAGGTTCTAAAAAATTCAGTAATAGCCAGAGCTACCGAATTCTGTCTTTCATTAGGCTCCTCGAGAAGTATGGAAGGATCATTTACCTTGAGCTTGAGAAAGTAAGCTATGTAGTCTCTCATGTTTTCCAGCACGGACCTTTGCTTTCTGCTTTCTGTCCTTTCGAGAATGGCTTTTAATTTCTGATCGAACTTTTCCGTATTCTGCTCTTCCGCGTCCTCCTCGAGATCGAAATACCTGTTGAAAAAATACCTGAAAGGGTTATGCGGCTCTTTTATGATATCGTCGCATGAAAAATAAAACCATTTGACCGGCTGTTCTGTTTCTTCCTCTTCATATTCGAGCCGGATATGGTTCGTCAGCCTTGATTTTCCAATTCCGGCTTCTCCGTCAATATAAATAACACCGCAGTTCTTTCCTCTCTGCAGAGGCTCAAGATACTTGCGAAGTCTGGCGAGCTCTTTTTCTCTTCCGACAAAACTTCCTTTGAAGAAAACTTCCTTGACCTCTGTCTTTCCTTCTAACGCATAAGTCGGAATTAAGCCCTCTCTGCCTTTGTATTCCATCATGCCCAGATCAGCGAACCAGAACTGCTTTTCTCCTGCCAGATCTCTGTCCGTAAGAACCTGACCCCACTGAGCCTTCATCATGAACCTTGCGCTCTGATTTACCGTATTGCCCAGACAGGTGAACTCGTTCCTCAGCTCAGATCCGTTAAAGCCGCAGTAAACTATACCTTTTGCAAGGCCGGCTCTAATCTCGAATCCGGACGCGGAATATCTCAAACGCATCATGAAACTCAAAGCGCGGTAAGCGTTGTTCTCATAAGAGACCGGACAGCCGAAGAACAGAAGAATATTTCCTCCCTTATCTCCGAAATCGAGCACGGGATGAGAACCCCCGTACATATCTTTAAGTTTATATACCGTCTCCATAAGCCTGCCCAGCTCCCCATTACCCTGAAATGAAATAAATACCGAGATCACATCCCTGAACTCACCGACGGAAAATTCTGCTTCCACCCTGCCTGCCATCGTATATATAAGCTCTTTGTCGTATTCTTCCGGAACATAACCCGACTTGTCCGTTTTAAAAACTGATGTATTTATTATCCTGAAGAATTTCAGCCCGTAAAGTTCGGCCTCTGAGAACTGCGTTATTTTATCGCGCATATCTGAAAAAGCAGATTCGGAAGCCCATATTTGTCCCTTTACGGCATTATGTTCAGCCATGGCACACAGGTCAACTGCGCTTCCGGAAAAATAATAAGTTTTCTCTTTATCGCTTCCGGCTATTCCGCAGACACATTCGCCGTATCCTATCCCCACTTTCACTCCGAATTCGAAATCTCCGAACTTGGACCGGTAAGTTTTATTCTTTTCGAAAAAGTTGTTGGTTATAAGTGCTGCCTGCAGAACATTTGCTGCTACTGATCCTTTACCGGTCCTTAACTCGAATATAGCAGTAAAAGCGTCACCGGCATATTTTGTAACATAACCGCCGTGATCGTACACAGCTCTCACAGTAGTATCGAACAAGTATCTTAAGATGTCAGAAAGGACTTCAGCGCCTTCCTGACCATGCTTCATCAGGGCTTCAGTTGTTTTTGTGAATCCCGATATATCCACAAACATCGAAAAACATTCGAATCCGTCTGAATATTTTTTATTTTTCAAATTGCAGAGTACTGTTTCCGGAACAAGATTTCTCATTTATATCCGTCACTCCCTGTAATAATAAACCTCAGCTTCCAATTTATTACCGCCCGTTTTAATATAAATGTTAAGACATTGGGAAACAAGAAAAATTAATAGTATTTACAGAATCGGATTTTGGTTAAATTATTCAGATGCCACACGGTCGGAATTATATCACCAGGGAATATGTGAGAAATACCTTCATTATCAGCTTTTAATATCCTGAAGTTTAAGTTGTATATACGAGTTGCTGTTCCACACATTCTCATCAATATAATAGGCGATCTTCAGTCCGCTCCTGAGTTCGTTCACCAGGTCGAATTTATGCGCAAGGTTAAACCCTATCGCGTCGAACACATAATTACCCTGCCTGACTTTCAACTTCAGATGATTCTGTTTGGTCTTCAGTTTATGATCGAAAGTATTGGATCTGTTACCTACTATCTTAATATCACCGTGAACTTCAATGTTCTCTGAAGCGAACAGAGGCTGTTCATTAGCCGGTCCGAACGGTTCGAACATTTTAAGAATATTCACTATATTGTTCCCTATATCACCGAAGTCGATCTTCAGATCTATCTTAAGAAGCTGGTTGAAATCTTTATCCGGGATCGTATTCTTTATGATCTCGCTGAATTTCTGCTTAAAGGCCGGAATGTTCTTACTGTCTATCTCGAATCCTGCGGCATAGTCGTGTCCCCCAAAGTTCTCCTGCTCAAGAAGATTGAGCTTGTAGCACTCTGTGAGAACATCGTAAATGTTAACGCCGGGTATAGATCTGCACGAGCCTTTTCCAACTCCGTTGTTCACCGATATCACTACGCTCGGCCTGTAATATTTCTCAACAAGCCTTGAAGCGACTATTCCGATAACCCCCACATGCCAGTTATTGTTGGATACAACGATACTTTTATTGAATTCCGGATCAAAGTGATCATCCTGTTCGATGATCCTTATGGCTTCAGCCAAAGTGTCAGTATCGAATTCACGCCTTCTTTTATTCTCGGCCTCAAGCTCTTCTACAATCTGAGAAGCCTCATCAGGATCGTTACTCAGAAGAAGCTTAACCGCTCTGTTCGCATCACCCATTCTTCCTACCGCATTCAGTCTGGGGGCCAGTCCGAAAAGTATATTGCTGACCTTGATCTTTTTCTGAAACAGGTTCAATTTTTTTAATAGTGACGATATGCCGATATTGTTGCAGTTCTCAAGAAATGTCAGTCCTTCGGAAACGATCTTCCTGTTCTCTCCCATCAGAGGCACAATATCAGCAGCAGTTCCGATTGTTGCGATATCAAGGAATTCTTTAATTATCTTCGGAGACATATCGTTCTTTAAAAGTATTCCCTGGATGAGCTTAAAGGCCACACCTACGCCGGCGAGATGCTTAAAGGGGTATTTGCAGTCTGTCCGTTTAGGATCAATGATCGCATAAGCGGCCGGAAGCTCCTTGTCAGGCTCGTGATGGTCTGTTATTATAACATCTACACCTAACGATTTGGCGAATTCCACTTCATTGACGGAGGTGATGCCGCAGTCAACCGTAATTATCAGAGTAATGCCGTTCGAGGCAGCTTCCTGAACCCCCTTCCTGCTCAAACCGTACCCCTCGGTCTCTCTGTTCGGTATTACATATTCGGCTTTCAATCCCAGCCACTTGAGGAAAAACAGATACAGCATCGCTACTGAAGTGATACCGTCAACATCATAATCTCCCCATATCTCTATCTTCTCGCGATTGACAATAGCTTCTGTGATCCTTTCAACGGCCTCATCCATATCCTTTAACATGAACGGATCGTGATAATCTGATCTGTCAGGATACAGAAAAAGTTCTATTTCTTCTTTAGTAGCCGCTCCTCTGGCTGCTAGCAGCCGGATCACTGTCTCAGGCAATCCGGTCAGGACCTTAAGTTCGTCAATTTTGCGGGAATCTAACTCATGCGGATATTCCCATTTTTTTTCCACTTCTTACCTGTGTTATATTAAAATTAAATAAAATCATGGATTGATCATCCTTTTATTACTTTCACCTTGAAATCAGAAAGTGTTTTCTCAAAGATACTGTCTTCGAAATCTTTGTCCACGCTGATCTTAATAACATTGTATTCCGTTTTTGTATTTTGTGTAGATTCGTGCTTCCTTAAAAATATCTGAAGCTCGTTATTATCATCATCCACCCATATCCATTCAAGGTATTTAACAGCTTTCTTATCCAGCGCTTCTCTTGCAGCCTGGATCTCCTTATCCTTGTCTTCCTGAGGCATATCGCTGTTCTCGATCTCCTGTATGTATGAATTGGTCTGTTCCTCATCTGCTGTATCGTAGTACATGTAGGCGTATATGTGAGCTTTCTTTTTATCCCCGTCGGGCATTGTCAGCCTGACCTTCTTTACAAGTTTTCCCTTATAAAAAACATAATTAGGCTCATCGCTAGTGTAATTATCGTATATCCTTTCAGACGGTATATCAGTACCGTCCCACGCAAAATTCAGACCGTAGTCCAGTGTATAATGTCTGTCTTTATATTTAAGTTTACCGTGCTTTTCGATAAGATCGTTCCCCTTTGCAGGTTCCTCGATCATCAGGTATGAGTTCTCAGGTATGTTCACCCATATTTTTTGCGAAGATTTGTATTTCCTTAAAAGGTCAGAATTATTATCGACATCCTTGATCAGTTCGTAATCACCTTCATACCGGATCTTCTCGATCTCAATATAAATTGTTCTGAACGGGATCTTTCCGATCAGAAGTGTCGTTAAGAGTGTTATATAAATTATTAATGCCTTTCTTCTCATCTTCCTCATGCTTTTGAGTTTTTGATTCATCGAAACAAGCCGGCCTGTAAGCCGAATTCTGTTGTAATGGTCATTTATCTGTCGCAACCTACCCTTCCTCCGGTGTTTTTGACACACAGGCGAGCAGCCTGTAACGGAGAATTTATTTGGTCTTGCGCCGGATGGGGTTTACCATGCCGGACATCCTTACGGTTGTCCGCGGTGCGCTCTTACCGCACCATTTCACCCTTACTGCCGGACTTGCCGGTAGCGGTTTGTTTTCTGTTGCACTTTCCGTGGCATCACTGCCCCCTGCCGTTAGCAGGCATCCCGCTCTGTGGCGTTCGGACTTTCCTCATCCCGGATCTCTCCGGAACGCGACCATTCAGCCGACTTATTTCAATCAGCATCTTTTATTTCATAGAACAAAATACGACTGCAGGCATCACACTGAACGATACTCTCAGCCCTTTTCAGTTCGGAGAGCTTCTGTGACGGCAATATGGTGAAACAACCGCCGCAGTGACCCTCATTTGCAGGCACAACTGCCACCTGTCCCTTGGAGTCGTATATTCTCCGGTATAGATTATATAAATGTTTATCGATTTTTGCAACTAAAATAATTCTTTTTTCTTTCAGCAGTTTTTCCTCTTCCTGAGTTTCGGCAAGTTTCATTTCAAGCTGAGATCTTTTCTCTTCCAGCATTGACTTTTTTTCTTCCACAGACCTTTTGAGTACTTCAAGAGCTTCATTATTCCTGATCAGTTTTTCGTTAAGATCAACAATTTTTTCTTCTTCTTCGACAACAGTATTTTCTCTGAAATCGATCTCTTTGATCAGCGCTTCATACTCCTTATTGTTCGTGACCATGTTCCTCTGATGTTTATACTTCTCAAGCATTATTTTTGATGATTCTACCAGTGCCTTTGAATCTTTTATTTCGATCTCGAGAGTATCTTTCTCTGATCCTATCAGAACGATCTCCTCAGTTTTCTCATTTATCTCTTTTTCCAGTTCTACGACAAGAAAAGGCAAATTTCCTCTTGATTTTTCTATTTCTTCAAGCTTACTGTCTATTGATTGAAGTTCAGCGAGTTTTTTGATCTTTTCGTGCATTTTCTCCTGCATTATCTGTCTCCGATGGTTAAATTTCCTCAACACTCTTTACTATGTCCGTATCTGTCTTCGATTCGAATACTTTGACAGACTTTCCGCAATTTCTGTCAATGTATTCTTTTAATCCTTTTTTCGCGAATTGTTCCGTTGAATGATGAGTTGCGTCAACGATATTTATAAACTTCGATGCCTCCTGGTACAAATGATGACCGAACTCGGAGGTGAGGAATACCTGAGCCCCGGACATGATGGCACTTTTCCATGAAGCTGCACCGCTTCCGCCGCATAAAGCGACAGTCGATATTTTTTCTTTGCTGCTCCTGACCGCTATCCTTAAAGTTTTTGTCCCCAATTTTTCCGATACCAGCCCGCAAAAATCTTTTAAGACCATTTTAGAGCCGAGTTCCCCTACAGTGCCCAGTCCGAAATTTTCCGATCCGTTATCGAGAGGATAGATGTCGATCACAGGTTCTTCGTACGGATGTGCCTTTTTTACCGCTGCAGTGACTTGATCCCTTTTCCATGCAGGCACAACTGTCTCGATCCTGATTTCCGGTACTCTTTCGATCCTTCCCTTTTTCCCGATATATGGTGCAGTTCCTTCTCCCGGCCTGAAAGTGCCTTCTCCGCCTGAAGTAAAAAAACATCTGTCATAATTGCCTATTGATGCTCCGCCGGCTTCCGCAACAGCTTTCATTATCTTTTCTGCTGCTTCAACAGGACTGTAGATCACGATCTTGTACAGCTCGTTCACTTCGACATCCTTTATCTCTTTGATTTTTAACATCGGCCTTATATTTTTCAGCCCGAGTTCCTGTGCGAGGAGATAACTGACGCCTGTGCTTAACAGGTCATAATTTGTATGGCATGAGATAAGAGAAATATCGTTCTTTATCAGAAACCTTATGATGTCTGAATAATAATCCCCTTCGACAAGATCGACTACGGGTTTCTTGAACAGGGGATGATGGGAAACGATCAGGCTGCATCCGAGCTTTTTGGCTTCTTGAGCTACCTCGAGGGTTGGATTCAAAGCTGTCAGAATTCCCTTGACTTCATCGTGACTATTGCCTACGAGAAGACCTGAAGGATCGTTCTTCCACTTCACCGATGGAATTATGCGTTTCCCGAGAATATTTAATATTTCTCCGACTTTCATCTCTTTTCTCCAAATTATAAAAATTGGCGCGTTGCGCCAAATTTTAAATGCGTGGGGGTACAGGGACTTGAACCCCGGACCAACAGATTATGAGTCTGCTGCTCTAACCGACTGAGCTATACCCCCGGTACCTGTGAAAACAGGTATGCAAATATAATTCCCTGAACATAAAATGTCAAGAATTTTTAAGACTTTATTTTCCTGTCGATTATCTCGAAAATGCTTCTTATGAACCCCGCCTCTTTCCTGTTCAGTTTAAGCCTGCGGAAAATGTGCCTTAAATTCTCTCTTATCTGATCTTTGTTGTCCGAAGTAACCATGACTTTCCCCTGAATTACCCTGTCGAGAGTTTCGAACATTTTTTCCTTTTCAGAGAGATCGATCATTTCTGTTTCGGTCTGATACTGAACTATGCCGCGGTATTTTATTTTTGATATTTCATAAAGAGCGATCATGACCGCACTGGCGATGTTGAGCGATGAATATTCTTCATCCGTCGGGATTATTACAAGCTTATCGCAGAGATCCGTTTCTTCATTTTGAAGACCGTTGGTCTCGTTCCCGAACATGAGTCCGACTTTTGCGGTTTTTGGAAGTGCTGCTATCTCTTCAGCCATCTCTTCGGGTGATACGACCTTGTAGAAACGGCGTTTTCTTGCAGTGAAAGCGTAAACGGCCGAGAGATCAGAAACTTCCCGCTTCAGATCCTGTCCGTACCGCAGGTACCGGAAGTGGTCTTTTGCCCCCGCGCACATGGTGAGTATCTCTTCCTCCGAGTGGTTCATCTGATTGACAGACACGAGATCGGTGAAGCCGAAGTTCTTCATTGCGCGGAGGATCGAACCGACATTGCCGGGTGACCAGATGCGGGACAGAATTATGCGTACATTCTCTTTGTTCATGAGCATAAAAAAGGGCGTTTTGAAACGCCCTTTCCTCCTGTCAATTCATTCCTACAGGTATTTATAGAAAGCTTTGTAAGCTTTGTAAGTGTGATAGATGTCCGCTTTTGAAGCGACTTCGAACGGAGAATGCATTGACAGGAGCGCTGTCCCGCAGTCAACGACATCCATGCCGTACTTGGCGAGATACTTGGCGATTGTTCCGCCGCCGCCCTGATCGACTTTTCCGAGCTCGGTCGTCTGCCAGAGAACCTTGTCTTTGTTAAAAGCCTTTCTGATATCGGCCACGAATTCGGCGTGCGCCTCGTTCGATCCGCCCTTTCCGCCCGATCCGGTGAATTTTGTCAGGCATACGCCAAAACCGATCTTGGCAGCGTTCATAGGTTCAAAAACGCTTTTCCATTCCGGATCGATACCGGCGTTCACATCGGATGACAGCAGTTTTGAGTTCTCGAGAGCTTTGATAAGAGCGTTGTAATCGCCAACTCCGTAGAGCTGCATGATGTCGTTCACCATTCTTTCAACGATGTTCGAATCAGCACCTGCGTTTCCTGCTGAACCGATCTCTTCCTTGTCGAAGAAAACCATCATGACATTTTTCTTGATCTCGGATTCTTTTATATCGAAAATCGCTTTCATTCCAAGATACGCACAGATCCTGTCGTCTTGACCGTGGGCACCGACGAAACTTCTGTCGAATCCGACATCTTTTGCCCCGCCTGCAGGAACAAGCTGAAGTTCGGCTGAAACGAAATCCTCTTCTTTGATCCCGTACTCTCTGTTCAAATGATCAAGTATAGCCAGTTTTATTGCGTCCTTGCCTGTTTTGAATTTGTAGGGGATCGAGCCTACCAATATATTGAGCTGTTCGCCTTCAACTACTGTAGCTGGAGTTTTTTTGTACTGATCCTGTGCAAGGTGCGGCAGAATGTCGTTGATCGTGAAAACGAAATCACCGGGTTTTTCTCCGATATTGACGCTTATGCTTTTTCCGTTTTCAGTTACTATCACTCCGTGGAGTGCCAGAGGCCTTGTCACCCACTGGTATTTTTTTATTCCCCCGTAGTAATGAGTTTTCATGTAGCCCATGTCTTCGGATTCATAAAGAGGGAACTGTTTGAGGTCTATTCTCGGTACATCTATGTGAGCTCCGTTTATGAGAATCCCCTCTTTAAGTTTCTTTGGGTCTTTGATCACGGCTAAAGCCCCGCATACGCCGTCGTAGCTGAGGAAAAGTTTTTTGTCTGTTTTCTTTGCCTTCTTTATGTTTACAAAACCGAATTTTTTTGATAAATATTCGGCTGTAACCATCGTCTCTCTTTCGGTCTTGCTCACATCCAAAAACTTCTTGTAATCCTCGGACAGTGTCATTATCTCGTCAAATTCTTTTTTGGGAACATCTTCCCATCCGTTCTTTTTTTTGAACAGAAGCTTTTCGCCCAGCTTCTCGAGTTCACTTTTCTTTTCTTTTGCCATTTACTGCTCCTTATGTCAATTTATTAATTCCCAAGCCTCAAATTTAACCCGAAAGTCTAAAATAGTCAACATTTTTCATTTTCTTCTTGACGGGCAGTCTTTGACTTTACACTCGCCGCACTTTGGTCCGATCGGTCTGCATATAGTCTGCCCGAACGCGACAAGAAGGTCGTTTATCTCGCTCCAGTATTCCTTAGGTATTTTTTTCATGAGCGCGAATTCGGTCTCTTCCGGCGTTTTGGTCGAGACTGCTCCCCACCGGTTCGAGATCCGTTGGACATGCGTATCTACGCATATGGTATCCTGCCCGTAACCGAGTGAGAGAACAAGATTTGCTGTTTTTCTACCGACTCCTTTGAAGTTCAGAAGATCGTCAAGTGAATCAGGCACTTTGGAATCGTACTTGTCTATCAGGATTCGGGATGTTTCGATTATCGTTTTAGCCTTGTTTTTGTAGAATCCGACCGGGAATATCAGCTGCTGAATCTCTTCCTCGGTAAGCCTGACCATTTTTTTGGGAGTACCCGCTTTCTCGAACAGCCTGTAAGAAGCTTGAGCCGTTACTTCATCTTTTGTACGCAGAGAAAGTAATGTACTGATCAGAATTTTGTACGGATCTTTCGTCTGAAAGGAGATCAGAGTGACTATCGGCGCGTTCCATTTCCTGTATTCTTCCCTGAGGGTCTTTATGTTCTCTATGAATTTATTTTTGTTCATTATCAAACCTTATTTGATTTTGTTTGTTAAATCTGTTAAATTTAGGAATAAATGAGGAAAAATTCCAATGTTTAAAATCATTTTTCTTTCGATTCTTGCACTCTGTTTCTCGGTACTTTCATCTGACGATCCGCTTTTTTCATTTTCAATATTTTCCGACAATACAGGCGACGGTAAAGACAGAAAAGAATTTGTGAGAATGACTGAATGGATAAAGTCTGACGGCGAAAATTTTGTGATCGGAATGGGCGATCATGTAAAAAAAGGTACTCCCAACAAATTTATTGAATTCTTAGCCTCAAACGAATGGTGGAGAAAGAATTTCTATCCGACTATAGCCGATAATGATAATGAGTTCTTCGGGAAAGATCAGGCAGATTGGGGCGCGGGTAAAGCTTTATTCGATCTCACTGATATAAAAAGCAGAAGTAATGTTAAATTCAGCGATTCCGGTGCTGACTATTACGCAGTACTGACAGATAAAAGTATCAATGTGCATTTTATTTCGCTTCACTATCCCGATAAGCCTGACGATGATTCACTGTGCTTCAGGAAAAGTTCAAGAGAATTCATGATGAAAACGCTTAAGAGCATAAAAAAGAAGGAGAGGGATATAATTATTATAGGTGCACATTCGAGGCTGGGTTACTGGCTTGATGTTCTTAACACTGAAGAGGCCGAACTTATTGATAAGAAAGCTGATCTTGTATTATCTGCTACCACGCATGTTTTTAACATATATTCGGGTAACGGTTCTGACGGACCTCTCGTGACCAATACCGGCTCAATTACAAGACCAAGGCTGTGGAGTTCTCCCGGATTTGTTTCAGTTCAGGTTTTTGATGAGCCCTTAAGGATAGATGTTTCGTACATCGACTGCTCAAAAGAAAAACCCTCGAGGCCATTAATGTTCTCGAGGGTCATCAAATACATAAACGGCAAGAATACTGTTTATTAAGTGTATTTCCGTCTTAGGATCTCTGATACGATTATAGCGTTTTTAAGCTTGGTCCTTGTATTAAAGAGTTCATTTCTGATGGTCATTTTCGGTGCAGTATCACGCTCGTGTTTCAGGTAAAATTCAGTATCCAGTCTTGTTTTCTCCTTTGCGGCGAAATTCTTTTCCGGATTGCGAAGTTCATCGTAAGAAGTTTCGTAATCTCTTACTTTAGACCTGTTGGTTTCGTCGTGAGATCTCTCTGTTTCGGTATAGTGTGTCTCTTCGTGTTCCGATCCGGTATTATATTGATCATCATAAGTGACCGGCTCGGGCTCCTTTACCTCATTCTGCTCAATATTCTTTAAAGAATTCAGCAGGCTTTTCAGATCGTTTACAGGCTGAGATGGCAGTTTTGGATCATATCCGTTCCTTTTTCCCGTATTCTGCACCGGTCTCGTACTTCTAAAATTTTCTTCAGCCTTCTTCTTCTTATTTTTCGAGATCAGCGACGATATTATTATTATGATAATAAAAACGAATATATTTTCCATAGCAGACCGCCGTTTTATTTATACTTAATTATGCCTATTTACTGTCTCCAGGATCTGAAATGTT
The DNA here is from genome assembly GCA_002382735.1 of bacterium UBP11_UBA4055. Taxonomy (GTDB): domain Bacteria; phylum UBA4055; class UBA4055; order UBA4055; family UBA4055; genus UBA4055. The sequence continues at coordinate 56,761 of DFZN01000039.1, forward strand.
CTCTCTCATTGCAGTGTCGGCCTGAATGTTCTTCATCCTGTAATAGTCCATGATACCCATATTTCCTGATCTGAACGCTTCAGCCATAGCCAGAGGAACCTGAGCTTCAGCTTCAACGACTTTTGAACGCATTTCTACTACTCTCGCCTTCATCTCCTGTTCTTCGGCAACAGCCATAGCTCTTCTGGTCTCAGCTTTAGCCTGAGCGACCTTAAGATCCGATGTCGCCTGATCGGCCTGAAGTTCAGCACCGACATTCTTTCCTACATCAACATCAGCAATATCGATGGAAAGTATCTCGAAAGCAGTTCCCGCATCAAGTCCCTTATCGAGTACTTTTTTCGAAATATAGTCAGGATTCTCAAGTACGACCTTGTAAGTTTCCGATGAGCCGATCGCGGATACGATCCCCTCTCCGACCCTTGCTATGATAGTTTCTTCCGTAGCGCCTCCGACAAGAGTCTGAATATTCGTTCTTACAGTCACTCTGGCTTTAGCGTAAAGCTGGATTCCGTCTTTTGCCACTGCTCCGATCTTACCTGTAACAGGCGCATCGATCACCCTGGGATTGACGGAAGTCTGAATAGCTTCCAGTATATTCCTTCCGGCAAGGTCGATCCCGCAGGCCATCTGGAAATCAAGTGCGATGTTAGCTTTGTCAGCCGCAATAAGAGCTGTAACCACCCTCAGAACATTTCCTCCTGAGAGATAGTGCGTCTCCAGATCATTTGTGGTGAGCGGCAATCCGGCCTTGACCGCAGTTATAAGCGCATTGACAATAACTGCCGGGGGAACTTTTCTCAGCCTCATTCCGACTAATGATCCGAGAGAAACTTTTACGCCTGCAAAAAGCGCATTGATCCACAGAGGGATCGGTACGAACGAAATGAAGATTGATAGTACTATGAGGGATAAAATCCCTACAACGATGACGATTACTGGTGTCGGCATGTGAGCCTCCTTTTATTTAAATTTCCTCTTTTACAACCACGATTCTGTTGCCTTCGACTTTTGACACTTTTACCCGTTCTCCGGCGTTAATATATTCATTTGCCGATACCGCCTGATAAACCTCATTTTCTATCTCGATCTTTCCGCTGAGCCTTAGATCTGTAACAGCTTTACCTGTTTTTCCCGCCAGGACAGCAAGATGTAGAGAATCTTTAACACCCGCACCTTTCTCTTGTTGTTTTCGTACGATAAGAAAATCCAGAAATTTCGCATCCGGAAGGTATTTAGCCATGAAATACAATCCTACAAGCGACAGTATGAAAGAACCGCTCAGGACAGCACCCGCATTTAGAAAATCGTCAAGCGTGGGATTGTCTCCGACCAGAGTCATAAAGAACGATGCTCCGATTGCTAAAAGTCCGAGTATCCCTGTCACACCGAACCCCGGCACGACGAGTATTTCAATCAGCAGAAGTATCAATCCTGCGAGAAACACTATCACTTCAATGTGATCGGCCATGTCAATTACATAGTGCGAGCCGAAGAAAAGAACAAGTGCTATCAGTCCGACCGTTCCGCCTACTCCCCAGCCTGCCGTCTTAACCTCAAATATCAGACCGAGAAAAGCCAGAGTGATCAGAAGCGAACTGATTATGGGATTGGTGAGGAATCTGACTATCCTTTCCGCGATCGAAATAGTTGTCTCTGAAATCTCGGAAGAAGTTATTCCGAGATACCGGAAAAGTTCTTCGTCGTCATGGACTATCTTGTCGCACATTTTAAGTTCAAGTGCTTCTTTTGCAGTCAGAGTAAGGAGTTTCCCCTTTTCCGTGACACCTTCGATCTCTATATCTTCATCCACCATCGCCCTTGCTATATCCTTGCTTCTTCCGTTGAGCTCTGCGGTCGAACCTATCTCTGAACGGAAATAAGACTGATTCTTCTCTGACTGTTTTTCGCCTTCCTGATTCACAACGGTAGCGGCACCGATTGTACTTCCTTCAGCCATCACGATCTTCTTACAACTTAATGATATCAGGGCGCCTGCGCTTATAGCCCTCTTGTTTATATATGCGACCGTCTCTATCGGAGAATTAAGTATGTGATCTTTTATCTTCGTCGCGCTGTCAACCCTTCCCCCGAATGTATTGATATCGAATATGATCAGGTTCGAACCACCCTTGACGGCAGTACTTATGCTGCGCTCTATATAGAAAGCCAAGCCGTTATCTATCATGCCCTCAACTTTTATCCTGGTCGCCTGAGCCGGGAAAAGGTAAGAGAACAAGATAAGCACTAAAACCGCTGAAGCATATTTTTTCATAAATTCTCCCTATGATGTTTAATATTGCACTGCTCTGACTTCTTTAGCCGAGTATTCCCATTCAAGAGTAAGATTAGTTTCGACCTTTACGGGTATTTTATTAGTAATATTATCCAGTTCGCGGGCATCTGCAGTAACTGAGAAATCGTCGGATGTCACATTCTGCAGTTCACTCACAGGTCCTACAACTGTTATATCAACGGCTATCGGATCAAGAAGGATATTCATGCTTTCCGGCTTGTTCGTTATCCTGATCGGTGCTTTAAAGGTAACTGAACCCTTTCTGACCACTTCCTGGCTGATCGTAACGCTTTTTTCAGAATAGATCAGTCTTCCCGGGTCAGTAAGTATGAGATCCAGCTCCTTAGAGAATCCGGCCGTTACATCTTCTTCTCTTATGCTTAAAGTACGGACATTTTTGACGAGCCTGACTTTAGATTCAGGACCCCTGATCGTAACAGAATCCGGCTGCATTCTGAATTTTCCGGAAGTTACATAACCCGGCGCGGGTGTAAATTTGTAATCAAGGATGACCGGAACTCTTGTCACCATCAGATCGTCGTAAACAACATTTATTTCCTGAGGATGAAATATAAAAAGCGGTTCAAGTTCCGTTCCTGAAGAATTTACGAAATAATCCATGTTGATCTTTATCGTGGCAGAATCGGTAAATGTTGAACCGTCAATTTCAAAATATACATCTTTTGAAAAATCCGACATCAGGATGTTTTTACCTTTCGATCTGATCTTTATTCTCGCTTTTTCAGGAATCGGATTGAGAAGAGTCTTTCCTGAAACAATATTATTTAGCCTTATCGGGATATCAACGGTCGTTTCAAAGTCCTTCTGTAAGTTAATATTGAGCCATAAAGCAATACCGATTATCAGAAATATGATTTTCAAAGCAAAGTTAACCTTAACAGAGTCATAAATTCTTCTGGTCAGCCTAACAGTTGGACTTTTACTCAAAATCTTTTTGCCCTTATTCATATCCAAAGCATTTTCCCCGAAATATTTCGTTGAATATAAAATTACTGTATTTTAAAGCCGATGTAAAGGTTTAAATTAGATATTTTTCTCAAATTATTTACTTTGAAGTAAGAGAAAAATTACTTATATTCTGCATTCGGCCCTGGGGGTGCCTTGTAAAGGCTGAGAGGGAAGTTTCCCGACCCTTGGAACCTGATTCGGATAATACCGACGGAGGAAAGCGGCGATGGAAATTATTTTAAACGGCATATCTTACAGAACAAATTCAGAAAGCATATTCGGACTGATAACTGAAAAAGGTCTTAACCCTTCGACCGTTGTTGTTGAATTTAACGGCAGTGTCCTGAAAAAAGAATTCTGGAAAGATCAGACCATAGCTGAAAACGACAGGATCGAAGTCTTAAATTTTGTGGGCGGCGGATAATGAACGATATTCTGAAAATAGGCGGCAGGGAGTTTACTAACAGGCTTTTTACTGGAACGGGAAAGTTCAGATCGAGAAGTCTTATACCTGAAATGCTTAAAGCGAGCGGATCGGAGATGATAACCGTGGCTTTGAGAAGAGTGGATTTTGATGCGGGTAACGAAAACATACTCGAATTTATTCCGAAACACATTACACTTTTACCGAACACTTCCGGCGCAAGGAACTGCGATGAGGCTGTCAGGATCGCAAGGATCGCAAGAGAAGCCGGAATGGGCGATTTTATCAAGATCGAGATAATCACTGAAACAAAATATCTTATGCCCGACAACGATGAGACTTTGAAGGCTACGAAGATACTTGCGGCTGAAGGTTTTATTGTCCTTCCTTATGTTATGCCTGATCTGACCTATTCATATAAGCTTGTTGACGCGGGAGCCGCCGCTGTTATGCCGCTTGGTTCTGCGATAGGATCGAACAGAGGACTGAAGATGAAAGAGATCATAGAGATGATCATCGAGAACATTGACCTTCCCGTCGTCGTGGACGCGGGGATCGGCAGGCCGTCACAGGCGGCGGAGGCCATGGAGCTCGGCGCGGACGCTGTTCTGGTCAACACCGCCATATCCATAGCTGATGATCCCGTGGGTATGGGCAGGGCTTTTTCGATGGCGGTGCAGGCCGGCAGGCTGGCCTATCTTGCACGCATGGGTGAAGAAAGTAAAACAGCGAACGCTTCGAGCCCCCTGACGGGCTTTTTAAGATAAGGATAATTATGTCTTTTTTACATGAACTTGAAAAATATGAAAATTTCGATTTTGAGGGATATTTTAACTCAGTTACGGCCGATGATGTAAAAAAGAGCATCGGAAAGGAAAAGCCGGGAGCAAATGACATGCTCAATCTGCTCTCCCCCGCCGCCGAGGAATTTCTCGAAGAAATGGCTAAACGGTCACACTTACTTACAATGCAGTATTTCGGGGGAACGATATCCCTATACATTCCGCTCTACATCTCGAACTACTGCTCGAACGGCTGCGTTTACTGCGGGTTTTCTGCCGGCAACAAGATCCCGAGGAAAATGCTTTCAATGGAAGAGATCGAAACGGAAGCTCTGTCGATTAAAAAGACGGGAATTAAGCATCTTCTCGTTCTGACGGGAGAAGCTGAGGAAAAGGCTGGTTTTGATTATATTAAACCTGCAATAGAGCTTCTTTCTAAACATTTTCCTTCGATCTCTGTAGAAATGTTCCCGATGAGCACTGAGCAGTACGCCGAACTTAAGAAATGCGGCGTTGACGGGCTGACTGTTTATCAGGAGGTTAACGACAGGACAATTTACGCTCAAGTGCATCCTTTCGGCAGAAAATCCGACTACAACTGGCGGCTTGAATGTCCGGAAAGAGGCGCGAAAGCCGGATTCCGGCTTATCAATATCGGCGCTCTTTACGGGCTCGGCGATGTCAGGAAGGAAGCATTCTTCAACGCTATGCATGCAAAATACCTTGACGATAAATATCCCGACACCGAGATCGCCGTTTCCTTTCCGAGAATAAATCATTCGGAAGGGAACTTCAAGCCGCAGCACAGGCTTTCGGACAGATCATTCGTTCAGTTCCTGACCGCATTCCGCATTTTTCTTCCCAGGGTGGGGCTTAATGTCTCAACGAGAGAGAAAGCCGACTTCAGGGACAACCTTTTGCCGTTAGGCATTACGAGAATGTCGGCGGGATCAATAACTTCCGTGGGCGGCTACGCAGAATCGGAAGAGGACGATGTCCCGCAGTTCGATATTTCAGACAACCGCAGCGTAACGGAAACGATCTCGATGATAAAACAGAAGGGCTATCAGCCTGTATTAAAAGACTGGGAAATGATAAAATGAACAACAGCTACAGAATAATCGACGCCAATGTAAACCGCGCAGCTGAAGGTCTTAGAGCGCTTGAGGATCATTTCAGGTTCGTCAAGAACGATAAACTAATAAATGAAAACCTTCGTGATCTCCGGCACAGAGTCAGAGAATCCCTCAAGCATCTCGACGGAATTCTGATCTCAAGCAGGGAATCATCGAACGACAACGGTCTTGAAATATCCCAGAATTCCGGAAACGACAAAAAGACTTCCGAAAAAGAGATAATAGCGGCAAATTTCAAAAGAGTTCAGGAGGCACTCAGAAGTATCGAGGAGAACCTCAATCTTACAGGAAATTACGGTGAAGCAAAAATATTCGAAAGGATCAGGTTCGATGTTTACACTCTGGAAAGAACCGCTCTCGGAGTTATCAAAAAAAACCTGCCTGAAGGTCTCTACTGCATAACCGCTGAAGAATTTTCCAACGGCAGAAGCAATGTCGAAGTCGTAAAAGAAATGCTTGAAGCAGGGATTAAGATCATTCAGTACCGCGAAAAAGAGGAAAGAAAAACCAGAAAGCAAATGATCGCTGAATGCAGAGAGATCAGAAAGCTGACAAGAGAGCACGGAGCTTTATTCATTGTGAATGATTTTCTGGATATCGCGATAATTTGTGAAGCCGACGGAATTCACTGCGGACAGGACGACATGTCGGTTCAGGATGTGAAAAAACTCGCTCCACATCTCATGGTCGGAATTTCAACTCATTCTCCGGATCAGGCACCAAAAGCAGTTGAGGACGGAGCGGATTACATCGGTGTGGGGCCGATATTCTCGACTAAAACAAAGAAAAATGTCTGTGATGCTGTCGGCTTTGAATATCTTGAATTCGCTGTCAAAAACATAAAGATCCCGTTCGTAGCTATCGGAGGTATAAAAGAACACAATATCGGAGAAGTGGTCAAAAGAGGCGCGAAAATAATAGCATTGGTCACTGAGATCGTCGGCGCGGAAAACATAAAAGAGAAGATCGGAAATTTAAATAATAAATTAAAGGATATAAGATGAATTACACAACACAGATGGACGCGGCATCCAAAGGAATAGTCACTCCTCAGATGCAGGATGTTCTAAATGATGAACATATCAGCGAACAGGAACTTTTGAAACTGATGTCGGAAGGAAAAATAGTCATTCCGGCAAATAAAAATCATAAGAACCTGAGAGGTATCGGTATCGGTCAGGGCTTAAAAACCAAAGTCAATGTTAATCTCGGCGTTTCGAAGGACTGCTTTAACCTTGACATGGAGATGAAAAAAGTCAGAACCGCTCTTAAACTGAAAACTGATGCAATCATGGATCTGAGTACATTCGGTGATACGCAATCATTCAGAAAGCTGATCGTGAAAGAATCACCCGTTATGCTTGGAACCGTGCCTATTTATGATACGGTGAGGGAGTATATCAACAAACCGATAAAAGACATCTCTGTTGACGAGTGGTTCGGAATTACCGAAAGACACATACTTGACGGCATAGATTTCCTGACCATACATGCAGGACTGACAAAAGTAGTAATTGAAAGAGTTAAGAAAAATATGAGGCTGACCCATGTAGTTTCGAGGGGCGGATCGATCCTGATGGAATGGATGGAAGAGAACGAAGCGGAAAATCCCTTCTACGAACATTTTGAAAGACTTCTCGATCTGTGTGAAAAATATGATGTGACTTTGAGCCTCGGCGACGGTCTCAGGCCGGGTTGCTTGAAGGACAGCACAGACGCGCCGCAGATACAGGAACTTATCATGCTTGGTGAACTGACGAAGCAGGCATGGAAGAGAAAAGTTCAGATTATGATCGAAGGACCCGGACATGTTCCTTTGAACGAGATCATTTCCAACATGCAGCTTCAGAAGAAGCTCTGTCACGGCGCGCCCTTTTATGTACTCGGCCCGCTTGTGACCGACATCGCTCCCGGCTACGATCATATCACAGCCGCCATTGGCGGAGCTCTTGCGGCGGCTCACGGGGCGGACTTCCTGTGCTATGTTACGCCTGCGGAACATCTCCGCCTGCCCGACCTTGACGATATGAAGGAAGGCGTTATCGCCACCCGCATTGCCGCCCACGCCGCCGACATTGCGCGGGGACTCCCCGGCGCAATGGACTGGGACAACGCGATGAGCAAGGCGCGCCACGACCTTGACTGGAAAGCGCAGATAGACCTCGCCATTGACCCCGAAAAAGCAAAAGCTTACCGCGAATCAGCAGCGCCCTTAGACGAGGAAGTATGCTCGATGTGCGGCGAGTTCTGCGCGATAAAAAGAAGCAACAGAGTTCTGGATAAATAGTGAAATAATATCTTCATGCTCTTTTTACAGAGAATTCTAAAGTTTTGCTGCGTTAAATAACTCTTCGCATTCGTAGTATTTCTTACTCAGCCAACCTTTTCCTTTTTGTAAATTCTCCTTTTCAATTGGTGGATTAAAAAGCATTCTCGGTTTTCCAAGTAATAATAGAATAAGTGATGTTTCTTCATTATATTTTTCATTTTTTTTAATTTGTAAAAGCATATCATCGATTTTATCGACTTTCAATTTATTTTTTTTATATGACTTTTTATTCCTTCAACTAATTCATAAAACGATTTAACTTCAAGATGTTTTTCAATTCCAGCAATATAACTCAATCCGACTTTTATTCCAGGAGAAATTACAGAGATTTGATTACCAAAGCAAGGGGCAAAATATGTGCATTTATAAACATTGTCATTTGCTTTGCAAAAATAAACACGGCCTTGTAGAAACAATGATAAATTAGGTATTTTATTCACATTACTAATCATTTAAATCTATTACAATTGGTATAGTAATTCAAGTCAGTAATAATGGCTACCCCTTTTTGTTCATTACTCCAAAAATCACTTTACTACTTATACAGTTCAATTTTCGTTAAAGAGAATTAATCTCTCGTCGGGTATGATGCCTTCCCAAAATGCTTCGATAAACCGGATCTTCAGGTATCTTAAATGTGTTTTGGGAATTTCGATGATATTAGGTGACGGGTCGTCAATAAATGTGCGGATCTGCCCTCCGCCCTTTATTTTTTCAGGCCGTCTAAATAGCATTTACCAAGCTGCTTGAAACCCGATACATTTTCATTCGAATAGCTAAATTCCAGTTCTTTAAGAGTTTTGTTCCCTCAGCCGGTACCGCGATTTCTTGAGTCTGAATTTATCGAATAATAAAGATCGTATCAACATCAAAAAAGAAGATTTGTTTAAATATCGGAAGTTTAGTATATTTGAATTAAAATGAAACTGGGGTAATTATGATAACGAAAGACCTTAAAAATGAGACTTTAAAATTGAGCCCGATCGAGAAAGTTCAATTGGTAGAATTGATATTGCAGAGCCTGAATGAATTTGATACGAAAATAGAGAATCTATGGGTAGCCGAATCTGAAGCGAGATATGGTGACTATAAGGATGGTAAATTAAAGGAAGTATCTTTCGAGGATGTCAAAAAAAGGCTTAATAAATGAAAATCGTTTTTCTGCCTCCCGCAGTTAAAGAACTTGAAGACGCAATAAACTATTATAATTTTCAGCTCGAAAAGCTGGGTGATCAGTTCTATCAGGAATTCTCGGAAGCTTGTTTACTTATCAGAAATTTTCCTTCCATCTGGCATAAAACAGGTAAATTTACAAGAAGATTCGTATTAAAAAGATTTCCGTATCTTATCCTTTTCGTTGCAGAACCAGATAAGATCATAATTACTGCTGTTGCTCATCAACACAGAAATCCTGAATCATATATCAGAAGTTTATAATATTTATGGCAGAGAATTACAAAAAACAATATTTAATAATCTCAGTCATCCTCTCGGGACTTGCGACAGGACTTATATTTCCGCCTGTTCATAGCACCTACGCGGTAATTTTATTTCTCATTCCGTTCATTCACGCGCTTTACACCGACCCTGAAAAGTCGGTCCGGTACAGTTTTTTCTTCGGATTATCACTTACTATGGCTTCATGCTGGTGGATATTTTCAAACTCAGGCGCGGACGCATTGTGGATACAGATCATCTCCGGCTTCGGATTATTCATTGTGAGCGCTTCGTATTACGCACTTTTCGGACTGATCTACAAATATTCGTGCAGGCTTTTCGGGGAGAAGGCGATTTGGACACTCCCTCTGCTCTGGGGCGGTATGGAAACGGCCATGCTTTTCGAGGAACTCGCTTTCCCCTGGACATACCTGGCTCACACGCTCACAGGAAAAACAGAATTCATTCAGATAGCTGAATTTTTCGGCGTAAGCTGTGTCTCAATGGCAATTCTATATATTTCGATCATGATCTACAGTTCAATAAAATATATGCGCAAGAGAGACTACTTCAGAACATATACAAGACTTCAGGCAGCCCTGCTTCTATTCTTCGGTCTGATCATTTTCGGCTGGCTGAGGATGGGATATGTAGCAAAGCATCTTGAAACCTCAGACACAATTAAGGCATCGCTCATACATCCCGGTCTCGATGTGGAGTACAAGTGGGAAAAAGAGAATTTTAAGAATATCATAGATACTCAGTTGACTCTAAGCGAAGCTGCGCTGCCTGAAAAACCCGACCTCATCATCTGGGGCGAGAGCAATTTTCCAAAATACCTCGAGAATAACCCCTCATACATAGGCGATTTTCTGATATTTGCCGCTGATAAGAAGGTCGATCTGTGCGTAGGCTCCCTCGGCTATGACTTCTTCCCCGAGACCGAATCCTTTAAAAAATATAACAGCGTTTTCTTCTTCGATCAGAACAATCAGACTTCAAGATATGATAAAAGAAAACTGGTTCCTTTCGGCGAGAGTTTCCCTTTTGCGTGGGTGCTCACTTTTCTCAAGGACATATCTCTCGGTCAGGCTAATTTCGATAAAGGTCAGAATAATATCTCTTTCGAAATGACTTCGGGATATAAATTTCATACGAACATCTGCTACGAAGCTCTTTTCCCCTATTACAACGCTTCTCTTGTACGAAAAGGATCGGAATTTATCGTCAATGTTTCGAATGACGCATGGTATGAAGGAACAAGGCAGGTTTTCCAGCACAGCAGATTCAATATTTTCAGAGCGATCGAGAACAGGAGAAGTGTCGTACGACTTGCCAATAAAGCGGAAAATTCACTCTTCCTTCCGACCGGCGAGCAGCAGATACTCTTTTACAACGAAAAAAATACTCATAGAACTGTCGGCATACCTTTGAACGGTCAGATAACATTCTTTACCCGATACGGCAGATATTTCGCCCTGTTCCTGTTACTGCTGAACGGCGCTGTGCTTGCGGCGGGACTGCTGATGAGAAAAAAATCACCGGGGAAAATATGAAAATAATATATCTCATCAAATACGGCGAGCTTATGCTCAAAAAAAAGAACAGGCGCTTCTTTGAGGATATGGTCATAAGGAACTGCTATGCTGTTCTAAGAGCCCACAACATAAAAAAAGTGAAACTTTTCGGAAGATTTTTGTTCGAGGCTGAGGTGACTGACGATGCTGAAAAGAATATCATCACTGAAAAGCTGCGAACGAGGATATTCGGACTCAACAGCATCAGTCCCGGTATTGAGATCGAAAACGATATGGATAAGATCGCCGAAGAATGCATAAGACAAGCCGAGATAGAGATTGCCGCTCATAACCCGAAGACATTTAAGATCGAAGTGCGCAGACCTTTTAAGAATTTTGCGAAAACATCGCTTCAGATAGCTTCAGATCTTGGTTCAGCAGTCTGGACGAGATTTCAGCACCTTGAGGTGGATCTGACTAATCCCGATATGACGATCTATGTCGAGTTACTTCAGGATTTCACTGTCGTTTATTCAAAGAAATATCAGTGCCTGAAAGGACTTCCTGTCGGAACAGCAGGTAAGGTCGGGCTTCTGCTTTCCGGGGGGATCGATTCCCCTGTAGCCGGTTACCTCGCTCAAAAAAGGGGATGCTACCTCAACTGCATCTACTTCCACTCCCCACCGCACACTTCGCAGAAGGCAAAAGAGAAGGTTTTTGAGCTCGCGAAGAAGCTAAAGGATTATCAGACAGGTATAAGGGTATATACGGTCAATTTCACAGAAAGCCAGCTTATGCTCAAAAAACTTACTGATGAGCAGTATTTCGTAGTCCTCGGCAGAAGGATGATGATGAGAATTGCGAATAAGATAGCAAAAGAGCATGAATTCAAAGCCCTCATCACTGGAGAAAGTCTCGGACAGGTATCGAGCCAGACCCTCGAAAATATGCACTGTATAGACACAATAGCCGAACTGCCTGTATTAAGGCCGCTGATCTGTTACGATAAAGATGAGACCATCGAGATCGCACGCAGGATAGGAACTTTTGACATATCAGTACTTCCTTATGATGACTGCTGTACACTTTTTCTGCCGCCCAACCCCAACACAAGATCGAAACCATATAACCTCGAACGCGAAGAAAAGAAAGTCGATATTGATGCGATCGTTAAAAAAGCTGTAGAAACTGTCGAAGTGACCGATCTATAATTTCCTGTGAACTACAGTTGCTGAAGCCTGAGAATTCGGTGTGACGGTCAACTCGCAGATCTGGACATGCTCAGGCAGGCTTGCTGAAAAGAAAACGATGTCGGCGATATCTTCAGCGGTCAGAGCTTTTAATCCCCGATAAACTTTTTTTGCTCTCTCCTTATCCCCGTGAAACCTTACCACGCTGAAGTTCGTCTCCACGAGCCCGGGCTGAACATTCGTAACTCTGACCGGTGTATCTACCGTATCCATCCTCAATCCGTCGCTGATCAGCCTGACCGCCGCCTTCACTCCGCAGTAAACCGCTCCGTTCGGATACGCCGCAACCCCCGCTATCGATCCGATATTGATGACATGACCTTTCTTATTCCTGATCATAAGCGGAACGATGTTTCTTGAGAGGTAGAGAAGCCCTTTCACATTCGAGTCTATCATCTCGTCCCAGTCGTCCATGTTCCCGTCATGAAATTTTTCAAGCCCTAAAGCTCCGCCCGCGTTATTCACTAGAACATCTATCTTCTGCCACTTTTTAGGTAGTTCGCCTATCACGGTCGCGACTTTTTCCCTGTCCCGCACATCCAGCTGATAGGTCAATATCTCGGTATCATACTTCTTATTTATCGACTCGGCAACTTTGATCAGCTTGTCAATATCTCTCGAACAAAGGATCAGCTTAGCACCTTTTTCGGCAAATTTTTCAGCGCAGGCTTTACCGATCCCGCTATTCGCCCCTGAAATAAATACTATCTTGTTCTTCATAAAATAAATTCCCGCTTTTTTTTGGTAATCTAAAGATATATTAGCATTTTTTCAACATTTTTCTATATCGAAACGATAAATATATGATTTTTGTTATACATTTTTATTATTTTTCGATTATATTTGTGTTGATCTTTTCCCGACAAGAAAGTAATGTGATGTTTCTATATAAATAATTGAAGTGAAAAAGAGGAGGAGAAGTATGGGGAAAATTTTGTGCGCGCTTTTTTTAGTGTGCAGTTTGGTGTCGGGACACGCGTTGAAAGACGAAGACACGACAAACAGGCCGCTTTACTATCAGGGTAAAGTAAAAGTACAGCTTACGGAAGCCGCAATGAGTTCGAAAGACTTTCAGGTCGCAGGCTGGGGCATGTCTTTTGAAAAAACCGGCATTGCTTCGCTGGATGAAATCGGAATGAAGCACAAAGCATCAAATGTCAAAATCGCTCATATTGAGGCAAAAAACAAAGATCTGGCGAAAAAACTCGGTCTTGACAGATGGATCGAATTAAACATACCCGAAGATGCCGATGTTATGGCGGTTGTCGAGGAATACAAAAAAGATCCGAATGTGTCGTTCGCTCAGCCTGAATACGCTAACTACCTGATGGCGACCCCTAACGATACATATTTCGCTAACTGCTGGGGCCACAATAACACTAAACAGCTTCCTGCTTATGTATCCGGGTCACATTCAGGCGCTGGTGTCGGAACTGTCGGATTCGACGCAAATACTCAACCGGGATGGGACGGTACTCAGGGATACGGAAGCAGCAGCATAGTCATCGCTATCATGGATACCGGTATAGATTACGACCACCCTGATCTGGCTGCACATTACATTGGCGGCTGGGACGCGGCGATGAACGACACGAATCCTGATGACAATGAAGGAGTTAGCGGTGTGTCAGGGCATGGTACCAGCTGTGCCGGTGTAGCCGCCGGTATCACAAACAACGGTATAGGCGTTTCCGGTGTCGCCGGAAACTGCTCGATCATGGCAATAAAGGTTCTTAACAGCTCTGGAAGCTTGGTCGGAATGGCGAACGGGGCGATTTACGCAGGAGATAACGGAGCCGACATTCTTAGCATGAGCTACGGTGGTGACTACCAGTACGGCACGGACGCAACAGCAGATGCAGCCTACACTTATGCTTACAATGCAGGCGTAACTCTTCTTGCCGCAACAGGAAATGACGAAAGTCTTTCAAGGATCTCATATCCCGCAAACCATCCCGACATTATTGGAGTAGGGGCGGCAGCACCAGATAACGGAAGGAAAACAACTACTTCTGTTGACGGAGAATACTGGTGGGCTTCGCAATACTGTACAGTTGCTCAGGACGACAGGGCAGCAGTTGATTTCATCGCACCGACGATTCTGCCTGCTACAGACATTGTGGGTTCAGGCGGATTCGACCCCGGAGATTACGGACTCTATTTCAACGGCACTTCCTGCGCGACTCCTTATGCTGCCGGATTCGCGGCTCTTATAAAATCGAGGTATCCTTCTTACACTCCGACTCAGGTCAGGCAGGTTATGGTGGACACGGCGATGGACATAATTGATGAAGAGTCTACGGCAGGATGGGACGGAAAGACCGGTTACGGTTTGATAGATATCGGAGCCGCTCTTGAATATGTACCTACAGCTCCTCCGCCGGCACCGACATTGACAAGCCCGTCGAACGGAAGCACAACTGCAGATGCTACCCCGTTTTTCGACTGGGAAGATCATGTTGACGCCGCTACATGGACCATACTCGTTGACAATAATTCTAATTTCGGATCTCCTGAAATTAACCAGACCGTGCCTGAAAGCGAATATACAGCTGTTTCGAATCTTGCTGAGGGTACTTATTACTGGAAAGTTCTTGCTACGAACATAATAGGATCAAGCCCGTACTCATCTACAAGAACTTTGTATATCTCATTTCCGGATATCAATCTCTCAACAGCATTACTCAGCACTTCAGCGGCTCCGGAAGCTTCAACAGGAGCTTCTTTTGATATTCAAAACACGGGAAATTACACTCTTTCCTATTCAGATATAGATATTTCCTACACAGGATATTTGGTTCCCGCAGGTACTTATCACTCGAACGATTTCCAGTCTGGACTTGTTTACACGAATAGCGGAGCGGTCAGTTGGGCTACAGCTACGGGCGGTACATGGAACGGGAATACGACCTGCGCAAAAACTAGTGCTACAGCCGGCACAAATATAATAACATCGGCATCTTTCAATACAACTTCCTCAGCCGGAACGGTATATCTTGATTTCGATCACTCTTACACAATGAGAAGCACAAGCAACATAAAAGTAGAGTATTATACCGGCTCAGCATGGGAAACCGTTTATACTGCGTCTTCCACTTCAGTAACAGGCCACGAAACTATCGAATTGCCTGTTAAATCGGCAAACACTCAATTAAGATTCACCGGCGTTATGATAAGATCGCAGGCTGTAACATCATCATGGAGTGTAGATAATATAGTTGTCAGCTCAACTGCGGTCCCTTATTCATGGCTGACTATCAACAGCTCGACTTCAGGATCAGTTACTCCTGCAGGAAGTAGCACAATAAACATAATCTGCGATGCGGCGGGGCTTGCAGAAGGTACTTACAATGCAAATGTTTCTGTGATTTCGGATGACCCTGATGAAGGCATAAAAGTCCTTCCCGTTGAATTTACAGTTACGCAATCTACCGTCATCCCGGGAGTTCCATCCAATGTTGTAACCAGCATTTCCGGCACAGATCTTGTCATAGACTGGGATTTAGCGGCCGACGCGACGAGCTACGATGTTTATTCTTCAGATGATCCGTACGGAACTTTTAGTTTCGAGGCTAATGTGGCTACAAACCAGTATCAAGTTCCTGCATCCGTCGCGAAAAAATTCTACTATATCGTTTCAAAAAACAACACCAAGTAAAGTTATTTCTGCATCTAAATCACGAAGCCCCGATATTTTCGGGGCTTTTTTTGTATTTTATTATGGCAATTCCCTTGAAAATATATTAATATTTATCAAAGATAAATTCAGGATCAGATTGAAGAATTTCCCAGATATAATATCGATCTTAAACACGAAGGATATTTTCAGCAATTCTCATGATGCTTTTATCATTTCGGATTCTGATAAGATCATAAGATTTGTAAACAAATCAGCTCTGAAAATGTTCGGATATTCAGAAGAAGAACTTATCGGGCAAAGTATTCATTCTCTCATGTCGGATGAGAGATCTGTCAATTATGATAAGCAGATGCAGGAGGTCCTTTCGGGAAAGGTGGTCTCCAACATTGACACGGGAGAAGATCTGCGAGGCAAAAGGAAGAACGGAGAAATATTTTCTATAGAACTTACTTATGTGAGCTCTAAATCCGGAAAAGATAATTATTTCATTTCTCAGATAAGAGACATTTCCGAAAGAAAGTTCAGAGAAAAAGAATTACAGGTGATCTCGAACGCATTAAAGGTTATTACTGAAAGCAACAGGCTTCTTATAAGATCTGAAGACGAAAGATCGTACCTTCAGGGTATATGCGAAATAATAACAGGCATAGGCGGTTACTCAAAATCACTTATTCTTCTGGTTGAAGAAAAAAATGATGATAAAATTCTATTCCCTGCCGCATTTTCAGGCTACGAACCTGATTCTGACATAAAAGAACCTATCAGTTTTTCTGCAATTAAAAACAGCGGAAGTCCTACAAGGATAGCTATAGAGGAAAAAAGAACCTATTCATGCAGGAATATCAAAGCTCGCGGACTGTGGAAATACTGGAAGAACAATCCTGATGAAATGGAATTTGATTCTACGGTTTCAGTGCCTATGATGGTTAAAGATCAAGTTGTCGGATTACTTAGAGTATATTCTTATGATCCTTTTGCCTTTGATGGTCATGAGGTTGAGCTCTTTGAAGAGCTTGCCGAAGATATTTCTCACGGTATTACGGTTTTGAGAGAAAGAAAAGAACTTGAAACCACTTTGAGACTTCTTGAAGAATCCGAGAATAAATACAAAAACCTTTATGATAACAGCAGCGATGCGGTTATCTTGGCAGATGCTGATACGGGAATAATAATTGATGCCAATAGAAAAGCCGAAGATATCTTAAAAATTAATCCAGACGAGTTAAGAGGAATAAATCTGTCTGAAATTCATGCGGAAGGTTATGAAGAAAAATACAGAAAACTTCTGGACGATCTTCAAAATCTCAATAAATGCGCAAGTGACGAATTTTATTTAAAAATCGGAAGCGCAGAGGGAAAAGCCGTACCCGTTCATGTTAGCATTGATCATGTTTATATAAACGAGCGGAAAATTATTCAGAGCATTTTTCGAAATATCTCGGTACAAAAAGCAGAGGAAGAAAAAATCCGCAACATACAGAAGATGGAAGCACTCGGCACCTTGTCAGGCGGAATTGCTCATGATATTAACAATATACTTTCCCCTATTATCGGATTTACACAGATAGCTCTTCTTGAATCTGATAACAGAGAAAAGCAGATGAACTGCCTGAATGAAGTACTGACCGCAGCAGGAAGAGCAAAAGAACTTGTTTCGCAGATACTCACTTTCTGCAGGAAAAACGAAACGGATAAAAAGCCGGTCAAAATTCACGGTATTCTAGAGGAAGTAATAAAATTAATATCTTCCTCTGCGCCTGATAATGTAACACTTGAGACAGCGATAGACGAGAACTGCGGGCACATCATGTGCGACCCTATCCAGATATATCAGGTAGTAATAAATCTTTGTACGAACGCTTTTCATGCAATGAAAGAAACCGGTGGCGTGCTCAAAATCTGCCTGGTCAGGAAAGGATCCCCTGAGATAAAGATCGAAAAAAACGAGGCTGTACCTTTTGACGACTATATTTGCCTGATAGTTTCCGATACGGGATCAGGAATGAGTAAAACCATTCTGAACAGAATATTCGAGCCCTATTTTACGACAAAACCCAAAGGAGAAGGTACTGGTCTGGGTCTTTCGGTTGTCTCGGGGATAGTAAAAGAGCACGGCGGAGAGATCTATGTCAGGACATATCCGAATGAAGGTACATACTTTATGATCTCTTTCCCTTTGGCTGTAATTGAACCGGAAAAGAAACCTGACAGGTTAAAAAAGGACGATAGATCGAAAAAACTTCGGATACTCGTCGTCGATGACGAACCTCAGATAACTTTCATGCTAAAATTCATGCTGGAAGAATTAGGGTACATCGCTGAAGACTTTAACGATCCAAAAAAAGCTCTTGAGACTTTTATATCCGAACCTTATAAATTCGATCTGCTCATCACAGACCAGTCGATGCCCGGAATTGAAGGGACAGAACTCTCCGAAAGATTTCTTGCGGTAAGACCCGATTTTCCTATCATCCTGAATACCGGCTACAGTCCGGTAATTTCCAAAAAAGAAGCTCTTAAATTGGGAATAAGAGAATTTATGATGAAGCCTATAACGATCTCAGATCTTTCGATCATGATAGAAAGAACTATGAAAAATAAGAATAGCTGATATTTAATATAAGGAAACAAAATGAACGAAAAGATGAGAAAAACGATACTTGAGAACATCTCGAGATCGGTCGTGAAAAAAGCCGAATATGTTGACGCCAGGCTCGTGACGGAGGACTATTCAGAATCTGTCTTCCTCTACGACGGTAATCTGGAGGCCAACGATACGACATTCGAGAACGGCATCGGCGTGAGAACGCTTTACAATGGAGCATGGGGGTTTGCGGCTACGAGCGACCTGTCGAAGATCAAAGAATGCTTTGAGCTTTCTTTCAAAAACGCCAAAACAGCTTCGGAACTTGTCAACATTTCCATAACGATGGGCAAAAAGCAGAAAGGTTTTACCGCAAGTTACGAATCCCCCGCAAAGCAGGATCCTTTCAAAGTCAGCCTGAAAGAAAAGATCGAATTCTTGAAAGATATCGACTCAAATCTAAAGGAAGACTGGATTTTCAAAAGGTACATTTCAGCTACTTTCCAGAAAAAGAACCAGTACTTTTTTAACAGCGAAGGTACCGAGATCGATAGAAAACTGACGGATGTGTTCGCAACAATGATGGTTATGGGATTAGATAACGAAGGCCAGATGCAGAGAAGGAGTCACGAACTTTTCACGAAAGGCGACGGTACGAGAGGCTGGGAATTGCTTGTTGACCCAAAGCTATTCACTTCGCATACCGTAAGGATAAAAGAAGAGCTTGCAGAACTGCTCAAAGCTGAATCACTGAAACACGGTAAAAGATCCGTGATCCTTTTACCCGGGCAGGGCTGGCTTCAGGTCCATGAGACGATCGGGCATCCGCTCGAGCTTGACAGAATACTCGGCTATGAACTTTCCTTCGCAGGCGGATCTTTTGTGAACCTCGACTCGTTCGGCAAGCTGAAATACGGATCAGACAAGCTCAATGTGAGCGCTTACGGAGGATTCCCGAACTCTCCCGGCTCATTCGGCTTTGATGATGACGGCAGCCCTGAAAGAGACTACCTGATGATCGACAAAGGTCTTCTCGTCAACTGCCTGACATCAAGAGCTATGATCAATGAAGCGAATGAGAGAGCCGGAAGAAAGATTTTCAAGGATATCGGCGGCGCTTCGAGAGCGACCGCTTTCTACAGGGCTCCGATCGACAGGATGACCAATGTGAACATTCTGCCCGGTAATGACGGCAAACTTAAGGACATCATAGCTTCAACGGAAGACGGTATCGTAGTTGATAACCCTACATCGTGGTCGATCGGCTCGAACAGGGAACATTTCCATTTCGGCTGCGAGATCGCGTGGGAAGTCAAGAACGGCAAGAAGATTAGAGTGCTCAAAAACCCGACATATCAGGGACACACGACAGAGTTCTACAATTCGCTGACAGCCGTCGGCGACAAGTCCACATGGGTTGTGGGTCAGGTCGATTCATGCGGTAAAGGCGAACCGAACCAGGTCATGGAGCTCGGACACGGCGTGCCTGTACTTAAGTTCGATAATGTAATCACAGGAGAGAGGAAATAATTATGATATCAGCTAAAATAAAGAAAATATTCGAAGAGGCAAGAAAAGAAGCTCTCAAACAGAAAGTTCAGGCTAATCTTTCATATCACAGCGAAAAAAGCCACCTGATGCGTATCGGGAACAACTCGGTATCTTTGAACACTTCCGAAAACCTTACAAGGCTTGATATCAGCGTCACTATCGGCAGAAAGCAGGGAACTCACACTCAAATGGGCGAGATATCATCTGCAAAGTACATAATTGACGCATTGAAAATTGCTATCGACAAGGCTAATAATTCCCTCGATCTCGATTTTACTCCGCTTAAAGAAATCGTCGAAGAAAATTTTGTTCAGACCGATCAGTTCGACAAAAAACTTGAGGACCTTGATCCTGCTTTTAAGATGGAAGCCTATAAAAAGATCATCGAAACAGTCGGGCAGCAGTACAACTATTCAGGTTCATGGTCAAGCGGAAGCACTGAGCACTTCTTCATGACGACCGAGAACGAAAATTCGGCATATCATCTTGTGACCGACCAGCTTTTCAATATAGTCTTAAAACACCCCGATAAAAAATGGGAGCTCAGCTCGACTCAAACCGGCTGGAAAAAATCTGATTTCAAAGCGGCAAAGACGATCAAAGAATTCCAGAAACTTCTTCCCGTTTATGAAAACCACAAAGGCTTTAAGGTAAAGACCTGTAAATATACAGTCGTTCTCGGATCGGCCGCTATAGCTGAAGTGATGGAAATGGCTCTATGGACAGGATTTTACGGAAGGACTTATGAGGAAAAAAGGGCTTGGACTTCCAAAAACAAGGCCGGAGACAAGATCTTAGGTTCGAATATTACTTTAATGGACGATCCCTCAAATCCCGATACTTTCAGATTCAGTTTCGATATGAGCGGAAAGAAGAGAAAGAAATTCGTGCTGTGCAAGGACGGAAAGCTTAAGAATATAATGTATGACTCCCAGACTGCAGCAATGTATAAAAAGAAACCGACGGGCCACAATATCGGCGGTACAAGTATAGTTTTAGCTACAGGAAAAGGCGAAGGAGATAAGTCTCTGCTGAAAGCTGTTAAAGATATGGGAACTGTCCTCTACATTCCCGCTCTGCACTACATAAATCTTCCTAATGCAAGCAAAGGTATTTTTACAGGAAGTTCAAGGTTCAACGCTGTGCTTATAAAGAACGGTAAGATCGTCAGCCCGATCTTCTCTTCGAGGATCACGGACAATTTCCAGTCGGTTTTCGGAAATGTAAAGGTGATCTCTTCTGAATCTGTTTCGTTCAACGGATCGAACACTTACGGCAGAAGAAGCCCTGTCGCAATATCCGTTCCGTCATACATGGTGTGCGAAAAAGTTAAGATAACCGACTGCGCAGATTCGTTCTAGACGGAATTTAAATAATAGACTAAAATGAAAAGGGCGGAAATTTTTCCGCCCTTTTACTTTGTTTTATGCCCATGTTATTTCACTACCAGATTGACCATCTTGCCTGTCTTGGAGTTAATCTGGATCGTCTTGATAAGCTGCTTTCCGTCCGAGAACTGCTTGGTTTTTTCATCAGTAAATACAAGTTCTTTGACCTGTTCGTCTGAAAAATCGGCCGGTGCGGTAATGTTTGATCTGACTTTCCCGTTGACCTGAACGGTTATGACCTGAGTTTTTTTCACAAGAGCCGCTTCATCGTAAGTTGGCCATGCAACATTGAAGATCGAAGGCTTATTACCCATGATCTCCCACATTTCTTCGGTAATGTGAGGTATGAACGGATGAAGCATTATCACGAATTTTTCGACTACTTCGTTATAGAAATCGGAATTGAACCTTTTTTCGTCTTTCATATAATCGGATATATCGTTGAAAAGCTCCATCATCCTCGCGATCGAAGTGTTGAAGAAAAAGTCCTCAACCCCCGCAGTCACTTCTTTGATCGTATAGTTGAGCCTGTAGTTCAGATCGTTATCTATTACTTTTGTGCCTGAATTCTCAAATTTACTATCATTGATCAGCCTCCATATCCTGCTTACGAACCTGTCCACTCCGGCAATCCCGTCATCCGACCAGTCTCCCCCGTCCCTGTAGTTTGTCATGAACATCATATACATCCTGAAAACATCTGTGCCGTACTGATCAACGAATTCGTCCGGAGATACGACATTACCTTTGCTTTTGGACATTTTACCGCCGTCTCTTGTGATCATGCCCTGATGAACGACCTTGTAGAACGGTTCATCGAATGTCAGGTAACCGAGATCGTAAAGTGCTTTAGTCACGAACCTTGAGTAGATCATGTGGCCGTTCACATGCTCCGTTCCGCCTATGTATGTATCGACTGGAAGCCATTTTGCCAGTTCTTCCTTGTCGAACGGTTTATCGTCCAACTCGGTATTCACATATCTGAGATAATACCAGCTCGAGCAGACGAAAGTATCCATGGTCTCGGCATCGCGCTTTGCAGGTCCGCCACATTCCGGGCATGTAGTGTTTATGTAGGAATGGACGAGCGATAAAGGCGCGTGCCCTTTGGGCTTGATGTCGATGCTTTTATCGAGCGGTAGCAGAACCGGAAGGTCTTTTTCCGGCACGGGCACGGTACCGCACTTGCCGCAGTAAATTATCGGGATCGGAACGCCCCAGTATCTCTGCCTCGAGACTGACCAGTCGCGCAGCCTGTATGTCACATGGCTTCTGCCTGAACCGTTTTTTTCGAGCTTATCGATCACCTTTTTTATCCCTATCCCCGACGGCGTTCCGTCAAATTCCGCAGAATTCACCATGATGCCTTCTTCGGTATAAGCTTCTGTCATAGTTTCAGCATCAAGCTCTTTTCCCTCCGGCTGAATTACGACCTTGATCGGTATGTTGAATTTCTTCGCGAACTCAAAATCTCTCGTATCGTGCGCAGGAACAGCCATAACTGCTCCCGTTCCGTAGGAAATCAGAACATAGTCAGATATCCAGATAGGTATTTCCGCGCCGTTGACGGGATTGACCGCATAAGCTCCGGTCCAGACGCCTGTTTTTTCTTTGACTGTCGATTGCCTGTCGATATCTGAAAGTGATTTGATCGAATCAATATATTTCTGAACCTCTTCCCTCTGAGTGTCCGAAACGATCTCCGACAAAATCGGCGATTCAGGCGCAAGCGTGCAGTAGGTCGCTCCATAAAGCGTGTCCGGCCTTGTAGTGAAAACATCGAATGATTTATCGGTCTTGGCGACCTTGAAAGTGATCACGGCACCTTCCGATCTTCCTATCCAGTTTGTCTGCATCAGCCTTGTTTTTTCAGGATAAGCTGTTTTGTCAAGGTCTTTAAGATATCTTTCCGCAAAAGCAGTTGTCTTAAAATACCAGCTCTTGATCGACTTCCTTTCGATCTGAATGCCGCATCTTTCATGCGTTCCGTCCGCCAACACCTCTGAATTGGCCACAACGGTCGAGCACGATGGACAGTAATTGATAAGTCCGTCAGACTGATATGCAAGCCCGTTCTTATATAATGTAATAAAAAGCCACTGAGTCCATTTATAGTATTTGGGATCGCTCGTTTCAAGGTAATGGTCCCAGTCGTACATTCCGCCGAGCGACTTATACTGTTCGGTAAATTTAGTAATATTTTTTCTCGTAGCCTCATCAGGATGAATGTTATTCTTGAGCGAATAATTTTCCGTAGGCAGACCGAAAGAGTCATAACCCACAGGTGAAAGCACATTAAAGCCCTTCATCTTCATAAATCTCGAATGTGTGTCGAACGGCCCGTAATTGAACCAGTGCCCCAGGTGAAGTTTATCTCCCGAAGGGTATGGGAACATGCAGAGGTTGTAATATTTTGGTTTAGGTGAAGACATATCAGTCGAATAGACCTTATTTTCCTCCCAGTATTTTCTCCATTTCTTCTCGATCTCTCTAAACGGGTATGACATTTTTTCTCTCCGGTGTTACTTGCATTTTTAACAGACGCTAAAAATAACAATATTTTTATTTATAGTAAAGTTATTTTGACAAAAAAAAAGTCCGGACGACGCCGGACTTTTTTTTAATATCAAGGTAAGGTTTACTTGATCAGCATCATTTTCTTTGTCTGATTAACTTCACCCGCTTTTAGAGTGTAGTAATAAACGCCGCTTACCAGATTCGAAGCGTCGAATGATACTTTGTGTGAACCGCTTACCATGTTCTTGTTAACAAGGTCAGCTACCTTTCTTCCCATTACATCGTAAACAACGAGAGAAACTTTTGCATCTTTTGCAAGATTGAAGTTTATTGTTGTTGCCGGGTTGAACGGGTTAGGATAGTTCTGTTTAAGTTCAGTAACTGAAGGAACATTATTTTCTTCGATTCCTGAAGTTTCTCCTATAACTGCTCTGAAATGCCAGTTGTCAAGAGCCTGGAGAGTCCAGTCCCAGCTTGTTCCGTTGTATGAGCCGGTAAATGATCTCTGATAAGCTGTCGTTCCTGTCTCATCAGTAGATTCCATAGTAGAATATACGATCCCGTAAGGAGCTGTTATTCCGATCCAGAAATCACCGTTCGGTCTTAGACCATAAGGTCTGAGGTCTATTCTTGTCATAGCGCTTGTATTTGTCGGAGACGCTTCTGCTGTCACATCAAAAGGAACTATCATATCATCTCCGGGAACGCCTGCATTATCTTCCCAGACATGGAATACCATGTCAGCGGAAATATGTGATGCGTCGCAATAGTTCCTGATCAGAGCTGTAGTCAGATCTGCGAACCACCATTCACCGCCGATTGATATTTTCTCTGCCCATGCAGCACCGTCAAGTGTCATATAGTAGCTTACAATACCTGCATCATATATTTTGTGATCACCTGCGAAGTACTTATAAACACCTTTTTCAGACTGATTTCCCCTAGGAGAGAGATCAACAGCTGTAAATCTGTAATTAACCTGTGATCCTGCAGCCTGCAGAGGAATTGTGAAACTCCACATATTGCCTGCGCCTGTGTCAGTTCCCAGTACGAACTCTTCAGCCGCACCGTCAACAGAATAATCCACTCTAAGACCTGCAACGCCGGATATATCAATTACCTGAATAGCATCGGTATATTCAGCGAGAGCTCCCTCGTAGAATAACGGAGCATAAGGATCTGCGATTATAGTAGGTCCTGCGTAATCAGCGTTGTATGTGTTCAGAGTTATATCGTCAATGTACATTCCGTTAACTTCATATGCGCTCGATCCTCCTGCTGTTCCATCAGATATAAAATAGAACCTGAAACTTACCTGATTCTGGCCGACAAATGCGTCCATTGATATTCTTTCCTCGTGCCAGTCAACGCCTTCTCCGTCCCATGTAGCAAGAGTAATCCATGTCATTCCATTGTCGCCTGTACCTTGGAAATACATATAATCGAATCCGGCTTCAATATCATACTTACACCAGAAAGCTATGTCAGCACCATAATATAACGACCAGTCCATCGGATTAGCCCACATTGCAAAAGAGGTGTTACCTACAGTGTAATCGCCGTATGGACTTTCAGTAAGAGCATTTGTCGCTGAAGTATAAGTTCCAACTTCCAAACCCCAGTTTCCTGTTACACCCCAGTTACCCAGTCCTGATTCGAAATCTTCAAATACTTCCTGCTGTCCGTCAAGCCATTGAACCTGATACTGATCAGTTGTCAGGACATTGCCGGCTTCGTCAGCGATTTCAAAATAAACGAATCCGTTGTCGAATACTTCAGTAGCCTGAGCCGGTATAGTTCCAAGATAAGTATATTCGTGGATCTTAGCCGGTGTAAGTTCGAATTTGTACCATGAACTCTGGTTAGTTGTGAAATATCCTGTGCAAGAAGTGATAGCTGATTCGTCTTCAAATATAACTTCGAGGTTCATAGGCTCGTTGAGGAAGACAAGTCTGTTATTTACTGATTTTATAACAGGCGGGTCAATATCTGTCACGAATTCTATCGGGTAATCGGCTGTTGTAGGTGATACAAGGCCTCCGATGTCTGCCATATCAAAATTAATCGTTCCTGTTACTGCCGCTGCTTCAGCGGGTATTGTCGCTGTCCAGAGTTCATTGCCTGATTTCGCCTTAGCGAAAGGAAGGTCAACTACAGTTATTCCGCCGTCAAAAGAATAGTGTCCTATAACTGATGCCACGCCGGAAAGATCGAACACTGTCGCGTTAATGATGAGTTCATTGTTAACATAAGCTCCGATCACAGGCAGAAGTGCTTCATTACCAACAAGACTTACGATCTCAGGTCCGGAGTAGTCATACTGAACGAGGACATCGTCAACGAACCACTGGTCCATATAATTACCCTGGTAGTAGAAACCTACCTGAATATCCATTCCTGCGTAAGCAGCAAGGCTTGCAAAGATTTGTTCCCAAGGGCTGTAGTCAGGCTCTTCTTCAGGAGGGAAACCCTCATAAAGCACATCGTATGTAGCGCCGCCGTCTGTTGAAACGACCATTCTGTGCAGTTCGTAATAAGAAGTCCAGTACGAGCTCTGCCAGAAAGAAACTGTACAGAAGTTTACTGCAGGGATAGTAATTACCGGTGACCATATCCAGTCAGCGTTGTCAAATTCCGTATCCCAGTGGCAGAGAACTGCTTTTCCTGTGTGAATCAGAGCTCCTTCAGCCGAAGTCGCTTTGACAAATCCTGAACCTACCGTATCAAGAGTCCATCCTGCGGGCGGGAAATCTCCCTCGAAACCCTCGCTCAAAAGAGGAAGATCTCTTGACCACATAACCTGATATATGTCAGACCATGCTGAGTTAGCCTCGCTATCTTCCATGAAGAATCTTACATTAGCTGTAGTACCGTCAGGTTGCCCCGGTATTGTTCCTACAAATGTATAGGTTCCCTTA
Organism: bacterium UBP11_UBA4055; assembly: GCA_002382735.1. Lineage (GTDB taxonomy): Bacteria > UBA4055 > UBA4055 > UBA4055 > UBA4055 > UBA4055. The sequence continues at coordinate 83,499 of DFZN01000039.1, forward strand.
GCCTGAGTGACATCAAAGTTGATCCAGCCGGCACCGATATCATACTGTCCGAGCATAGGTGAATTAACAGGGCTCTGATCCTGAACTGTAAGTGTTACAGTTGCGTCAAAACCTTCAAAATTCTCAAATCCGGTAATATCTCTCAGAAGCGGAGGGAAAATATCAATGCCCATATAAGGTGAAAGAGCGAAATCGATCACCCACTCGAATCTTTCACCGCCGCTGTTGAACTCGTTCCACGCGCCCGGAGCTCCAAAATAGCTGTGTGTTGATTCAACTACATCAGAAGAAATAAGCCTGGGGTTTCCGCCGCTCAAAGGCACAACGGAGATCCAGAAATCGTTCTTCAGAACAAGCGCTGGATCAATAGAGGCGATGTTATAGTAATCATCGGCTGCTGTCCCTACCGGAGATTCCCACAGAAGTGTTGATCCGTCAGTGTCATAGACTCTGTACATGTAGTCGAAACCGGGGTCATACAGGTACGAATCAATCGCGTTAAGGTTTATCGGATACTCCAGTCCGAATTCATCCACATTGATTTTTACTGCTCTCTCTGCTGCTACACCCCATATATATTTGTAGCCGGGATAGTAGCCGTACCACAAAGTGTCTTTTGCCGCGATCTCAGGTCTGACATCAGAGATCTTCTCTTTCGTGCTGTACCAGTCCATCGCGAAAATGCCTGTTGCAAGAAGCACAAGCATCATGGTGATTAGTTTTTTCATTAATTTTCCTCCATAATTGGTTAATGTTTGCTCGAATCTTATTTCTCATCAGCCTTTCCAGACTTTGGAGTTGCTCTGATAATTTATCACACAAATCTGAATAAGTCAATCAAAAAAAAATATTTTTTGTTAATTATTCCCGGTTTCAGTCCGTTTGGAACACACCGTTCGGATCGAGCTCCAGTATCAGATTCTTGTATATCCTGCCTTCCGGAATTCTGTAATTTTGAGCTGATATATCCTTTATTTCAACAGTTTTACAACTTCCGTCTTCCGACGGGAACAGCCTGAGAGTTAATGAAGTGATCACTCCGAACTTCCCCATGCTGCCCGCCATGAACTTAATAAGATCATAACCTGCAACATTCTTGAGTGTCCTCGAACCGTACCTGATCAGAGTACCGTCAGCAGTAATAAATTCGATCCCCGTAAAAAAATTTGTGACGCAGCTGTCATTCTTCAGGGATGAAAATATTCCTCCGAAAGTTCTTTTATCGCCTATACTGCCGATGTTTAAAGGAAAAGTGATGCCTTCAGATGTCAGCTTGCCGAATTCCGTTTTCCATATGCAGCCCGCCTGAAACTCCGCGAACATATTCGTTTTGTCAACATACACTACCGAATTCACCCTTCGCGTGGAAAGAAAGACAGAATTTTCTGAGTGTCTGAACGATTCGTCAAAAGTCGATCCGCTGCCGATCACAACTATCTTTATCCCGAACCTGTTGGCGGTCTTGATTATCCTTGCCATTGTATCTGTGTCGTCCGGAAAAATAACAAAAGAATCTCCGGCTGTCTGATAGTTCTTATGCTCGAGAAGAGAGATAAGTTTGTTCCTGTTATTCGGTGAAAGCATCTACTGTATCTTTCCGAGGTGAGTTCTTATTTCCGAAATGATCTTTTTTATTCTGTCGCATTTACCTGCGTTCAATACAAGTTTGGGGCGTCTCGATTCATTGACTGTTCTTATAAAATCTTCGGGGTTCATATCGGGTTTCCAGTCCGCAAGTATCGCCTGAGCCTTCTTTATCGATCTTTTTTCGTCTTTAAGTATCGTTCTTATCCGGAATAGCGTCTGAATGTCGTTAAGATCGAATTTTCTTTTTGATGTTCCTGTCCTCTTTGACGGTTTGAGCGCAGAAAAATACTTTTCCCAATACCTTATCGTCGAAGGATTGAGTCCTAGTATCGAGGAAACTTCTCCTATCGTGTAGTAAAGTCTTTCTTTAACCAAATCCAATTCCGTTCTCCAAATATTGCTCTATTGCCGATTTGCCTCATCCAAATATATCCACTTTACTGAGCTTTGTCAATATTTTTACAGAGATTTTTCAGCATTTCGGCGGAGTTCTGTATATTTCCTGTTCCGGCAGCCTTTTTTGTATTTTCAGACAGGATCGACCTTAACGGTCTGAAGTTGTTTATAAAGCACAGCAGATCGGAGAGAGACTTTTCATCGGGTCCGCACACTCTGCCCACATTGAACTCCTCGCAGTAATGCTTAATATCTCCTACATCGGTCGAGATCACAGGCGTACGGGTCTGCATGGCCTCCCAGAATACAACAGGCATGCTTTCACTTCTTGAGCTTATTACAAGATAGTCCGATCCTGAAAGAACATCCGATATCTCAGAAGCATTCTTCATGCCGAGAAAGCGAACTTTACCGGACAGTCCGTTGCTTTCGACAGCACTCTCCAGTTCGGCTCTCATGCTTCCGTCACCCACGACCTTAACCTCAAGATCGCTTATCTTTGATAAAATGAGCGCGGAGATCAGCAGGTCGGGTCCTTTTATTTTTTCCAGCCTTCCGATGAAGGAGAGCTTCAGCTTCGATTCAGCTTTGTAAACGACTGATGAAGGAGGAAGCTTTCTGCCTGTGTAAAGGATCGAACTTTTTGCGTTGAATATTTTTTTTATTTCACCGGAGTTGTGAAGGCTGTTCGTAAATACCATGTCTGCTTGTGTGAGAATTTTCTTTAATATAAACTTGAACAGAGTTTTTTTACTGTAAACGCTCACATCTGACCCTAAAGCCCATACAGCAGTTTTGTGTTTTGTGTTCGCACCATAACTCCAGATGCCTGAAGGAACTATCCAGCAGTTCAGGATCAGATCGAAATCATTATCTTTCATCAGCTCTTTGAACTTTTTCCTTCCCTTAAGGATCAGAGATAGAACAGAAAATATATTTTTAAACGAACTCAGCTTTATATCCGAAAATCTTTCCGATCCGCCTTTCCAGTCGAAATAAACTAGTTCCGCTCCCGATCTTTCAAGAAAATCACTATCCCTTTCACCCTCCATTTTCTGGGTAAGTAAAGTCACTTTTACGCCGAGTTGTTTTAAGGCTATACAGAGGTCATAAATAAAATTTCCGGGTATATCTGACGGACTTAACGGGAAGCAGTGAGTCAGAATAAGTATCTTCGGATCATTTTCCGTCATTTTTCTTTTTTTCTATCCTGTTTTTTAGGTTCTCAACTTCCGATCTCAGCGAAACGACCAGCTCGGCGATAAAACCTGTAACGAAAAGCTGAACTCCGGCAATTATCAGTGTAGTGAATAAAGTGAACAGCGGTCTTATCTGAGTTTGAGTCGTAAAATAATATATTGCCAGAAAAATTAGTCCGAGAACGCCTGCAGCCATGGCTAATGTTCCCATTAAGGAAAAGAACTGCATCGGCTTTGATCCGAACACCATATTGAATTTTACTACCAGAACATCGATCAAAGATATTGGGAACCGCATCAGTCCGAACTTGGATCTTCCGTACCTTCTCGGGTGCCATTTTGTTTTTACTTCACCTATCCTGTAGCCTTTGTTCGCCGCCATCATCACTATGAACCTGTGCCAGTCCGACCTTAACTCAAGATCATCCAGAACACATCTTCTGAAACCTTTGATCCAGTTCATATCGTGGACTTTCACATCGAAAAGGTTTCTCGAAACGACATTGTATATTTTTGAAGCCAGCATCTTGCCGTCGTTCCGGCCTTGCCTCCATCCCGTCACAAGATCATACCCTTCTTCAAGTTTCTTCAGAAGGAGAGGAACATCCTCTTCAGGATCACATTCCAGATCTCCTGGAAGGAACAGTACCAATTCACCTTTGCATTCAGGGAACCCTGTCCTCATAGCCTCTGTCAGTCCCAAGTTTTTCTTATGCGACAATGATCTTATAAAATCATATTTTCTTTTTCCTTCTTCGATCTTTCCGGCAGTATTGTCGGTCGAACCGTCGTTAACGATGATCAGTTCGTAACTGTGAGAATGATCATTTTCAGCTATTCGGCTGATCTTTTCGAACAAGTCCGGAATATTCCCTTCTTCGTTGTATGCGGGAATGAATATAGATACCAGATTATTCTGATTGTTTTCCATACCGTCAGTTCCTCTGTTTGCGTTAAGTGTAAATTTAACTAAATACTGTCGCTTGAGCAATATATAATTATATGAATAAAGACATTGTTTTTGTATTTTAATATGCGTATATTTGTTCAAAAATTGTGGAGTTTTCTATGAAAAAAATATTAGCGGTCATCTTCTCTGTAGCCTGTATCACGCTCTTTGCGGGAGATATAAAACTGACTGACAGTTCAAAAACAGGGTACAGGATAATTTCTGAGAATCCTGACGGATTTACGATCGAATTTTCGGTTAGTGAGGTGTCTTACACTCCCGTCATGACAGAAAAAGGTGAGTTCGTTAAGATCGGTTTCAGCGGATCACAAAACTCGCATAATATCGGCGGACCTGACCTGCCTGTTTTCAGAGAGCTCACAGGCTTTCCTGAAGGATCTGAACCTTCTGTCAAAATTTTATCATACGATGAAAAAGAGATATTTCTTGGCGACTTCGGAATAAGCTCAAAGATATATCCTTCACAGCCGGGATATTCAAAAAGCTCCAAACCTGAAGACAGGAAATTCATATACAGCGAAAATGCCTATGATTCCAAATCTTATATAGCTTCCGGATCCGCTTCGATCACGAAAAGCGGAAACATGAGAGGCGTTGATATCGGTGTGCTTGAGATCAGACCAATGACCTATAATCCTTCAGCGAACTCTTTAATTATCCGTACAAATATTAAAGCGGAAATTACATACAACGGAAGCGGAAACGAACTTTACACAAAGATGGCTGAGAATTATTCGCCGTTCTTTGAGAATGCGTTCTCGAAACTGATAAACATTAAGAACAGTCCCGCGAAAAGCGATCTTGTACAGTATCCGGTTAACTATCTTATACTGGCTAACGCAAACCTTGACGGTAACGCCAAACTGCAGGAATTTATTGACTGGAAGACTCAGAAAGGGTTCAATGTAATAACCAATTTCGTCTCATCATCTTCATCAATATCTGTTAATGACGCGTGGGTGGAAAGTCAGTACGGTAGCTTGAGCCCGAAACCGTCATTTCTTCTTATTGTTGGTGATCACGACGGAACTTACGGTGTGCTTTCTGAAGTCAATCCGGTTCTTGGGTCTGCCGGAGGTGTAACGAGATCCGACCTCCTCTACGGAGTTATGGGGACTACAGGTAATTTGAACAGGATCCCTTCCATCTATGTCGGTAGGTTTTCTGTCAGATCGGAAGCCGAATTGGCAGCACAGGTTGATAAAACGATATGGTATGAGAAAACACAGTTCACAACAGGAGCCGATCTGAGCTATCTTTCCAATGTTGTCGGGGTCGCCGGAGTGGACGGGTCTTATGCCTCGACACACGGAAATCCTCAGATAAGCTACGGAATGACATATTATTTCAACGATACATATCGTAATCCCTTGGACAATACGCTTGTCAACATCACGGGGATACCTTATTATTATCCGGCTTCGGATGCTCCAGGAGTAAATACGGAGATCATAAATTATGTATCTTCAGGTATTTCATTCTATAATTACACTGCCCACGGTTACAACGGCGGCTTTGCTGATCCTTCTTTTTCGATCACTAATGTTAACAGCTTAACGAACTCCGAAAAATACCCGCTCGTTGTCGGCAACTGCTGCCTCACAGGTTCGTTCGGCGATGCTGAATGCTTTGGCGAGTCATGGCTCAATGCTGCAGACAAAGGCGGTATCGGATTTATCGGTGCCTCTATGTCAACTTACTGGGACGAAGATCTCGCCATGGGTGTCGGTCTTGCAGCTGCGAATCAGATACCTCCGCCGCTCGATACAACAAATCCGGGAATGTATGACGGCGTAATGGCTCTCGGATATTCCACTCAGGCAGGCATGAAACATGTAGGGCTTATGGCTGTTGAACGGCTCAATACATCAATTACAAGTTCATACTGGTCGTCATACCATCTCTTCGGAGATCCCTCTCTGATGGTATATATGGGTGTACCCGGAGTTAACCCCGTTTCACACGCCAGTGAAATGCCATTTGGGGAAAATTATTTTACAATTCAAGCTTTGAAAGGCTCATATATTGCCATTACCGACGATTCCGGAACTTTGCATGGGGTAGGTATTGCTGACGAAACCGGATATGCGGCTGTTACAATCGATCCGTTTATAAGCGGTTATGCTCACATTACTGTTACTTCGCAGTTCAAAAAACCTTATTTCGCATCAATACCGGTCAGCGAACCAACCGGACCTTATCTTCTTGAAAATGATTATACATTCTCTACGGTCAATTTCGGTGAAAACGGCACAATTGATCTTGAGCTTAAGAATATTGGTATCGCCTCATCAGAAGGGATCACTGTAACCGCTTCAACCGAAAGCGAATATCTGATCTTAAACGACTTTCAGGAAACATACCCCGACATAGCTGCTGCGGATTCTGTCAAAAGAACCTCCGTTTTCAGCTACTCAATATTTGCCAATGTACCAGACAGACAAAAGATCAGGATCGACATAACAATAAATGACACATCGAAGAACACATATTACAGCTGGATAGACTTTGAAGCCGAATCTCCGAATTTATCATACGGGTATTCATTTGACGGGGATGCGGTCTATCCCGGAGACAGCAAGAACATCACTGTTTCGGTAGAAAATTCAGGCACCGGAGACCTGTCTGATGTTACGGCGGCTTTAACAGAAACGACCGGGGCGGATGTAACTATTTCTGCACCTCAGCTGATATCATTAATTGAAGGCGAGAAAACTACTGACATTGTATTTAATGTCGATTTCTCAGAAAGCATCCAGAGCGGAACCGGTTTGAACTTCGAACTTAACCTGAATACGACGGGCGGATATTCGGACACTTATTCATTCGATCTTAATGTTGGAATGACCGAGAACTTCGAAACCGGAGATTTCACAAGTAATCCTTGGGTATTTGAAGGAAATTTGGAGTGGACGACTGATAACACGATCTTTTATGCCGGAGAATATTCTTCAAGATCAGGAATGATCACCGACGGTCAGTATTCAACTATGAAAGTAAGCTTCGAATACCTTGAGAACGGAATGATGACTTTTTATCGAAAAGCTTCCTCGGAATCCGGATATGATAAGCTTAATTTCTATATTGACGGAGTATTACAGAACAGCTGGAGCGGCGAATTGAACTGGGCATACATGACATATCCTGTTTCACAAGGCGTTCATACTTTCACATGGGAATACAAAAAAGACAGCAGCATATCAGGCGGATCTGATTGCGCCTGGATAGACAACATTCTGGCAACGAATATACTTTTGGGTATTGACGGGGAAGACAGCCTGATACCTGATGACATTACTCTTAATCAGAACTATCCGAACCCGTTCAACCCTGTTACAACAATAAATTTCTCTGTTCCTTCTTCTCAGGATATAAAACTGAGCATCTATAATTCCAAAGGACAGCTGGTCAGGAATGTTCTGGAAAGAAAGATGAATCGGGGTTCTTACTCAGTAACCGTTGACGCAGCGCAATTCAACAGCGGGATATATTTTTATATGCTGGAGACTGCAGACAAAAAGCTTACCAGAAAAATGCTTCTGGTCAAATAGTACTTATGATACAAATAAAAAGCCCCGAAAATTTTCGGGGCTTTTAATTACTTAAAGTTAAATGACTGATTATATCTTAATGCGATGCAGTAGATCAACGCAAGCTTAGGTATTTGTTCTAAAATGCAAAATCCTTCAAGGAGCAGTCGTGATATTGAAGGGGAGCTTAGTGTGACCTAAGCGACCTGAACATATCGAGGCTGCGACGAAGAAGG
>DFZN01000040.1 GCA_002382735.1 bacterium UBP11_UBA4055
CTATTCCCGCATTCCTGCTTCTGCTTACGCCTGAATTTTTCTGATCGATCAGGATCATCTCATTCGTAAATTCCGATTTGAATGATATTATCCTTTCCGCAGTATCATCTGAAGAACCGTCGTTTATAACTATCACTTCAAAATCTTTGAATGTTTGTGCCTTAAGGCTGCCAAGAGTACCTGAAATAAATTTACCTACATTATATGCAGGAATTATTACGCTTATCTCAATTCCGAAGACCATTAATGACTCCCTTCGATCACATTAACATATTCCCGAATGATCTTTTCCGAATCAAAATCAAGCGCGCGGACCTTTCCCTTTTCGGAATATTTCTTGTGCATCGTACTGTCTTTCAAAAGATGTTTAACGGCATCAGCGAGCAGTTTTTCCTCCTTAATAAGAGGTATATCAGCATCTCTGTATTTACCGTCGCAGACGGGCGTTAATATGCCGAATTCAGCGAATTCGATTTCATTTTTTAATTTAGGCCGTCCTATTCCCGGTGCTATTATCTCGCGCGGGCCGGCTTTGCAGTCAGTGAACACTACTGGTATTCCGCAGATCATTGATTCGACTATTACATTTCCGAATCCCTCAAGTATCGAGCTTGAAACAAAAACATCAGCGTTCTTCAATAACGGGTAAGGATTGGGCGTAAAATCAATAAAGGTCACACTTGATTCCATTTTATAGTCATTGATCAGTTCGGTAAGCTTTTTTTTAACTTCAATTTCAGCAGGTAAATATGCTTCACCAACAATATCGAGCCTGATTTCCGGAAAATCCTTTTTTAATTCCGAAAGGGCTCTTATCAAATGCCAAAAAGCTTTTGTACCGCATATTCTTCCGATCGTTATGAGGACTATTTCTCTGCCTGATCTTAAATAATCTTTCGGAACCCCCTTTTCTGAAAGTTCCCTTATCTTTACTATGTCGAAAGGATTATAAACAGGCGTTATTTTTGACGGTTTAATTTTAAAACTGGCTGACAGGTCGTCTTTTAACGCTTCAGAAACTGTAATAATTCTGTCGCTTTTGTTATAAAGGAACTTTATCAGTATCTTATTGATAAATCCTCTTATGTCCCCTCTCTCGGACTCTTCTTTTGATTTATAGCTGTGAATAGTGAGTATAGCCTTATTACTGCTTTTTGAGATTATGTTGAGAAAATTTGAATGCTCTCCGAACGAGATTACTGAATCCAGATTATTTTCTTTTATTATCTTTCTAAGGCTGAATATTTTATTAAAAAAACGGGTGAGCCTGTAACCGTTGCTTCCCTTTAAAACGATAAGTTTTCCCGAGTGATCGAAAGCTCTGTTTTTATCTGAATATACGATAACGAAGACATTAAAATATTCAGAAAGTCCGAATGACAATGTAGAAGCAACCCTCTCTATGCCTCCGATGATATTAAAATCTCTAAGAAGCAGGCCTATATTTTTCTTATTTTCTTTCATAAACAACCATGCATTTTAGCAGGAATCGAAACTTCAATATTAAACCCGGATCGTACTGATTTATATACTGGGAATTTTTATATTTGAAATAAGTTTTCAAACCGAATCCGGTTGAATTAGTGCAGGCTGAGAACCAGTACTTCGATAATACGCGTTCGATAACTGCCTGATCGTAGAACAACTTTTTTTTATTTTTCTCTGCAATTTTATCCAGCCATAATTTAATGCCTGAAAGATCATCGATTTTACTGATTTTTTTCTTTGAAGCAAGAATAATATGAAAACGGATATCTTCATCTGAAGGGTTTATTCCGAGTCTTTTAAGCTGAGTGATGAAAATTTTCTTCAGAAACGATTCTCTGTATTCTGTTTTAGTGGAATTTGTTAGATTCGAATCCACGAACCTGTACTTCAATAAAATTTCAGGCATATTTGCGAATTCAGTAAAGCTGATCATTCTGCTCCACAGATCGAAATCCTGGCTTATCCTGAAATCCTCATCGTATCTCAAATTGTTTTCATCCATAACCGAGCGTCTGATCATAACGGTCGGGTGCATGATAATATCTCTGAAAAGAAGTTCGGCTTTTAAATCATTGTTACTTGTTGGAAGATCAGAATCGGCATTATAATTACCAAAGAATCTGATATTTGTACCTAAAACGCCTATTTCAAGATTGTTTTCCATAAAATCGAATTGCTTAGAAAACCTTTCAGGCATTGAGATATCGTCGGAATCCATTCTGGCTATGTATTTACCTTTTGCTATGTCTAACATTAAATTCAGACTTTTTGTCAGTCCGATGTTCTCAGAGTTTCTGAAATATTTAATTCTTTTGTCTTTTTTTGCGTAAGATTTTATGATCTCAAAAGAACCGTCAGTTGAACAGTCGTCGGTAACAATGAATTCAAAGTCATCAAAAGTCTGATCCAGAATACTGTCAACGGATTCCTGAAGGTATTGTTCACTGTTGTAAACTGACATTATAACCGATATTGCCGGAGTTGTTTCTGAGTTCATACTAATCTATATAATTTCCGTTAATGTAATTATAGAGTTCCTCCGCAAAAAGCGTGTCGGCATCAACTGGTGATATAGATTCAGTTAAAGTATCTCCGTTCAGCACAAAATGAGATCTGCTTTTCATGACTGTGTACATACCGAAGTGAACGCACTGATATTCGATAAGATAAAAACGGTCTTCTTTTTGAATAATATCGAGAGATACCCACGGAGTGTTTAGTTTATCTTTTACCGAGAATGCAAAACGCATAAGTTCAGAATTTGGAGGCTGAGAATTGTCGAAATTGCCGCTTCCTGATGCTCTGAAATCATTGGGTCTTATAAATCGTTTAAGATAAAAAAGCTTGTTGCCGAAAATAACTATTTTCCAATCGTTCTCTAACCCCTCAATAAATTCCTGAAAAACTATTTTACCGGCTTTTAAAGGATATTTATCCCGATATTCTTCGATCTTCTTTCTGTACTTGAAAATATTCTTTCTTTTCTTTACGATGTCGGTTAAATTTTTATTAAGATATTCTGAAGCCTCATTCACATTTTTCAAAAGGCTAACAGAGCTGCTGCCGTATCCTGAAGAGAGTTTTCCGACCACAGGATATCTAATATCTTTAATCTTTCTCATACCTTCTTCAATAGTGCTTACGAGAATCGATCCGGGTGCAGATATGTCCAGATCGGTTTTTATCAGTTCCTGGAGATATTTGTTTTCGTGAGCCCTGAAATGAATGAAATCGGGTATAAGTATTCCGCCGGATGTTTTGATCAGCAGAAGTATATCCTCAATAGACGAATAATATTCAGGATACTGCGAGCTTGCATATATGAAGAAGGAACCTTTTATGATGTTTTTGCGGTCTGAAAATTCTGAAATAAATTTATCGAATGTATAGACTTGAACTTCAAAAGACTTGTCGATAAAATACTCTTTGACCAGCTCAGTTGAGAATGATTCAGTCTCGTGAAGTTTCTGAGGAACTGATCCTGTGGAATTTGTAAGAATAAATAGTCTTTGCATAAATTACCCGGAGATTTTTTTGTTAATTTTTCTTAATATGGAATATTCATAATCAAATCCATATCCCAAGATAACGTCATAAACGAGAAAAGAAAAGAATGAAATGAAGGATAAATTTATTAAATTCATTGGAATAACGCCCCTTAGAAACCATACGGGTACTGCTATAATAAAACCTGATATATAAAACTTAAGGGTTGTCTTTGTGAAAGGATGGATGCCGAATTTCTTATAAGCATAGATCATTTTGAAAATGTCGTAAATGATGAGATTCGAGCTTGTGGCTACTGCAGCTCCGGTTATTCCGAATAGAGGAATAAATACAGCGTTCGAAGCTATGACTATAAAAATCAGAGCAGTTCTCGAATAAAAATCGAATTTATAGTATTTTGAAAGAGATAATATCTCTCCGCACATACCTATTGATAAATTGGATAACTGACCAATGGCGATAATTACTATTACTGCTACTCCTTCCGCATACTCTTTCCCCAGGATCAACAGAATATCATGCGAAAAGACAGATATAAGAACAAAAACGATCACACCAAATTGTATGTTACTGTAAAGATTTTCATAATAAGCTTTTCTCAATTCAGGTATGTTGTCAGACTGGACATATTCTGAAAGTTTAGGTTGTGTTATTCTTGAGAAAGATTCGAATATTATATTCATCATGCTTGTAACAGTTATTGCGATCACATATATCCCTGTTTTGCTTAGGCCCAGATAATGCCCGATCATAATCTTATCTAAATTATTTGCAAGATTACCGGAGATAGATGCTACCAGCATGAAGAACGAATACGATTTAAACCGCATCATGAATCTGAAATCCGGTATTAGATCTTTTAAAGTCCATTTAATATCAAGATGTTTTACTGAGAGCCAGATCATTTGTATGACAGTTATCAGACTCATTATCATAAAGAACTGCATATAGACTTTGAAACCAAGTGCAAATATGAACATCAGGATCAGAAAGGTGCAGTTCGCGATCCTAAAATAAACATTTCGGATCATGTTTGATTTTACTGAAACAAAAAGTACTCTTGACATTCTTTCGAAAAGTTCTGTCGAATGAGAGAGGATGAGGTATGCAGGAATATAAATAAAATAATCCCCGATAGGTCCTCCTCCGTAATAAGATATTATCAGAGTTTTGCCGAAATAGAGAAGCAAAAGTATAAAGCTAAGCAGAATATACGAAGTGACAATTACCGACGAAATGAATTTGGCTTTATTATCCGTTTCTTTGTAAACAGGGTAAAATTTCATAATGACTGCCAGAAGACCTGAGTGTGAAAAAAGCTGAAGCAGGGCTGTAAGAGAAAGAATCGTACCTATGATACCAATCTCTTCTGATGTCATAACCTTTGGCTTGAAGAAAGTATTGAACAGACCCAGGAAAAGACCTGTGTATGAAATAAAAAGGTTTATGAGGTTGCTTCTATACATTTTAAATATTTACCATCATTTCAATAAAAACTCCGTAAATATACGAAAAATATCTTAACTTTGTTCATTTTAAATTTTATATTTATATTTGCAGAAAATAAAACTACAGGGAGCTTAGCATATGTACGGATTTTTGCGGTATACAGGAATAAAGATCAAAGACCGGATTTACAGACTCAGAAAGAGAATATTTCTATTTACAGAATTAAAAAGACCGAATATTCAGTTCGGTAGCGGCCTTATCCTTAACGGTATTCCGTTGTTCGAGATAGATGACGATGCTTCTCTGGTAATAGGTAAAAATGTTACTCTGACATCGTGGAACAAGGAATACCATATAAACCTCCACTCGCCGGTGAAATTGTATGCGGACAGAAAAGGAGCGTCGATAATCATAGGAGACAACACAAGAGTACACGGATCCTGTCTGCACGCCTACAAGAAAATAAGTATCGGTAAGAACTGTCTGATCGCCGCAAACTGTAATATTATAGACTCGAACGGTCATGAACTTTCTTTCGAGGATCCCCCGAACAGGATCAATTCAAAAGACGAACCAAAAGAAGTGGAAATATGCGACAATGTATGGATAGGTGCGGGTTGTTTAATACTGCCCGGTGTTAAAATCGGAGAAGGTAGCGTGATCTCCGCGAACAGTGTAGTAACTAAAGATATTCCGTCAAATGTTCTGGCGGGCGGCAATCCGGCTGTGATAATAAGGGAATACAAAAAAAGTTAACTATCATCAAATCTGTACTTTCTTCTCGAAAATGAATTTCTTAGTGACTAAGAATGATAGGATAATTATTGTCCAGGGCCATGCGAACATTAGTTCCCACCTTGTTGTGCCCATTATACTCAAATAAGTGAGTAAGATCAGTATGATGAGGTTAAAAAGATGAGTGTTATTTCTGAAAGAATTATATACGGATGAGGTAAGGGCGCCGAAAAAATATGAAAATAATGCGACACCAATAACTCCGGCGTCTTTATAAAATGTGAACAGCATAGTGTAATGTGAGTTGTGATGCGTAGCCGGCCCGCCGAAATCCCTGAATTCCGCAATTATGCTATACGAGGAATTATTTATCTGACTGAATTTCGGATAAAATTTTTTAATGAGAGGTTCAAGGAATTCTTCTATTCCACCAAGAACGCTTCTAAAATGCGTAAAATCATAATCGATTCCTTCTCTGTATGTATTGAGAAAATAATCAAAGGCACTGAAAGGTGCAGTAAGATACCATATAAAGTATCGGGCAACAATCTCCATTCCAGACTTGTTCGCAAGATATTGCGATCTCCTGAAAACACTCATTGATACTAAGAAAATGAAAGGAACGAGGATCAGCGCTACATACCTTTTTTTTATTTTTATAAGACCGCTGTCATACATATAGGCCAATCCGATGACTGAACACATGATCAGAAGTATTACCGAGCTTCTTCCAAGAATTACAGTGCTATATATGAAAATATTCATTACAGCTAAAATGAAATATTTTTTTTTAATAGAACCCAGATACACTCCCGCCATTGTGACGAACATAGCCGTAAAAACTGATGGCCTGATATAATAATTGAGCAGAAGTTTATGTCCCTCGAAAATGCCTGCATCAGTATAAACAAGGAATCTGTATGTGCCTGCATCAAGCGAAGAGAGTATGCCTATGCTCTTTCTCAAAAACACAATGAGTATGACAGTCGTTACGATCTGTGCGTAAAGAAAAATCTTTAGAAGAAAATTCTCTTCACCCGTGACATGAGAAGTGATGAAAACAGGTTCTATTCTGTGTCCGGATGATCTGCTTTTTAAAAATGTGACAGATCCGATCGAATATAAAGCAAGCGCAGTGAGTAAGACCCAGAAAGTGCCTATTCTTGGCGTTCTGATCCCGACAAGATTTATGCTGGAAATAAATATGAACGACCCCCACCATATAGTAAAGAAAGAAACGGGATTAAATATTGTGCCGGATTTTAGCCATGCCAGAAGTATGGAAAAAATCACTATGGAGATCAGTATATAATAAAATGAATCCGGGATCAAGCAGGATTATCCTTAAGCATTTTATAAATTTTAATAAAGACCGGTTTTAATGAGATTATCATTAACGAAAAGAGAGTTCCGATCATCGTAACAACGACAACCGTCATTGTTCTTTTCGGGAATATCCTTTTTGCAGGTACAGCAGGTTTCTGGACTATTCTGAATACATTCGATGTCAGTTTATATTTTTTTTCCATTTTCTCCATGACTTTCTTTTCAAGCATCTGGCTTATCATCGGGTCATTGGATTTTTGTGAGAGTTCTGAATAGAACCTGAAGTCCTCTTCCATCTCTTCCGTGTTCTGTTTTACTATATATTCCTTGAGGGTAGAAAGGAAATCGTTGAGAAAATCATAGGCAAAATATTTGTCCTTAAGTTTAACTGATATTGTTATGGTATTATGGTCTGAATTTACTTGAAAATCTATTACTTTATGAAGTTTCTCCAATGCGTTGTGACGCATCATTTCCGCTTTTTGCTTCTGGTCCATGCCTTCGTAGTCTTTCTCTTTAAAATCGAATAGCTCAATACTACTCTTATACTTATGATAAAACTGCTCGAGGAAAGTGTCTGATTTTATTGTAATAAGAATATTATTTATCACAGGATCGTGTGAATATCCTCCCAGCGATAGACCGATGATAGGTGATGCTTCGTTCAGTGTAGTTTCTTCTGAAGGATCAGCAGGTTTTATTACTGAAATTACTTCCCATATAGGATCTACAGCCAAAGTGTAAATTATGCTTCCTATGCCGAAAGCTGCTATTATTGCCATGAAAAGTATTCGGTCTTTCCATAAATTTCTAATTAAATTGAAAATGTTGAAATCATCAGTTAAAGTGATCTTATTTTCATTCATTATTTTATCCTCTGATTTTCTTTTTCTTAAGCATTTTTATTACAGCATTAGGCACAAAATCCTTTATGTCCGCGTCGAAATCGGCGATACCTTTTATCAGCGAGGAATTGAGATATGAATATTCGTTTTTAGGCATCAAAAACACTGTCTCAATATTCTCGTCAAGCTTTCTGTTCATCAACGCCATCTGAAGTTCATATTCGAAATCCGCAAAAGCTCTGACACCTCTTACTAAAATATTCACATTATGTTTCCGGGCATATTCTACTGTCAGTTCCGAATTGGAATCGACCGTAACATTTTTGAGATGTTTTATAGAATCCTTTATCATCTTTATCCTTTCATCAACATTGAAAAGAGGTTTTTTCGCTGTGTTTTCTCCAACGAGAACGATCAGCCTTGCGAAGAGTTTTGAAGCTCTTTCGATCAGGTCGAGATGTCCGTTCGTCAGGGGGTCGAATGTGCCGGGATATATAGCTGTCTTCATCTTTATCCTCAAGTTATTTATGCTTGAATTATAATCCTTTTTGCGGAAAACGGCAAAATAAATTTATAAGAAAATAAATTGACTAAACGGCAAATGATTTTTATTTTCCACGCGATTATTTTTAATGAAAGGAGAGGGTCGTTTATGAAATACACATTCAAGGGGGGATACCATCCGCCGGACGGCAAAAGTTTTTCAGAGAAGATGCCGATCGAAAAGATGCCCGCCCCGAAGATCGCGGCAATTCACCTTCACCAGCACATCGGAGCGCCGTCAAAGGCGATAGTCGCCGTGGGCGACGAGGTAAAGGTCGGGCAGCCCTTATCGGAAGCCGGCGGATTCGTGTCGGTCCCGGTGCACGCCTCTATATCCGGCAAGGTGAAAGCGATAGCGAAGATCACCGACGCCGCAGGTAACAAGTCCGATGCGGTCGTTATTGAAAATGACGGCAGGGACGAAATGTACGAAGGAGTCGGACAGAAGACTGAATATTCAGGCTTTTCGGCGGACGAAATAAGGAAAAAGATCGCCGCCGCGGGTGTAGCGGGAATGGGCGGGGCAAGATTCCCGACCCATGTCAAACTCTCGCCGCCGGCTGACAAGAAGATAGAATATATAATTCTCAACGGTGTCGAATGCGAACCCTACCTGACCGCCGATGACCGCCTGATGCAGGAAAGTCCTGAAACGATCATCGAAGGCCTCAAGCTGATGATGAAAGCGGTCGCCGCGCCGGAAGGCATTATCGGGATCGAAAAGAACAAGCCGTTATCCATAAAGATTATGCGGGAAAAGACCGCTTCGGAAAAAAATATAAAAGTAGTAGAGCTTGAGGTCAAATACCCTCAGGGCGGCGAGAAACAGCTGATCAACGCGGTCACCGGAAGGGAAGTGCCGTCAGGCAAGCTCCCGATGGATGTCGGCGCGGTTGTTTCGAATGTCGGAACCGCAAATGCGGTTTATGAGGCTGTCGCTCTCAACAAACCATTTTACGAAAGAGTGGTCTCGGTGACCGGAGAATCTATAAGCAGCCCGAAGAATGTTCTGGCCAGGATAGGTACGCCTACATCGGAACTTATCGAATACGCCGGCGGGGTGAAAGAAGATGTTTACAAGATCATAAACGGCG
>DFZN01000029.1 GCA_002382735.1 bacterium UBP11_UBA4055
CTAGTAGGTGAACAGACAGGTTGTAAATTTGATAGAGGTATATCGCAATCCCCAACAACAGGAGACAAAGTTCATTTAGTAACTATTGCGGACTTAGATATTATATATGGCGGTTATAAAGATGATACTTCTATTACTGTTGGGAATATTAGTGTTTCCGAAAGCTTGCAAGCTAAAATTGATTTAGATAAGCTCGTTTCAAGGCATTGCGCAATTGTCGGATCTACAGGTAGCGGTAAATCAAACGCTGTAGCTGTAATTTTAAAAGCTATTGTTGATAAAAAATATAAAAACTCAAGAATATTCGTAATTGATCCACATGGCGAGTATAATTCTGTGTTGAAAAACAAGAGTAAAGTATATAAAATAAACGCCAGAGTTGGTGAAAACGAGCTATATGTACCTTACTGGGCATTACCGTTTGAGGAATTGATAAGTATATTTTCTGGTAATCTAACCGATCAAAACAAAGACTATTTTAGAGAAAAAGTATTAGAGGCTAAAATAAAAGTTAATCTTGATTATAATTATGGAGTAGCCAACGAAGTAATAACTGCTGGCGCACCAATACCATTTAGTTTAGAACATTTATGGTTTGATCTTGATGATTTTGAAAGACAGACATTTAGAGTGAGTAGAGATCCAAATACTAAAACAAGAATTACTAGACAAGGAGATCCTCTAAATTTACTATCAAATATTTACGAACCAGCAATGGCTGGCGGACCATTTTTGAATCACCAAGCAAAAAGCATTCTAAGTTTCTTGGATAGTGTTAGAATAAAATTAAAAGATAGTAGGTATAAATTTCTTTTCAATCCAGGTGAATATAAGCCTGATTTAACTGGGCGTTGTAGAAAAGATTTAAGTAATCTCCTTTTTGAGTGGCTGGGCGGAGATAAACCAGTTACAATACTTGACTTATCAGGTATCCCATCAGAAATAATGACTTCAATTTCAGGAACATTGTTAAAGATTGTTTACGATGCTTTATTTTGGGGTCAAAATTTAAAAGTCGGTGGCAAAGAGCAGCCATTGATGATAATACTTGAAGAGGCTCATAATTATCTTAAAGCTGGTGAGAATTCAATATCTTCCAAGACAGTGCAGACAATAGCTAAAGAGGGCAGAAAATATGGCGTTGGTTTGATGTTGGCTACTCAGAGGCCATCAGAACTAGACGAAACGGTTCTCAGTCAATGTGGAACAATAATTGCCCTAAGGATGAATAATTCAAAGGATAGAGGTCATGTCAGATCGGCAATTCAAGACGAACTCCAAACAATGATTGATCTACTACCGAGTTTGCGCACGGGTGAATGTATAGTTTCCGGAGAAGCCGTCAAAATACCTTCTCGAATGAAATTTTTTAAGGCCACTAATGCTCCGAAAAGTGAAGATCCAAAAGTATCGCTAAAATGGAATGAAGATTACAATTTTACAATTGAAGATTACAAGCAGCTTACAAATTGCTGGAGAAATCAAAAATTAGAAGGAGGGGAAGATGCCAACACCACAAATGATTGATGTCGTATCATCAAATGTAGCTCAAATAGGCTATGACGAAAACGAAAGAATGGTATATGTCAGATTCAATAACGGTATGCTCTACACTTATAAAGAAGTGCCTTTGATCGAATACGAAGGATTAATAAATGCACCTTCGATAGGTTCATATATCAACAAGAATTTCAAAAATGTTTACTCATACGAAAGGATAGAGTAGAATAATAACCTAAAAAAATAAAACAAAAAGTTTGACATGAGTAAAAAAAACATTTACATTACAATTAGAAAAACACGCCTTCCGAGCCTCTTAGCAATGCTTAAATTGGAAGGCTTTTCTATTCATAGGAAATCATAATGAAATACACAAAACCCTACAAAACATTCGCTGATCAAGTTGTTATTTGGCAACAAAGAGGACTTATTGTTGACGATCCAAAATCTGCAGAAAAAATATTCAGTCGCTTAAATTATTATAGACTTAGTGCTTACGCATTGCCATTTCAATTAAAAAAAGATATCTTTAATTCAGGCACAAAATGGGAAGACATAATTAATTTATATGAATTCGACAGAAAATTAAGATTAAAACTACTTGGTTGTCTTGAAACTATAGAAGTAGCATTTAGAACAGCAATATGCCATTACATGGCTTTGAAGTTTGGTTCATTCGGATATGTTGATAATTCAAATTTCAATCCCAAATTCAAACATGCTTCATGGTATAAAAATTTCAATAAGGAGCTAAACAGATCAACAGAAACATTCGTGCTGCACTATAAGGCAAAATACAAAAAATCAAAACATTTTCCTATTTGGATGGCTGCAGAAACTATGACTTTTGGTTCAATTTCGAAGCTGTACCAGGGATTAAATTTTGCAGATCAAAAAGCAATATCTAAAATATACAATATACCTGCTCCTGTTTTGGAATCTTGGCTCCATTTTTTTACATATGTGAGGAACTTGTGCGCTCATCATGCGAGGGTGTGGAACCGCGAGCTTGCGATTAGACCAAAATATCCTTTTAAGATAAATAAATTCGATAGTATCAGGAATGATAGAATTGTATGCTTTTTTGTAATTGTAGATTATCTTTTTAATTGTTTAGATGTAAAAAACAATGTGTTTGATGATTTTAAAGAAATTCTTGAAAAACATACCAATATTAAAATTGATCATATGGGATTCGATAAAAAATTATCTAGTTACTGAAAAAATTAAAGCAGCTTTGGAGATTATGATTATGCCTAAGCCATCTGAATATAAAATCGTGCAGGAACGGATTCTTAAATATGCCCATGATTTAGGATGGGATCTTGTTACTCGCGGAGAGGCTGATAGTAGGCGAGGTCTTGATCCTGAGAACAAGAAATCAGGCTCATTGTATTTTGAAGATTTACTTTATAAGAAAGTTAAAGAATTTAATCCTAATTATTCGGAGACAGATGGAGCTTTGATTAGCAGATTTACGCTTCTTCATGCTGATATTTACGGTAACAGGGATTTTTATAAATATCTTCGCAATGAAGGAACATATTTTGATAAAGAGGAGAATCGTGAGCCGAATTTAATTTTGATTGATTATGATAATCCGAAGAATAATGTTTACCAAGTAACTGAGGAGTATTATTTTAATAACGGACATTATGGGAATCGTGAGGATATAGTATTTTTGATCAATGGTATTCCGGTGCTTGCTGTTGAGTGCAAGAACGCTACGAAAGACGAGGCTATTGATCTCGGGATTGATCAGCTCCGCCGTTATCACAATGAGACGCCTGAAATGTTTGTTCCTCAGCAGATCGTTACTGCTACCGAGGCAATCGGTTTTTCTTACGGAGTAAGCTGGAGTTTATCAAAGAGGTTTATTTTCAACTGGAAGCATGAGGAGAAAGGAAATCTTGAAGCAAAAGTTAAATCATTTTTTGCGATTGATCGGATATTAAAGTTTATAAAAGATTATGTGATTTTTGCAGAGAAAGACGACGAATTGACAAAAATGATCCTGATGCAGCATCAGGTGACTGCTGTAGAAAGAATTGTAGAGAGGGCGAAAGACAGCGTTAAGAAAAGAGGATTGATCTGGCATACGCAGGGTAGCGGCAAAACTTACACTATGATAAAATCTGCCGAACTGATATTTAAGTCAGACGATTTGGACAAACCGACTGTTCTAATTATGCTTGACCGTAACGAGCTTGAAGAACAGATGATCAAGAATTTGTTAGCTTTGAATATCAAAAATATCGAACCTGCAACTTCAATTGCCCGGCTGAATGAGTTATTGAGATCGGATTACAGAGGAATTATTGTAGTCATGATCCATAAATTCAGGGAAATGCCTGCGAACATAAATACAAGGCCAAACATATTTGTTCTGATAGACGAAGCCCACAGAACTACAGGAAGCGAGCTTGGAAGTTTTCTTATGGCAGGCCTCCCCAATGCAACTTATATCGGCTTTACAGGTACGCCGATAGATAAAACAGCTTACGGGAAAGGAACTTTTAAAGTGTTCGGCATAGATGACGCAAAAGGTTACCTTCATAAATACTCGATTACTGAAAGTATTCAGGACGGTACGACCAAGCCGCTTTATTACTCTCTGGCTCCAAATGATATGAGAGTGCCTCTTGAGATTTTAGATAAAGAATTTTTTTCACTGGCTGAAACCGAAGGTATTTCTGATATAGATGAACTCAATAAAATACTCGAACGCGCAATTAACTTAAAGCAATTTCTGAAAGCTAAGCCGAGAATTGATAGAATTGCAAAGTTTGTGGGCACTCATTTTAAAGAAAAGGTTGAGTCTTTAGGTTATAAGGCGTTTATTGTAGCTGTTGACAGAGAAGCCTGTGCATTATACAAAGAAGCTTTGGACAAATATCTGCCACCCGAATATTCTGAAGTGGTTTTCACGGGAAATAATAATGATTCAATACTACTGAAAAAATATCATCACGACAGCAAAAAAGAGAAAGAAATAAGAAAAATATTCCAGAAATTCGATACTATGCCGAAAATACTGATCGTCACGGAAAAGCTGCTGACAGGATTTGATGCTCCGATCTTATATGCTCTTTATCTTGATAAACCTATGAGAGACCATACCCTTTTGCAGACAATGGCAAGGGTAAACAGACCTTATGAAAACGAAGCGGAAGAAATGAAAAAACCGCACGGATTCGTTTTAGACTTCATAGGCATATTTGAAAACCTTACAAAAGCATTAGCTTTCGACAGCGACGAAGTGGATTCTATCGTAAAGGATATTGAGCTTCTAAAGCTCCTATTCAAAGAAAAAATGCAAAGCAAGATCGCTACATATCTGCAATTAGTACATGAGAGCAGCGGAAAGGAATTCAATGATAAAACAGTAGATTTCCTTATAGATCATTTCAGGGATAAAGAAAGAAGAAAAGAATTCTTCAAGATTTACAAGGAAACTGAGATGCTATATGAAATTATATCGCCGGATGCTTTTTTAAGGCCTTACATAGCTGATTACCAGTCAATATCCGGAATTTATAAAATCGTCAGCAATGCCTATGTTAAAAGAGTAAATGCGGACAGGGAATTTCAAAAAAAAACAAACAAACTGGTAGCTGAAAATATTGGAGCATATAATATAAGCGAGATTAATAACGCAGTAATGATAAATGCAAAAACGATCGAATTGATCAAAGAGCAAAAGGGTAACGATAATATTAAAGTTATCAATCTTATAAAGAGCATCACCAAAAACGCAGAAGAAAACAGCGAAGATCCCTTTCTAGTAGCTATGGCTGACAGAGCAAAAATCGTTAAAGAAAAATATGAAGAACGCCAGTTAAATACTACGGAAGCTTTAGAGGAACTGATAGCAGAGATTGAACGCAATAATATTATAAAAGAAGAACAAAAAGAAAAAAATGTAGACAACCTGCATTTTTTCATCTTCAAAGAGCTTGAAAAAATGAATATCAAGGCGCCGCTACAAAACGGATATAAAATCAAAACAATACTTGATATTCATCACGATTGGAAAACAAGCGATAAATCCATGCGTGAAGCACGGAATGATATAACATTACACCTGTGCAAGAATATTAAGGACTTTGCGCGGGTGGCAGAAATTGTTAACCATTTATTCAGTATGCTTGATGACAAGAGGATTGAAAAATGATTAAATGGCGAAGTAAAAAAGAATTCAAAGATTATGTTTTAAGCTATGCCGAAAAACTTAAAATTAATGTTACTTCTATTTACATGCGACCTATGAAAAACAAATGGGCATCGTGTTCTACCGACGGCAATTTAAGTTTCAATAAAGACTTGTTAAAGATTGAGAAAGAGCTGGGAGAATATGTTGTCATTCATGAATTGTTACATTTCAGAACTCCAAATCACGGCATTTTGTGGAAAAGCTACATGAGTACATACCTGCCTGATTGGAAAGATTTAGACAAGAAATTGAAAGCAACCTTGCAAATTGTAAATCAGACTTTCAATTTGCAAAAGTTGCAGTAAAATAAAGAAATAAACGCAAGATGCATCATTGCAGAGAAAATAAAATATGTCAGAAAAGAAAGAAAAACTACAAATGATAAATTTGCCACGCACAAATGATTATAAAAAGGACCAAGAAAAGGACCAAGAAAAGCCCAAGTAAAGGCCCAAGAAAAGGCCCAAGAAAATGGATAAACTGAATGACAAATTTTTTCGTATATACTTTCGGGTGCAAGGTAAACATCTATGAATCCGAAGTGATCAAGGATATTTTCCTCAAGGAAGGTTATGCTGCTGCAAAGAAGGCGGCTGGTGCGGATATTGTCGTGATCAATACCTGCACCGTGACGGACAAGGCGGACAGCAAGTTTCTGCATCTTTTGAAAAAAGTGCGCTCGGAAAATCCTTCTGCGCTGATCGTTTCTTTGGGCTGCTATACTCAGCTTGAGCCTGATAATGAGGTTCTGAATTCGTTTTCGGATGTCATACTCGGCCTGAACAACAAATATGATGTGATCGAAGCGATAAGGGACTTCAAAGGCGAAAAATTCGTGTCGGTGCCGGAGGGAAGAGATCTTGATTATGCGGATCATGAGCTGAGATCGTTTCAGGATCACACGAGAGCTTTTCTGAAGGTGCAGGACGGGTGCGATAATTTCTGTACTTACTGCACGATCAAATATGCGCGGGGTAATTCGAGGAGCAGGAAGCGGGATTCGGTGCTGTCTGATGTGAAGTATCTTTCGCAGAACGGTTTTAAGGAAATTATCCTGACGGGTATCGACCTCGGAAGTTATTCAGACGGTGAAGGTTATGGTTTGTATGATCTGATCTGCGATATATTGAAAGTACCCGGGTTCAGGCTCCGTATAAGCTCGGTCGAGCCGTGGTGCTTTGATGACAGGCTCATCGAACTGCTCGTGAATGAAAAGCGGATATGTCCGCATTTTCATATTCCGCTCCAGTCAGCTACAAAACGGATTTTAAAGCTGATGAACAGGAAATATTCGATCGAGGTTTTCGATGAACTGATATCAAAGCTGGCGGAGCGGAATGATGTGTTCATCGCGACCGATATTATCGTCGGATTCCCGACCGAGACTGATGAAGAGTTCGAAGAAAGTGTAAAGTATCTTGAATCGTCAAAGGTCACTTTCGCCCATGTTTTTTCGTATTCGGACAGGCCTTTCGCCCCTTCGAGCAAATTGAAGCCAAAAGTATCTCAGAACAGGATCATTCAGAGAAGCAGAAAGTTAAGAGCGGTCTCGGAAGCAAAACTTCACTCTTTCTATGCGTCGCAGAATGGAAAAGAAAAAGAAATTATAATCGAAAAAGTGATCGATAAAAAGGACGGAACTTTCACATATTCAGGTCTAAGCGAAAATTATATCCCCGTCTCATTTTCTACGGACAAGGTTTACAAGAAGGGCGGATCGGTAAAATACATTTTGCAAACTGATTAATTCGTTTGCCAAAACCGGTAAAAATAGCTTATTTTTAGACGGTATTTCAACGGAGAGGCGATGGAAAAACTTGAGCAGGGCAAAACATATCACAATTTCTTACTTGAGAGATCGGAATTCAAACAGGAGATAAATGCGGAGCTTATGTCCTTTGTTCACACCGGCACAGGAACAAAACTGACTGCCGTTAAGAACGACGATAACAATAAAACATTCTGTATATCGTTCAAGACGATACCTGAAGATTCAACCGGAGTTGCACACATACTCGAGCACAGCGTGTTGTCCGGTTCGGAGAAATATCCCGTAAAAGATGTTTTTGCGGAACTTATGAAGGGCGGACTTTCAACTTTCATGAACGCCTTTACTTCCACCGACGCGACTTATTACCCGTTCTCCACAAGGAACGAAAAAGAATATTTCAATTTCATGGGCGTTTATCTTGACACGACGCTCCGTCCTCTGCTCAAGAAGCACACTTTCATGCAGGAGGGCTGGCATTACGAGCTTAACGGCAAAGACGAACCTCTGGAATATCAGGGAATTGTATATAACGAAATGAAAGGGGCTATGTCAAATCCCCTGAGGCAGATGTCGGTGTATATTTCGGAAACTCTCCTGCCCGGATCAACCTATTCTTTCAATTCAGGGGGCGATCCTGATGAGATCACCGAGCTTACTTACGAGAAATTTTTAGATTTCCACAGAAAATACTATCACCCCACGAACGCCCATATTTACCTCTACGGGGATTCGGATATTAATAAGGAACTCGAATTCATAGATAAAAACTATCTGTCCGGCTACGAAAGATCAGAACCCGAGATAATTATCAGAAGCGGCGGTGCTATCGAACCGATGAAAGAGAAGGTGTATTATTACCCCTTAAATCCTTCTGAACCTGCCGAAAGAAAAACCTACATAGCCGTTTCAACAATGATCGGAGGACCCGAAGATGTCGAGCTTAATCTTGCTATGCATCTGATCAGTAACATCATCTTCAATTCTGACGCTTCTCCTTTAAAGCAGGCTGTAATGAAATCCGGAATGGCAGGCGACTTCTCCTGCTACTTCGACGATTCGCAGCTGGAAACATACATAACATCATACATTTCAGGTTCTGAACCCGAAAGCAAGAACAGGTTTATTGAAATGTATTTCGCGATACTGAAAAAAATGATCGCTGAAGGTATAGATAAAGAACTCATACTCTCAGAGATCAATCATCTGGAATTCAAGCAGAAGGAGAAAGAAATATCTTCCATGCGCGGTCTAATCTATCTTAACAGGATACTTCACCTGATCCAGTACGATATTGACATTTTTGACAACATAAATATTAATCATGTAATTTCATCCATAAGAAAAAAGGCGACTGAAAGTAACTACCTTGAAAATATAATTGAAAAATATCTTCTTAAAAGAGAAGCTACCGCGGTTGTAATAATGAAACCTGACGCCGGTCTGTCAGAAAAAAAGTCCGGACAAGAAAAGGCAAAGCTTCAGGATCACAAAAACACTCTCTCGGAGGAACAGGCAGAAGAACTTACAAGAGAAACCGCACTGTTCAAAGCAGAGCAGGAAGCCGAAAATAAGGAAGATGACCTCTCAAAAGTCCCCAAGCTGAAGGTCACTGATATAGACAGGAAAATAATACTCCCTGTGCCTGATCTGACAGATCTGAACGGATCTTGTCTTTACACAAATGAATACTTCACTAATGATATTGTGTACCTGAGCATAGGTTTCGATCTTGGCAATGTGCCTGTGGAACTTCTTCCCTACCTGACCCTCTTTACCGATCTTTTCAGGGAGACGGGAACGAAAAAACGCCCTTACGATGTTCTGTACAAGGAGATATCCGCATATTTCGGAGGTTTCGACTTTGCCCTGACCATGCTGGACAATGTTAAAGACCCCATGATATTCAGACCTATCCTTTATTTCGAGATCAAGACTCTGAAAAAATACATTTTCAAAGCCGGCGAAATACTTAAAGACCTGATCACCGGAATAGATTATTCTGACCATGAAAGGGTAAAGGAAGTAATAATAAGCAGGCATCAGCAGAGGGAGGTCGGCCTGAAATCCGAAGGTTACGATTATTCGGTGACCAGACTTAAAGCCTGCGTGAGCGAGCGCGGTAAATTTCTGGAGATGGTTAAGGGTCTCACTTCATATTTCGCCACTAAGAAAGTTTATGACAACATCGACTCTGAACTTGATGGGGCGATAGGCAAACTTAAGCAGCTTTCGTCGCATTTATTCAACTCAAAGAACATACATTTCGGTGTAGTCTCGGACGCTGACGGTATAAAGGCGGCCAGAGAAGTTTGTCAGGAGATCAAAGATCTGATGTCAAATGATCCTGTACCTGAATTAAAAATAAAAATATATCCGGAGTTTGGCATAAATGAAGCATTTTTAACAAGTTCTGAAGTCGCTTTCGTTTCGATGGGCGGCAATTATCCTGTCTCCGGCGGCGGATACAACGGATCTTTCGAAGTAGTTAAAAATTACCTTTCTTCCGATTACCTGTTCGAGAGCGTCAGGCTTAAGGGCGGAGCTTACGGAGCATGGATGTACTTCAATCAGTTTTCCGGTTTCCTTTCCATGACCAGCTACAGAGACCCCAATGTCGCAAAGACCGTCGAAGTCTATAAAAAGATCCCCGAACACCTTTCAAAGTTCCGCATGAGTGAAGATTCCTTCGCGAGCATCAAGATAGGAGCATA
Organism: bacterium UBP11_UBA4055; assembly: GCA_002382735.1. GTDB lineage: Bacteria > UBA4055 > UBA4055 > UBA4055 > UBA4055 > UBA4055. Next base: position 10,196 of record DFZN01000029.1, read on the forward strand.
CGCAGCATTCGATCCTCTGCTATCACCTTACGCAAGAGGAAAGAAATCAAGAGAGGACCTTATGACGGGCATCGATCAGGACTATGTGGAAAAGATCGTTTGCGGAATATTGAAAACGACACAGAAAGATGTTGTTTCGTCAGCTGAATATTTCAGAGAATTTTTAAAGAACTCAACTATATCTGCTATAGGCAACTCAGAAAAGATCAGAAAAGACAGAGAAATATTTTCAAAACTTACAGATATAAATTAAGAACGGGGGAAATATTATGAATGTTAGACTGCTGATACTGCTTACAGTGATAACGGCAATATTAATATCATGCACGCCGGAAATGGAGGATGACTATTTAAGGATAGATTTTAACAACAGGAACGAGTATCAGCGTTTTTATTCAGACACATCGGCAGTTCTTGTTAAAGTTAAATATTCAGCGGCACTTTCAAGGAACAGTATTCATATCGAAGACACGATATATACTGCAAACGCTTTTTATTATAGAGCCGGCGACGATAGGCCGTGGGTATATTATTATCTGTTCGGAAACGATTCTAATATCACTGCCGTAAAAAGAGACAGGAGCAGGTTCTGGTTCAAATATCAGGACAGTCTGCTGTATTCTTTAAATCTGCTTGAGCCTCGGGACAGCGTTAAAATATCCGAATTTATTCCTGCAGAATTTCCAGACATTCTTGAATATGCTGATATCGATCCGGTTTCAATAACTTATATTGACAGCCTTAACAGCGCAGCAAAATGGTATAAACCCTATCAGCAGTGGAAGGATGAGATAATAAATTTTTACAGATGATCAGATAGAAAGTGAATCGAATATCGCTGAAGCCAGGATCAGATCATTCTTGTCTGTTATCTTGATATTGAAAGAATTTCCTTCAACAACTTTTATGACCGGAGCTCTTCCCAGAATTTTTTTCCCGTATTTTTCTACTAGAGCTGAATCGTCAGTCGCATAGAAATCATCCACCTTTGCTTCTTCATGGCATTTTTTGATCAGTCCGATCCTGAAAGTCTGAGGTGTCTGAACGGAGATCAGTTTGTCCCTGTCGAGGGTGACGCTTATGTTATGTCCGGATAATTCCTTTATCGTGTTTACAGGCTTTATTGCGGTTACAGAACCGTCCGAGCCTTCGAGTGACGCTATGCATTTGAGTATGATCTCATGCGATATGAACGGCCTTACGGCATCGTGGATAAGTATAAGATCGTCTTCTTCTGCCCGGATCGAATGCAGCGCGTTAAGAACTGAATCCTGACGGGTGGAACCGCCTGAGCATATAAGTTTCAGCTTGTTGAAATTATATCTTTCAATAATGTTCTTTTTCACGGAAGGAATATCATCTTCCGGCAGCGTAAGAACGATCTCATCGATCTTTTCAGTTATCTGGAATCTGTGGATAGTATGCGCAAGTATGGGTTTGTTATTAATCTCCAGATACTGCTTTTTTATTCCGGTGCCCATTCTGGATCCGGACCCGCCTGCAGTTATAAGCGCGATCACTTTTGACATCAATCACCTCCGAAATCTTAAAACACAAATTTACCATATAGAAGGCAGATTGTCAATATTACATTTTTTAAGCCTAAAAAAAAATCTTGCATTTAAGATTTAAACTCTTATATTTTGGTTCCTTGAAAGGTCGTGCGTTCAGATTAAATAGAAAAATAAACATTATTTGTAAATAAAAAGGAGACAAAAATGGCAAAAAGGAATGTTATCATCATCGGCGCAGCCGGAAGAGACTTCCACAATTTCAACACCTACTACAGGGACAACAAAGATTATAATGTTGTAGCCTTTACTGCAGCCCAGATCCCGGATATTGACGGAAGAAAATATCCAAAAGAACTCGCAGGAAAACTCTATCCTGCAGGAATTCCGATCGAAGCAGAGGACAAACTGCCTCAACTAATAAAAAAATATAAGGTTCACGAGTGTATATTTTCCTACAGTGATGTAACATATCAGCATGTTATGAAGCTGTCTGCCATCGTTAATACGGCCGGTGCTTCATTCGTTCTTCTCGGACCTGCCGACACACAGGTGAAAAGCACGAAGCCTGTCATAGCCGTTGGAGCAGTTAGGACCGGAGCCGGAAAAAGTCAGACTTCAAGAAAGATAGTTGAGCTTTTAATGGAGAAAGGAATTAAAGTAGTTGCAATAAGACACCCCATGCCTTACGGAAATCTGGTGGCACAGAAAGTACAGAGATTCGCAAAAGTAGCCGATCTTGCAACACACAAATGTACTATCGAAGAGATGGAAGAGTACGAACCCCATGTTGTCCGCGGGAATGTGATATATGCGGGCGTTGATTACGAGGCTATTGTCAGAGAAGCCGAAAAAGAAGCTGATGTAATTCTGTGGGACGGAGGAAATAACGATTTTTCATTCTACAAGCCTGACCTCATGATTACTGTCGCAGACCCACACAGAGCCGGAGACGAAGTCTCTTTCTACCCCGGCGAAGCTACGCTCAGGATGGCTGATGTTATCGTTATCAACAAAATGGACAGCGCTTCACCTGAAGGTATCCAGACAGTAAGAGATAACATTGAAAGGATCAACCCGAATGCTATCGTAGTTGACGGAGCTTCTCCGATAACTGTTGACAAGCCTGAGCTTATAAAAGGTAAAAGAGTCCTTGTGGTCGAAGACGGACCTACACTCACTCACGGGCACATGAAGATTGGAGCGGGAGTCGTTGCCGCAAGAAAATTCGGAGCAAAGGAACTTGTTGATCCTAGGCCTTACGCGGTCGGAAAACTTGCTAAAACATTTGAGATTTATCCCAACATCGGCATACTTCTTCCTGCAATGGGTTACGGAGCAGAGCAGGTTAAAGACCTTGAAAAAACGATCAACAACACTCCTTGTGACACGGTTGTTATAGCTACTCCGATAGATCTGAACAGGATCGTCAAGATCAAGAAGCCTACTGTTAAAGTGGGATATGATCTCCAGGAAATAGGGACACCTACCCTTTCCGAGATAATAAACGATTTCGTAAAAAAACACAATCTCGGCAAGAAAAAAGCATCAAAAAAATAGCAAATTAAGATTTGGCGCAAATTAAAGGAGGTTGAAAGCCTCCTTTTTTTATTCTGCTTTATATGTAGAAATCCATGTGCCGAAAAAGATAACAAATTATACTGTTTGGCTGAAATTATAGGAATTTACGGAGTGTTTTATTTTCTTGACTTTGAGTGTAATAAAATGTATTTTTTTAGTCTGTAGCGAATGTAGCGAAAAAGAAGACCGTTCAGATATAAAATTGATCATAAACTGGAGAAAATATGGCAGACATTGTTGAACTACTCGAAATAACCGTTCAGGAAGGAGCATCCGACCTGCATATATGCGCCGGAAGTCCACCGATCATAAGGATCGACGGTGATCTGGTCAGGCTTAACCGGCCTGTTCTGATGCCCAAAGAGACAAAAGAAATAGCCTACAGCGTTCTCAACGAGTATCAAAAGAACGAGTTCGAGAAAAATCTTCAGGTCGATCTCTCGACAGGTATAAGGAACCTTGGAAGGTTCAGGGTGAATGTTTACAGTCAGAGAGAGGCAATGTCTATCGCCTTCAGGTCAATACCCAATGAGATCAGGTCGTTCGATGAGGCGGGTATTCCTTCGGTTGTATCAACTCTTTGCGATAAACCTAACGGCGTAGTTCTTGTCACAGGACCGACGGGTTCAGGTAAATCGACTACACTGGCTACTATGATCGACAAAATAAACAGCGAATATCCGGTACATATTCTAACCATAGAGGACCCGATCGAGTTTTTGCACAAATCAAAAAGGGCCATCGTGAATCAGAGAGAGCTCGGTACGGATTTCAGGACATTCAATGATGCTCTTAGAGCTGCTCTCAGGCAGGATCCTGACATTATTCTCGTAGGAGAGATGAGGGACAAGGAAACCATTGAGCTTGCGCTTAGAGCTGCCGAGACCGGTCACCTTGTAATGACGACCCTTCACACAAATTCATGTTCCCAGACTATCGGAAGGATCATAGACTCTTTCCCTGAAAATGCACAGGAACAGGTAAGAACTCAGCTCGGTATGATGCTTCAGGGTGTAGTTACACAAAAACTTCTTCCTAAGATAGGCGGAGGCAGGGTACTCGGATGCGAGATCATGATCGGAACTCCGGCTATAAATTCGCTGATCAGGGAAAATAAAGTTCATCAGCTGGACAGTATTATACAGGTCAGCCAGAAGTACGGAATGATGACATTCAATCAGCACCTTGTACAGCTGGTTAAGGAAGGTCTTATAACTAAAGAAACCGCAATTCACGCATGTAATACTGAGATCAGCGTCCTTATGGATCTGATGAGCAGAGAAGGTATAAGATAGTAAAAAAAACGCAGGATAGAAAATGGCTGAAGACATACTTAAGTCCAATTTAATAATCATTGACGACGATGACGACCTGAGAGAAACCTATTACGATCTTCTGATCGGTGAGGGTTTTAAGAACACATTTCAGGCTGAGAACGGGATCAAAGCTTTGGAGATGGCTAAAACACAGAAGTTCGATCTGATAATTTCAGACCTGAACATGCCGGAAATGGACGGTATCGAAACGATAAAGAAGATAAAGGAACTACAGCCAAATGTCCTGTCGATGATACTCACCGGTTTCGGGAACATGGATGTGGCGATTAAGGCGTTCTCTGAAAGCCATATAAATGATTTTCTTTCCAAACCTGTTGAAAATGACGAACTTCTCGATAAAATACGGTCGCATCTTAAGAAAAGAGGAGAAGAACCTGTTGAGAATATTATGTCCGACATGGTCAGAAAGGAATTCGGAAGCTCGAGGAATTATTTCGGACAGTTCCTGATTGACAACGGATATATTAGTGAAGAGGATCTTTTAGAAGCTCTTCAGCAGCAGAAAGAAACGGGATTGATGCTCGGTGATACTCTGGTCGAAATGGGCCTGATGACGAATGACGAGCTTGTCAGCGCGTTATCTGAACAAAAGGGTTATTCTATCGCGGATGAAAAAGCATTTTCTCAGATCCCGGAAGTAGCTCTGATGAAAGTACCGGTTGATTTCGCTAAGCAGCACCAGCTTATTCCTATCAGCCTGGACGAAAGCGGACTTTCAGTGGCAATGGTAAATCCGGACGATCTTGCTGTGACGGATAATTTGAAAATGATAGCTCAGGTCTCGATAATACCTCTTTATTCAACAAAAGACAGGATCGAGAAAGCTATAGATGTGTTCTATAAGAAGCTTGAATCTTCCACAGCCTCAAGTTCAGCACTCAGTGATATTTTCGCCGGTGACGACATGAAGGTCGAGGAAGTGGACATTACTGATATATCGGACGAAGACAATCCTGATTCAGCTCCGATAATCCAGCTTGTCAACAGCATACTGCTAAAGGCCGATCTGGACGGCTCATCAGATATTCACATCGAGCCTCAGGAGAAAACTTTGCAGATTAGATTCAGGAAGGATGGTGACCTTTATTTTCCTACAGGTTTTGAACAGCTTCCGAAAAAACTTCATAATTCTCTGTGCGCAAGAATAAAAGTACTCACTAGAACAATGAAGCTTGATGTTAAGCTGAGGCCGCAGGACGGTAAGATCCGTATGAAGCTTAGAGGAAGGGATATCGACTTCAGGGTCGGTACACTACCCACTATTCACGGTGAGAAAGTGGTTCTCCGTTTATTGAAAACAGAACAGCTTTATCCGATTGAGGGGATCTTCAGCGGTAATGAAACTTACATAGAGGCATTTAAAAAGAACATCAAAAGAAAAGACGGTATGGTCCTCGTGACGGGACCTACCGGATCCGGTAAAACAAACACTCTTGCATCAGCTTTGAACTACATAAAAAACCCGACCATCAACATCGTTTCGGTCGAGGATCCTGTCGAGATCCAGAACGAGGGAATAAACCAGGTTCAGATAAATATACAGCAGAACCTCACATTCGAGACAGCGTTGAGGCAGATCCTCCGTCAGGACCCCGATGTAGTTCTGATCGGTGAGATGAGGGATTACGAAACTGCTCATATAGGTTGTGAGGCTGCCCTTACAGGTCACCTTGTATTCAGTACGCTGCATACGAATGACGCTCCTTCGACTGTCACCCGTTTTATTGAGATGGGTATCAAGGATTATCTGGTTGGAACAGTTGTACATCTGATACTTGCACAGAGACTTGCAAAAACAATTTGTAAAATGTGTAAAAAGGAGCACGAGTACGATAAAAAAGCTCTCATTAATTTAGGATTGACAGAGGAGGAGATAGAGAATACAAAATTCTATAAGGGAGAGGGATGTCCAAACTGCAAAGGTACCGGAAGGTCGGGCAGGGTAGCAGTCGTTGAAATGATGGAAATGAACAATACAATAAGGTCTGCAGTGATGGCGGGTGCAACAGCTCTTGAGATCGGAAAGATTGCCAGAGAACAGGGAACTTACTGGACGCTGAAAGAAGATGCCTTAAGGCATTTTAAGACAGGAAAACTTGACCTTGAAGAGACATTAGCATACTCAATGAATGAAATATAAAAAACAAGCGGGGGTAAATTATGCCGAAATTCAGATATGTTGCAAAAGATGTCGCCGGTAAAACATTATCAGGCGAGATAATGGCGGGAGGTCAGGCTGATGTTATTAACAAGCTTCAGATGCAGAATATGATCCCGATGAGTATTACTGAGATCAGCATGCAGGGGTCAGGAGGCGGTTTTCAGGCGCTGAACGACAGGATAACCCTGATGACATCTTCAGTAAAGCTTGAAGACAAAGTGTTTTTTACAAGGCAGATGGTAACTTTTCTTAATGCCGGTGTGACACTAACAAAGAGTATTAAGAACATAGCGGATTCTCAGAAAAATGTTCTTATGAGAAAGATTCTTAACGATATGTACGAAGACATTAATGCGGGATCTGATTTTTCTGCAGCCCTCGCAAAACATCCGAAGGTATTTGATCAGATGTATGTAAACATTGTAAGGGCCGGTGAAACATCAGGTAACCTTGACAAAGCTCTGGAATCTCTTGCAAGCTATATGGATAAGACATCAAAAATGCAGAAATCCATCAAATCCGCAATGATGTATCCGAAGTTCGTTCTTATTTTTACAGTAGTTATTGTTTTTGTGATCATGTGGAAGATAATACCTGTATTTGACAGTCTTTTCTCATCATTCGGAGGCGAGCTGCCGGGTCCTACAAGAATGCTGGTAGCCGGTTCGGATTTTTTGGGAGAGAACTTTCTTCTGGTAATAGGTGGTTTTGCAGCTATATATTTCGGGACAAAATACGCATTTAAATTTAAACCTGTAAGAGACGGCTGGGATAAATTTACTATAAGCGCACCGATCTTCGGTGATTTGGTAAAGCAGATAATCGTATCAAGAGTTTCAAGTGTTCTTGCGCTTCTGCTGGGATCAGGAACTTCTATGTTAGAGTCGATCGAGATATCAAGTAAAGTTGCAAATAATGTAGTTTACGAAACGGCTCTCAAAAGCGTAGCTACTGATGTTAGTAACGGTATTGACCTCTCAGTGTCGTTCAAGAAAACTAATAGATTCGATGATATATTCGTCCAGCTTCTTCAGACCGGTGAGGAAACAGGTAAGATAGATGATCTGATGATCAAGATCGCGGAATATTATGACGAGGCTGTCGATTTGAAAATAAAAGGATTTTCATCTTTGATAGAGCCTTTGCTGATCGTTTTTATGGGCATTGTCGTTGGCGGTATTGTTGTTGCCATTTATTTACCAATGTTCACAATGGGTGAGGTTATTCAATAGAAAAAAGAGATAAATGAGAAGATCGGTAGTTTTATTTCTGATATCGGCTTTATTATTTTCACTGAAGGCGGAGATCGGGGAACAAAATCATAAAGTTCCCCTTTTTCTTTCTTTTATTTTTCCGGGCGGAGGGCAGATCTACAACGGCAGGTATTTTAAGGCAGGAATATATGCAGCTTTGGAAGGAGTTCTGATATATGGCGCAGTAAAACAGAATCAGAGAATGGAAGACGCAAAAGATGATCTTAAATATTTTAGGAATATCGGTGATTTTGAAAAGATAAACGAATATGAGTACTATGTAAATACTTATACTAACGAAAGGAATAATTTTATCTGGATGAGCGCAGCAGCGGTACTGCTTTCTGCCGGTGATGCGTTTGTTGATTCTCATTTCAAATCATTTAAAAGAGATGTATTCAGGTCAGGTGACGAGTTGAGTATTATACCTGCAGGAGCGGGTCTTAAGCTTGTCTATCAGTGGTAAAAAAACGGAGAACAGATGTCAAAATTTAAAGATATGGTAACAAGTCCGGAAGGGACGAAATTCGTAGCTCAAGGGAACGAGGCTTTCGCGCTGGGAGTGATGCACGCCGGATTTCATGCGGCCGACGGCTACCCCGGAACTCCGAGCACAGAAGTAATTGATAAATACCTGAGCAAAGTTCAGGATAAGATAAATGTGGGCTGGTCGGTGAACGAGGCTGTAGCGGTCGGCGTCGGGAGAGGCCACGCAATAGCGGGTTTTGATACCGTAGTGACTATGAAAACCCCGGGCGCATTTCAGGCGGGCGATCCGATAACTACATCGGCGTTCTATACGGCACAAGCAGGTGCGTTCGTGCTCTATGTAGCATCGGATTATGTTCCCTCAAGCACGCAGCATGTTGTCGACCTCAAGTATTTCTTCGCTTCCGCAAGGATACCCGTGCTTGAGCCGAGGGACCATCAGGAGATGTACGATATCGCCTTTTCGGCCGCCGATATTTCAAGGAAGTTCAACACATCCGTGGCCGTACTTGCTTCCGGTGTCCTCGCGCACTCGGAAGGACTGATAGTCACAAGAGAACCGCGCAAAATAACTCCCCGCGAGCTCGGACCGGACATGAAGAACTGGATGACAATGCCGGGGATCGCGAGGAGGAACTATAACGAGGCTACAACAAAGCGCATACCCGCGGTTCTGGAATACTACGAAAGCTCGGATCTCGTGTCCGAAACTGAGGGAACTGAGGAATTCGGTATCATAGTAAGCGGCGAGACCGCGATGATCTTGAAGGAAGCTCTCGGATATTTAGATCTGAAGCCGCCGGTGTTAAGTCTGTCGTGCCTGTATCCGGTACCCGAAAAGAGAATTACTGCTTTCTGCTCGAAGATAAAAGGTAAGATTTTCGTTTACGAGGACGGCGACAGATTTCTCGAAGAAAAGATCAGGCTTCTCGGCATTGATGCAACAGGTAAAGATAAATACACGGTAATAACGAACTGGACACCCGAACTTCTGATGCAGGATCTGTGCGAAAAGCTCGGGATGAAATACGAATATGAAGAAAAAGTGCTGCCTGTAAAACCTCTCAACAGGCCGCCGTCGATCTGTCCGGGTTGCCCGTACAAGGCATTCGGTATGACGGTAAGCAGCCTGAAAAAATCAGGAAAAATTTATGCGTCTTTCGGCGACATCGGCTGCTCCACGCTGTTATATTTCATGAACGCATTAGACACAGCTCTCTGTATGGGCGCCGGTGACTCGGTCAGGCAGGGCTTCGTGCTCTCGAGGCCGGAATACGCGCATAAAACTATCAGCATTATCGGCGACTCGTGCGAGTGCCACTCGGGGCTGGATTCCACGAGGAACGCAGTATTCCGCAACACGCCCGGCGTAAAGGTCGTGCTGGACAACCGGATCACAGCTATGACAGGCGGACAGCCCGCTCCGAGCTCGGAGTACAATCTTGCGGGAGTACAGAACAAATTCAACATGGTCAAGGCTCTTGAAGCCGAGCAGGCAAAGGTAGTGGTCGCAAGGTCATACGATCTAAAGGAAGTGGATAAAGTTCTCAAGCAAGCTCTCGTTGATGCGGAGAACGGGGATTACACGACTCTTGTTCTTGAGGGTCCGTGCATACATCAGGTGCCGTCAAAAGAGAAAGTCAGGAAAGTAAAATTCAATTATGATAAATGCCGCCGCTGCGGAAAATGCAACATCTGTCAGGGCATCGAATTCGATGAGGAAAAACGACCACACTACACACAGCTCTGTACAAACTGCGCGGGCCAGGGACAGGTCTGCATGCAGGTCTGCCCGTTCGGCGCGATCGAGCTTATTGAGGAAGAAACTAAGATCAAAATGCTTGATCTGCCTGAAGTGAAAGAAGCGGAAAATGCAGAGATCGATCCCAAGCTTCTGCCCGAATCGCTTCGTGTAGCTGTTAGAGGAATAGGCGGACAGGGAAATCTCTTCTTCGGAAAAGTGCTTGCTGAGGTCGCGCTGAACACGCCGTATAAAGATATCCACATCGTAAAAGGCGACACACATGGAATGGCACAGCTCGGAGGTCCGGTCATTTCGACTTTCGCATGCGGACATGTTCACTCTCCGGTGCTCATGCCCAAAACCGCCGATGTTCTCGTCGTAATGGAGAGATCGGAAGTCCTGCGCGAGGGGTTTCTCGACCTTTTGAAGGAGGGCGGAACGGTCATACTGAATAATTACAAAGCATTACCGCCGAGGGTCAGCATTCACGATTATCCTAAAGATAAGGATATCGACGAAATTCTTCAAGGCTACAAACTTATAAGGATTGACGCTGAATCCGTGGCTAAAAGCTTCGGGGACGAGCAGGGAAAAACTTCTAATGTGATCGTTCTCGGCCTGCTTTCAAAAATTGACCCGTTCGATAAAATTCCGGCAGGAGTGTGGGTGAACGCGCTCAAGAAACTGTCGCCGAACGAGAACATATTCAAAGCTAACATAACCGCATTCAACGGAGGAAGGAACCATGATAAATAGAGAGCTCGTAAACCCGAAATCGATCGTTATTATAGGAGCATCGGAAAATATAAGAAAACCGGGCGGCAAGGTTTTGTTTAATATTCTGCTCGGAAAATATAAGGGTAAACTGTATGCCGTCAATCCTAAAGAGGAGAAGGTTCAGGGCGTGAGGTGCGTAAAGCCGGAAGACCTTCCGAATGTCGAGCTTGCTATAATATCCGTTGCCGTAAATCATGTGAAAGGTTATGTGGAGTATCTCGCAAAGGAAAAGAAAACCAAAGCATTTATAATACTGTCAGCCGGTTTCGGCGAGATGGGCGAAGAGGGTAAAAAGCTCGAAAAAGAGATCGTGGCTGTCGTAGATAAGTATAAAGCCGCGCTAATCGGACCTAACTGTATAGGCGTACTGACCACGCACTATAACGGGATTTTCGCCGGGCCGATACCGAAACTTGACCCTGCTGGATGCGACTTTGTTTCAGGTTCAGGAGCGACTGCTGTGTTTATTATAGAGAACGGAATTACGCTCGGATTATCATTCGCGAGTCTTTATTCAGTCGGGAACAGTGCTCAGATAGGCGTCGAGGAAGTTTTAAAATACTGGGACGAGACTTTCGATCCGAAAACAAGCTCAAAAGTCAAACTTCTGTACATGGAAAATGTCAATAAACCGGATATGCTGCTAAAACATGCCTCTTCATTAATTAATAAGGGATGCAGGATCGCTGCGATCAAGGCAGGGAGCTCGGACGCGGGATCTAGAGCTGCATCATCTCATACCGGCGCTTTGGCCACACCCGATAAAGCTGTAGATTCCCTTTTCAATAAAGCCGGAGTTGTCAGATGCTACGGGAGACTTGATCTGATCTACACAGCTTCAGTGCTCACGAACAAAGAGCTTAAAGGTAAGAATATAGCGATCATCACTCATGCGGGCGGACCCGGCGTGATGCTTACAGACGCGCTTTCCAACGGCGGTCTCGAAGTACCTCATATAGAGGGAAAGCACGCAAAAGAACTTCTCGGAAAGCTGTTTCCGGGATCGTCTGTCGCCAACCCGATAGACTTCCTAGCCACAGGAACGGCTGAACAGCTCGGTATAATTATAGATTATGTCAACGACAAATTCACAAACATTGACGGGATGGCTGTAATTTTCGGAAAGCCCGGATTAGGCGACATCTATGATGTGTGCAAGGTTATTGACGAGAAGATGAAGACTTCAGAAAAGCCGATCTATCCGTTACTGACATCCGCAATAACTTCAGCTGAGGAGATCGAATACTTTAAATCGCTGGGAAGGATATATTTCTCCGATGAAGTCATGCTCGGAAAATCGATAGTCAATATAGCGAATACTCCAAGACCCTACACTGATTTTACAGAAGAGGAGGTTGATAAAAAGAAGATCAGGGCGATAATTTCCAAAGCTAAGAACGGATATCTCAAACCTGAGCAGGTTGCTGACATACTTGATGCAGCAGGCATAGCACGAGTTCCCGAATTCGTCAGCGCGAAAAAATCTGAAGTCGTAAAAAAGGCAAAGGAATTCGGCTTCCCGCTCGTAATGAAAGTGGTCGGCCCGGTTCACAAATCGGATGTCGGCGGCATAGCTCTCAACCTCAAAACAGAAAAAGAAGTTGAAAAAACCTTCGACAAAATGACAAAAATAGATGGATATAAAGGAGTCATGATCCAGCCTATGATCTCCGGTAAAGAATTCTTCGCGGGCATAAATCACGAGGGCAAGTTCGGACATTCGATACTCTGCGGTCTGGGCGGAATATTCATTGAGGTCTTCAAGGACACAGCCTCAAACCTCGCACCATTTGGGAAAGATAAAGCATTAGAAATGATAAGATCGCTCAAAAGCTACAAGATCATCAAAGGCGTCAGGGGTCAGAAAGGCATCGACGAGAAGAAATTCGCGGAAATAATCGCAAGACTTTCAAGCCTGACTCAGGCAGCTCCCGAGATAATGGAGATGGACATAAACCCTCTCCTCGGTAACGAAAAAGACCTCGTTGCAGTTGACTCCAGGATCAAAATCGAGAAGTAGAAATTTTACATAGGGGAGCAAAATGATCAATCCGTGCGGAGTTTACTGTAAAGACTGCAGCTGGTACAAAAATGGCCGCGAAGCCTGCAGGGAAACAAAAGGAATACCGTTCTGGACTACAGAGACCTCCGCGACCCGTCCATGACAGACGAGCAGTATGAAACCGCGCTGAAAGATAGGATTGAAGCACTGAAGAATATTTAGAGAAAAGTAAAAAAACACAGTAGCATTTCGTTGCATTTTGCGTTATATTGCTACTGGGTAATAATTCGGAGGAAGTAATGCCAACTGCAATAAGAATATCGGAAGAACTGGCGACTGAAGCCAAAATATTTTCAAAGATAGAACACAGATCAATGACAGGTCAGATCGAACACTGGGCAACGATAGGCAAATGCGCCGAAGAAAATCCCGAACTTACTTACGAGCTTATTAAGGATATGCTGATTGGAATGCAAGAGCTCGATAACGGCGAAAGAACAGAATATCAGTTCGGAAGCACTCAATGAAAAAGCCGGACTCGACAAAGAGATTAAAAAAATAATTGACGGCAATTCGGCATGCGAAGAGAAAAAGGGTGATCTAAAAGGCGTATTTGTCAGCAAATTCAAGATCGGAACAGCTTTGTATCTTTTGTCGTACAGGATCGTATCGGACGGAATCGAACTTATAACAGTCGGGCCGCATGAAAATTATTACCGTGACCTCAAATCGTATATGAAAAACATGTGAGGGCGCAAAACCTACTCTTGACTTAAGCGCTTTAATTTCTTTTATTTCCGCCGCAATTAAACTAAATTAAAAAAGGAACGGAAATGAAATTCAGAACACTGATCCTCGCAGGCATGGTTATGCTACTTGCGTCATGCTCAAAAGACACAAATCCTGTAGCCCCGACTTCAGATGAAGCTCCGCAAAAAAGTGTCAAATCTGTAACTACAACTTTTACTTACAATTTCGACCTTTCGCAGGAAAACTGGACCGGCGGTTTTGCTGACTGCCCCGTCGATAACGATTTTTATAACCTTCTTTTTTCATGGAAAAGAGCTCCCGGAAAACTTGGCGGACAGTACGGTAAAAGCTTATACATTACCGGCGACAACCACAGCGATGATCTTTTTATGTTTGTAAAAAAGCAGGTAACAGGGCTTACTCCCAACGCAACTTATCAGCTGAACTTCAGTTTTGATATTATAAATAACATTCCTGAAGGACTTTTCGGAATAGGCGGGTCTCCCGGCGAGAGCGTTTTCATGAAATTCGGAGCTGTAAATTACGAACCGATGGCAATTCTTAACGACACTCAGACTGCATGGCTTATGAACATAGACAAAGGCAATCAGAGCATCAGCGGTACTGATATGCTTAACATCGGTAATGTTGCAAATCCGAATGTTGATATAAACAAGCCGAGATACGCTGCAAAGAACTTCGATTCATACACTATCGGATTCGACTTCCAGATCACCACGGATGCGAACGGTAGCGCGTGGGTCATCATCGGAACTGATTCCGGATTCGAGGGAACGACAGAAGTTTATTACGACAATGTAACCGTAATATTCGACGAAGTACTATAATATTGCAAGTATTTTTTATTTACATAGGGCGCAAAAATCTGCGCCTTTTTTTTATGAAGAATTTTATGCAGAATATGTAGAGTATAATAAATAAATATTGTTAAAAAAAATACTTGCTTATCAATTAAAAGAATGGTTATTTTTAACCTGATATTGAAGTATTGTTTAATTAATTAACAATAAATTAACAATAAAAACACCGTGAGTATGGATCGTAAATGGAAGGAATAGGGAAACGGATAAAATCCAAACGAGAGACGCTCGGGCTGCAGGTCAAAGACCTCTCGGCTGTAATAGGTGTTTCGCCCAGTCTTATTTCTCAGATAGAAAAATCAAAATCGTTCCCGTCTCTGATAACATTAAAAAAGATCGCAGGAGCTTTAAATACTACTGTAGGAGAACTGATAGGTGAAAATGAGTCTCACTCAAAAAATCCAGTAGTTCAGTCTGAAAAGAGAAAGCTGGCAAAGAAAAACGGCAGCGGGACAAGCTCGTATCTGCTGTCGAATTACGACCCTGCAAAGCAGATGGAGCCATACATAGTTCATTTTAAAAAAGGCTCTGATTCAACAGAGATAATGACATCTAATTTTCCGTGTCAGGAATTCTGTTTCGTCCTACAAGGCTCGTTTGAAGTGGTATCCAACAAAAAACAATATATATTAAATGAAGGTGACGCTTTTTATTTCCGCTCGAACAAACCCCATATTTTCACTAATGTTCACGATGGGGATTCCGAACTTATATGGGTTGTAAAACTTCATTAGAATTATTATTTAGTAGGAGAATATATGAAAAAAACAGCAGAAGCGGGAAATTACGGAAAGGATGTAAGTTCCGACTGCAGGGTCACGCTTGAGATCACAAAGACCGGAGGGATAAAGACTGAAGTAATAAGTAAAGTTCAGGCTCTTTTCGGAGATAATATCAAAAAGCTATGCACCGATATCCTGAAATATTTCGGTATCAAGAACGCAAAGCTCAGGATCGAAGACGGAGGAGCACTGGAATATGTGATCGCAGCAAGGGTCGAAGCAGCCGTAAAATCCCTCATAAAGACAGACAAAGAATACCTGCCGCCTGTAATACCGGAGAATAAATTCGAAACAGAAAAGGACAGATTCCGCAGATCGAGGCTATACCTTCCCGGAAATACTCCTAAGCTTGCCATAAACGCTGGTCTGCACAGCTCTGACGGCATCATTCTTGACCTTGAGGATTCTGTGTCTCCGGCAAAGAAATTCGAAGCTGCGATCCTTGTGCGTAATACTCTCAGGGCGGTTAATTTTTACGGCGGCGAAAGAATGGTCAGAATAAATCAGCTCCCTGCCGGTCTGAAAGATCTTGAGTATTGCGTTCCGCATAATGTTAATATGATCCTTGTGCCAAAATGCGAGTCAGCAGATCAGATAAAACAGGTGAATACTAAAATAAAGGCATTAAATAAAGCTAAACGGAAAATATGGCTTATGCCTATAATTGAAAGCGCGCTAGGTGTAATTAATTCTTATGAGATAGCTGTATCGGAGAATGTGGTGGCACTGGCTATCGGTCTCGAAGATTATTCGGCCGACATAGGAGCTCAGAGGACAAACGAAGGCGCTGAATCTTTCTATGCAAGGGCTATGCTGGTGAATTCTGCCAAAGCCGCCAAGATACAGGCAATAGATTCTGTTTTCTCTGATGTTTCTGATATGGAAGCCCTTATGCAGAATGTTCTCAGATCAAAAGGTCTCGGTTTTGACGGAATGGGCTGTATTCATCCGAGGCAGATAAAAGTGATACACGACGGCTATGCGCCGTCTGCGCAGGAGATAGACAAAGCGAAAAAAATAGTGGATGCGTTCATTACGGCTACAGAAAAAGGACTGGGTGTAGTTTCGTTAGGAACAAAAATGATAGACCCGCCTATAGTGAAACGGGCTGAAAAAACAATAAAGCTGGCAGTCAATTTAGGTTTAATCACCGAAAACTGGAGGGAGGAAATATAAATGGCTAAACTTGTTAAAAACGCAGTCGGAAGAATGGTGCCTACGGAGGTCAACGGACAGAAAGTAGTTCCTTTCAAAGGTCTCGGCAAGCACAGACCTACAGGACACAAATATGCACCGCCTATCTTTACTTCAATAGACTACCCTGAGGACGGTAACAAAGTCGTAGGTTCTCTGAAAGAAGCTCTAAAGAAATGCGGTCTTAAGGACGGTATGACTATTTCCACGCACCACCACTTAAGGGACGGAGATCTTGTAAGTAACGGGATATTTGATATTGCCCACGAATTGGGCGTAAAGGACCTTGTGTGGCTGCCGTCGGCCTCTTTTCCGTGTCACCAGCCTGTGATAAAACACTTGGAGAACGGTACCATAAACAGGATCGAAGGCAGTATGAACGGGCCTCTCGGCAGATTTGTAACTGAAGGTAAAATGAAAGGTACTGCGGTACTCAGATCTCACGGGGGAAGAGTTCAGGCCATTCAGGACGGGGAAGTAAAGATTGATATCGCAGTACTTGCCGCCCCTTCATCAGATTTTTTCGGTAATGCTAACGCACTTTACGGGCCGTCAGCCTGCGGAGTGCTTGGTTACGCATCAGCGGATTTCCTGTACGCCGACAGGGTGATTATCGTTACGGACAATCTCGTCGATTTCCCGAACATGCCTATGGAGATACAGGGAATTTATGTTGATTATGTGGTAGTTGTCGATAAGATCGGCATTCCTGAAAAAATAGTTTCGGGCACTACGCAGATAACCAACAGCCCCGACCGTTTATACATAGCTGAACTCACAACAAAATTTCTTCTCGAAAGCGGAATATTGAAGGACGGATGTTACATGCAGGCGGGAGCGGGCGGAACTTCACTGGCTATCGGAAATTATGTTCATCAGATACTGAAAGAAAAGGGCTGGAAATCAAAAGTAGGATTCGGCGGAAGCACAAAATATATGGTCCAGATGCTCGAGGAAGGAACTATGGAGCATATTCTCGACGCTCAGGCATTCGATCTTGAAGCGGTGGAAAGCATAGCGAAAAATAAAAACCATCACCAGTATCCGGTTTTCAATGCCTATAATTACCATACCAAAGGCAACCTGACGACCATGATGGATATAATGATATTAGGCGCTACGGAAGTGGATGTGAACTTCAACGCCAATGTTGTTTCTCATTCCGACGGTTATCTTCTTCACGGTATCGGGGGCTGGCAGAACTGTCTTCACGCAAAGAATGTTATACTTCCTATACCTTTATTCAGGGACAGGATACCCGTAATCCGCGATGAGGTAACAACACTCGTCGGACCGGGAGAACTCATAGATATAATCGTAACAGAGAGGGGTATAGCGATCAATCCGCTCAGGAAGGACCTTATAAAGAAAATGAAGAACTCAAAACTTCCGATCAAAACGATAAAACAGCTTAAGGATGAAGCCGAAAGGATATGCGGTAAACCTAAAGCTATAGAATTCGAAGAAAAAGTGGTCGCGATCATAAAATGGGTTGACGGCACCGTTATAGATTCAGTAAGAAAAATTAAACAATAAATAAGGAGAACAAATGGAAAAGAGAAAGATAGTAACGATGCCCGGAGACGGCATAGGCAAAGCGGTGCTCAACGAAACATTAAGAGTGCTCGACGCGGCAGGATTTGAGGCGGATTATGTTCATGCGGACATAGGCTGGAAATTCTGGTGCAAAGAAGGAAATCCGCTTCCGGACAGAACGATAAAACTTCTCGAAGAACACAAGATCGGGCTTTTCGGCGCGATAACTTCAAAGCCGAAGGACAAAGCGGCTGCGGAACTCTCTCCTGAGCTTCAGGGTAAAGGTATTACATACTACAGCCCGATAGTCACGATGAGGCAGCATTTCAACCTCGATATCTGTATGCGCCCCTGCCTGACATACGCAGGAAATCCGCTTAACTTCATAAGAAGAAGAGCTGACGGCGGAGTTGATGAGCCTAAGATTGATGTGATGATCTTCCGTCAGAACACAGAAGGGCTTTACGGCGGAGTCGAGTGGACAAATCCGTCGGACCAGGTTTACAACGCATTCATGACCCACAAAAAATTCGTTGACAATTTTTCAACCTGCCCGAGAGAAGAACTCGCGATATCTACCCGTATTTTTACAAAAAAATATACTACAAGGATCGTTAAAGCGGCTTTCGAATACGCCAAAAAACGCGGATTCAAAAAGATCACAGTCTGCGAAAAGCCTAATGTGATAAGAGAAACTTCGGGAATGATGCTGAGGATAGCTCAGGAAATGAGCAAAACGCAGTATCCGGACATTTGGGTAGAGGATGTAAATATCGACGCTATGACAATGTGGCTGACCAAGAATCCGGAGAACTACAATGTGATCGTAGCCGGCAACATGTTCGGCGATATCGTATCGGACGCTTTCGCAGGGCTTATCGGCGGTCTCGGATTCGCGACTTCAGCTCAGTTCAACCCCGAATCAGGCGTGGCGGTCTTCGAACCTACTCACGGATCAGCTCCCAAGTACGCGGAATATGAAACAAGTATCGTGAATCCTATCGCCATGGTTTCATCTGCGGTCATGATGCTCGAGCACATCGGTGAGAACGCAATAGCCGAAAAGATCAAGAAAGCAGTCGCAAAGGTCGTCGCTGAGGGTAAAGTCAGAGCTTACGATATGATGAAACTTAAAGGATCGCCTGAAGTGCTGAATCAGGGAGCCGCTTCGACAACTCAGATGGCCGACGCTATAATCGCCGCTCTGTAAAATTTAAAGCGATAAAGGGGAATTTATGAATATATCCGAACTCTGGCCTGAACTGAACTGGATCGAAGACAAGGATCTCAGGGAAAAAACGGCGAAAACATGGGAACTGGCTCTGGAAAAGAGCGTTCTTACAGAAAAAGACCTTATGACCATACCTTTCACTCTTCTGTGCGGACCCGATCTGAAAGTCACTTTCATGGACCATAAAAGAAGCGTCGTTCACATAGCAAAAGCTGCAGCCGAAAAATGCAACGACTTCTATCACGGCGAACTCCCTATCAACATGGATGTTCTGATAGCGGGCGCGATACTGGCTGATGTGGGCAAACTGCTCGAGTATGTGCTCGACGGAAACGGTAAGGCAGTGCAGGGCAACTACGGAAAATATCTCCGTCACCCGTTCTCAGGCGTATCTCTTGCCGAGCAGTGCGGAGTTCCCGCCGATGTCTGTCACATAATAGCGACACACGCAGGAGAGGGCGATCTCGTGAAAAGAACAGTTGAGGCATACATCGTTCATCACGCCGACTTTATGACATTCGAGCCTTTCAAAGACAGGCTGAAAATAAAATAACAAGGAGTCAAAATGGCTTTAACTCTTATAGAAAAGATCATCGCCAACCATTCGGGCAATGAGGCTGTAAAGCCGGGCGGGATAGTGGATATTGAGATAGATGTGAGGGCAGCAAGGGATTTCGGAGGCGCAAATGTCGTTAAGAACCTTCTCGACAACGGCCTGAAAGTTCACGATGTCTCAAAGACCATCTTCACTTTCGACTGCAACCCGACAGGCTCTGATCAGAAATACGCGGCGAACCAGCAGTTCTGCAGGGATTATGCCCGTGACAATAATATCAAAGTTTACGATGTTAACGCCGGAATAGGCACACATCTTGTGATAGAAGAAGGTATTGCGGTTCCCGGTTCGACGGTAGTTTCGACCGATTCCCATGCGAACATTTTAGGCGCAATAGGAGCATTCGGGCAGGGAATGGGCGATCAGGACATAGCTGCGGCATGGGCAAACGGAAAGAGCTGGTTCAAGGTTCCGGCTTCAGTAAAGCTTACTCTGAAAGGTAAAAGACCTGCAAATGTCTCAGCAAAGGACATCGTACTCAACCTCCTCAATAAATTCGGCGCGAACTCCCTTCTCGGCTACTCCGTCGAACTTTACGGCGAAGAGATCGAAAAGCTAACTTTGGACGAGAGGATAACAATATCTTCAATGGCTACGGAAATGGGCGCGATAATCGTACTCATTCCTCCATCGGACGCGATAATGTCGTACTGCGAAGAAAGAGCAGGCAGGAAGCTGGAAAAAGTTTTGGCCGACCCTGATGCCGTTTACGAAAAAGAACTTGAACTCGATATAGGCACATTCGTGCCGATGGTGTCGCGTCCGGGACATCCTGAAGACT
This sequence comes from bacterium UBP11_UBA4055, assembly GCA_002382735.1. Lineage (GTDB taxonomy): Bacteria > UBA4055 > UBA4055 > UBA4055 > UBA4055 > UBA4055. The sequence goes on from DFZN01000029.1 coordinate 30,822, forward strand.
CGATAAACATCGACGATGTACGCAAGACCAAAATAGACTCGGCTTTCATCGGAAGCTGCACGAACGGCCGCTTCGAGGACATGACGATCACCGCGGATATCCTGAAAGGCAGGCATGTCGCTCCGGGAGTTGTGCTCAAGATCGTTCCGGCTACGGACGAGATATGGAACAAGTGTCTCGATGCCGGATATATAAAGATATTCAAGGATGCCGGAGCGCTGGTATCGAACGCGGGCTGCGCAGGCTGTGCCGCCGGACAGGTAGGCCAGAACGGGCCGGGCGAGGTTACCATCAGTACAGGGAACAGGAATTTTTCAGGTAAGCAGGGAAAGGGTAAAGTTTACCTCGCATCCCCGGCCGAAGTGGCGGCGTCCGCTGTAGCGGGCTACATCACAACGCCGGACCAGATCCCGGATGTTCCCGCAGAGTTCGCTCCGACCGGCAAGACCGCGGCAGCGGCGGCGGCGAGAGCCGAAGCGCCCGCCGAAAGACCCATGGTCTTCGAAGGCAAAGTCTGGATCATCGAAAAGGATAATATCGATACCGATATGATATACCACAACCGTTACCTGACCATCACCGACATCAACGAGATGGGGCAATATACTTTTGATAACCTTGAAGGCTGGGAAGACTTTGCGAAAAAAGCCGAAAAGGGCGACATCGTCATCACAGGCAAGAACTTCGGCGCGGGAAGCTCAAGGCAGCAGGCGGTCGATTGTTTCATATCTCTCGGTGTGCAGATCGTCATAGCTGAATCATTCGGCGCGATATATGAGAGGAACGCGATAAACGCTGCTTTTCCCATACTCACATACTCTGACATTTCCTCTCTCGGGCTGATGCAGAGGGACAGGATAAAGATAGATCTTCTTTCAGGCATACTGACGAATGTTGAGAACGGAAAGTCTGTTCAGATAGAAAAATTCTCGTCTGTTCAGATCGACATATATAAAAAAGGCGGATTACTTAAATAATGGAGTTCGTATGGCAGGCAGAACATTTGTAGAAAAAGTGCTGAACGCGGAAAAAGGCGCGATAGTTTTTCGCAGTCCCGACATAGTTCTCACGCACGATAATACCGCAAGTATCAAGAGCACATTTAATAAAATGGGCGGCAAGAAGGTTTTCGATCCGGATCAGCTTCTGGTCGTACTTGACCATAACGCTCCTCCGACTGACGCCAAACTGGCCAATCAGTATCAGCAGATCCGCGACTTCGTGAACGAGCAGGGAATAAAGAAATTCCACGATGTGGGCGACGGAATATGCCATCAGGTTATGAGCTATTACGCCAAGCCGGGCATGATCATCGTGGGAAGCGACAGCCACACCTGTACGGCAGGAGCTTTCAACGCGATGGCTGCAGGTATAGACAGAACGGAATCCGCGGGTCTTTTCAAGCGCGGGAACACATGGTTCAGAGTTCCCGAGTCCATGAAGGTCACTCTGAAAGGTACGCTCCCGAAAGGCGTTTACGCCAAGGACATCTCCCTCTGGATCATCGGCATGATCGGAGCGGACGGGGCGAACTATATGAGCATCGAGTTCCACGGTGACGGCGTCAAGTCCCTTTCGATATCCGAAAGGATGACACTGGCCAACCTTGCGTCCGAGATGGGAGCTAAGAACGCGGTCTTCCCCGCAGACGAAGAACTCGTGAAATTTCTGGGCGGAATGCCGTCTAATCCTGTCTGGGCCGACCCGGACGCGGTTTACGATAAGGAGATTGAGATCGACCTGAACGAACTGTTCCCGCTTGTAGCCGCTCCGCATCAGGTGGAGAATGTAAAGTCGGTCTCCGAAGTTCAGGGCAAGAAAGTTCATCAGGGACTGATCGGCACATGCACGAACGGAAGGATCGAGGACATCAGGATAGCGGCTGAAATATTGGACGGACAGAAGATCGCCAAAGATTTCCAGCTTCTCGTCATCCCGGCATCAAAGAGAATTTATCTCCAGATGGTCGAGGAAGGGCTTATTTCAAAACTTATGAACGCAGGAGCTAATGTACTTGCTGCTTCATGCGGACCTTGCCTAGGAACGGGTCAGGGGATACCGGCGGACGGTTACACTATCATATCGACAGCCAACAGGAATTTCAAAGGCAGAATGGGCAACAAGAACTCAGAAGTTTACTTAGCTTCCCCAGCCTGTGTTGCATACTCTGCAATAAAAGGCGTCATCGCAGATCCTCGCGGAAAAGAAGCGAACGATAAATTCCCGTTCACCATTCCTCCTGCTTCAACAGTCGAAATAAAACCCGAAGACAACAGAAGGGTCGAGAATGTATGGGATTATGCGGATGCGGACAATCTCAACACTGACCAGATGTTCGCAGGTAATCTGACTTATTCGGTACTGAGTTCCGAAGGAAAGGATATAATTCCTCATCTGTTCAAAGGTTTCGATGTGAACTTCGCCGAAAAAGCTCAGGAAAACGATATAATGATCGCGGGAGACAATTTCGGCTGCGGAAGTTCAAGGGAGCATCCTTCAGTCGGACTGGCGTATATCGGAATAAAAGCCGTCATCGTCAAATCGGTCAACAGAATATTCTACAGATCTTCGGTGAATCAGGGACTTCCGATCATCGTAGCTCCCGATATAGTCAACAGCTATAAGCGCGGGGATAAAGTAGAGGTACATCTGGATAAAGGTCTTGTTGTGATAAACGGCAAAGAGCATAAATTCGCTCCTCTGCCTGATGATCTTCTGGCGGTTTTCAAGGCTAAAGGTCTGGTGAATTATCTGAACGAGAACTAGGAAAAAATTTCCGGAAATGAAATAAGCCCCTTTTTGGAGGGGCTTAAATTTCTGGAGGAGGAGTAATGAAGAAGTTGTGTTCGTTACGGTTCTTGTACTAATCGAAAAACCGATAAGTTCCAAAATAATTTAACTTTTTTTCATCACCGAGTCAATCGCCATTGCCATCATCAGTGAATTGAGTCTTCTTTCCGCGTCGTCAGATCTCGAATTGAGAACCACAGGAACTTTTGCGCCCATAACGAGCCCGCCTGAATTGGCATGCGCATGGAATTTATATGCTTTAGTCAGTATGTTCGCAGCTTCAAGATTCGGCATGAGCAGAATGTCGGGCTCTCCCGCGACCTCGGACACATGTTTTTTACCTGCTGATGCTTCTTTACTTATTGCGATGTCATAAGCTATCGGTCCCTCTACAATAAAATCACTCATTTCACCGTTCCTGCTCATAGTCTGCAATGCGTCGGCATCAACGGTCGAAGGTACTTTCGGGTTTACAACTTCAAGAGCGGATAGGGCAGCCACTTTAGGATTTTCTACTTCGATCGCCTTCATCAAAGGAGCCGTATTTAAGATTATCACCTTTTTCTCCTCAAGCGTCGGCAGGGGTATTATCGCATTGTCCGTCACGCAGATGAATTTATGGTAGGAGGGCATTTCGAGCATGGTCAGATTGGACAGGACTTTCGATGCAGCTACGCCGTTTTCCTTGTCAAGTATCGCTTTCAGGTAATAAACCGTTTCGAGTCTTCCCTTAACAAGTATCTGAGCTCTTCCTTCTCTTATGGCTTTAACAGCTTCGACAGCGGCGGTTCTGTCTTCATCGGTGTGGACTATCTCATAAAAATCGACAGGTTCGCCGAGTTCGTTCAAAACAGTTTTAATTTCATCAGATTTACCTGTAAGAATAGCTTTTTTGATAAAACCTTTTTCACGCGCAAGTTTAGTCAGTCCGGTCACTTTTTTATCCTCGGCCGCAGCTATGACTATGGTGACGGGGGGTAGAGTTCTGACTTTTTCTTCGAGTTGCGCAAATGAAGTTATCATAAGATGCTCTTTGTTTTTAATTTGTCATTTTCCCCTCGATTTTAGCTTTATTTCTGTAATATAACACTTCGCGAGGGGACAAATGTCACTATTTCATCAGGATCATCTTCTGTGTAAACATCCTTCCTTCAACTTCGAGTGTGTAGTAATAAACTCCCGAATTGAACCTTGAACCATCGAAATCAACCGTGTGTAAACCAGCTTGTTTTATTCCATTTGAAAGTTCCACTAATTTCTGACCGCTGATGTTGTAAACACTCAGTTTTACATCAGCTGTTTTAGCTATCGCAAACTTGATCTGCGTAACCGGGTTGAATGGATTCGGATAATTCTGGAAAAGCTCATGCTGAGATGGGATAGTACTCTCTGTAATATCCGAAAGATTGTATTTGTCTGTATCTCCGTTCAGTTTTGCAATCAGTCCTCTCAAATCATCACTGTTAGTTTCGCTTCTCCCTTTACAATCAGTATTTTTTAGCATATTAGCTATTGCGATATTAATATCCGCAAGAATTATCTCTTCTTCAAAGTCAGCTTCGGCTTTCATCTCTTCAGCTACAGCTACCGCTTCATCATATCTTTTACCCTTGATATGTGTCGCAATCTTCTTGCCTTTGAAGAATTTCTTGTGAGATGTTTCTTCTGATTCAATAGCTTCGTCATAAGTCGTGATGAGTACACTATTGTCAAGCTCCGCTTTTTCGTAAAGATAAGGTAATCGTGCCATTGCAACATAATACTCGGGAGTATCGACATATTTCTTAATTATGTGCTCATACAGCTTTATTGCAGGTATCACATTATCTTTCGCTTCAAGATTCAAAGCATTAGACAATATCCTGCTTTCTGTTGACACAGTTTGCATTAGAGAAGGGTTAACACCTGAACCGCAAGGGTTGGAATAGTAAGGTTCGTAATCGATCGTATAATCCGTGTGCCCGAAGAAATAATCGTCAGTTACTTCCGTTGCGCCCCAGTAATTGTACTGAGCATCTACCAGAATATGCTGCGGATTTATAAAATATGCTTGCGCAATTGAAATTCCCAAGAAATTCGGACTTGCAAAAATGTCATTGTTCCGCATATAAACACTTCCTACAGGAATTATTCCAATCTGTGCACTCGGGAATAACAAGGTGTTACCTACATAAGCGTTCTTCTCCACAAGACAATTTAGTTCACCATAAGCCTGCATCTGCTCAGTATTGATCAGTTGCGGCAAAGCGTCGTGACCTGATATCAGAATGCCATGGTATTTATTATAAGTGAATTCACATTTTGAGACCGCAGGCGAACTCATTATAAAGCTTGCTCCGATTGCAAAATGACTGATCTTATTTCTGCTGAAAACACCGTCAGAACTTGTAATAGAGATTCCGCTTCCATCATCAATGCCAGTCAGAATATTATCAGTAATTTTGTAGTTATAACCAGGCTGCATACCGATAAGCCCAATTCCATTCGTACAGCCTTCAAAAACGGAGTTAGTTACTTCAAATTTATAAGTACCTTCACCTTTAATTCCTGTCATGGCATTGATAACTGATACATTATTAAGTTGAACCGTACTGCCACCCAAACAGTTTATCCCGAGCCATTTATCTACAGCTCCGTTATTTGTAAACAAAGTGCCTGATGCTCTGAGATAGCCTTTATTCATAACGATGATTTCAGATTCAAATGCAAGATCAGTTAACGCTCCGTTTTCGAAAGTAATTCCTGATCCGTTCTCTATGATCAGCTTTGACTTGTCGCTCATTTTTAATAACGCATCACTTGCGAATGTCAACTTGCTGAAATTTAGATGAAGCTCCGCAAAAGATGAAATATTTATCTCAGAACCGGTTGAAAGAACGAGATCTCCATGGATCATTGAATTCATATTGGCATTTATTTTTGCACCGTTTTCAATTATAACAACCGCACCTTCTTCGATTATCAACTTGGAATCTTGTCCTAAAGATAGAACAGAGCCGTACTTCATATAGAATTCTGAACCTGCCCTTATTATAAGAGAAGAATTTTCCCCTACATTCAGGGCTGAGTTTACATCAAGCGTAAGAATTGATTCTGATTCTACAGATAATAGCGAATTCTCGTTTATATTTAATGAACTCAAAGAATTCAATCTTTCACTTGTTACTGTAATATCAGAATTGATAATATTAACACTATTGTTAACTGTAATCTCGTACATTCCGGTATCAGTTATCAGATCAACATTTTCAACAGTACAGTTATCCAGTTCTAACAGAGATCTTGGTCTTGATATGATCTTGTTATTACTCAACCCTTTAAGTGCAGCATTGGAACTCAAAGTCATCTTTGAAGATACAGCAACTGAAGTATTTTCAAGCATTGTCGTTTCAGAATTTTCAGCAAGTGTCATTCCGCCATTTCTCACATTGATATCTTTTATTACATATATCTCGCCTTTTAAAGGCTGAAAAACATACGAAGACGGATCATCAAATTCGTCATGGATCACAGTCGGATACTGTATAGCTGTATGATAGCCGATATCTGATCTATCTGAGTATACAGGTGATATGTAATAATTTTTATAACTACTGAAATCATATGCTGTTTGATACACTGAATCCCATAGCTGAGTTTCTTTAACCGTAATAATATCATCTCTGTACACTCTGTTTTCTTCCATAAGAAATCCGTCCACTTCATTATAATGCACAGCAGGGTATCCATAAACAACCTCATGATAGTATTGATCTCCATTCTGCTTTTGTTGTTTAGTAGCCGAAATCATATGAAAATTAAATTCACCATGTTCATAAGGTTTGCCGTTTATAACCTCATTTTCAACTTCTACTACAGGATAAAACAAGCTATCTCCGCTTGTAGTATAGATCGGAATATTATTATCAGCTGTCATAGTGCCTTTCTGCCAAGAACTGGCAGAATTAAAAAACACATTTCCTATTACAGGATGCTCTCCATAAGGAATTGATGTGTCTGAAATATCATGTGTCATCTCGTACATGAAGCCGCCGCTGAAACACTGCTGCATCCAATATACTTTTTTATTCGCAGGTAGAGAATTAAACAAATTTCCAAGGTCATAATCCCATATTTTATCATAAGCGTCTCCGGCATCATTTAGCAGTACAAGGAATGATGGTACTTCTTCACTATCCGGCATTATGGGCTCTCCAGCTTCATAATCATCCTCTATTCCCTCATATCCGCCGTGATCAAATGTCCAAACGAACAGAAAATCGTCTTTTGTGATCTTAGTATTTAATTCATCCACTACCCATTCAATTGTAGCTTTTGTAGCACATGAATCCGTCATTTTATATTCTTCGTCACCTGTTACAAAAACAGGATCATACTCATCTGCAATTTCTGGATTAGTAATGCTATAGTCTTGCCCATTTGCAAAAAGCACATAGATATTATCGTCTTCATATCCCATTTCTATCAGCATTTTCCACATTAGGAATGTGTCATTCCAGAAACATTCCATTGCGCCGGGTTTGTCCGATTCAGCACTTTGGTAGGTCTGCCATTTCATTGATTCCGGTATTCCGTCAGCGGCATAATCACCAGTGATCAGAACTGCGTATTTTTCTGCCGAATACAGAGTTGACAACAAGGTTGTTACCGCTACAAAAATTACTACCAGTTTCCTCAACATTTCTTTCTCCTTTTTACATGATTTTTTTCATTGAGTTACCAGCACTTTCTTCTTATATTCCAAACACAGAGGTGATGCCGGTAACCTTGACATTTTTTTCCGTATTTTACTTGCGAGGTAGCTTTACATAGAGCTGATAGACTTGTGAGCCTGCCTCACCTCCTTTTAATTTATCTGATATACAGCATTTTCATATTTTTGATGCTTTTCCCGTTCACTGTTAAATTGTAGAAGTAAATTCCAGAAGACAGGTCACTAGCGTTGAAATACACCTTGTGGATCCCTTCCTCCTTTTTTTCATTAACTAGAGTTTGAACCAACTGCCCATTTAAACTATAAACAGCCAGCTTTACATAGGCTGGGTTGGTTAACATATAGCTTATTGTTGTCACAGGATTGAATGGATTCGGATAGTTTTGAAAAAGTTTATAATCTTCTATTATTGATTCACTTTGATTTTCAATTCCAACTTCAATTTGTTTTTTCTGGAAGAAAATTGCACGCTCGTTAGTTGAATAATAAACTTTTTCGTATGTCATATAAAATTTATCCTGACCAACGAAACAGGCTTTTTGTCTTTGAAAATTATTACCTATTTCATGCTGAACAACATTTTCTATCCACTCATCTCCATTGTATAATGAGTAAACAAGACTGGAATCATCCGAGTTACTTTCAAATAAATGCAATTTATCATCATTATCGCTAAAAAAGTCTTTCCTCTTCATATCAGTATTTTCATTTACATATTGTGGTGAAGACCATGATAATTCATCAATCTTTCTCCTTAGGTTATAATTCACATTCTCTTGAGTAGTCGGGCCTACGCCCACATTCACATTTAAGGTATCATTTTTTGAAAAAGTCATGCAACTTACCCATGAATTTTCCTCAAAACCCGGTATTTGAATAAAGTCATTCCATTCTTCGAGTGATAAATCGTATCTACATACGAATGGCCTGTAATTATTAACACCACCAACAGATCCGCATGCATAAACATTATCTTCATTTGTAACTATGACATCATGTATGCTTGGCATATATGTATCGCTAATTGATTTGGGAGCAGTCCAGGTATTATTTTCAAAGTATGAATAATAAGCAGGATCACTATACCAAATGGCATAGATCCTATCGTTATTACAAATGGCAATTCTTAAATTTGAAATCGCATAATCATAAATACTTACAGGTACAGTCCACGACGATCCGTCATACTTCATATGCATAACTTTACTCCACTCGGTACCTCGTAAAAACATCAGATGTAAATTATTTTTTGAATCACAGACTACATTTAAATTGCCTATTCTTTCTGTTGTAAACTGAGGAGTCAGATTCACTGTTGCTGACCAGTTAATACCCCCATCCGATGATAACCTATGCATAATTTGCGAATAATCATCGTTAAACAAATCAATTCTTGTTGACCAGAAGGCATGAATTATTCCGTTTTTATCAACTGTAACTGTATTATCCATGAAGAATGCGTCCGGCCACATTGTTTTTTCTGAAATCATTACTGGTTCACTCCATTCGTATTGGGAGTACATACCTGAACTCAAAACAAAAATCAGCAGAAAGAAATTTTTCGTTGATATGAGACATTTCCTTAAATTCACATACATAACATTCCTCATCTGAAACTATATTTTCATTGCCGAACTTTCGCTTATGCTAATATAAAAAAAAAAATTGCTTTGTCAAGTTATTTTTTATGAAATTTTTGTCCGCTAAAAAGAAATGAGATCGATAAGCTGATCATTCCAAAATTATCCGATGTTCTAACAGACAAGCAGAAGAAAAGTAAAGTTGGAAACCTGCTGACAGCTTTAAGAAAAGAAGGTAAGGTTAAAGCTGTTGACCATAAAACATGGAGTATTTTTTAAGTGATAATTAAGCGAGATTTAAGTGATTTTAAGCGATTTTTAAGCGATTTTGTAGCTAATTTTCAAATAAATAGAAAATAATTTAAGTGAGTTTAAGAGTGGAATGTACCCGATTTCCCGTAGACATTGCTAAGCATATTTACCACCCTTTCTTTCAAACTCAACCGGACTCATATAGCCTATAGCTGAGTGGCGCCTTTTCCTGTTGTAAGTTACTTCAATGTACTCGAAAATACAAGACTTTGTTTCAGCCTCTTATTCTCTTTAAATTTAAGTTGTTCTTAGCATTTTGTCCAGCTTTTCGGGTATATTCCAATCAGCGGGAGATGAAAGTTCCATTGAATTAAATTAAATTTTGATTCCCCTATTTATGGTTTTGGAAATTCAGGATTTTATTTGTATATTATCACCGTAAACATTAAAGTAAGGTATTTGTTATGATGTCGAAAGATGATATAGTAAAAATAATAAGATCGAAAAAGGGATTAATGAGATCCCTGGGTATTTCAAAGCTGTCAATTTTCGGTTCGGCTCTTTATGGTACGCAGGATGAAAAAAGCGATATTGATCTGTTGGTTCAGTTTGAGGGGAGTCAAAGCCTTTTTCGCATAATTAAAGCTCAATTAGAGTTGGAAAAATATTTAGGTAAAGAAGTTGATCTGGTGACTGCTGATTCTCTTATTCTGTTTATTTTAGAGATAAAGTGTTGAGCGAAATGGAGACGATCATTGATGAAAAATCTTGATAATAAAATTTTAGTACTGCATATCAAAAAGCCTTCAAAAAAGGAAGCTCAAGAGTTTCTTATAAGAGCCGGAATGCATGATAAAAACGGAAATCTTAATAAACACTATACCTAATTAAGGGTTACTTTAAAATCGTACAGTTTGGTTGAAATGTATTTGTCTGTTCCACTTAAATTAGTTATATTTCTAATGTTGCGTTGTAAACAGAAATGCACGGAAATATTAAAATGATCGATACGCTTAAAATATGGAATTACAGAAGTCTTGAAAGGCTGGAATTAAATTCCCTGCTTAAAGTTAACCTGATAACCGGTAAGAATAACACCGGAAAATCAACAATTCTTGAAGCTCTTGCTTCTTATGCCGCAATGGGTGATTTGAGAGTATTATTTGAGTTGCTTGAGGAAAGGGGCGAAGTTTATAAGCAAAATGAAATTGAAAATAATCCCATAGAATACAATATTAAAACATTTTCGTCTTTGTTCACAAATAGAGACGAGAAGGGAAAGATTGAGATTAGGGTTAAAGAGAAAGATGAATCGCTTTTTTCTCCGGAAGAGAAAGCATTATCATTAAGAATCGTGAAGTACAGAGAAGAAAAAATTTCGGGTGCTAATTCAGACAGCCAAAGAAAGAAAATCATACTTGAGAATGGAAACGATGATAATATTCTCGATTATCTTATGGGATTGGAAATCAAAAACGGCGGCGGCAGCTATATTTTACCTTTGTACGAAGAAAAAATTAACAGGTTTGGTTTTAAAGGATTTGGCGAACCGAGAAATTTCCAGTTTATAAGGCCGAGAGGTTTAGAAACAAAAATTAATCTGTCGCTTTGGAATAATATTGTCCTTACTTATAAGGAAAAGTTCGTAATAGAAGCTCTAAGAATTATTGAACCGGAAATAGATAAAATAACTTTTAAAGAAGATGGTGCGACCTACAGAAAACCCTTCATTAAACTACTGAACGATCCTATTCTTATTCCTCTGCAAAGTATGGGTGACGGTATTAACAGGATACTTACCATAATTCTTGCCATGGTGAACTCTGATAACGGGTATTTGCTGATCGACGAGTTTGAAAACGGTCTCCACTATTCAGTTCAGGAAAGATTATGGGAAATTATTTTCAGTTTGTCAGAAAAATTAAATGTACAGGTTTTTGCCACTACTCACAGCGAAGACTGTATTTCCGGATTTGAAAAAACAATAAATAAGCCCTGTTTGGAATATAAAGGCAAATTGGTCAGGCTTGAAAATGATGAAGGTTTAATAAAGCAGGTAGAATTCGATAAAAAAGAGTTAAAAATTGCTTTTGAAAATAATATCGAAGTCAGATAATGGGATCGAAAAAAGGATTAAGCAAAATACTCCTCGTTGAAGGGAAAAATGATCAGCATGTAATATGGTCACTGTGTAATAAATTCAGTATTAATGAAAATTTTGATGTAATTGATTGCGAAGGAATTGATAAACTTATCGAACAGATCCCTATAAGATTTAAACAATCCGGGATAGAGGCGATAGGTGTGATTATTGATGCAGATATTGATTTAAATTCAGCATGGCAAAAAATCAGATCATCCTTTTTAACTCAGAACTGTCCTGTTCCAGAAAACATTCCCTCTGACGGTTTAATATGTGAAAATTCGGCAGGTATAAAAACCGGAGCTTGGATCATGCCTGATAACAATTTGAACGGTATGATCGAGGATTTCATTTCATTTCTTATTCCCGAAGACGACAGACTTTTGCCTATTGCAGATGACATACTTTTAAATATTGAGCAAAATGATCTGAATAAATATTCTCTTTCTCAAAAATCAAAAGCTAAAATTCATACTTGGCTTTCATGGCAGGAAGAACCATGCACTCCTATGGGACTGGCAATAACAAAAAGATACCTGACAACCAATCATGCAGTGTGTACAAAATTTATAGATTGGCTGAAAGAGCTTTTTAATTAAATGAAAATACATCTTCTTCAAATATCGGTAAATGAAAAGGACACGGAAGCTAATCTGTCCAAAGCGGTGAGCAAATTCAAGGATCTGAAGGGTGGCATTGCTGTTCTGCCTGAAATGTTCATTCCGGGCTATGACAGGAAGAATATGGAGTCGTGGTCGGATAAATGGCAGGAAGTGGTCATGGAATATTCGGGTGCGGCAAAAGAGACCGGTACGGCTGTTGTTTTTACTACTCCGGTCAGAGAGAACGGAAAGACATACAACAGGGCTTTCTTTATTGATAATGAGGGAAAAGTGCTGTCAACTTATGATAAAGTCCATCTTTTCAGGCTGATGGATGAGGATAAGATATTCGATCAGGGAAATAAACTCGGTGTGTTCGGTTTCGATGAGTGGAAGATCGGCCTGAATATCTGCTATGACATAAGATTTCCCGAAAGTCAGAGAAAATTGTGGAGCGAAGGCGCGAATTTGATCATCGTGCCTGCTACATGGCCGTATAAAAGGATCGATGCGATGATAAAGCTGTCTTACGCAAGAGCGATCGAGAACCAGTGTTATTTTGTGATCGTAAACCGTGCGTCAGAGCGTGAAGAAAACCCCACTTACGGCGGAAATTCGATGGTCATAGCTCCCGACGGCACTCTCGTCGCCGGATGCGGATATTCTGAAGAGTTTAAATCAGCTGAAATTGATATATCGAATGTGGTAAATTACAGAAAGCTCATCGACTGCAGGTCCGACAGAAGAGCGGATCTGTACTAAAATTACGGATTTTGCATATTTTTTGCCGTAAAATATATGGAAAAATATTTTTTGATTTATAAATTTTAATGATTAAATTTAAAACCATATTGGAAACAAAAAATTAAAATAGGCGGTAGTTTTATGAAACAGATCGATCTCGCAAAATACGGAATCGAAGGCGCGAAGGAAGTTTATCACAATCCTTCTTACGATGAACTTTTTAAGCACGAAACCGATCCTTCTCTCGAAGGTTTTGAGAGAGGATATCTTACCGAATCAGGTGCTGTTGCAGTGGATACCGGAATTTTTACAGGCCGTTCACCCAAAGATAAATATATCGTTTGCGAGGATCAGAACAAAGCGAATGTATGGTGGAGAGACGAGAAAAACAAAACATCGGATAACAAACCGGTAACAGAAGAAGTCTGGAAGCATCTATACGGACTGGGTTGTAAGCAGCTGGCAGGAAAAAAGCTTTATATACAGGACGGATTTGCCGGCGCCAACAAAGAAACAAGGCTTGCAATCAGAGTTATCACAGAAGTTGCGTGGATGGCTCATTTTGTTAAGAACATGTTCATCAGACCGACAGATGAGGAGCTTGAGAATTTCGAACCTGACTATGTTATGCTCAATGCCTGCAAAACGACGAATCCTTTATGGAAAGAACAGAACCTGAACAGTGATGTATTCGCAGTGTTCAACCTTAAGGAAAAAAGAGCTGTCGTCGGAGGAACATGGTACGGCGGAGAGATCAAGAAGGGATTCTTCTCGGTAATGAACTACTATCTTCCTCTGAAACACATTGCGGCTATGCACTGCTCGGCGAATCAGGGAAAAGACGGTGATACAGCTTTGTTCTTCGGACTGTCAGGAACGGGAAAGACCACTTTGTCAGCCGACCCTAAAAGGTTCCTGATAGGTGATGATGAGCACGGCTGGGACGATGACGGCATCTTCAATTTCGAGGGCGGATGCTATGCTAAAACGATTGATCTTGACCCGGAAAAAGAACCGGACATCTTCAGAGCGATAAAAAGAGACGCTCTTCTTGAGAATGTAGCATTCGACAAGAACGGGAAACTCGATTATCACGATACGCATAAAACAGAGAACGGAAGAGTTTCGTATCCGATCTATCACATTGACAATATTGTTAAACCTGTATCGAAAGGCGGTCACCCGAAAAATGTGATCTTCCTTTCAGCTGATGCTTTCGGAATACTTCCTCCGGTAGCCAGATTAACACCGGGACAGACAGAGTATTATTTCCTAAGCGGATATACTGCTAAAGTAGCGGGAACAGAAAGAGGAATCACCGAGCCTGTTCCTTCATTCTCCGCATGTTTCGGCGCTGCCTTCCTTCTGCTTCATCCGACAGCATATGCAAAAGAGCTGATAAGGAAAATGGAAGAACACGGTTCAACTGCATGGCTGGTAAATACAGGCTGGATCAAAGGAAAATACGGAGTCGGAGAAAGAATCAGCCTCAAGGCTACAAGGGCGATAATTGACGCGATACTCGACGGGTCACTGCTCAATGCCGAATATCAAACAATGGATGTTTTTGGACTTCAGATACCGAAAGCCGTCAACGGAGTCGATCCAACTATTTTAAACCCGAGAGACCTGTGGGCTGATAAGGCTGCTTACGATTCAGTGGCTAAAGGACTGGCGGAAAAGTTCATCAAGAATTTCGTGAACTATACCAACAACGAAGAAGGAAAAGCTCTCGTTCAGCACGGCCCAAAGATATAATTATCTGATCAAATATTTAAAAAATCGAGGCGGTTTATTCCGCCTCTTTTGTTTCTATAGGCTCAACTTCGATCTTCGACTTCAAAAAAGCGATCACTTCCTCTTTTCTATCATTAGGTATTCTGAGCAGAATACCTCTGAAAGATTCCATTCGTGTCTGGTAGCGGTAAGGTGAAAGAAAGACCCCGTTCTTATCGTTATAGACTTTCTTATAATAGCCGTACTCATGCTTGACCTTATAGAAAAATCTGTCCACGATCAGGCCTTTTTCGTAAAGTTTGTACTTGAAAGGGAAAAATATCTCCGTAAGCGAAAGTATGGTCAGAATAAGCGCGATCATGCCGAAAGTGGGATTAAATATGTAATAGACGAAAATATTGACGAGAAAAACAGTCAGCACGCCGAGGAAAAATCTGCGCGGGTCGTCCTTTAATGTGTTCTGAACGAATAAATATACAGGTTTTTTATCATTATTCATTTTCAATTACTCCAAAATTGTGTTAAATTTATGCAATGATGAATAAAATTACAAGGTTTTAAATGTCGGTTGAAAAGCAAATAGTATTTACAGATGCCGGGAAAGAACTCGAAATCCTGTTGAAGAACGAGGACGCCGTTGTTATTACCGATGTGAATGTGAAGAAACTCTACAGGGATAAATTGTTCGGTAACGCTAGAGTGATCACGCTCGCCGGCGGAGAAAGATGCAAGAATTTAAGAACGATCGATAAAATATATTCAGAGCTTATACGGTTCGGGTGCGACAGGAAGAGCGTGATCGTTGCGGTAGGCGGCGGGGTCGTATGCGACACCGCCGGATTCGCGGCGGCCACCTTCAAGCGCGGAACCGGACTCGTCCTCGTTCCGACGACACTGCTGGCGCAGGCTGATGCGGCGATCGGCGGCAAGAACGGGGTCAATGTAATGAGGTTCAAGAATCTCGCCGGTACATTCAGGCAGCCTGACAGGATAATTATCGACACAGCTTTCTTACGCACACTCGATGAGAAAAATTTCAATAACGGTACCGCCGAGATAATCAAGACCGCCGCAATATATGACAGCGCGTTCTTCGGCCGGCTGGAGAATAAAATATTGTCCGAAATGCCCGAAAATAAGCTCAAAGCTGTGATTAAGAAGACTGTAAGTATAAAGAACTCTATCGTAAAAGACGACTTTGAAGAGAAAGGTTTGAGGAAGATACTTAATTTCGGGCATACGATCGGCCACGCGCTGGAATTGAACCTGAGATACCTGCGCCACGGCGAAGCCGTATCCGTAGGCATGGCCGCTGCGTGCGCAATGTCGCAAAGGCTGACCGGTCTTTCTGAAAAGGATGCGCAAAGGTTAATTGACCTGCTCAAGCTCAACCGGCTTCCCGTTAGGATATCCAAGCTCGTCTCAACACAAAAACTGCTCGGATCGATCGTGCAGGACAAGAAAAAATCAGGCGGTTCGGTTGATCTGATACTGTTAAAAAATATCGGGTATCCCGCAATAAGAAAGACCGCTTTAAATGATATCGAAGGTTTCATAAATGATATTCGTTAGCATCTCCGATCCTGAAATTGATAAGTGTATTGGACTTGTAGATAAATACAAAAATGTCGAACTCCGCCTTGATCTTATTAAGCCTGAAATTGACGACATCGGACTTATGATCTCAAAAGCCGAAAGTTCGATCTGTACATACAGAGATATTTCCGATCCGCAGAAGGCTTACGACTACACGATAAAAGCGCTCGAACTCGGAGCTGACATAGTTGATTACAGCCTCGACAACACGCCCGATATGATAAGGCAGGTAGTCGCGGCAGTAAGAAAGAACGGAAAGATGATTATGCTCTCATACCACAATTTTGAAAATACCCCAAGTCAGGAAATGCTTGACGGACTGATCTCTGAGGCTGAAGAATACGGTTCGGACCTTATCAAAATAGCCGTTTTTGTAAATAATGAAGAAGAATCCGAGAGAATTCTGGAACTTCTGAGGCAGAAGGACAATGTGATCCCCGTAACCATGGGCGAGGACGGCAAAAAAGGAAGGCTGAAGGCTTATTTTTACGGTTGTCCTGTCGTTTATGCCTATCCTGACGGAGAAAACCCCACCGCGCCGGGTCAGCTGCCGTACTCTGACTATAAAGATATGGATAAGATACTCGGAAGTATTTACCGTTAGATCCCTGTAGAGCCGAAGCCGCCGTCCCCTCTGAGCGTATCACCAAGCTCATCAACCTCTTCTATCTGCGCTCTGACCACCGGTGCTATGACCATTTGCGCGATCTTCATCCCCGGAGTAACAGTAAAATCCTCTTTTGAATGGTTGATGAGTATGACGCCGACCTCACCCCTGTAGCCTTCGTCAATAGTGCCCGGCGTGTTCAGAACGGTAACTCCGTTCTTTATGGCGAGCCCGCTTCTCGGTCTCACCTGTGCCTCCGTATTCTCCGGCAGCCCGATCTTTATCCCCGTGCCGATGAGAGCGAATTCACCGGGCTTCAAGGTTTTTTCGACGGCCGAGAACAGGTCCATTCCTGCGTCCCCCGGATGCGCGTACCCGGGCAGTCTTGCGTACTCTGATATTCTTTTGATCTTGATATTGTGCATTTATTTTCCTTTTTTACATTCAGGGCATATTCCGAAGACCTCGAATCTGTAGTCAGTCATTTCGTAACCGTTTTCCGAAGCGATCTTTTTCGCGACATTATTGAAAGAACCTTTATCGAATTCTATGAATCTGCCGCACTTTCTGCATATCAGATGATGGTGGAATTTTTTTTTGCAGTCAGTCAGCTCATAATGAAAATGGTTCTCGCCGAATTTTGATTTCCTAAGTATTCCGATCTCGGTGAAAAGATTGAAATTCCTGAAAACCGAAGCCCTTGATACTCCAAGTTCTTTTTTCACGATCATGAATGCCGCCGTGTCGGCTTCAAAATGCTGAGGCAGTCCGTTAGACGGGTCGCAGAGAAATGTGAGAAGTTTGTCTCTCGGTGATGAATTTCTGAGCCCTTTTTCTTTCAGAAATCGGTCGAGTATTCCTTTATAATATTCCAGATCGGCATTTTTCATGACCTAAATGAATAAAATAGTTGAAAAAAAATCAAGTTTTTTCTTGGCGTGTCACGATTTGACACGCCTCTGGTGTTATTTTACCGTCGGAAGTAAAAATTTAAGCGGAGAAAGTTAAATGATGCAGGTGTCGGATTACATAGCGAAAAAATACGGAAGAACGGAGTTACCGAGAGAGGAGCTGATAAACGGAAGGATAGACGACCTGGGAATGTCGGATCTTCTGGCCGTGATAATAGGGACAGGTTCGAAACACGAAAGCGTTTTTGCCTTATCTGAAAGAATAATAAGAGAATACGGATCAAAAAGTATTTCCGAGACAAAAGATCCTAACCAGATAAGCAGCGTAATGAGAATAAGCCCGAACAAAGCCGCGAAGATCGTTGCCGCGTTCGAACTCGGAAGGAGATTTTACGGAACGGGCGGAAGAAAAAAAGTGATCATCAGAGGGCCTGAGGATATATATGAATACGCGAAGGACATGAAAACTCTTGTCAAGGAGCATTTCAGAGGAATTTACCTTAATTCAAAGAACTGCGTAATTCATGACGAGAACATAAGCGTCGGCAGCCTGACGGGGACGCTCGTTCACCCTAGAGAAGTATTCAAGTCGGCCATAGAGTGCTCGGCGGGGTCCATCATAGTGGTACATAACCATCCTTCCGGGGAGTTTGAACCTTCAGAACATGACGACGGGATCACAAGAATGCTCAAAGAAGCCGGAGATATACTTCAGATACCTCTGGTGGACCATGTTATAATAGCAGAGAACGGATATTACAGCTATAATAAGGAGAGAAAGGTATGAAAGACCATGTGCAGTTCGGACAGAAAGGCAGCTGTTTCTCGGCTGAATGTTACGAGATAAACACCGAGACCTACGGCGAGGTAAAAGAATTCTGTAAGCTTAAAGTATTTTCAGGTTACCCGCCGGAATACAGCATAATCATCAGCGCAAAGGATGAGATCAGGTATCTTACGATCGGAGGGATCATCGGCAATCTTTTTCCGGTCAAAAGCAGACAGAATTTCGGTTATCAGCTCGAATTTTAAGTTTGACAAAAAGGACTTTTCAGGTTATAATTGGAATACGGAAAAAACCGGATATGACCAATTAATAACTTTTGGAGGAAAACATGAACATGTCCCAGTACAAAGCTATAGTAGAGATCGCTGTCGGAAATGAGGAGGAAGCATACGAATTTTACAAAAATGCCGCACAGAAAACAAAGGACCCGAGCCTGATTTCGATCTTCAGTGAGCTTGCAAAGGAAGAACTCAAGCACAAAGCTCTGCTTCAGGGATATCTCAACGACGATTTCAGCGGAATGGTCTTTAAGGAAGGTCCGGATTACAAGATAGCCGAATCACTTCCGCTTCCTCAACTTACATCCGATATGAAATTCACCGATGCGATAGTTCTAGCGATGAAGAAAGAGCAGCAGGCAATGGAAATGTATCAGAGTTTCGCTGATGCCAGTGCCGATCTGAATCAGAAAAATATGTTCTTAGAACTTGCGATGATGGAAAAGGGCCACAAGGCAAGACTTGAAGACATTTATAACGATACAGCTTTTGTAGAAGCCTGGTAGAAAATGAAACACAGGAGCGTATGATCGGCTCATATCATTTTTCCCTGCGGAGGTATCCTGTGAACAGAAAAGCTCCAGTTATAATCCTCATTTCAGGAATGATTTTCGGATTTCTTCTCTCTTAGGCCGGTTCTTAGGTATGCGAGGGATTAAAAAAGCCGAGGACACTAAACAGCGAGCCCGTGGTTCTGTTTCGCTTTTAATTCAACCTATGTTTTAGGTCTGGGAATAAACTGGGTCTGGGCAGGAATTTCTCTTTCTATAGTTATGGAGGGAATAGGACTTTCGATGTGGTTCAAAAGAGGCAGCCGGAAAGAGAAAAAAGTATAATTCTGAAATAAAAATTTCTAAATGAAAAATGTTGACAAATCTTTTGAAATCATTTAACTTGAAACCGTGTAAAAAGTAAAATTTTAAAAAGGAGCATAAGATGCCTCATAAGATCACTGACAATTGCGTTGCCTGCGGTGCCTGCAAACCCGAATGCCCGGTTGACTGTATAACCGAAGGCGATATCTATGTAATCGACGCAAGCGCATGTATAGACTGCGGAGCCTGCGCGGCTGTATGTCCTTCAGACGCGATAATTCAGGAATAAAATATATTCCATAGTATCATAAAAAAGACTGTTCACGGACGGTCTTTTTTTATTTCTTTAGAACAATTATGATAATAGCTGCAGGACCCGCATTTGGAACCCTCACAGTCCTTCGCAGTGTTTTTAAGTCGTATAAATTTTAAGTCGTATAAATATATAAGCAGCGGAAACGGCTACTATAATAATTACGGTCAGATATTCTACCATAAAAGTTTTCCTATATTAAATATGAGAAATGAAACTATCCATGCGGTCGATGTTGTAAAGAAAGCGGAGAAAAATGCCCATCGCCACTTGCCGGATTCGTTTTTTATCGCGGTCACGGTGGCAATGCATGGGAGATAGAGAAGCACGAATATCAGAAAAGAGAATGATTTTAGCTTGTAAGCGCCGTCATATAGAAATGAAGATGAGTTCTTAAGCTTTTCCGAAAGCGTATCACCTTTTTCCTCTCCGTGAAGTATCGAAAGTGTGCTGACGACGATCTCCTTCGCGGCGAATCCGGTCACTATCGCCACATTGCTTTTCCAGTCGAACCCCAGAGGATCGAAGACGGGTTCGGCAAGTTTGCCAATCCGTCCGATGTACGAGTTCTCAAGCGGAGGATAACCGTCGTTTTCCGCCGGTCTCGGGAAATACCCCAGCGCCCAGACCACGACCGAGGCGGCCAAAATTATCCCGCCCATTTTTTTCAGGTACTGGTAAGCCTTGTCCCACATGTGGAAGGCGGTCGATTTGAGGGTCGGGATCCTGTAGGGCGGCAGCTCCATCACGAACGGCGCGTCCTCCGTTCTGAACAAAGTTTTCTTTAAGAGCAGAGCGGAGATCATGGCTACAACTACACCGATCGAATAGATCAGAAACAGCATAAAAGCAGGATTTTCCGGGAAGAACGCGCCTATAACCAGAATATAAACAGGTACTTTAGCGCCGCATGACATGAACGGGATTATCATCATTGTAACGAGCCTGTTCTTTCTGCTGTTGATAGTTCTTGTTGCCATTATTGCCGGAACAGAGCACCCGAACCCGATCAGCATAGGTATGAACGATCTTCCGTGCAGGCCAATTTTATGCATGACTTTGTCCACAATGAACACTACTCTGGCCATGTATCCGGTGTCCTCGAAGAAAGAAATGAAGAAAAACAGGATCAGAATGTTCGGAAGAAATACAAGCACTCCGCCGACTCCGCCGATAATGCCGTCAACGATAAGGTCTTTCAGTATTCCGTTCGTAAGGTGCTCAGAGAAAAAGACGGAGAGGGACTGTACGAGATATTCGATGAACTTCATGGGATATTCGCCGAGAGTAAATGTAGCCTCGAACATCAGCCACATGAATGCGATAAATATCGGTATCCCCCATATCCTGTGCGTTGCGAATTCATCGATTCTGCGGGTTCGTTTTGCCGCCGGTCCTGACTCGTTAACCGTCATAGTTTCCATTAAAGCACCGGAAATAAAACCGTATTTCGCATCGGTGATAATGTTATCCACCGGGTCCTGATAATGTTCTGAAATGGTCTTTATTTCTTTTCTGACAACGGACATTATTTCTTCAAAGTTGGATGATGACCTCTTGACCCTGAAAAGGAAATCCAGGTCGTTCTCAAGGAGTTTTATCGCTGTGTATCTTGGAGATATTTTTGACAGAAAGCTGATGTTCGTGTCTTTGGATAAAACGGATCTGATGTTAAAAATTGAATCTTCAATAGGGTGTCCGTAATTTATATGTATATGTCTGATGTCCGGTTCGAGGTCGTTATAATACGAAACTATTTTTTTCAAAAGTTCATCGATTCCTACCTTTTTTGCCGCAACTGTCGGCACGAACGGTATCCCTGTCATCTTGGCGAGCCCGGCATAATCGAACTTTGTCCCTGAACTTTCAAGCTCGTCATACATATTAAGGGCTACAATGATCTTGATGTCCATATCTATCAGCTGGGTCGTGAGATACATATTTCGTTCGAGGTTCGAGGCATCAACAACATTCACTACAAGGTCGGGTATTTCGTTTATGATAAAGTCATGGACTATTTTTTCGTCGTCGCTGTAAGAGGTAAGTGAATATGTTCCGGGCAGGTCAGTAATGTTGACGATATATTTTCCGTACCTTACTTCCGCGGTTTTTTCTCCGACCGTTACGCCGCCGTAGTTCCCGACTCTTTCCCTGAGCCCGGAAATATAATTGAAAAGTGTGGTTTTACCGCTGTTCGGGTTGCCTACAAGTGCCACATTGATCCTCCTGCACTTGTTCCCGTTGCCGTTATGGAAGTTATCAGTGACTATATACGGAATATTATACGGAATATTTTTAGGAGCCTCTCGATGATCTCTTTTATGCTTGCCTTCAGAAACTTCTATAAGTTCAGATTCCTCTTTTCTCAGTGAAAGATTGTAACCCATTATTTTGTATTCAACGGGATCCTGAAGCGGTGCGTTCTTCAAAACTTCCACTTTTTTTCCTTCAACGAATCCCATTTCCTGTATTCTCCTGCGGAATGAGCCGATGCCCCGCACTTTCTTTATGAACGCGATTTCGCCGGTTTTAAGCTCTGACAGTTTCATTACCACCTCCTAATGATACTAAATCTCATTAAATGTAACAATAAACTGAACAGTTCGCAAGAAAAATATTTTATTTTCGTTGACAAATTTAGGATATTGTATTATTTTTGTTTCCAGGTAAATAACCACCGGCAGATGTGCTTAAGAAAGCATTGACATAACGAAGAAAATAATTTTAGGGAGGAACAATGAGGAAACTTTTCATTGCTGTCATGTCCATTTTTATGGTTCTGACGGCGGCAGACACTGCGGTTCTTGATAATTCGAAGGTTACCGGATACATGATCACCGGCGACACGGAAAATTATCTCGACCTGAATTTTGGTCTCAAAGACATCAGTTACGACGATGTCTCAACGGAAAAAGGCACTTTTACCAGGATCGGAATTGAAAGCGGTACCCTAACAAAAGAAGCCGGTTATCCTGCACTGCCGGCATACAACAGGATGATAGCCATACCTTTCGGCGCTGAAGCAGAAGTTGAAGTAGTCAGCTATGAAACAAAAAGCTACAATCTTTCGGATCTTGGGATCATGAACCCGATCATGCCTGCACAACCGAGTTATTCAAAGAGCTCAAAGCAGGAAGATAGGAAGTTCGTTTACAACGAAAGTGCTTACATCTCGTCGAAGTATAATGAAAATCCGATAGCTTCAGTTACGAAAAGCGGTACAATGAGAGGAATCGGAGTGGGCGTAGTGTCTGTTGAACCGGTAAGGTACAATCCTTCCACCGGCGAGATACTTGTTTACAACAATATCGAGATCAGAGTCAATTTCAAAGGTGCTGATCCTAGAGCAGCGGAGATCGCAAGAGAAGAATATTCACCTTTCTTTGAGAGCGCATATTCGAAGCTTATAAACTACAAACCTCTTGATACGAAAGCCGATATTACCACTTATCCGGTAACATATCTTATCTTAGCTAACAGCGGTTTGAACGGAAACGCAGACCTGAACAGACTTATCGCATGGAAAAAGGAGAAGGGTTTTAATGTTATCGTGAATTATGTCACTGCGGCTTCTACGATCACTGTAAACGATACATGGATCGAAAACCAATACAACACTTTGAATCCTAAACCTTCTTTTGTTCTTGTTGTCGGAGACCATGACGGGACTTACGGCGTTTTATCTGAAGTCAATCCGCCTCTGGGATCTACCGGATCTGTAACAAGGTCGGATCTTCTTTACGGAGTGATGGGGGCAACCAGCTCAACGAACAAGATACCTTCTATGTATGTAGGCAGATTCTCAGTAAGAGCTTTAGCAGATTTAACAGCTCAGGTTGACAAGACATTATGGTATGAGAAAGAACAGTTTTTGGTAACTACTCCCGACCTCAATTATCTTACATATACTTTAGGTGTAGCCGGCGTAGATGCCTCTTATGCTGAAAACTTCGGCGATCCGCAAATATATTATGGATGGAATTATTATTTTAATGCTGCTAACGGCATGGGTAACTCACAGACTTACTACTCAAACGAATCTAATGCATCAACAGCGGATCTGGAGATCAGAAATTTTATGTCAGCCGGAGCGGCTTTTTATAACTACACAGCGCATGGTGACATAGATATGTTCTATGATCCGAATTTTACCATCACCCATGTTGATGCAATGACGAATACAAACAAATATGCTATAATGGTGGGTAACTGCTGTTTAACCGGCTCGTTCGGAACTACTGAGTGCTTCGGCGAAGCATTACTGAACGCTCCTAACAAAGGTGCGGTCGGTTATATCGGAGCTTCAATGAGCACTTATTGGAATGAAGATCTGACAATGGGTGTTGGGATGGATGTCAACGGACAGCCTGCCCCTGCCTTAGATCAAGCTCATCCCGGAATGTATGACGGAGTTATGGCTCTCGGATATTCAACAGTAGCAGCAATGAAACATGTTGGACTTTTGGCTGTTGATAACAACAATCAGACTTATGAAGACGATTACTGGTCGGCATATCATCTTTTCGGCGACCCGTCTTTAATGCCTTATCTTGGAATTCCGGGAACTATGACAGCTGTACATGACGGCGTGATCGCCCCCGGCGTTACAACATACTCTGTTACAACGACACCTTATGCCTATGTTGCAATGGGAGATGCCTCCGGTGTTCTCCACGGTGCAGCAAGAGCTGATGCTTCAGGAATTGCAAATCTTACGGTATCTCCTTACACAGTAGGTGACACGGGTAAACTTGTTATCACAGCTCAGTTCAAAGAGCCTTATTTCGAAGATGTTCTCTGCACCGGTGACACCGGCGGAACATTTGCATATGCTCCGACATCGTTATCATTTGGGAGTGTGACAGCCGGCAGTAGCAGCGTTCTTCAGTTCCAGATATCGAATTCTCACAGTTCAGAATACCTTCTTGGCGATATTACAACGATAACGGGATACACTGTTTCGGTTGCAGCGAAAGACTCAGAGCCGGTAAAAGATGTCAAGAACACGATGAGCTATTCTGTTGCGCCAAGCTCAAGCAAGACCTTTAATCTGACTTTTGAACCGACAGGGGCGGGAGCTTACAACGGCAATATTACGATAACTTCGACTGATACGAACCATGCGACAGAGTATCTTGCTGTAACAGGTACGGGAATTGTTCCGGACATAAATCTGAACCCGACATCTTTGAGCGCAACAGCAGCACCGGGAGCATCAGTTAACATGGGGTTCGAAATCCAGAACACCGATCTCGGTACGCTTGATTACGGTATAAGCATCAACTACACCGGCGGAAAAGAGATCAAAGGGAGCGGCGGTCCTGACACTTACGGTTACAAATGGAAGGATTCGGACGAAGTCGGCGGCCCCGTTTACAGCTGGGTTGATATAACCGGCAGCGGTACTGTAGTAACAC
>DFZN01000035.1 GCA_002382735.1 bacterium UBP11_UBA4055
TTTTTCCTTTATTTTTTTATTTTTCTGTCATATACGGATATCTGTAGTCTTCAGGAGCTACGAAAGTCTCCTTAATAGTTCTGGGGCTTATCCACCTGAGAAGATTGAATTCTCCTCCCGCCTTATCATTAGTACCTGAGGCTCTGGAGCCTCCAAAAGGCTGCATTCCTACAACAGCTCCGGTCGGTTTGTCGTTTATGTAGAAATTTCCGGCAGAGTACCTTAAGCGGTTGCACATTTCGGATGCCGCCACTCTGTCTTTGGAGAATATAGCACCGGTCAGTCCGTAAGGTGATGTGGAATCGCACAGATCGAGAGCTTCGTCAAGTTTTGTGTCGTCATATACAAAATATGTCAGAACAGGTCCGAATATCTCCTCCTCCATGAGCTTAAACTTCGGATCTGTTGTCTCTATTATCGTAGGTCTGATGAAATATCCTTCACTTCCGTCATAAGTCCCTCCCGCAACTACCTTAGCGTCCGGCGAACCTTTGGCGTATTCAATATAAGAAACTATGTTGTCGAAAGAGTTTTTGTCTATAACGGCGTTCATAAAGTTCGCATGATCCGTGACTTCACCCATCTTTATATCATCCGCCATGTCCGTCATATAAGCCCTGATCTTTTTATAGAGCGATCTCGGGATATACATTCTCGAAGCTGCGGAGCATTTCTGACCCTGATACTCGAACGCGCCTCTTACTGCGTTAACGGCAACATCGTGCGGATCGGCCGACGGATGAACGAAGATGAAATCTTTACCGCCAGTCTCACCGACCAGTCTGGGATATGACCTGTAAGAAGGAAGATTTTCCGAGACCGACCGCCACAGACCGTTGAAGGTCGGATTAGAACCTGTAAAATGTATTCCTGCAAGGTCATTTGAAGAAACTGCTGTATTACCTATGACCGAACCTTGACCGGGAACGAAGTTTATCACTCCGTCAGGCACGCCAGCTTCTCTGAATATCTGCATAAGATAGTAATTTGATAATAATGAGGTCGTAGCCGGTTTCCAGACAGTCGCGTTACCCATCATTACAGGTGCGGCATTCAGATTTGCGGCTATCGATGTGAAATTGAACGGACTGACGGTCAGAACAAAACCCTCAAGCGGTCTGAACTCCATTCTGTTAAGCTGGTTAAAAGTCGATCCAGGCTGGATTCTGTATATCCTGCCTGCGAAATAAACATTGAACTTAAGAAAATCTATTGTCTCACAGACAGCGTCTATCTCGGACTGATAAATGTTCTTACTCTGTCCCAGCATTGTAGCCGAGTTCATGATCGGTCTGTATTTTGTGGAGATCAGTTCGGCAGCCTTCAGAAGTATCGACGCCCTGACCGTCCATGCAAGATCAGCCCATTCTTTGTTTGCTCTCACTGCTGCTTTCACAGCCTGAGTCACAGCCTTCTTGTCTGCTTTATGATAAACAGCAAGAACTTTATTATGATCGTGCGGCGCTGTGACATTTCCTGTATCGCCAGTTCTGTATTCTTTACCGCCGATTATTAACGGTATTTCGATCTGCTTACTGCTTTGTTTCTTAAGTTCAGTTTCGAGATCAAGTCTCTCTGCCGACCCTTTCAAGTATCCTTTAACCTGCTCGTTAACAGGTATAGGAAAATCATATACTGCGTTGTTCACTGACCCTCCATTATTTATTATTCAAACCGAATTGCAATTTTGTGCAATTCGGTCACGAAATAAAATAATTCTTTATCTGATAGTCAAGATAAATATTAATCGTATTTAAAGCTCTTTACTGCCTGTTTGCTGAAATTATGCTTCTGTTGAGCGCTGCGGATGCTTCTTCGCACTCGGATTTAAAATATTTCTCATTCTTATTCATGAATTTTTCAATTGACTCAAGAAGGATCTTTCCTTCGCCAGTTAAAGCAACGACCCTTTTGCCGTCCTTATTTATTGTCTTTATTATCCTTATACCCAGTATCGACTCGATCTCTTTAACTTTTAAACAGCTTTTTTTAAAGTTCAACCCTGTACGGTCTACGGCTTCCTTTAAAGAACCTGCCTGATCGAGAATTCTTAAAAGCCTTACCTGACCGTATCCCATTACGCCTTTTCCGTCCTCTGTTTCGATCCATATTTTATAATTATACTTAAGCTTCGTGCTCATCTTTCTGATCTTCCGTGATGTAGTATCTAATTTCTCCGCTGCATACTTTGCACTTATCGCTTCCTTCTTTAAAGGGATAGGATTCTCCGCATACCGAACATATCGCATTCGTTGTGTTTTTCTTTTTTTCCTGTCTGATATTTACTTTTACTTTCTGTACTGAAACTATCCTGCTGCCGGCTTCTCTTATCGATCTCATAAGCGCATCCGAATCCTGATCGTGCTTGGGTTTTGTTCTAAAGAACCATTCGTGAATTTCCGGATATTCTTTCAGTTTGTCGGTATCGAGATACAACCTTATTCCATCTCCGTTATATTTGTTAAAGAAAGTCATGGCGAATCTTCCGATCTTTTCGATCTTAAGCCATCCGTTTCCGATCGAGCAGGGCGTCAGTATCTGGACCGCGTCGGGAAGACATTTTACAGACTCGCATACAACATCATAAAAACCGTCTTTCGGCAATTGCTTGTAAGCAAGATCTACCATATATCCGCCTATAAGAAGTCCCGGAGCAGCGGTTCCGTGGAAATCTGTTACCATTTTAATATACTCTTCATATTTCTTACCGCATATATCGCTCATCGATGATCCTTTATTCTAGGTTTTTACATATACTTTCTTCGTGTAATGTTTGAAATCCGGTGTACCTGCTCCCTGTCTGATCAGCTTCATTATCATCTCCGGGTCTTCCACAACTGAGCCTGCGAGAATACTTACTCCGTCACTCTTAAATATCTCAGGGAACAATGGTGTCGTCGGACCGAGCATAGCTACGGGGAATCTTCCTCCGCATATTTTGATCAGGCTGTCATATGTCCCGTTGACAATACTGGTCGAGCTTATAATCGCGGCCTGAGCCCAGTTTGTCATCAAGGCCTTCAGCTCTTCCTCATCCCCCATATCATTACCTTTATCAGCTATGTATATATCAATGCCGTTCTCTTGGAGCAGTTTTACTACAGGCCTGAAATATCCTACCATTACAAGGCGGCTTTTTTCCTTAAGTCCGAGTGTGCCAAATACCGTGCCGTTATCCAAGTCATGCGGATATTTATCCGCTCTTGAGGCATTGAGAGCGTTAAGAAGGGCCATTGCCATAGTCCTTGCTGACGGACTGCTTCCCGTGAGATCTTTCAATAGTTCGCCTGCGGGCATTCCTTCACGGTCTGTAAATCTCTCTTTATCCAGTCCGCAGCAGTCGTGATGCTCCCAGGTCCATGATAGACCCGTGTGCCCGTCACATATCTGCACCGCGCAGTAATTTACTCCCAGAGTGACGGTCTTAACAGTTTTTCCCGCTGCCGAACCAATTGATCCTGCGAGCAGTTTTTCTAAAATACTCAAATCAATACACCTGATAAATTTTTATATAAAGAAAAAGAACGGGCATTCGCCCGTTCTTCATATTACGGTATTATTTATACACATTCACAGCGCAGGCTTTATACTCCGCAGTTTTAGTTTCAGGATCAAACACCGCGTTCGTAAGCCAGTTAGCGTTTCCTTCGCGGTAGTGGAATGTCATCCATACCATTCCCGCAGGGACTTCTTCTGTAACCCTTGCCGTTACATTGACCTTACCCCTTCTGGACTCGACATAGACCTTTTCTCCGTGCTTTATACCGAGTCTATCCGCGTCAGCTATAGAAATATCGGCTGTCTCCTCTTTGTAAAGGGCATCCATTCCGGCCCTTCCGGTCTGGGTTCTTGTATGGTACTGATAAAGCCTCCTTCCTGTGCTGAGAACGAACGGGAAGTCTTTATCTTCGACTTCGGCAGGCGGGGTCCATTCGACTGATTTGAAAATCCCTTTTCCGTGCGAGAATTTTCCGTCCTTATAGAGATATTTCGTTCCCGGATGCTCGATTGTCGGGCACGGCCACTGAAGTCCGTCATTTTCTATTCTGTGATATTTAACTCCGCCGTACGCAGGTGCCAGTACAGATATTTCGTTATCCCAGATCTCCTGTCCTGAATTGGAAGGCCATTCGTGACCGAAGTGCTTTGCCGTTTCCTTAAATATCCACCAGTTAGGTTTCGCTATTCCGGGCGGGGTCTTTATTTTTCTTACGCGGTTTATTCTTCTTTCGCTGTTGGTGAAAGTACCATTGTCCTCGCTCCACGCCGCTGAAGGAAGTATTACATCCGCGAATTTTGTCGTCTCGTTCGGGAAAATGTCCTGAACCACCATGAACTCGGCAGAAGCAAGGCAGTGCTCAACATGCGAGATGTCGGGTTCGGAATTTGCCAAATTCTCGCCGAATATCCAGAATCCCCTGACCTTTTTGCTTACGAGCCCCTCCATCATATCAGGCATCATAAGACCGACTTTATCGGAAAGCCCTGTTACCCCCCATGCCTTCTCGAATTTTTCTTTCATGGCAGGATCAGTTACTTTCTGATAGCCGTGATATACATTAGGCAGGGCTGCCATGTCGCATGCCCCCTGAACATTGTTCTGACCCCTCAGAGGATTCACTCCTCCGCTTTCTTTACCCATGTTGCCGAGAAGCATCTGAAGGTTTGCGGTGCTCATAACATTGTTCTTTCCGCATGTATGCTCGGTTATACCAAGTGTATAGCACAACATTACAGGCTTAAAAGAAGCGAGAGTCCTTGCGATCTCGGTGATCTTTTCGGCGCTTACTTTACAGATCCCGGCTGCTTTTTCAGGCGGATATTTCATTACTGATTCTTTGAGTTTATCGAAATCTACGCAGTTGTTCTCTACGAATTCCTTGTCGTAAAGGTCTTCGATGATAAGTACATACATTATTCCATTAAGGAAAGCCACATCTGTACCGACTTTGATCTGCGCAAATAGTTTAGCGTATTTTGTTAAAGGCTGTTTTCTCGGATCCGCGACTATGAGTGTAGCTCCGTTCCTGACGGCATTCTTTAGGAAAGTGGCTGCGACCGGATGTGCTTCTGTCATGTTGGTACCGATGCAGAAAAAACATTTGGCGTTCTTGAATTCCGAGAAAGAATTCGTCATTGCTCCTGATCCGAATGTAGCGGCCAGACCGGCCACGGTCGGAGCATGTCAAGTCCGGGCGCAGTGGTCAATATTGTTCGTCTTAAACACACTGCGGAAAAGTTTCTGCATACTGTAGGAGTCTTCATTGATACTTCTCGCGCAGCTTACGCCCGCTACCGCATCCGGTCCGGACTCCTCGATTATCTTACCGAATTTTTCTCTGATGAGACCCAGAGCCTCTTCCCAGCTTGCTTCCCTGAATTGACCGTTTTCCTTTATCAGAGGTGTTGTGAGCCTGTCTTTTGAATAAATAAAATCGTAGCCGTATCTTCCTTTTACACAGAGTCTTCCTTTGTTAGGCTCTGCGTCCTCAACTCCGGTGACTTTTACGATCTGTTCGCCTTTTACATGGAGTTCAAGCTGACATCCGACTCCGCAGTAAGGACAGGTTGTGCGGACTTTTTGTGTCTCCCAGTAGCGGGCGACGCCTTTGTTCTTCTTGTCGACGATCGCGCCTACCGGACATAGCTGAGAGCATTCTCCGCACTGAACGCATGTTGACTGTCCCATCGGAAGATCAGTATCGAAAACTATTTCCGTGTGGTGTCCTCTGTTCCCGAAGTTTATGACCTCGTTTACTACCACATTATTGCAGGCTTCTACGCATCTGCCGCATGATATACACTTGTCCCTCTCGACATAAACGAATTCAGATGATTCATCGGTTTCCCTATTAATATCACCGTATTGAACGGACGCCCTTTCGATGCCCAGAAAATAGGCCGCGTCCTGAAGCTCGCAGTTCCCGTTCTGTTCGCAGGATAGGCAGTCGTGTTTTCCTGAAGACAGCATCAGATCGATCACAAGCTTCTGGGCATTCTTTACTGTCTCGGAGTCGGTGTTTATGACCATTCCGTCTCTCAGCTGAACAGAACATGATGTCTGAAGTCCTCTCATTCCCTCTACTTCGACGACACACGCTCTGCACTTACCAGCCGCCCCGACTTTGTCATGGTAGCACAAATGCGGAATGTACATTCCATTGGCAAGCGCAACCTGAAGAATAGTCTGACCCTCCTTCGCCTCTATCAGCCTGCCGTTGATGGTTACTTTCATTTTGACTCCGTGATTATTTTTATGACATTCTGAAACCAATTAATCAGCGAATTGACTTAATGCGCAATTCGCTCGAAAAAATATCCATTTTACCAATGAATGTCAAGAGTAATTTTAATCGTTTTTATTATTTAATTTTCGACTTGGGTAAGGGGAATCTACAATTCCTGCAAATCGTTCAGAAGGTCGTTCGTAGCGGTCTCGCAGGTTTTCTTTAGTATTTCCTCATACCTTGAATTGAATTTTTCGAAAGCGTCGATAAGCTTATGCCCTTTTTCTGTAAGCACTGTATTGCCTTTATTGGCACCACCCCTGTGCGTTTCGATTATCCTGAAACCCAGAAGCGATTCAATTGTCTTGAGCTTATCCCAGCTTTTTCGGTAATGGAAACCGGCATCTCTGATTGCATTATTAAGAGTTCCTTTATCCTTGATTGCCTGCAGAAGTCTCATCTGCCCATAACCTAAAATCCCCTTTTTCTCTTCGGTCTCTATCCATACCTTGAAATTGAACCTGAGTCTGTCTTTCCGGCTTTCCATTGCTCCCTCCTTCGAAATAAAGCGTTCAGAAAACTACTGTGTTAAAGTTCGCGTAAATATTAAAATTAGCGCTTCTTGCAAACCCGACAAGCGTAATTCCGGATTCTGATGCCGC
>DFZN01000056.1 GCA_002382735.1 bacterium UBP11_UBA4055
TTTGCCGTGGTAATAGCTCCTCAAGTATGCCGTGCTTAGTTATTTCTTTAAGCTCGTTCTCAATAATTATGAGCTAAAATATTTCTGAATCCATAAGCCTGTCTTACCGGCAGTATTTCAATATTGTCTATAGCAGACTTGATAGATCTGTGTCGTTAAATTATTTTATCAATATCGTTGATATATTCTATTACAGTTTCTAATTTCGCCTTATCGCTCAGATCAGACACTCATAACCTCCGGAAGAATATATTTCTTAGCAACCTTATTAAGGGCGTTCTTGTCAGCCATATCAATCTTTTTATTCAGCTTTTTCTCTATCTCAACCCTAATCTCTTCAAGTCTTAAGATTGAATCCCATCCGGGGTATTTATTTCTGAATATCTCGGGAATTTGATATAAAACATCAAGATCGTTTTTATCAGTTTCCTCGCCTCGCACATACGAACCGAAAAAACCGATCATATCAAAGCCTTCATTGATGTACTTTTTCTTTAGAAGTTTTATTTGTCGGTGAAGTTCCTTATTCATTCTTTTAATCCTGTCAATTTACATGGAGTAATTTACGCAATTACTGTACTTGTGTTAACAGCTTAATATATTCTGATAATCAATAAACTATCGAATATCAAACAGTTTTTTTCTATTGTTAATCAGCAATTTTATGTATATTTCCTACCTAATTCGGAACATTTTATCATGACGATCCAAATACTTCTTCTCATCCTCAGTTTCGTTATCCTCGTGAAAGGCGCGTCAGAGCTTGTTATGAATGTTTTCGCGGCGTATCTGGGGCGTCACGACATCGCCGTCGGAAACATAATAGGCTCGAACATATTCAACATTTTCCTGATACTCGGAGTGAGTTCTCTTGTCAATCCGGTTGTTTACAGTTCTGCATTTGATACGGACATTCTTAATGCTCGGCATCGGAACAGTCTTTCTGTTCACATCTTTGTTCACAGGGATAAAAGGTAAACTCGACAGGTGGGAGGCGGCTGCGCTTCTTGTGATGTATGTTGCCTATACGGCATATCTTGTGTCGAAAGAGTTTCCAGTTGAGGGGGTTGTTTTGAAAAAAGTGTTGTTTTAAGCAAAAACAGGTTGTATATTTTAGAGTCTGAAATTATTCAGGACAGTAATGCAGCTGATCAGAAAAATTTAATAAAGAATTATTGACAATCAAAACAATAAAAGATAAATTTATTGCCATGAACAACGGAAACCGCCAAATACAGGTAACCATATTCAAAGAAGGCTTCGGCTGAGGCAGTTTTAAATCCTAAATTGGTGCTTTTCGTGTAAAAGATTTTTTAATCACAATGTAATTCAATTCAACTGCATATACGAAAACACGATTTTAAAAACTATAAAATTAAAACGAAGGGTTTTTTTATGAAAAATAATTTTTTCAAAACGAGAACGGGGATTATAACTGCCGGAACACTGATCGGCGTGATAGCCGCTTTACTGCAGTATTTCGGGAATCCTAAGAACATGGGATTCTGCATAGCGTGTTTCGAGCGTGACATCGCAGGAGGGCTCGGGCTTCACAGAGCAGATGTAGTGCAGTACATCAGGCCTGAGATCATCGGGATCATGATCGGTGCTTTGTTGATATCACTTATAAAAGGGGAGTTCAGGCCGAGGGGCGGTTCTTCAACCGTCATCAGGTTCTTTCTCGGAGTTTTCGCCATGAACGGTGCGCTTGTATTCCTCGGCTGCCCTTGGAGAGCGTTCATCAGGCTTGCCGGAGGAGACTGGAACGCGATCTTGGGAATTCTCGGTCTGATAACCGGGATCGGTACAGGATCTTACTTCATCAAACGGGGTTACAGCCTCGGACGAAGCCACACTCAGGGAAAAGCAGCCGGCTACATCATGCCGGGTTTTATGATCTTTCTTTTCGCTCTGCTGGTCTTCAACTTTCCAAAGCTGTTTACCAGTGTTTCCGGTCCGGGCGCGATGAAGGCTCCGCTCATCATCAGCATCATTGCCGGTCTTATTGTCGGCGGTCTTGCGCAGAGAAGCCGTTTCTGCACCGTGGGCTCTATAAGAGATGTGATCCTTGTGCGTGATTTTCACCTGATATCAGGGATCGGAGCGTTCACTCTCGCAGTTCTCATTATGAATTTGATACTCGGCCAGTTCAATGCCGGATTCGAAAATCAGCCCATGGCGCATAATCTTCATCTCTGGAATTTTCTGGGTATGACCCTTTCAGGATTCGCTTTTGCGCTTTCAGGCGGATGTCCTGGAAGGCAGCTCATACTTTCGGGCGAGGGTGACACAGACGCGGGAGTATTCGTTCTCGGAATGATCACCGGTGCAGCTTTTTCGCACAATTTCGCTATGGCAAGTTCGCCCAAAGGGATAGGGGAATTCGGGATGAGCGGAACAATTATCGGACTCGTTTTCACTTTCGCGATCGCAATAACGATGACACAGAAAAGAACAGCAGCATAAAAGGGGATAAAAATGATTCGATATCGCTTGTTTTACAGGGCGATGTTTCATATAATACAGAGACAATATCGGAGGTCTGAAAATGATTTATTTTGATAATGCCGCGACATCTTTTCCAAAACCGATGCAGGTAACTGATGCAGTTGTAGATTATATGACGAAAATAGGCGCAAATCCGGGAAGGGCGGGGCATATTCAGTCTGTCAGAGCCGGTGAAATTGTCTTCGAAACGCGGAAAAAAATCGCGCGATTCTTCGGAGTGAAAAGTCCGATGAATGCGGTCTTTACATCAAATGCGACCGAAGCTCTCAATACGGCGGTCAAAGGCCTGCTTCGTGACGGCGACCATGTAATTACTTCAGCGATGGAACATAACAGCGTTTTAAGGCCACTAAAGCGTCTTGAAGAGCATGGAATGATCACTTTGACATTACTTGACGGCGATGAAAGGGGAGTACTGTCGGTTGAGGAAGTATTGAAAGCCATAAAACAGGGAACAAGAGCAATCGTACTCAACCACATGTCGAATGTTACCGGTACAGTACAGCCTGTGAGGGAAATAGGAGAATTATGCCGTTCCAAGGGAATTTTAATGATCCTCGACTGCGCGCAGTCGGCGGGCATAATTCCGGTAGATCTGTGCGCCGATCATATTGACATAGCCTGCTTCGCCGGCCACAAGGGACTCTACGGACCGACAGGAACGGGCGGAATGGTGATCCGCGACGGTTTCAACTTCGACAGTATCACACCTCTCAAAGAAGGAGGGACAGGAAGCCTGTCAGATAAGACAGTTCAGCCCGCGTTTATGCCCGACAAGTTCGAGAGCGGAACGCTGAATGTTGCCGGCATCGCCGGCTTGTCCAAAGGTATTGATTTTCTCAACTCCCTGCCAGAGGGACTCAAGTCCGTACAGCTTCATAAACAGACCCTTCAAAAGTATTTCATTGAGAAAGCTAAGAAGCATATTAAAGGTTTTGTAACGCAGTCAGAAACGGACGGTTATGGCGTTGTTTCGTTCATAATTGTAGGGCTCAGCGTTTCTGAAGTTACTATGAAGCTGTCTGACCGGTACGGGATTATGTCCAGGCAGGGACTCCATTGTGCGCCAACAGCGCACAGGCGAATCGGAACTTTCCCCGAAGGTACAGTCAGGTTCGGTTTTTCCGTATTCAACACAAGGGATGAAGTTGACATTGCGCTTAAAGCCCTCAAAGAGATCGCCGGAGGAAACTAATGAGCGGTGAATCTGCAATATTATTCCATTCCTCAAATTATGCGATGTGGGCTGTTGATGTTCTTAAACAGGCTCAGATAGGCCACAAGCTCATCCCTGTCCCCAGAGAGCTCAGTTCCGACTGCGGATACTGTGTCAGGATCGAAACAGTAAACGCAGACGGGGTAACCGAACTTCTCAACAGTGAGAACATCGAGTTCGACAGGATCGAAAATATATGAAAAAACCGCCTTTTGAGGCGGTTTTTTCATATATTCATCAGTAAGATAATTTATTTTGCGACAAGAAAAAAAAAATAAAATTCTGTGAAAGCATCGAATTTATTATTATATTTAGCACTTTGTAAAACCGGAGAATTATGATCACTGTTTCGGACATATCGCTCAAATTTGCTGACAAGGTCATTTTTGACGGAATATCGCTGTTCATCCGCGACAGTGACAGGATCGGTATAGTCGGCGATAACGGAACTGGCAAAACGACCTTTTTAAGGTGCCTTTTAGACGAAGTTTATCTCGACAAAGGTACCGTCGAAATAAGAACAGGGAAAACGACAGCCTATCTTTCGCAGGAAGCCACGGAACTGCCTGAGATCACCGTTCTTGAATTCATGCGGAGGTCGTCGGGCATATCTAAGATCGAGAACGAAATGAAAAGGCTGGAAAAAGAGATCTCCGTCTGCGATCATGAGAGTAAAGAATATGAACAGATATTGAATGCCTATTCCGGGATAACGCACGATTTCGAGATAAAGGGCGGATACGCTTTCGACTCCGAGGCAAAAAGGATACTTTCCGGCCTCGGCTTTAAGAACGATGATTTCTCAAGGTCATGTACCGAATTCTCAGGCGGCTGGAAGATCAGAATAAACTTAGCGGTCGTCCTTTCCAAAAGGGCCGACATACTCCTTTTAGACGAGCCGACTAACCATCTCGACGCCGAAAGCATGGAGTGGCTGGAATCGTATCTGAAAGGGCATCCGGGCGCGGTAATCACGGTGTCACACGACAGGCGATTTCTTGATAAAATGGTGTCCAAGATACTTGAGCTTAAGCGCGGTAAGTTTGAATTGTACAGCGGAAATTATTCTTTCTACCTTAAAGAGAAGGAAAGACGCCTCGAGGCTCTGAAGAAGGAATATGAAGCTCAGCAGGGCGAGATAAAGAGGATACAGGACTTTATCGACCGTTTCAGATCAAAGGCAACCAAAGCACCGCAGGTTCAGAGCAGGATCAAGATGCTGGAGAAATTCGATGTCATTGAGCTTGAGAACGAGTCTAAGAAGATAAAAATAAAATTCCCGGAGACCGTCAAGAGCGGCAACGAGGTGATCCGCGCCGCCGGTCTGGCTAAAAGCTACGGAGAGCTCAATGTGTTCTCTGGCGTGAACTTCACGGTCTGGCGCGGCGAGAAGATCGCGGTCGTGGGAAAGAACGGCGCCGGAAAATCAACACTGTTCAAGATACTGGCCGGCGAGACCGGCGCTACAGGCGGCTCGTTCTCGTTCGGGCTGAATGTCAGCCCCGCGTATTTCTCCCAGGAGAGTGCTGAGAATCTGAATACGGAGAATAATATCTGGGAGGAAATACGCGCCTGTGCCGCCGCTGAGACCGATCAAAGGTTAAGGTCGATGCTCGGTGCGTTCCTTTTCAGCGGAAATGATATATACAAGCCTATATCGGTGCTCAGCGGCGGGGAGAAGTCGCGGCTTGCTCTTCTGAAGATACTTCTGAGCAAGAGCAACCTTCTCATCCTTGACGAGCCGACAAACCACCTTGACGCCGCGACGAAGAACCTTTTCCAGCATGCCCTTTTGACCTACGAAGGCACGATCGTGATAGTCTCTCACGACAGATTCTTTCTGGACGAGCTTGCCACAAAAGTGTTCGAGATAAAAGACGGCGCTTTGAAAGTCATCGAAGGTAATTACAGCTATTACATAGAAAAAAGAGATCAGGCTCAGGCTGACGAAATAAAGTCAGGTTCAGAGGCTCAGGCTCAGGATAACGCCGCTTCATTCAAAACGAAAGAACAGAAAAGAGCCGAGGCCGATCTGAGGAACAAACTGCACAAGGATACAAAATACTTCAGAGAAAAGCTCGAAAGATCTGAAGCCGAGATAGAATCTCTCGAGGAAAGAAAGTCAGAGATCGAGGCTCTGCTGTCGTCGGGTTGCAATTCCGATCCCGACAGAATAACCGAACTAAGCAGGGAGATCGGCGGGATAGAGATAAAGTTAGCCTATAAAATGGATGAATGGACAGAGCTAAATGAAAAACTCGAAGAGAAAGCGGGATCGGTCAGGTGAAAGATCAGAAAAGAGCGTATATTTACGCAGGACTGGCCGTATTTTTCTGGTCAACGGTGGCGACCGCGTTCAAGCTTACTTTAAAAGAACTCGACCAGTTCCAGATGCTTTTTGTCGCGTCGGTATCTTCCGCGGCCGTGCTTTTCATTTCTCTTTCTGTGCAGAACAAACTTAAGCTGCTCAAAAGTTTCAAACTGAAGGATTATGTTTTCTCGGCATTTTTAGGCGCACTTAACCCTTTCGCTTACTATCTCGTGCTGTTCAAAGCATACGATCTTTTAAGAGCTCAGGAGGCTCAGACGCTCAATTACTTCTGGGCAATAATTCTGGTTCTCCTGTCGATCCCCATCCTCGGTCAGAAGATATCATTGAAAAGTCTGCTCGCTGTCCTCATAAGTTTTTCAGGCGTTTATATAATTTCCACTCAGGGTAAAGTGTTTTCATTCGAGTTCACTAACGGTTTTGGAGTCGCCCTCGCGCTCGGATCGGCTTTTATCTGGGCACTGTACTGGATCTATAATTCAAAAGATCAGGCCGATGATTCTTTAAGACTTTTTGTGAATTTTGCCTTTGGCAGCATATACATAATGGTGCTGATGTTCTTTGTATCCGATTTCGGCTCGATCAGCTTTAAGGGGATAGGCGGCGGGACTTACATCGGCTTTTTTGAAATGGGTCTGACATTTTTCTTCTGGTCCAAAGCTATGAAACTCTCTGAAACAACGGCAAAGATAAGCAATCTTATCTTTCTTTCACCTTTTCTGTCGCTTGTTTTCATCAGCCTGATCCTGAACGAAAAGATACTTCCTTCAACCGTTGTGGGGCTGTTCTTCATTATTACCGGAATACTTCTGCAGAGGAAGCTTAAATGAGCACTGAATTCATAACCGATAAAGAGATATACACAAAAGTTATTCAGGAAAGAATCCCCTTAGCCGCAAGATTTCTCTGGATAGGCACGAGCGACATGAAAGACCTTTATGTTAAAAAGAAGGCTAAGATGGTCCCATTTTTGGAGGTGCTGAGCGATCTTGTCAAAAAAGGCGTCGAGATAAGGCTGATACACGCAAAAGAACCCGGCGAGGCTTTCAGGAATGATTTTGACAAATATCCCGCGCTGATAAGAGGCGTTGAGAGGCTTTTATGTCCCCGCGTTCATTTCAAGATAGTCGTAGTTGACGGAAAATTCGCATATACGGGAAGCGCGAACCTGACAGGCGCCGGAATGGGCGCTAAAAGCGACAACAGGCGTAATTTTGAGAACGGTATCATCACCGACGAGCCTGAACTGGTATCAAAGATCATGGACGAGTTCGACCTTGTCTGGATTGGAGTCCGCTGTAAAAAATGCGGCAGGAAGGAATTCTGCACAGAGCATATCTAAAGTAGTTAGCGAAAGTTATTAATATTTTACTTGACGGGGAACGATATCGGATGTATATTGTGAACTGAGTGAAAGTTAAAGTTGTGGGACTTAAATGAAGTTATACAGAGTCGGCCTGTTTATAATTTTAGGTCTGATCGCAGCTGTATTCTTCTCCTGCGAAAAGGATCTTAATTCAGAGCCTGAAGAAGCACAGTTGAAGTTAATATCGCCTGACCGGAACACAGAGTGGAACGCGGGGAGCGAATGTCTCATTACTTGGGAGAACAGCACCGGCGAACCTGTGATGATCGACATCTACAGGGCAGATGAATTTATTCTTAACATCGGTACATTCGCGCATTTGATGACGGAGTATCTCTATACGATACCGGAAACTCTGGATCCGAACGGAGAATATAGTCTGATGCTTTACAACGGATCTTCCAGAAAAATAGGCACAAAATTATTCGCTTGTGCCTATTTTTCTGGAAGATCCGTTTGACGAAAAACCTGTGAACAGAGTATTCATTACAAAAGATTATTATATGGGCAAATTCGAGATCACGAACTTCCAGTACGCCGAGATATTAAATTTCGCCTTGGAACAGAACGAACTTACAGGCGATTATCCTGGAAATGTGACTGTAATGAATTTGAAAGGTAAGCAGAGAGAGCTTCTCGATCTGGACGACTCAGAATGCGGAATAAGTTTTGACGGTGCGGCATTTTATGCTGAAGCAGGTGAAGAGTCTAAGCCTGTGATCGAACTGACATGGTGGGGGGCGGCCTTTTACTGCAATATGCTCTCACGGCAGCAGAATGTCGAGGAACTTTACGACCTTGAATTGTGGGTGTGTGATCTTAGCAAAACAGGATACAGGCTTCCTACCGAAGCCGAATGGGAATATGCCGCAAGATACAACGACGGAAGGGTTTACCCTGGGGTAATTCAGCTCCGGAACCTTACAGGTGCAATTATGCTTTGAGTGTAGGCAGAACAACTGATGTAGGAGCTTATTCGCCCGAAGGCGACACATCGCTCGCACTCTGCGACATGGCCGGCAACGCATGGGAATGGTGCAACGACTGGTACGGGTATTACCCGACAACTCAGTCTTTCCTTGTCGATCCTATCGGAGTACCATCGGGATCATCAAAAATATAAGGAGTTCATTATATGAAAAAGTTATTGTTTTGCATTTTTTTATTGTTCAACATAGTACTGCATCCTGCATTGGACCCCGATATGGTAAAAAAGTTCAAGCTGCAGGAGTCTGATCAGAGATCAAAATATGTACCTTACACTCAAAACCGTGTGCACAGGGCAGGTTCATTATGGATGAACATAAGTAATTGCGGCTGGTTCGGAGTATGGGAAGAACTGAATGATCCGTGTACAGGCAAGCCTGCTCCATGTGGCGAAATGCCCGGCGGTTCCGGTCAGGAATATTTGTTCAACAGCTCTATCTGGTTCGGGGGGTATCTGAATTCAGGGACTAATCAGGACGGGGCTATTATTTTTGAAAGCCCAAGAGTCAGCACCGCAGCAGACGGAATCTCTCTATACAGCAATGAGCTTAAGCCCTATTATTTTGAAGATGATAAAACCGGATTGACACTTGGCAGGATCACCGAAACTTCATCCATCGAAGGAAGAATGAATTGCCTTTTTGAGGAAGTCTATGATCCAAAAGCAACAGCTTATGAACAATTCACTACAAGATATACAGCCTTGTTCCTTACGGTGATAATCTTGATCTGACGCAGGATTATGAACATGAAGGAATGTTTAGTTACTCATGCATTACAGCTACAAGCCCTTATCCTGAATGGGGAGATATAAGATATTACAAATTCGTTCTTCATAATCAGACCTTAGCCCAGATGAAATATATTGCCGTCACAGCGAAGGACTTCGGAGCTCCTAAAATGGGTGTTCCTGCCATCAAGTCAAGCCCTGAA
Source organism: bacterium UBP11_UBA4055 (assembly GCA_002382735.1). Classification (GTDB taxonomy): domain Bacteria; phylum UBA4055; class UBA4055; order UBA4055; family UBA4055; genus UBA4055. Next base: position 9,340 of record DFZN01000056.1, read on the forward strand.
TCAAATGCTACAGCAACCGTAACGGCTAACCTTACTACTACTGATGATATTATCGTAGTCCCGAATCCTTATCGCGGTGATGTTGATTACAGAGATATGGGCTGGGAGGATAACGACGGACAATATGTTTATGCCGAGGAGTACAGGAAGATCGCGTTTTTAAATATACCTGAACGGTGCGTGATAAGGATATATACACTTGCAGGTGACTTATGCAAGACTATAGCACATAATGGATATTCAGACTCAGATACACCTTACTGGTATGGTAAGAACGGAGCCTACTGGAACCTGATAAACGAGAACAGACAGGCGGTCATGTCGGGAATATATCTGTTCAGCGTTCAGGATGTGGATAACAAGAAAGATGATTTCATCGGCAAGTTCGTGATAATAAAGTAGAAAATTAATAACCTGTCCGGAAAAATTTTAACTTCAAAACTTGTTTATCTCTTTATTATTTAGTTAATTACATAAACATTAAAAAAGATTTGCAATTCAAATAAATAAAGTTTATATTCGATACTCTTTGATGTATCAAGTGTTTTATGCTTAATTTAAATAAAAAACGGAGAAAAACAGATGAAAAGAACATTTCAGCCGTCTATAACCAAAAAGAAGAACAAGCACGGCTTCAGAGAAAGAATGTCAACAAAGAACGGAAGAAAAGTGCTTGCCAGAAGAAGAGCTGTAGGCAGAAAAAGACTGACGGTGAGCGACGAGATCAGAAGGTAAGCGAGAGATTTAATTGAAAGAGAATTCTCTTAAAAAGGATCTTATTCTTAAAAAAAGGAACGATATCGTCGAGGTTTTAAAGAACGGCAGACGGTTCGGGCGGGGATCTGTAAGGCTGATCCTTTTGAGAAGAGATATTCAAAGTCTTAAAATCGCCTTTCTGGTCGGTAAAAAATACGGCAGGAAGGCTGTTCTTCGAAATAAAATAAAAAGGTGGTTCAGGGAAATATTCAGGCAGAACAAGGCATATTTCCCTGTTCACGCCCACATCATCATGACTTCAGCCGTAAGTTACGAGGACCTGGATTTCACAATTCTAAAAAATGATTTTCTGGAGGTCGTTCGCAGTGAAGAATTTACTGATTTCATCAGTCAGATTTTACCAGAAAGCAATATCTCCGTTAAAGAGGAATAAATGCCCTTTTGAGCCGTCGTGCTCGGAATACGCAGTTCTTTCTCTCAAAGATTACGGAACCGTCAAAGGAAGTATCTTGGGAGCTTGGAGAATACTGAGATGCAATCCCTTCAACAAAGGCTTTTTCGACCCTCCCGGTTTTTGGGCGGCAAAATTCAAATTCAATAAACCTGTCAAATAAAACAGTTGGGACTAATGGACAAAAACACAAAAATAGCATTTTTACTCATAGCGCTCATAGTAATATTTTATCCGTATTTCATGCCTAAACAGCAAACACCCGTATCTGAAGAAAGAACTGCACCCGCAAAAGCAGTCGGGGAAACTCTCCTGAGGGATAATGTGTCAGAAGAGGTAGCTCCTGACTTTAACGCTCCGCTGACAGCTGCCGGACAAGCCGATCACGGACCTGCGCTCGCTTTTGTGGCACAGAAAGCGGTTGACATTAAGATCGAGACAGATCTGTTCAAAGCCGTGATCTCCACAAAGAACGGAGCCGTAAGGAGCTGGAAAACAAAGAACTATAAAAGCCGTGTCGATACGACAAAACTCGTTGAGCTGGTAAAACAGGGGACTGAAAACCTTCTTTCCGAGATACATCTTTCAGATTCAATCGAGCTGAAGGATATAATTTACGAAACGGACAAAGAAGATATCCTGCTGTCCGGAGCCGGTGAGACTGCCGATCTTACTTTAAGCTGCAGGGACGCGGAAGGGAATCTTCTCTATACCAAGAAATTCAGGTTCTACAGCGACAAATATTCTTTCGATCTGGCTATTGATACGACCCCTGTTTTCGACCGTCTGAGGCAGGAAAAGGCAGTGGTCATGAAATGGCCGAACGGAGTGAATTTTACAGAGGTATCGGACAACGGCAAGAACACGAACAGGGAAGAGTATTACAGGGCGACTTACGCAAAAACTGCCGACGACTTAGAGGAGTACGACGACAACGACGATCAGGAAGTTTTAAGTAACGGAATTTTATGGGCAGCCACAAGATCGAAATACTTTGAAGTGTTCATGGCCGCTGAAGGCGAAAATTTCTCCGGGTTCTCGAACTATCCTGCGCACGACAAGCCTGAAGCACACTATACTTCCATGGGATTTTCGGTCGGGTTCGATAAAAATACCGATCCGGTCAAAAAAATGCTCGTCTATTTCGGCCCTATGGACTATGAGATATTCAAGTCGTACGGAAAACAGTTCGACCTGACTATGAACTGGGGATGGGATATAGTCAAACCGTTTTCTCTCGCGATCTACTGGACTCTGAAATTTCTGCACAACTACATCTCCAATTACGGTCTGGTGATAATAATACTTTCGCTTCTTGTCAACACTATAGTACTGCCATTCACGCTTAAAAGCTATAAAAGCCAGGCGGAAATGAAAAAAATCCAGCCTGAACTGAAGATAATCAAGGAAAAATACAAGACCGATATGCAAAAGCAGCAGCAGGCTACGATGGAGCTGTATAAAAAGCACAAGGTGAATCCTTTCGGGACATGCCTGCCGACACTTCTGCCAATGCCTATTCTCTACGGCATGTTTATCGTTTTCGGAGCGACTATCGAGTTCAGGAACGCTGATTTCATGCTCTGGATAAACGATCTCTCGCTTCCTGAGATAATGTTCACTTTGCCGTTCTCGGTACCGCTTTACGGCGCGAATGTCGGATTGCTGCCGATAATTATGGGCGCGACGATGTTCTTTCAGATGAAGGATACGATGGGAGCCGACCCGAACCAGAAAATGATGATGTGGTTCATGCCTGTGTTCATGGTAGTTCTTTTCAACAATCTTTCATCCGGCCTGATCCTTTACTATACGGTCGGGAATTTCTACAGGATAGTCCAGCAGAAACTGACGATCAAACCTGAACCTGCTACCGCTGTAAAGAAATAAAGGAAAGTTATGGATTTCTCAGACAGGATGAATATTTACAAAGAAGAGATAAACGATCAGCTGCAGTCTCTTTTTGAGAAGAAAAAGCCGGAGATACTTTACGAACCGATGAAGTACGCTATAAATATCGGTGGAAAAAGAGTAAGACCGATCCTCTGCGGAATTTTCTTCAGGCTCTTCGGGGGAGACCCCGCAAGAGTGCTCTATCCCGCGCTGGCGATCGAACTTCTCCACAATTTCACTCTGGTCCACGACGACATCATGGATGACGATGACCTTAGGCGCGGCAACAAGACCGTCCATGTGAAATGGGACTTGAGCACCGGCGTTCTTTCAGGTGACGGTATAGTCAGCCTCGCCTACAAGGTACTTCTGAAGGAGAAGTTCGAAAGATCCGATGAGATCATCAGGATCTTTACCGACGGCCTTCTTGAAGTGTGCGAAGGGCAGGCGTATGACAAGGAATTCGAGACCCGAACAGATGTGACAGAGGAAGAATATCTGGAAATGATAAACAATAAAACGGCTGCCCTTCTTGCGGTACCCGCCGCCGTCGGCGCGCTGTGCGCGGGAGCCGGCGATGAGCAGGTGGAAACAGCCCGCGACTACGGACGCGCTCTCGGGCTTGCCTTCCAAATCCAGGACGACCTGCTGGACATCGCCGGGGACGAGGCTCTCTTCGGCAAGACCTACGGTAGCGATGTGGCCGAAGGGAAAAAGACCTATCTCTACATCCTTGCCGTTAAGCTTATGAGCAGGCAGGATCTGGGTGTATTTATGTCGATAGCGGGAAAAGAGGGAATCACAAGAGACGAGATATTACAGGTCAAAAAGCTTTATGATAAATACGGTATAATCGAAAAAGCCGGAGAGGAAGCCGCAAAGTATATAAAAAAGGCTGAATCTCTGATCGGATCGCTTGACAATGAACTTGACTGTTCGGAGTTAAAGCAATTTACGGAATGGATGCTGAAAAGAAAATTCTAGTTCGAGGAGTTGAGTTATGAGTTCGGATATTTTGCTGCAGAAACTTAAGATGTTCCTTCCAAACAACACGGCCAATAAACTTCTGACCGATGAAGTAGTATTTCTCGAAGAAGGATCAGTGCTTATTCTTAAATTCAATATTTTCAACGAACTTTATATTAAGCTGAGGCATCTTCCGGATTTTTCACCCGTATATAAAGGTGTTTTTAACGAGATGATAACAGGATTTCTCGAAATAATATACGAGAACGGCGGGATATTTTTAAACCTGAGCGATAATAAGATCGATATTGTTTTCACACGGGAACTCATTGATAAAAGTAGAGAAGACATAATAAAACACTCTCTTAAATGTGCCGATGAGCTGAGAAAGAGCTATGAAGCTTTTGTGGAAAAAATAAAGAAAAAATACGGTGTGGAGTTCGAAAGTTCCTTCTCCGCCGGTCTTGCAGCCGGAAAGTTCCTTGAGATCATTTTCGGCAACGAGAAGAGGAAAGAAAGAGTGATTTTGGGTAATGTGGCGAGGGATGCCGTGGATCATGCTTTCAGAGGCAAAGACGGAGACATTATCGTTTCCCATGATATACTTTCGGTCGTTAAAGATAAGGTTGAATACTGCAAAAAGAAGAACTGCCTTGTTGTATCAAAACTGAATTATCTCGTCGAGACCGTTAATTATACCAGGGATAAATACCTCAATCTGAAAACCTCAATAATTAAATCTTTCCTTCCTGAATATATTTACGCCACTCTGAAAGATGATGTAAACGAGGAGTTCACCGATATTAAAAAAGGCTCCGTAGTCGATATCGAATTCGCGGATGTTCACGAGTTCGTTCAGGAGTTTATCGACAAGGCCGCGGCAATTACTGACGAGACCGAGCTCAAGGTCATGACCGACAATTATTTCTTTGGTCTGAACAAGCTGCTGAAAAAAATCTTCAGGTTCAGTACAAGCTTTGACGGAGCGGTGAACAAGGTCGAGTTGTCAAAGTTCGGGCTCAGAGTGCTTCTGACATTCTCTTATCCGAGAACATTCGATAATGATCTGACCAATAAACTCATTTGCGTCGAAGAGATCAACAAGGTCTGTTCCGCATTCAAACCTCTCAGGCACAAGATCATTCACTTCGAGGATTTCATGTTCGCCTCGATCGTCGGTTCCGAAGAGAGGAGCGCATATATCGTTACTTCGGAGATTACTGCGAAGATTGATGACATGATCGAATTTTTAAGCGACGGTGAGATGAAGGAGATCGATCCGGGCAGGGACATGAAGACGATACAAAGAATGCTTGAGAACAAAAAGAACGCGCCTGACGATGTCTGTGACAGCAGCAGAGAGGGAGGAAAAATAGAGCTCAAGGGTCTTTTCACTCATAAGGTCATAGGCAGGAACAAAGAGATCATAAACCTGAACCAGATGCTCAGGCAGGGCGGAAAGATCATTACCCTTACAGGATGGCACGGAAGCGGCAAGACAAGGATGGTCGAGGAAATAGTAAAAAGGATGTCGAACGAGAATTTCCATATACTTCACTCCAAAGTGGAGGACAGGGATAATATCATCGATCTGTTCAAGTATATAATTGAGGAGGATTCGGGAGTTTCACTGTTCGACGACAGGGAAACGGTCAGGAATAAACTCGACAAATACTTCAGCAAACTTCTTTCAAATTCGCCGGACGATTTTGAGCAGGAGCAGTTCAGAAGCAAACTGTTCATACTCTACAAGATCATGTACAACATAGATGAGAAAGGAAGCATATACGAGACTCTGACGCCTGAACTTAGGCTGAAGAACCTTAAAGAAGCTCTGAGCCTTCTTATCATATTCAATTACTACTACTATATCAAAAGTACCGAGGGCGTCATATTCATATTTGATGATGTTGACAATCTCAGACACGAAGAAAAGGACCTGATGCAGTATGTTATCCAGTACAGTATATCTCATCTCGTCGAAATGGGTAACAGAAGGAACAAAAAAGAAGAGATAAACAAAATATCGTTCCTTATTACATACCACAGCGTAGAGGATCTTGAGTTCAACAGGTACTTAAAGCCTTTTAAACAGGAACTTCCTCCGCTCAAGAAAGACACGATGAGGCTGCTTTTGAAACAGCTGACAAAAGGAAAGAAGATGTCTTCCGAGGTCGAGAAAGTAATTCTTAAATTGTCCGCTGGAAATCCTTTCTATCTCGAGCAGTATTTCAGGTTCGTATTCACTGACGGGATGGTGGTTGAAAAAGACACTGTTCTTGAAAAGACGAAAAGATACAAGAAGAAGAATATTCCGGCCGATATAAAAGATATCGTTAAAATGAACCTTTCAAGACTGACGCCTAAACAGCTTGAAACACTGCAGGCCGCATCTGTCATAGGAGTAAAATTCGATCATACGATCGTAAAGAAATATTATCCCGAATTTCAGTTAAAAGAACTTGAGAACATTTTTGAAAGCAATTTCATAAAACCGTACCATCTTGAGAATCATTACACTTTCTCGCATCCTATAGTACAGGATGTACTATATTCTTCGGCTCCGGATGACAAAAAGAAGTTATGGCACAGAGGAGTTGCTCAGCTTCTTGAAGAGACAAAAGAAAGGTCCAAACTTACTCATTCCAGCTGGCTGGGGCATCATTATTACTTTTCGGGAGATCATTCCAAAGCCGTCAGCTATCTGAAAGAATCTTATTTTGCCGCTTTAGAGAAGAATTTTATCGAAAGCGCATATCAGGATCTGCAGAAGCTTATTTCATACACTACTGACCCGGTTGAAAAAGACAGACTTGTGCTTGAGGAGATAAAGATACTCTACAGAATGGATGAGCAGATCAAGGCCAGAAAGACAACATATCCTCTTCTCGCTAAATACGAAAGATCGAAAGATTACGATTTTTATTTTGATATCATATCTGTCATTCTTGAATACTCAATGAATTTCTCGCCTGCAAAAAGGGTCAGAGAGCTTCTTTTTAAAGCATCAGGGATCATGAGAAAACACAAACTTACCGATGAACAGAAAGGAAGACTTTACAGATTCTATGCCATTTTCAAGAAAAATGAAGGTAATGTAAAGCTTACCGTAAATTATATAAACAGGGCACTTACACATATTTCCAGAACAAAGGATGCAGAAGCAAAATGTTTTTTGCTTAATGAGCTCGGTTCGATCTACGAGACGCAGTTCCGTTTCGCAAAAAGCATATCGACATTCCAGGCTGCGCTCAAGATCGCAGAAAGATCTGATAATCTGAAATATCAGTCCATCATTCTCGGTAATCTGGGAAAGATCACATACAAGCTCGGAAAAGTAAAAGATTCCGTAAAATATTATGAAAAAGCGCTTGAGATAGCATCTCTGCTGAGCCTGAAAGATGTTGAGGGTGTCTGCGCCGGACAGCTTGGGAATATTTACCTTGAGACCAAAGATATTACATCAGCACTCGCCAGTTTCGAAAGATCGATCAAGATATTCAGAGCTCTCAACAACCTTGAGGAGATAAGCTACAGGCTTTGTGATTTCGGATCATGTAATCTTTTCCATAATAATCACATTGAGGCGGAAAAATGTTTCAACAAAGGTCTGAAGATAGCAAAAGAAGTGAACAGCAGTCTCGCGAGAGCTTATGCACTACACAATCTGGCAAGGCTGAAAGTGATAAGAAAGAGCTATTCTGAAGCGGAAAAGAACTTTAAGGAATCACTGAAGATATACCGCGAGAAGAAGCTTTACAAAAGAATGGGGATGATCTACTATTACATGGCTGAGATGTTCTTCAACGAGCTTGTCGAGTTCGAGGAAGATTCTTTCAATAAATACAAAAAAGAGATCATGGAGGATATCAGCAGGATAATCAAGTACATGAAGTATTCTCTTCTGTATTCAAAAAAGGCGAAAAATATTCATTTCATAGCTCTTTCATATTTGCTGCTCGGTAAACTGTTCAAAAGGAAAGGGAAGATGAAAGACGCTATATCCAATTTGCAGTCCGGCCATAATGCAATTAAAATATCAGACTATTCTAAACTCTATCTGGAACTTACATTCGAGCTGGCAGACGCATACCGTCACAGTTCAAGGACAAGAGACGCGATCCTTATTCTCAAAGCTGCTCAGAAACTGGCTTCAAAGAACAAGGATATGACTACAAAGAACAGGCTGAAAGAACTTATCAGCGAAATGTCGGAATAAAGATGTTCCTTCCGGTAAACAGAGAAGAAATTCATAAACTCGGCTGGGAAGAACTTGATATAATAATCATCACCGGCGACGCCTACATTGATCATCCTTCATTCGGCGCGGCTATCATTGGAAAATACCTTGTTTCAAAAGGTTTAAGGGTCGGGATCTTACCACAGCCTGATATATATTCCAACGAAGATTTTTTAAAACTTCCCTCTCCGAATCTGTTCGTGGGTATCACTTCGGGCAATGTCGATTCAATGATAAATAATTATACAGCCTCAAAAAAACCGAGAAAGTCTGACGATTATTCAGAAAACAAAAAGGGAGGAAGGAGACCGGACAGGGCCGTTATTGCCTATTCCAACAAGGCGAAAGAGAATTACAAAGGAGTTCCGGTCATCATAGGGGGGATCGAAGCGAGCCTGAGAAGGGTTGCACATTACGATTACTGGTCTGATACCGTCAGGCGCGGAATACTTTTCGATTCCAAGGCCGACCTCCTTGTTTTCGGACAGGGGGAGAGGACAACGGTCAAGATAGCTGAAAAACTCCGTTCAGGGAGAGCGGCAGGAGAGCTTAAAGATATAAGAGGGGCGGCTTTTATCCTGAAGAAAGGCGAAGATAAGCCTTCGTGCTTTAAATATCGGGAGCTGCCGTCATTTGAAGAAGTAAGTTCGGACAAAGACAGTTTTATTTCGGCTGAAAGAATGATCCACTCTGTTACGAATCCCTTTCTCGACACAGGGCTAATACAGGAGACGAACGGCAGGAAGCTTGTCATTAACCCGCCTGTACTGCCTGACGATAACATCGATGAGTTCTACAACCTTGAATTTGAGAATAAACCGCACCCGATGTATAAGGGTAGGATACCGGCTTATGAGATGATCATGAACTCGATAACGATCCACAGGGGCTGTTTCGGCGGGTGCTCGTTCTGCTCTATCGCGCAGCACCAGGGCAGCTTCATCCAGTCGCGCTCGACGGGCTCGGTCGTCAGAGAGGCTATGAAGCTGAAGTCACGCACGGTGACCGATCTGGGCGGGCCGTCCGCCAACATGTACCGGATGCGGGGGCGCGATCTTGCGGCCTGCATGCAGTGCAGAAGGCCGTGGCCGCAGAGTTCACATCTGGGCTGCTCAAGATCGCGCCCGAGCACACCGAAAAGCGGATACTCGACCTTATGCTCAAGCCGGACATCTCGAAGTATGAAAAGTTCGTTGAACTGTTCAGGAAGTACTCTAAAAAGGAACAGTATGTCCTTCCTTATCTCATATCCGCTTTTCCCGGTGTTACCCTTGAGGCGGCGGAAAGGATGAAGGATTACCTTAAACGAAATAACATCAGGGTGGAGCAGGTTCAGGATTTCATTCCCCTGCCCATGACCGTCGCCGCCTGCATGTACTACACAGAGAAGGATTTCTTCACAGGTGAAGATATCCATGTCGCAAAGTCGTATAAAGAGCGTGAACAGCACCGCAGGCTGATGCAGTGGTGGAAGAAAAACCGCTGACAAATACTTTTTCGGAATTACTTATTAATAATTTACTTGATTATGAATCACTTAATCTTTAAGTTTGTATCATAAATACGGCGGAGGCTCATTATGTCAAGACTTGTGAAAGATTCCAAAAAGAAGATCGGAGTTTCTCCCGGAAGCGCGGTTTTTATAGGTAACAGGAAAGCCCACTCGGTAAATATCAGTATTTTCGATTATAATGAAAGTGCTTGTACTGAAAGAACTACAAAAAAGATCGAAGACTGCTTTCCGTTCAAAGATACTCCTACGGTTACCTGGCTGAACATTGACGGGCTGCATGAAACTCACGCGATCGAGGCCGCAGGAAAAGAATATGACCTTCATCCGCTTGTTGTTGAAGATATCCTGAATACTCATCAAAGACCTAAGATAGAATTATATGATGATTATATATTCGTATCGCTGAAGATGCTCAGCGGGGTAAACGACAGTTATATGGTAGAATCGGAACAGATAAGTCTTATTCTCGGTAAAAATTTTGTCTTCTCATTCCAGGAGAAGGAGGGTGATATACTTGACTCGCTCAGGGTAAGGATCAGGGAAGGTAAGGGAAGGATCAGGAAAATGGGACCGGACTATCTGTTGTATGCGATCCTTGATATAATAATCGATCACTACTTTCTTGTTCTTGAGAAGATCGGAGATAAAGTAGAAGCCTTTGAGGAAGAGCTTATGAAGGAGCCGAAGTCAGATACTCTTCATGAAATATATACTCTAAAACGAGAGATCCTTTTCCTGCGTAAGTCAGTATGGCCTTTGAGAGAAGCCGTAAGCACACTGGAAAAATGCGAGTCCGACCTGATAAACGAAAAGACTTCACCTTATTTAAGAGACCTTTATGACCATATAATACAGGTAATTGACGCTGTTGAAACGACCAGAGACCTTCTTTCCGGAATGCTCGATCTTTATCTTTCGAGCGTCAGCAATAAGATGAATGAAGTAATGAAAGTGCTTACAATTATCGCAACTGTATTTATCCCTCTGACCTTCATCGCCGGTGTCTATGGAATGAATTTTGATTTTATGCCTGAACTTAAATGGAAATACGCTTATTTTGCGGTCTGGTTCGTGATGGTGATGATCGGATTGGGAATGTTAAAATATTTCAGGAACAGAAAGTGGCTGTGAGGATAATAAAATGCTAAACAAAAAGAAAGAAGTGACGGATCCAAAGATAATCGAAGGTATTTTAAAAGAAGCCAACTGGTGCCAGCTTGCTATGGCGGACGGAGATCAGCCTTACATAATACCTCTGAACTACGGCTACTTCGATAATGCGCTTTACATACACTGCGCAATAAAAGGAATGAAGCTCGATCTGATAAGAAAAAATCCGAAAGTAGCCTTCAACATCACTCTCGACGCGGAATATCTCGAAGGGCTTTTAACGATGAGATATCGAAGCGTGAACGGAACCGGCAAAGCGTACATAATCGAAGATGAGGAAGGGAAGAGAGAAGCTTTGAACCATTTGACAGTTCATTTCGGCGCAGAACCGGTACATCACAGTCCTGAAAGTCTCAAAACCATCGTCATGATAAAAGTTAAGATTGAAAGCACGACCTGCAAAATGAGTTATATGGATAAAGGCGGAGAGATAGAATGAGCGAAGTGATAGTAGTAGAGAATTTAGTAAAAAAATATAAAGACATCTGCGCGGTAAATGACATTTCATTCACCGTTAAAAAGGGAGAGATATTAGGATTCCTGGGGCCCAACGGGGCAGGCAAGACTACAACGATAAAATCGATCCTGTCCCTGCTTGAATATGAGGGCGGAAATATATCTGTCAACGGAATGGACGCGAAAAAATATAAGCATAAGATCATGTCGGATATGGGAGCTGTACTTGAAGGCGCAAGAAATATCTACTGGCATCTCAGTCCGGATGAGAATATAAACTATTTCGCCGGCATAATGGGACTAAGCACTAATAAGATCAGAGAAGAGAAAGAATACCTTCTTAAACGGTTAAAGCTGTGGGATGTAAAGGATAAAGAGGTAAGGGAATTTTCAAAAGGGATGCAGCAGAAAACCGCTATAGCAGCGTCGATAATTCATAAACCTTCTATCCTGCTTTTGGACGAGCCGACTTTGGGACTGGATGTCGAGACAAAAAATGACATCAGGGAATGGATACTTTCAATGTCGAAGGAGCAGAATAAAACTGTTCTGATAACTTCTCACGATATGTCGTTCATGGAAAGCATCTGCGACAGAATTCTGATCATAAAAAAGGGTAAACTTTTGTCCAACCATTCTATGACAGAATTGAAGGATAAGTTCGCGAATAAGAAATACTCAATAACAATTAAAGAAAAATTTTCCGATTCAGATAAAGCAGGTTTTAAGGATATCGGCGAGCATGAGATAAAAGAAGATCAGGATTTGTCTGTGCTTACAGTTTCTTTAAAAAACTCCAGAGAAATTTATAATATCTTCGATATTCTTAAGCTACAGAACAAAGAGATATTGGATATAAATATCAAAGAAAACACTCTTGAGGATATTTTTAGGAATTTAACGACCGATGAGGCTAAATAATGACTTATGTAATTTTGATAATAAATGAGCTCAAAAAGATGGTCAAAGAGATTCGCAGATATTATTTTGAATTCATCACCGGTACGATCGTCATGTTCGGCATTTTTTTAGCGCTTTTTTTCGGTTTAAAGAATTTCGGGGGGAACAACATCGCGTCAGATTCTTTAGACTCACTGATCGTCGGCTACATTTTATGGGGCATCGCGATGACATCTTTTCAATCGGTAGCCAGTATGATCTGGGATGAGTCTCAAAAAGGTACGCTGGAAAAACTCTATCTCTCGCAGATCGGTATAGAAAAAATACTTCTTGCTAAAGTTTTTGCAAATATACTGTTCAATATTTTCTTTAACATAGTTATTCTTTTCCTCGCTATGCTGATCACAGGCAGATGGCTTAACATTGATTTTGTTTACTTTATTTGGATGGTACTCATTTCAGTAATTTCACTAATAGGATTGGGTCTCGCCGGTGGAGGAATAGCTATAATCCACAAAAAAGTAACATCGCTGCTTTCGGTATTTTCATTCGGGATCATCGGCCTTATGGCTCTGCAGGTTTATCCGATCAATATTTTTTCTTTCCTTCCTTATGCACCCGGCGCAAAGACACTTATCGGAGTTATCGTTTATGATCAGACCTATCCCTTATGGCGGTACGGATTTATACTTCTGAACTCGCTTGTTTACCTTGTTATCGGTTTGTATGTATTCAGGATGTATGACAAAAAAGCAAGAAGACTTAACAAACTGGGCGTATATTAACATGATATTCTGTTTTTAATAATGACTTAAAGCGAACAGTTTTTATTTCTTCACGAAAACACACTAATGGTCTATTTTCTTGAATTAGAACAAACCGAAGCCATAATTTTTTTTTATTTCATAGTGTATTTTAATATTATGGAATTATATTACTTCTAAAAGACTGAAAGGAGAGTGAAATAATGGAGATAACGGATAAAATGATTAAAAAAACAAGAGTTGTTAACGGACTTATCTCAGAAGTCTGGAAGAAGTGGACGACGCACAAAGGGCTGAAGACATTTTTTGGCGCGGAGAATAAGATAGAATTAAAGATCGGAGGAGATTTCGAGATATATTTCATTGAGAACAATCCATACGGTCTCAAAGGAAGCGAAGGATGCAGGATATTAAGCTTTCTGCCTGAAAAAATGCTGTCATTTTCTTGGAACGCTCCGCCGCAGTTTCCGGAAATTCGAAATAATGAGTACAAAACATGGGTGGTGGTCAATTTCAGAATCATGCCTAATTCAAGCACGGAAGTAGAGATCGTTCATCTGGGCTGGCCGACAGGAGAGGAGTGGGACAAAGTTTATGATTATTTTGATAAAGCGTGGGAATTTGTTTTAAACAGCCTCGATGAAAGCTGCGGTAAGAGGGATGAGCAGGAAACCATGACTAAAAAAGTCGTCGGGATAGGCGGAATATTCTTTAAAAGCAGCGATCCTGCTAAGCTCAAAGATTGGTATCATAAGCATCTCGGATTGGACACAGATGAATACGGTACAAATTTCGAATCGAGGGATTCCGAGAAACCTTCAGTTAAAACTTACCTTCAGTGGAGCCCGTTCGCTGATAAAACAAAATATTTTGAGCCTTCGCAGAAGGAGTTTATGATAAATTACAGAGTGGAAGACCTTGTATCATTGGTCGAAGAATTGAAAAAAGAGGGTGTTCAGGTCTTAGACGATATCGAAATCTACGAGTATGGCAAGTTTGTTCACATTATGGACTGCGAAGGCAATAAGGTCGAGCTCTGGGAGCCGATCTCTGCAGAGTATGAAAAAATTGTGGATGGAAAAACAAAATAACCGGAGGAAAATTATGAGCGATCAATCAGAAACAGGCTGCTGTCCGAAATTCGATCCTGCGAAATGGGATGATAAAGTACTTGAATGGAAAGAGAAAAAGTTCGTAAAGGATAAAGTATTTACAATTTTTTATATGCCTGTGAACTTCGGAAAAGTAATAACAAAGCTGATCGGAAAGATAATCAAGACTAAAGCTGAAATGCCTGATAATCTCGGACTCTCTGACCATACTTCAAAGTGGAACATGGATATTTATGTCGCTGTAGACAGAGATATTCCTGATGCGGAAAATGTTACTATAAAAGGAAAGTTCTTCAGCAAAGTTTATGAAGGTCCTTTCAAAGATACAGGTAAATGGTGTAAAGATTACGACAAAGCTGTGAAAGAAAAAGGTTACAATTTAAAAAAAATGTATATGTGGTACACGACCTGCCCGAAATGCGCTAAAGTTTACGGCAAAAATTATGTGGCTATAATAGGGGAGATCGAATGAAAATTGAACTGTTTCCCGTCAAAGAAGAAGAGAAAACGATCCTTGGGCACATGCTCGAGCTTTACAACTACGATTTTTCGGAATTCGAAGACACCGACGTGAACGATCTCGGACTGTACGGCTATTCTTACCTTGACTGCTACTGGACAGACGATCGAAGGTATGCTTTCTTTATCAAAGTTGAGGGAAAACTGGCCGGGTTTGCAATGGTCTGCGGTCACTGTTATGTATCAAAAGACAAAGACACGCTTTTCATGTCTGAATTTTTCGTGATGCGAAAGTACCGAAAAAAAGGAATAGGGGAGTACGCTGCAAAAGAAGTTCTGAAAAAGCACAAAGGCAAATGGGAACTGACCATGCACCCCAGGAATAAAACAGCATTAAAATTCTGGAAAAAAATCGTGACGGAAATTGCGGGCGACACGCTTAAAGTACATGAAAATGTAGAGGATGTTTATCCCAACTCTCCTGCTATAGCATTGACTTTTAAAATTTGATGAAAACGACTTGACATTACATATTATATGATGTAAATTGTGACCATGTTAGAGAGAAAATGGAAAATAATTTATTATGAAGATGAGAACAATAAATCGGAAATCAGAGAATTTATTGACCGTCTAAAACCGAGATCTAAAGCTAAGGCTTTGGCATGGATTGAAATTCTTTCTAACAAAGGACCAAATCTGTTAAGACCTTTTGCTGACACATTGGAAGACGGTATTCATGAATTAAGAATAAAATTATCGGGTGATCAGGTTCGAATCCTTTATTTTTTCTGCTACAAAGATTTCATTGTTTTAACAAATTCATTTATTAAAAGAACGGATAAAGTACCTACAGCGGAGATTCTTAAATGCAAAGAAATGCGGGAAGATTTTCTAAAAAAACATGATGAGAAAAGCATCGGGAGGAAATAATATGAGAACATTTGATAAACATTTGGCAGAGTGCCTTAAAGATGAGAAATTTAAAAGGCTTTATGAAGAAGAACTCAACTTAGCGAGAATCATGGTCGCGATTCAGGAAGAGCGAGAAAAAAGAGGAATGTCTCAGGCTGACATTGCCCAAAAAGCTCACATAACTCAACAGCAGATGTCAAAAATTGAAAACGGAGAAAACTGCACAATATCAACACTTTTGAAAGTATGTCAGGCCCTCGGCCTTGATCTTGTTCTTCAAAAATCGTCTTCTCAATCTTATCTTGGAGTTGCTGAAGGAAAAGTGGGGTATAATTCAAAATGAAATTTAACAATTATGCTGTTTTAATAATCTTTATTTCGGATTAAACTTTGGAAAAAGATTCTGACCAGAAACAAGAAATTGGCGAAAACCATAAATAGAGCTTGGAGTAATGAGTTACGAAAAAATAAAAGATATCGAAGCAATGGAAGACTTCTTACTTAGAGTAAAGTTCCATAACGGAGTTATCAAGATTTACGACTGCAAGCCTTTATTGAAAAAGGATGCATTCAAACCTTTGGAAAACGAGAACTTTTTTAAAAGAGTAAATGTGGATTCAGGAGGATACGGAATCATCTGGAACAACGAGATAGACCTTGCAGAATCTGAACTGTGGATAAACGGAGTCACCGAGAGCACACAAGTAGCAGAAAAGAGAAGTAAATATAATTCATAAAGATTTGTTTTGACAAAATCTCAAGAATAGATTATTATTTATCCGATATAATATTACAGGCAGAATGTGTGACTAAGAGCAGAACGGAACATATCATAGAATTTCTTCATAAAGTGATGCATGCGAACAAAGAGCTTCCAAAAAAAGAGGCTTTTAAAGATCTTCTTAACAGGCTTTATGCGGGCGATGAAACAATAGAGAATATTATTGATAAGATTTCACTTGGAAGCGAAACAGCAGTTTTGAATATTCCAAGGCAGGATAAAGTCCATCGAGGAAGCGCAGATACGCTGTATAATAATATCATTATCGAGTTTGAAAACAATCTGACATTTCCAGCCCTTTTGGAACACGCTAAAGAACAGCTTGCCGGTTATTTCTTAGGTCAGGTTCGGTCCGGCAAAGGATTTGATTTTACACTTATTGCAACCGACTGTGAACGCTGGTATATCTATGTGCCGGATGTGGATCAGCTTGAGAATTTGGAGGAACTCAAAGAAGATGAATTGATACTGAATGAGGTTAAAAGTTCATCTTTTGTATTATGCGAAAGGAATGCGGAAGATTTTTATTTCTGGATAGACAGGTTTTTATTCAAAGAAGAAAAGAGGAAAGCCACTCTTAAAAGCATTGAGGAATCGTTTGGCTATCAGAGCAATGTTTTTCTTGAATCTTTCAGGCTTCTTTCCAATTATTTTTCAGAAGCGAAGAAATACGGCGAGGTTCAAGTTGCTTACGAAGAATGGGAGAAGTATTTATCTATCGCTTACGGGTCGTTCAAGGCTTCAGAAAAGACATTTCTAATCCATACATATCTGAGCATATTCTCCAAAATGCTTGCATATTCGGTTCTGAGCAATGATGACTATATTGACGATGACGAGATGAAAGCTATTATCAGCGGAAAGATATTTTTCAAGTACGGTATTCAGAATTTTATAGACAACGACTTTTATCACTGGGTCGGTACCGAAAAGAATTTCAGGGAAGTCAAGAAAGTCTTCAGGCTGATTGCACAGGAAGTTTCGTCTTTTGATTTCTTTGATGTTGACGAAGATATTTTAAAAGGCGTGTATCAGGAACTGATAGATCTTGATACGAGACACACTCTCGGAGAGTATTATACACCTGACTGGCTGTGCGAAAGAATGTTGAAAGAATTCGATTTTAAACCGACTGATAAAGTGCTTGATCCTGCCTGCGGAAGCGGATCGTTTTTGAGGGCGTTCATTCACAGATTCAGAGAACTCAATCCGGATATGAAAGTTGAGCAGATAAACGCAAATGTTTACGGGATAGACATTCATCCTTTGAGCGTTCAGATAGCTAAAACTACTGTTCTGCTTGCTTTCGGGAAGGAAATTTCTAAGATAAAAAAACCTATACACTTAAATGTGATCCTTGCAAATACTCTTAGATCACCGGTAGAGACGAAAGACCTTTTCTCAAGGGAATTTCTGCTTACTATAGATAAGCATAAGTTATGGTTGAGCATGGATGTGTTCGATGAAATTGCTTTATTTGACGATGCGCTTGACGCCTGCGATGATCTGGCTGAAAGTACGCTCAACGGGAAATCAGAATCATTGAAAACGATTGAAAACATTATCAGTAAAAAGAAAGATTCTCATGTACTGACAGATTCTTTGATAGCAAGCTACCATAAGATATACGAAGCTCTTAAAAGCGTCAAGGAAAGCGGCAGGGACGGCATCTGGAAATTTATCATTCAAAATACTTATAAGCCCTTTTTTCTTAGCGGGAAATTCAATTATGTTATCGGAAATCCTCCGTGGTTTACTTACAGCTCTATAGGTAACGAGGAATATCAGGATCTTCTTAACAGGCTTGCGGTTCAATACGACCTGAAACCTGCCAAGGTAGCGAATTATCCTCATCTTGAGATAGCGGCAATATTTATGAGCCATTGCAGTTCATATTTCCTGTCGGATAAGGGCGAACTTGCTTTTGTTCTACCGAGGAGTTTTTTCAATGCTGATCATCACGATAATACAAGGTGCGGCAAAGCGAAAGGTTTTGAAATATCGGGATTGTGGGATCTTGAAGGCGTAAGTCCTCTGTTCAGGATACCGAGCTGCGTTCTGTTCTCAAAGAAATCCGATACGCTGAACTCACTGCCCGAAGACGGAGCGGACGGGATCGCTTTTAAAGGCAATCTGCCTGCGCATAACTGCAACCTTGAAACAGTAAAAGACAGACTTACTGAAAACAAAGCTAAGTATTATTACATAAAGCAGGGCAAATCATCTGCCTTCTCAACTCGGAACGCGCAGGTAATAAGCGACGAAAATCCTTATAAGGCTCTTTTCAGGCAGGGCGCCACGATCGTGCCAAGGGCTTTCTATTTTATTGATCTCGAACAGGAAACTCCCGATGACTGGGACGACAGGATAATAAACATTAAGACTTCCGAAGATATTCAGACAGACGCAAAAGTCCCGTGGAAGGGACTAAACTTTTCCGGAAAGATAGAAAGCAAATTCATATTCAGGACAGCATTGTCAAAAAACATTCTGCCTTTCGCATTACACGAACCGGTACTCGTGACTTTACCAATAACAATTTATAAAGCGCACGGGGAAAAGAAAATTCTGCTACACTCTGCAGACGAACTCTTAAGCAAAGGCTATCTCGATGCTTCCAGATGGTTCAAGAACGCAGAAAATATCTGGGACATCCATAAAACAGAAAATAATCAAAGTATTTCTGCATCAAATTATCTCAACTGGCAAAATAAGATGACCGAACAAAATCTTAATGCCCAGTATATTGTCCTCTATAATTCATCTGCGAAGGACGCAAACGCCACAGTCGTAAAAAAATCAGATCTTGATTTGGAATTTGTAGCTGAGAGTGTAACTTATATTTTATACACAAACGATATCAATGAAGCTTATTACTTGGCAGCAATACTTAACTCAGAAGTGCCTAATCTTTTAATGAAAGATTTTCAGTCAAGGGGTCTCTTTGGTGCAAGACATGTCCACAAGAAAATTCTCGATATTTATTATCCGAAGTACAATGAAAAAGATGCTAAGCACAAAAAATTAGCAAAGCTAAGCGAAGATGCGCATAGAAAAGCATCCGAATATCTAAAAACAATAGACAAAGCGAAGAAAATACAGGGGCTAAGCCTCGGCAAACTCAGGCTGGATATAAAGAAACACTTAGAAAAAGAGCTTAAAGAAATTGATGAAATTGTGAAAGGGATAGTTGGGTAGAGTGTTTTGTAAAAAAAATGGGAGTCAACTATTAATAAAATGAATTTTTAGAACCGCCTAAAACCCGTTCATTGACATAGTCAAAGACAGTCCAAAAAAATTACGCTATTTCAAAGAGCTTTAAACACTGATTTTATGGCTGAGCAGTTGCCGGATAAACAAACGGAGTTCTGTTTTAACGACTCTAACACCAAGAGTGAAATCTATAATTCAACATCCTACTATGAGGAGACTCTTAACTGAAAATCAATTGGGACTATTAATTAACATATTTCCAACAGCTAATCATACTCGTTATCAACATTCGTTAGGTGTTTATCACGCTGTATGTGAATATATATTAGCATTATATAACGATTCTGAGAATCCAATTTTCAAAATCTTTTACAAGAAAGATTCATGCGAAAAAACGATCTTAGCTGCTTTGCTTCATGATATTGGGCATTCTAGTTTTGGTCATGAATTAGAAGAAGTTGATAAAGAAGTGTTTTCTCATCGAAAAATTGGAAAATTCATCATTAATAATGATTCTTCAAAAGATACTAAAGGTAGATTACTATCAGATATAATTCGTAAATCAGAACTTGACTGCTGGGGGTTGAATGTTGAATCTTTCTTACAATTTCTTGAAGGAAAATCCCTAATTCCAATTGAAGTATGTTTATACCAGTGTATCGATGGACAACTGGATTCTGATAAATTAGATTATCTTAAGAGAGATAGCATTGAATGTAGAGTTAAATATGGGAATGGTATTGATTATCAGAAGTTCTTGAGGTCATTATCAACATTTGTTATTGAGAAGCAAGAAGTTAGAATTGAATTAGCAATAAAGAAGAAAGGAGCTGCAAGTGCTGAAGCATTCGCTTTTGCTAGGTATCAGTTATATCAATCTCTTTATTGGCATCATACTATCCGTTCGATAAAATCAATGTATTTAACTTCAATAATATCTGTAATTGAGGGTAAATTGAATAAAGACAAATTTAATGCAACGCTTTTTTCTCAGGAATCTATTATGTACTATTTGTATCTCCGATTCATCATCTGTCTGCCGGAGAATTCGCTAGAATCGATGATTTTACTAGAAAAAGATAAAAAATTAAATGACTTAGTATCTAAAATCGAAGAAGAATTACAATTCAAATGCAGAACCGATTATGAGTCGGGATTGCATGATATTGATAAGGATATTCAATTAATTTATGCATTAGCAGAAGGACATGATAAAATACTCATAACTGATTTAGTTAATTGCAAGTATTATAAACGAATTCTTGAAATACCTCTTTCCGATTTTAAAGCGGACGAATGGGTTAGTTTAAAAGAAAAAATGACTGGGAAGAAACGATTAGAATTACAAAAAAACATAAATGAAGGTTTAATTAATATGCTTATTAAGGCAATTCAAGACCAATCGTTGATTAGAGATTCATTAAGAGAAGATAAATTATCTGAATCTATTTCATTGATAAAAGCTAAATCTTATTTATTTTTAATTGATTTACCAATTAGAGGCTGGTCAGCGAGTACTGATGACATTAATTACATTAGCGATTTTACAAGAAGGCATTTTCGTGATACACTTAACATCAATAATGAAATTGGACATTCAAGAATATGGCAAGAGTATATGGGTCCAATGATGAGGGAAATAGCATTATTCAGAGTTTACTGCCACCCGGATGCACTTGATATTATAAGAAAAGTTTGTAGTGCTAATGAAATTCGTAACTGTGTTACGGGTTATTTGCCAGCAATAAAAAAAGTATAATATTATGAAATGCTTTAGGATTATTATTCTTAACAATATTTATTTCTTAAATGACAATGTAGTTAATTTTGCTTATATTCCTATGTTGAAATGAACTATGAAGGTATATTTATGCAACTGATTAATCATACGATAAATGGCTATAAAATAGTTTCTTTTATTAATAAAGGTGGCTTTGGTTCGGTCTATAAGGCTGAGAAAGACGGTGCTAGCTACGCAGTTAAAGTTTTTAGTGAAGATTATGTTTTAAGAGAATTCAGAAAACAAGGCGAAAAAAAGAACAGACTGCAAAGAGAAATTGATATAATGAGATCAGTTTCCCATAAATTTATTGTAAAGTATGTAGATGATTTTTTTGTAATAGATGAAACTGGGAAAAATTATTTTTTAGTGATGGAGCACATTTCAGGTAGCAATTTAAGAGAATTACTAAACAAATCTGACAAATTAGACGAAAATATAGCTATAAAAATATTTAAGCAGCTACTGGAAGCATTAGACTACCTTCATAATTTTAAAGGTGAAAGTGATGATTACGGAATTATTCATCGGGATTTGAAACCCGAGAATATTTTGATTCAAGGCGATGGTACAATTAAAATCGTTGATTTCGGATTATCAAAGGCAATTGACTTCACTTCTATGACAAGCACTGGAGAAGTTTTTGGTACTGGGCCTTATATGTCACCGGAACAGATAACAGACAGTAAAAATATTGATAAAAGAAGCGATCTTTATACCGCTGGTGTTGTACTTTATGAAATGCTCACAGGGTATTTTCCTTACGATTTTCAATATCAACCGGAAATGCTGGATAAGATTAAAAATGATCCAGCCATACCACCAAGAAGAAGAAATCCAAAAATATCCAATCAGATTGAAAATATTATTCTGAAGCTTTTAGAAAAAAATCCTTATCAAAGATATTCTAG
>DFZN01000071.1 GCA_002382735.1 bacterium UBP11_UBA4055
TAACTAAAAAATTAGTAGGAGAAAAAAATGGAAGAAGCAGTAAAAGCAGTTGAAACGGTAATGACACTGCCGCTCATTATGGCTTATATCGGCCTCGGGATCATGGTCGGACTTTCAGGCATCGGAAGCGCTATCGGAGTATCCGTAGCAGGCAACGCAACGATAGGAACGATCAAGAAAAGGGAAGACGCGTTCGGTAACTGTATGGTTCTGTCCGCTCTTGCCGGTACGCAGGGACTCTACGGTTTCGGCGGATTCTTCATCATGTATTCAAATGTGACCGCTGAGATAACTCTTCTGCAGGGTATGGGCGTTTTCGGAGCGGGACTTGCGCTCGGCTCGGTAGCTCTGGTATCCGCCGTTCAGCAGGGCGGCATCGCCGCTAACGGCGTAGCCGGCATCGGACAGGGACACGATGTGTTCGGTAAAACACTTGTTCTCGCGGTATTCCCGGAGCTTTATGCTATCGTGGCATTCGCGGTAACTTTCCTCATCAACGGCGCCATATTCGCGTAAAACTGATGAAAAGCTGCGCATTTCTGCGTCGAACTGCGGTTTGTTCGGCGTCGCTTAGGTCAACTAAGCTCCGCTTTGAACAACCTTGTTCTCCTTGAACTGCTTGCTTTTGATCAGTTTCTTAATAGAACTTGAAGCCCGGGAATCCCTCCGGGCTTTTTTCTTCCTCCCAAACATTGTCTATTATTTTCTGTAGCAAATTCAAATAATCCATTTGACATTTCAATAAATTGTGTTAAATTACAGTTTATGAGAAAAAAGAGAGCGACAGGCACAGTACTGTATAAAAAAGAATACATATGTATAAAAAACTAAACATAACAGAGAATTTTCTTCAGGTATTAACCGTCTTTACAAACGGCTACACCGGAGAGTTCCACATCAGAGAAATCGCTAAGCTCAAAGAAATGAATGTCAGAACCGTTCAGCTCATACTTGAAAACCTTGAGAGTAAAGGGGTTACGGAATCGAAAACCAGAGGTAAGATAAAATCCTACAAGTTGCAAGGAAATGACATAACAAAAATGTACATGACTTTTACGGAGCAATATAAAGCAATTTCATATCTCGAAGAGAACCTTCTTATCAAAGAGATAATCGAAAAGATTAGCCCGCATATTCAAGGCTTGGGATTAATATTCGGCAGCTATGCAAATCACACAAATAAAGAGAATTCTGATCTAGATATTTTTGTCGCCGGTGAATGCGATATAAAGGAAATATCCCGAATTTCAAAAATTTACGGGATAGATATCAGCATTAAATGCTATCCTATGAAAACTTTCGATAAAAAAATTCAAAAAGATGTTTTGATAAAAAAAGTTCTGAAAAATCATATAGTTTTCAAGAACACGGAAATGTTAATAGAAAAGGTAATTACAAATGGATAAAATAAACTGGTGCACCGGCGAGAAAAAAGGAGTAAAACTGACTAATCCTAATTTGGATCTTGCTCAGGCATATATAATAAAATCTGAAGAAGCTCTTAAGGCAAGAGTTGACAGCCAGTATTATACGGACAGATCAATACCTGATGAGCAGTTCGATAAAATGATAAAAAATGCGCCTGCTTTTCTTGTCAAATGCAAATCAATACTGATTAAGCTCAATGAGAAGAAAATAAACGAGATCAGAGACAATTTTAAGAAATCAATTATACAGCTTTCTAAAACTGTAAAAAAGAAATAATTTTAAATATATTCTTCACAAACCTTGTTCACTATTTACAAGCATAAAAGAAAAAGGCTTACATTAAGGCAAAATATTTTATCCGCAAAATTTGGCGTTTCATCATTATTTAATTGATATACGACCTTTTATTTTGTATTATTGAACTCAATGTTTAAATAAACAGCCCGGAGGTATAAATGGATCATATTTCTGTAGCATTGGATCATGCTCAGAGCCTGGGTGCCGAATATGCCGATATCAGAATTCAGAAAACGAGAAGGGAAACGATTTATCTCGTGGATCTGAGCCTGAAGAATACGAGCATGAATGTCGAGCACGGATACGGCATCAGGGTCATGAAGAACGGAGCCTGGGGATTCGCCCACTCCAACATTTTCACTAACGATGAAGTAAAGAAAACAGTTGAATCTGCCATAAAAGTGGCTGATCTGTCGGCTAAGATCAAAAAAGGTAAAGGACTGACGCTCGCTCCGGAAAGGGGATACATCGACGCATACTCCACCAAAATACAGATCGATCCTTTTACAGTACCTCTTTCGGAGAAGGTCGATCTGATGCTCGAAGTGAACAAGACCATGCTGAATTACGCCAAGATCAAAAGAGCGTTCTTCATGCTTGACCTTTACAACGACGACAAATTCTTCGCCTCAACCCTCGGTTCAAGGATACACTCGAACATATACTATGTTTATCCTATGATAACAGCTACAGCCGTGAAAGAAAAAGATTCGCAGTCCCGTTCGCATGACGACGGCGGGTATGCGGCAGGCTGGGAACACATACTCAAGATGAACCTTATAGATAAAGCTTCTCAGATAGCCGAAGAAGCGATAATGAAGCTTGAAGCCGACGAACCGGGCGAGATCAGGAGAAGAGATCTGATCCTTAACCCGAACCACCTCGGCCTGACAATGCACGAAAGCGTTGGTCATCCTACTGAGCTCGACAGGGTGCTGGGATGGGAAGCCGATATGGCAGGTGTGTCTTTCGCCACGCCTGAGAAGCTCAAAAAATACCGCTACGGTTCAGAGATCGTGAACTTTATCGGCGACAACACTCTTTCATTCGGCCTTGCGACTGCGGGATACGACGACGACGGTGTGCCCGGTCAGAAATGGTACATCATCAAGGACGGAATACTTAACGAATACGGCTCAACGAGAGACTCAAGGCCGTTTTTGGACGACGGCATGAGCAGGGGATGCTCCAGAGCCACTAACTACTACGATTTCCCGATCAACAGGATACCGAACCTTTACCTTGAGCCCGGCAAGAAAAAACTGTCGCCGCAGGAGCTTATATCCGATACCGAAGACGGAATATACATCGAAGGCAGAGGCTCGTTCTCGATAGACCAGCACAGGGTCAATTTCCAGTTCGGCGGAGATATGTTCTGGGAGATAAAGAACGGCAAAAAAGTCCGTCCGCTCAAGGATGTTCTGTATAAATCGAACAATCCTGAATTCTGGAATTCATGCGACGCTATCTGCGACGAAAGATACTGGCAGGATTTCGGGGTTACCAACTGCGGAAAAGGACAGCCGATGCAGACCGCGAGAATGACGCACGGGGCATCGACCGCGAGATTTAAAAACATCAGGGTCGGAGGTTCAAAATGATAATAGAATTTCAGAAAGCCGCAAAATATATTGAGAAAAACTGCTCAGCCGATGACTATTCATTCTTTATTTACAGGTCCGACGAGCAGCAGACGAGATATGCGCAGAACATGATTACCCAGAATATGTCCGGCGTGAAATACGCAGTAAGGCTTAGCGTGGCCTACGGTAATAAGACGGGAATGGCGAGGATCAACTCGCTTAAGGAAGAAGACCTAAAGAAAATGATCGAAACGGCTCAGAACATTGCAAAGCTGAATAAGCCTGACCCTGAGTATGTTCCAAGCGCAAAGAAAACAAAGATACCCAAGACTGACAATGTGTCGGAAAATACCTCAAAAGCCACGATGAAAGATATGGTCTCGGTCGTTAAGGCTGTAGTGGATAACGCTGAAGATAAAAAAGCATTCATTTCAGGCCTTGTAACCAAAAAGATCAATGATTTCTACATGAAGACAAAAAACGGTTTCGAGGGTTTCGATTCATCCTCGGAATTCGGCAATTCGATGACTATGGCCGATAACAAAAACAAAGAGACTAAAGTTGAAAGAAGCGTTAAGGACATAAAAGATTATTCCGTAAAAAAGGAGATCGAACTTCTCAATTCCCAGTTCGACGCACTGACAACTCCGAAAAAGATCGAAGCGGGAAAATACAATGTTATTTTAAGGCCGCAGGCAGTTCTGAACTTCTTCAGTTTTCTGCTGTACTTCTTCGACAGAAAAACAGCCGATTACGGAATTTCAGCCATGGCCGGTCAGATAGGCAAAAATATGTTCGGTAAGAATTTCACTCTTCTGACCAAACTCGATGAAAAAGGACTTACCGCGGGACCTTTCAGCGGTGACGGAGTAGCAGCAAAAAATATCGAATGGATAAAGAACGGAGTGCTCAACGCTTTAACAACAGACAGATCGTACGCAGCCAAGATCAAAGCTGATCCGAACTTCATATCGAATATCATAATCAGAGGCGGTAAAGCTACTGAAGAAGAGATGATGAAAAAGGTAAAGAACGGCCTCATTATCAACAATTTCTGGTACATAAGGACAGTGAGCAACAAAAAGAACGAGATAACAGGGCTCACAAGAGACGGTATTTCCTATTTCGAGAACGGAAAGGTAAAGCACTCTGTGAATAATCTCAGGTTCAATCAGATCATACATGAAGCTACGAAGAACATTCTGCTTTTGGGGAAAGAGGAGAATATGTCGTCGAATGTAAAAGTGCCGACGATGCTTATAAAAGATTTTAATTTTGCGGATACGACAACATTCTAAGGAAAATGTCCCGCTCCGGCGGGACTTTCTTTTTTTGAGGAGATGATCATGAACATTCAGATATTCGGCAGAAAAAAAAGCAGTCTGACGAAAAAGGCGGAAAGATTTTTTTCCGAGCGGAGGATAAAATTCCATTCCGTAGGTCTTGACGAAAAGCCGATGAGCAGGGGAGAGCTTGAAAGCGTGATCTCCGCGACAGGTGATGCGCTGCAGCTCATTGATAAAGAATCGAAGCTGTACAAGTCGAAGTTCGCCTATCTTCAGTTTGACGCGAAAGAAGAGCTTTTGGAGAATCAGGAAATGTTGAAGCTTCCGATAGTCAGGAACGGCAGAAAAGTCACTGTCGGCGGGGAATGTCAGGATGAGTGGCTCAAGTGGATAGAAGAAGACAAAGGATAATGATTTTACAAATTTCAAAATCTGAATTCTTTCCTTAACTTTTTTAAAGTTATAAATAAACAGGGTAGAGTTATATGAAAAAGCTTGAGTTTTTACTTATCCTGATAATAGCAGGTCTAACATTCTCGGCGCAATTCAAGGTCGTGAAGGATGTTTATGAAGACGCGGGCAGCATAACGGCTCAGCAATGCGTAGTCAAAGTCGCTGTTCTCGTTAAAGTTTCCCTTTGCGTACGAGCCGAAAAGGAAAATTTTATTTACTTTGAAGGAAGAGACAATGATTTCTTTAATTTTTGAAACTTCATCAGGAATTTTAGTCATAAATATAAGTCCAAATTTATTGAGGAATATAATAAATTTTTATTGGTGAAGCAAGTAGAATACTCCGGTTGATTTTCAGCACTCAGGGTGAAGCGGATTTTTTTATTTGGCAGTTTACAACGGGTAATAATTTTGTTATATTGACTGGCATAAAAAAAATTCGGGAGTCTGGAAATGAAAACAAAATTGAAAATGATATACTGGAAAGGCGAGAAATTCTGGGTGGGTAAATTATTGGAGCATCCGGAAATTATGACGCAGGGCGAAACTTTATAAACAGAATGGAAAAAACTTTTCGTCATCTTAAATACAACACTAAAAAAGTGTTTCCTGCCTTCAGGCATAAGAGTTACCGTTTATTCTGGACGGGGCAGAGCGTTTCGCTATCAGGTACCTGGATGCAGACGACTGCTCAGGCGTGGCTCGTTTACGAGCTGACCGGTTCGCCTTTCCTTCTCGGCCTGATCGGCGCGCTTGAATTTACTCCGGTAATGCTGTTCTCACTTTTCGCAGGAGTTTATCTCGACAGACATTCAAAGAAAAAGATCATATTATTAACCCAGTCAACAGCAATGGTACTGGCCGGAATCCTTACTGTACTCGTATTGACTGGAACGGTGGCTTTCTGGCATATAGCAGTCATCGCTGTGCTCATGGGGTTCGTGAGAACGCTGGATATGCCTACCAGGCAGTCGTTCATGATTGAACTTGTAGGCAAACACCACCTGACAAGCGCTATTGCTCTGAATTCAGTCACTTTCAACCTCGCCAGAATTGTAGGTCCTGCAATAGGCGGTATGCTGATATCCCAGTTCGGGATCGGATTCTGCTTCCTGTTCAATGCCTTGTCATACATGGCTGTACTCATAAGCGTTTACTACATTAATCCCAGAGTTATCGAGAACACTGAAACAGTAAGGAAAGCAGTTCTTCTTGAGATCAAGGAGGGCTTAAAATATATAAGAGGGAAAATTATTCTGTCGAGACCTCTGATCGTGCTCGCGGTAGTATCTCTTTTTGCCATAAATTTCAATATTCTCGTGCCTGTTCTAGCCAAATCTGTTTTGGGTACCGATGCTCAGGGATTCGGTTATCTGCTGTCAGCCCTCGGGTTAGGCTCGATCATCGGTGCTCTTACGGTCGCATCAGCTTCGCACAAAATCGACAGAAAGCTGATGATTAGGTTCGGGCCGTATGTGATAAGCATTGCAATGATAATCATTGGACTTTCGGTTAACTTCGGTATGGTGGTAGCGTTCCTGATACTGCTTGGGATAGCCAACCTTATGTTCTTTACTTCAATAAACACGACACTTCAGCTTAATTCCGATTCAAAGTACAGGGGGAGAGTTATGAGTGTTTACTCTATGGTATTCGGCGGAGTAACACCTTTCGGCAACCTTTTTGCCGGTGCTGTTTCGGACAGATGGGGCGGAAGGGCAGGTTTTATCATCTGCGCTGTCATCGTGATCGTTCTCGTGGCATTGATCAGATTCTATATGAGAGATGAAAAAAAAGGGGCCGTTTAGCCCCTATAATTTACTTGTAAAATTCCTTGATTTTATCGGAGATATGATCGATCTCCTCATCCGTGATATGCGGATGCATCGGGAGAGAGATTATTCCTTCAGCGACTTTCTCAGCTGTCGGGAAAGAACCCTTACCGAGACCCATATCAGCAAAAGCATGCTGTAAATGAAGCGGTATCGGATAGTGGATGGCGGAAGGTATCTTGTTATCTGTCAGATATCTCTGAAGGTCATCTCTCGATTTTACCTGTATCGAGAACTGATGGTAGATATGGTAACTGTCCGGATGCTCAAATGGAATTATAGCCGTGCTTTCAAGGTTCTTTTTATATCTTGCGGCGGCCTGTCTTCTTTTCTCGTTCCACTGATCGAGAAAATCGAGCTTGATGTTCAGAATTGTGGCCTGAATAGCGTCAAGTCTTGAGTTCACTCCCAGAACATGATGTTTGTACCTTTCGTTCTGGCCGTGATTGGCTATCATCCTTACCTTTGATTCAAGCTCGTCGCTGTTTGTCAGCATAAGCCCGCCGTCTCCGGCGGCGCCGAGGTTCTTGGCGGGGTAGAAGCTCACTGTCGCAATGTCTGACAGAGACCCGAGCATTTTACCCTTGTATCTTGCGCCGAAACCCTGCGCGTTGTCCTCTATCACGGCAATGCCGTGCTTTTTCGCGATCGCATTGATCCTGTCCATGTCGGCGGCCTGTCCGTACAGGTGAACAGGTATGATCGCTTTCGTTTTCGGCGTAATGGCGGCCTCGATCTTTTCGGGATCGATATTGTAGGTCTCGGGATCAATGTCCACGAAAACCGATGTCGCGCCAAGTATCCTGACCGTCTCGGCCGTAGCTATGAAGGTAAACGGTGTCGTTATGATCTCGTCGTCGGGTTTAATATCCAGCGCCATCATAGCTATCTGAAGCGCGTCCGTTCCGTTCGCGCAGCCTATCGCGTGTTTCACGCCGATGTATGCGGCGGCTTTTTCCTCAAAAGCTTTTACTTCCGGTCCGCCGATGTAATATCCGCCTGAAAGTACTTCGGAGACCTTAGGCTCAACTCTTGACCTTATCTCCTCGTACATTTTTTTCATGTCAACCATTTGAATGTTCATTTTATTCTTCCTCTTCCTGACCTTTACTGGCCTCGTATTTCTCAACGATCTTCTGCTGAACTTCATAAGGAACTACTTCATAATGGTCAAAGTCGATCTCGAACGATCCTTTACCCTGGGTCATCGTTTTCAAAGTAGTAGCGTATCTGTAGAGCTCGCTTAAAGGCACTTTAGCGGTTATCAGCTGTTTGCCGGATTTTGACTCCATGCCTTCGGGTCTTCCTCTCCTTGAGGAGATATCTCCCATAATGTCGCCGGTATATTCCTCGGGAACGGTTATTTTTATAATATATATAGGCTCGAGAAGTATCGGATTCGCTTTCTTGAAAAGGTCTTTGAAACACATTCTCGAAGCGATCTTAAAAGCCATTTCTGAAGAATCGACATCGTGGAATTTTCCGAAGAACAGTTCAACTTCAAGGTCAACGACCAGCGATCCCGAGATGACGCCTGTGACCATTGTTTCGTTCACGCCTTTTTCAACAGCCGGAATAAATCTGGCGGGGATTGATCCACCTGTGATGGAATCGACAAAATTATAGCCTTCACCTCTTCCTTTAGGACGGACCCTCATGTGAACCTCACCGAACTGCCCCTTACCGCCTGACTGTTTTTTGTGACGGTACGAACCCTCAGCTTTACCTGTTATCGTTTCCCTGTAAGGTATTTTTGGTTCGGCAATATCGATCTCTATGCTGAACCTTTCTTTTAATTTTTCGATCATTGTCTCCAAATGCTTTGTTCCCTGACCGTGGATTATAGTCTCATGCATTTCAGGATCGATCTTATAACCGAATGTAGGATCTTCGTTCGACAAGGCCAATAGAGCCTGACCGATCTTTGCATCGTCTTTTTTATCCTTTGTTTTAACGGCTTCCCAGATCAAAGGCTTAGGTATTTCGACCGGTTTAATGTCGTAGCTTACGGATTTATCTTTCAGAGTATCATTGGTCTTTGTGTATTTCAGCTTAACGACGGCTCCGATGTCCCCGGCAAAAAGTTCGTTAGTCTCATGCCTTGTTTTGCCTGTCACCACATTAAGAAGGCCGATCCTTTCAACATTGTCTCCGTTCTTTATGTCCGATCCTCCCGAAAGTTTGCCTGTTACGATCTTGAAGAAGGTCAGGTCACCCACATGAGCCTCGGCGACAGTTTTGAATACGAACGCGCTGAACGGTTTGCTCTCGTCCGTTTCGATCTCTTTTTCGCCGTCCTTATCTTTTATAACGGTTTTGAGGTCCGCAGGTGAAAGGAATATATTGTCGAATTTATCCATAAGCGAGTTGACCCCGACGCCCTTTAAAGCGCTTCCGCAGAAGACCGGGAATATGGCCCCGTCGGTAAAGGCTTTCTTGAATCCAGTGTTGAATTCTTCAGGAGAAAGTTCGCCGGCATCGAGATATTTGTTCATGAGTTCTTCATCAGAGCCTGCTATGTTCTCTACCAAGGCGGCTTTGATCTCTTCAGCTTTTGCCTTTACATTGTCAGGAATATCTTTTGCCGCCGGTTTGCCGTTCTCCATTACATACATTTTCATGTCGAAGATGTCAATTATGCCGTGGAAGGTTTCGCCTTTGCCGACGGGGAACTGAACTTCCGTTACCGATGATGAGAAAGCCGTCTGAAGGTCAGATATAACTTTGTCGTAGTCCGCGTTCTCATAGTCGCACTTGTTTATGAAGAAAGCTGTAGGCTTGTTGTTGTGACGGGCGATCTCAAATCCCATTTCGGTACCTACTTCAGTTCCCTGTGTGCTGGCGGCCGATACCGTTATAAGGATCGAATCAGCTACTTTTATCGCGCTGTGTGTTTCTCCGATGAAATCGGCATAACCGGGACAGTCAATAAGGTTGTATTTGATATCTTTGTTCTCGATCGCGAGAAGAGAAGATCTGATCGAGTATTTTTTTTCAATTTCGTTCTGCGAGTAATCGGAAACTGTTGTTCCGTCATCAATACTGCCCATACGGGTGATCTTACCAGTGTGGAAAGCTATGCTCTCAGCCAAGATCGTTTTACCGACGGAGTTGTGTCCGACGATTGCGATGTTTCTTATGTCTTTGGCGTGATAGGCCTTCATTTTTCCTCCGATTTATTATTAAATTAATTACTTACATTACAAAAGCGCGGTAAAAATAAAGATATTGCCGTTTATAGTCAAGATATTTTAATATTAATTTTATATCATTAAAGTGCTATATTCTGCTGTAATCGTCCTGATATCTGATTATATCGTCCTCTCCGAAATATGACCCTGTCTGTATCTCGATAAATGAGACATTCTCACCGCCCCGGTTCTCGATCCTGTGTTTCTGTTCTTTCTTGATCGTGACGAACTCACCGTATTTCTTCTCGATCTCTTTTCCGTCAATGATGATCACTGCCGTTCCCTGAACTATCATCCAGAGCTCGTCTCTTTTTTTGTGCGACTGATAACTTAACCTCTGTCCGGGTTTGACATCTATTCTTTTGACCTTATATCTGTCACTCTCTTCAAGGATGGTAAAACTGCCCCACGGTCTTTCTTCTGAATACATATAGTTTACTCCGCTTAAATTCAAACGAAATTAAGAAAAATTTGATAAAAATTCAAGCATAAAAAAAGCCCCCGATTTCAGAGGCTCTTTTTTAAAGTATGAAATGAGTTTTATCTTGTTCCGGAACGGTCGTTTATTCTGATATTTCTTTTTTTAACCGAAGGAGCCGGGTTCGTTTTCTTTTCAGCAGGCACTTCGTTCACATATACTTTTGACGGCGGTTCTGTCGTAGCCACTATGTAGAAGAACTTTTTCGCCGGTGTAAGCGAAGCTACATAACTTAGGTCTGAGCTGTGAGCTACTACAGAAAATCCCGAATAAGCACTGTCAGAAGCATAGACCTTGTAGTACGGGTAACCCGGTACAGCATCCCATCCGAAGCTTATATCGCTGCCTGTGATCTGAGTGGTGACATTTGACGGAGCTGTAAGTTCCTGATAATACTCCTCCGATCCGATATCCGGCGCTGTGCCGTAATAGTAGATGACCTTAGAATCGTATGCGCCGGTATGAATTCCTTCAACAATCATTCCCGCATTGATACATGGAGAAGTTGACTCCAGACTAAAATCGCCGTTATAATACTCTCCTCCAAAATCAGGATCTGAAAATATGTTATCTGTTCCCGTTACATGAGTGCTGTCGATAAAACAGTTGTTCATGAAAGCAACATGAGAAGTATCAGTGTCATTTATCGTCAGAGAAGGAGAATTGTCACTCCAGTAGATATTGTTTATGATCTGTACCGGAGGTGGGAACGCCCCGGGAGGGTTACTGAATGCTGTTAAAGGGCCGTGGATCGTGTTGTTGATTATCCGAATAGTATCTGACGGGTTAAGCATGTTTATTCCTATTCTTTGATTCACTCCGCCCGTCTCCCCGTAGTACATTTTGTTTCCGATAATGTCGGCTTTTGAGTTGTCAATCTCAATTCCTATTACATCGAAAGCATAACTGTACGGATAGCTTATGATAGTATTGCCTGAGATTTCAGAAGATACGGAATTATCTGAAAGAACGATAGACTTTCTGGTCATTCCTGATTTCTGCGATGCGGATCCGTCAAAGCTGACGGTATTGTTCGTTATCCTTCCGCTCGAATTGGTTTTCATTACGATCCCCTCATCTCCACCCTCAATATCGTTGTCTTCAATGTCTATGTTCGCATTAGAAACTTCAATTCCTACCTGCTTACCGACTTTTGTTTTCTGCGAGGCTGAACCGTCAAAGCTCACTGTATTGTTCGTTATCCTTCCCGAAGCCTTTGTTTTGAGGGCAGGCAAGGTGCTTCCTACTTTTATAGCTCCGTTGGCAAATCCCAAAAATTTTGAGCTATCGATATAAATCCCGTCAGCATCGACGACCTCTATTCCGTAAGGCATGGTTCCGTCTTTTGTGAAGAATTTTGAATTATTTAGAGTTACGTTAGTGGAAGGATACGCAAGATTTTTTTGGAATTTAAGCTTGATATCGTTCAGATTTGCGTTGTTAAGGTCTATAGCTTCATCGAACACGATCTCCTGGGGCAGAGTGGTAGTTCCCTGAAGTGTATCAACAAGGGTCTGGATCCTCACTATCCCTCCGTCGAACTTATTTGCATTTGTGATAAGCCTCTGGAAATTTATATCCGCGTTGTAAGAAGCTTTAAAATAGACTTCTGAGTTGGAAGGGAGATTAAGTTCTACCCAGCTGGCCTTTATAGCTTTACCCTGAAAGTCAATCACAAGCGCTTCACCTGCCGGCACATTAACACTTGTGTAAACATCCTGTGCCAGTACTGTCTGGAAAGGTCTAACAGATTCCATTGTGTTACCGTAAGCTCCCATATCGACCCGGATGCTGTTCAGCTCTGTACACGGTTCGGCAGGGTCACCCGCGTTGGCACATGGTGAAAGTACAGAAAGGTGAAAATCGTATTTGTCGATGTCAAACTCTTCCATTTCCGTATTTTGAGGTGCTCTTACAAATATCGGGTCAGCGCTAATGTTCGTTCCCTGTCCCGGAAATCCGCCGATATCGCAATACTGAAACAATGAATCCGGACTAATTCCGCCTTCAATGAAGTAATTGCTTTCACCTATAAAGTTTGTGTTCTTCCAGAGAATGGAGTTCCTGATCTGCGGATAATTGCCTGAAGGTCCTTTAATGTATATACCCGAAGTATAATCCTGCTTTACAGACTTAGACGGCATTATTGAATTGTAGGCAATTGTCGCATTTGTGAAATTCAAATTCTGCGGGTTCTGGGTAAGCCCCATGTCTATGTAAACTCCCGACTGGTAATAGCCGCCATTCTTGTAGATCAGAAGATTAGTGAATTTCTGGGCAAGAATTGGGCCAGGAGAAAACTCCCTGAATTTCATGTATATTGCGCTTCCCCAGTTTGCCGTGTTGTTAAAAATCTTTGATTTTGCAAGTTCGAGATCAATATGACCGCGGTTGTCGTAATATATTGCTCCGCCGTCTCCGGAATAATGATTGTACATGTCGCACTTGACAATGTTCAGGTCCATATTTGCTGATATGTCGGTATCCTGGATAAAAAATGCACCGCCACTAACCCATGCGTCATTCTGTATGAATTGACATCCGAGTATGTTTATCTGGGAAAGTGTTGCCGAGTCGTTCAGAATATAAACTGCTCCTCCTTCAGGTGACCCGTTCATTTCAAAGCGTGAACCTGATATTGTTGCATTTCCGCTGATAATCTTGACAGCACCGCCTGATTCACTGTGGTTATTCTCGAACCTGCATTGGGATACTGTAACCGTGGAATTGTTGAAAGTCACGCCTCCTCTGCCGCTTCCCATTTCAGCGTCGATGCCCTTGATAACAGTGTAGTTGAATTCATTCGATCCTGAAGGCGAATTGATCTCAATTCCTCCCCATGCACTCTCACCAATGCCCGTTAATACCACAGGTGAAGGCTCTGTTCCCATCGACTTGATCTCGCCATAGACTATGAGTCTTACTGAAGGTCCGAAGGTGACGATCGTTCCAGCCTCGATAATAAGCTGGTCATCTGCGAGGATGGTAACATCTGTTTCGATTAGTTTCTTCCCGCTCCAAGTGATCGTCGCGGAGAATGACACGGTCATCCATGCCAGTATAGCCGCCGTTAATATCTTTTTCATAATTCACTCCCCAGTTTGTTAATTTAAACTTTCTTTACTCTGAATTGTTATCTTTCTGTTTACAGCTCCGGTAGTCGTTACTTCTTTTTCTAAGTCATCTTCTATCCCGGATCCGGGTTTAACTCCGTCTCTCGACGCCGTCACGCGGTAAAAATATTTGGCGGAGGCAGTTGAAGCTGACCATGAAGTGTTGGCGGTGCTCTTTATAAACGAGAAAGTCCCGTAGGGATCGTTCGATCCGTAGATATTATATGAAACCGCGTCAGGTACGGCTGACCATGAAAGGGTTAAAGTGGTGCCGGTTACAGAGGCTGATATATTCTGCGGTGCGTAGAAAGAAGATTCCTGATAAAACTCCACCGCACCGATATCAGGCGCAGTACCGTAGAATGTATCGCCATAGATGTGATAAGCAGGCTCAAATCGTCCTTCGTCTATACATTTCGACTCGCCCCAGAGGTAAAAGTCGTTGACTTTTGAGGACTGGAATTGCGGATTTTCATAAACATTATACTCATCGTCTGCGATCGCAGACCAGTCAATTTCGCCTGAAATGTCGTTATTGTACAGAAGAATGTTCTGCTCCGTTCCTGTTATGTATGTTGATACTGAGGGGCCGTAGAAGATATTATTGTACAATTTTATATAAGTAGCCGAGTCGTAATCAACGAACCCCATGTCCGAATTATAAACAGTATTGTTAATAAATATCGGATAGGACGAAAGGTTCTGTGTAAAGAATCCGTACCTGTCATGATCAGCAGTTCCGTAGCTGCCGAACCTTATTATATTATAATGACAGTCTATACCTGAATCATGTACTTCGATCCCGCTGATCGCGGTTGTAAGCTCATCGTTGCAGTATATTTTGTTGTGATCGACCTCATAATCCGCCCCTCCGAAAATGTGGATCGCTTTCTTGTTCGTTCCGGCTTTGTTCGAAGCAGAACCGTCAAAGCTGATCGTATTGTTCGTGATCCTGCCGGATGAAGAGTATGAGGCCTCGATACCCTCGTTCGGATTTACAACTGTGTTGTTCTCCACATCCGCCTTGCTGCTTTCAACGACTATTCCTTTCGCTATCGTTTCTTTGTTTGAGGCTGATGCGTCGAAGCTGATCGTATTGTTCGTGATCCTTGCAGATCTGATTGCCGCTTTTGATCCTTTTGATAAAGGTCCGTAATATATTCCGATACCGAAATTATCGACGATATTATTTTCAACATAAGCCGAGTCAGTGTCAAGTTTGATGCCTGTCAGTGCCGCGTTGTATTCGTCTATGAAAACATGTGAATCAGTAAGTATCGATTCGCGATCCGGCGCTACAACGGAAAGAGCCATATTGTTGAATTGCGCTCCTGAGCAGTTCAGATCAATAACATTTATTACATTGTATGAAACCGGAGGCTCTTCCTGAGTTGCCGCTGTCATTCTCTGGATCTTGGTAGTATAAAGTTCTCCGATCTTTCTTCCGTTCGTACGAAGCTGATTAATGTAAATGTTGGGATCGCTTGAATATGGCGATGTTTTTATAAATATCTGCCCTCCGTCTTCAACTATCAGCTGATCTATATTTATCTGCTTCGAGTTTTCACTGCAGTCCAGTTTGAATGTTCTTCCCTGGGGAACATAAATGCTTAAATTGTACTCGTATGGAACTGTGGTGTAATCAGATGTTGTGTACTCGTTGGTAAGCCCGTATGCTCCAATATTGGCAGGGCTGCCGTCCAATTCCTTTCCGCTTTCAGGATCACCGGCATCGATACATGGCGATTCCAGCGACAAATGATAGTCACCTCTCAGGTAATTTTCATAAGGATCAGCGCCGTAGTAAGCAGTTTCTCTGTAGAACTGTGACGGTGCAGAGATATTTCCCCCAAGTTTTATAAGGTATGTCGTGTTGCTGTATGTAACATATTCACCAGGATCAATATAAGGCGTTGATCCGAAATCTTCTACTCTTCCGCCCATGTAGTTATTCCAAACGATACAGTTTACGGTATTTATAAGGTTCATCACATCGCTGCTGAAAAATATGAAATATCCTCCGGAACCCAGCTCCGGATCGAGGTTGAGGTTTTTTATTATGTTGTTATTCGCAAAGACCACATCTTCTGGATTTCTGATGTAATTCATGTCTATAAATACACCGCCCGCGTAAGTTACAGAAGTGTTGTTCGATATAATATTGTTCTTATAATTATGAGGGTATGTACCGTCGGCTTTGAACAGTACAGCCATTCCTCCGCCTATACCAGCCTTATTGTACATGATCTTGTTGCCAATTACATCAACGGAATACTTTGACTGGGTCCTTATCTGTATCCCTCCGCCAATACCGCCCGAAGCTTTTCCCGCGACGCAGCTGTTCGCAATGACATCGTTCTCCTGTATAAGAGTGTAGGATCCGACCTGATTGTTCTCAAATACCATTATACCGCCGGAAGTGAGATTATAATCATCGATGTATCCGCTTTTGTTACCCATTATCAGGTTCTTTAGAAGTGTAGTATTTGCGAGTTCAGGATTAGATTCATGACTTATAAACACTGCCGAGCCGAGTAAGTTAACAGTGTTATCCAGAATTTTATTCTTGAACATATATAGGTAGCTGTCAACGCTGTGCACGGCGCTTCCGAATTGAGCAGAATTGTTCCTGATCTCTGAATTTGTTATTTTTACAATTGAATTGTTCAAATAAATGCTTCCATAATCGCCGGTTTTTTTAATATTTTCAATTATACAGTGATCGATAAGGGAGGTGTCTTTGTAAGCGTTATAAAATTCTATGCCCCCCCAATAATCTTTGCCTGAAGATTCAGGTTCGTATGATGTAAATCTTATTTTATTGTATTCTGTACCTGATGCATGAAGGATACCTCCGTCAATAATGAGCCTGAATCCCGGTGCGACTCTGATGACGGTTCCGGGCAATATCTCAAGAATATCGCCGTTCCCGACAAGGTAATCTTTTGTCAGATTTACATAGCCGCTCCAAACATCTGCTGAGTAAAGAAATGATGCGAAAGTGATAACTAGTGTAGTGGTTATTTTTAATATTCTGTTCATGCGTTCCTCCTTTTTCAAAGTTAACACAAAATTACAGCATCGGAAAGCATCTCGCTGTGATTCGTGTCACAATGATCACACTCCGTTAATAAAATAATAAATAACCCCGTTAAAAGCAAAGAAAATAAACGCTATAAAAACTGTTTTAATATCCGTCTTGATTATTGCTGTCGAATATCATATCTTTAGGCGCATGGAAAATGAAAATTCAGGAAAATTAATGGTAAGAACAAGATTTGCGCCCAGCCCTACTGGGTATATGCACATAGGAAATTTACGGACAGCCCTTTATGCCTATCTAACAGCCAAAAAAGACGGAGGGAAGTTCATCTTAAGGATCGAGGATACCGACAGCAAGAGGACTGTGGAAGATTCGGTGGAAGTTATATTCTCAAGCCTGAAACTCGCCGGTATAGAATATGACGAAGGGCCGGTCATCGGAGGGGTTTACGGGCCTTATGTTCAGAGTGAAAGGCGCGAAATATACGCAAAATACATAAATGAACTTCTGGGATCCGGAAAAGCTTTCAGGTGTTTTTGCACAAAAGAGGAACTGGAAAAGGAAAAAGAGGAATTCTCAAAAAGGTTTCCGGACAAGCCTTTCAGGGATAAGTGCAGAGAACTGACAAATTATAGTATAAGCGAGAAGCTGTCTCAGGATACACCGTTCGTGGTAAGGCAGAGAATACCTGTGGAAGGAAGTACTACTTTTCTTGACATGGTTTTCGGCTCAATAACTGTGGAGAACAATACTCTCGACGAGCAGGTGCTGCTTAAAGCTGACGGGCTGCCAACCTACAACTTCGCCAATGTGGTTGACGATCATCTGATGGAGATCACGCATGTTATCAGAGGATATGAATATCTTTCGTCTGCGCCTAAATATAACCTGTTATACGAAAGTTTCGGATGGGATATACCACAATACATTCATCTTCCGCACATTCTAAGGGAGGACGGAAAAAAATTAAGCAAAAGGGAAGGCGACGCATCATTCCGGGACCTTCTCGATCTGGGCTATCTGCCTTCCGCCGTCATCAATTATATAGCTATGCTGGGCTGGAATCCGGGAACAGAGGAGGAATTCTTCACTCTGGCCGATCTTGTTCAGAAATTCACTCCTGAGAGGATCAATAAGTCGAATGCGGTCTTTACATATTCAAAGCTGACATGGCTCAACAATCTCCATATTAAAGCTATGCCGTTCGAGGAATTTCACAAAAAAGCTTCAGAATATTACAGCGATGAACTAAAGGCAAAGGTTGATATCGAAACGGTAAGCAGACTGATTCAGGAGAGGCTTGAAACATTCAGACAGATACCTGAAAAGACAGAATTCTTCGTAAAAGTTCCGGCTTACGACAAAGAACTTTATACCCATAAAAAAATGAAGTCCGATCCCGATTCCGCAAAAGTGATGCTTGAAAAAATGATCCCTCATTTCGAGAAAGTTCAGGACTGGAACAACGAGACCGTGTTCGGCGCGCTGCAGGAACTGATACAGACGGAAGGCTGCAAAGCCGGAACGGTACTGTGGCCTGCTCGGATCGCCCTGTCAGGTGTGAGCGCGACACCGGGCGGAGCGAGCGAGATCGCTCATGTTATAGGTAAAGAAGAGACGCTCAAAAGGATAAATGAGGCAGTTGAGTTTTTGAATACTAAAATTTAATTAATAAATCAACAGGTGAAATTGTGCCTTATTATGACGAATTATCAAAAGAAGAATTATTGAAAATAGTTAAAAAGCAGGAAAAAGAGCTGAAATCCAAAAAGTACGGCCTCGTATGGGACAGCGAAAGAGAGCCTGAACAGGTTGTATTGGACTGCGAAAATAATCTTCCTGTTTTAAAACGGATAAAGGATAAAGAAATAAAGACAGACAACACTGAAGATAACATAATAATAGAAGGCGATAATTATCACGCATTAACCGTACTAAACTATACTCATAAAGAAAAGATAGATGTGATCTACATAGATCCGCCTTACAATACTGGAAAAAAAGATTTTAGATACAACGATAAATATGTTGAACTTGATGATGGGTATAGACACAGCAAATGGTTGAATTTTATGGAGAAAAGACTAAATTTAGCCAGAAATCTATTAAAAAATACAGGAATTCTTTTAATATCTATTGATGATAATGAAGTTGCTCAGCTGAAAATGCTTTGTGATAAAATATTTGATGGGAATACTATTAAAAATTCGCGAAGAAATTTCATTGCAATTTTGCCAACAATAATGAATTTGAAAGGCAACAATGATCAATTCGCATTTTCTGGCACTCATGAATATACTTTTGTTTATGCCAAAGATTCAAATTCAGCCAATTTCAATGAATTTAAGATTGAGGATGATGAAATCGAGTTAACTTGGGAACAAGATGAAACTGGTTATTTTAAAAAAGGTGCACCTTTGCGAGCTACCGGAAACGAATCAAGAAGAGAGGATCGCCCCTATATGTTTTACCCGATTTTAATTGATAACAACAGTACTATATCTACTATAAAGCGAAGTGAATTTATAAGAATATATAACTCAGATTCGAGAAAATTTAATGACATATACTTAGAAGAGTTAAGATCTGCTTACGAAAAAAGTGGATACAATTTTGTTTTACCGCTAATAGATAACCAAACATTCGGAAGATGGCGTTGGGGTTTTACAGAGAGAAATATCTATAGGTTAAATACAGATGTGACTTATATCCAAACACAAAGGGGAATTACATTATACAAGAAACAAAGACCCGACTTGGGAGATTTACCATCAAGGAAACCGAAATCTGTTTTTTATAAACCTGAATATAGTAGTGGTAACGGTACATCGCAACTTAAAGCAATATTCTCTGAGAAGGTTTTTGAAAATCCCAAACCTTTGGATTTAATAAAAGATATAATATATTTGAGCTCAAAAAAAGACTCTTTAATTTTAGATTTTATGGCTGGATCTGGCACAACAGGTCATGCAGTGTTAGATCTGAACAATGAGGATAACGGCAACAGAAAATTCATCCTTTGTACTAATAATGAAAATAATATTTGCACAGATGTAACTTATCCAAGAATTAAGAAAGTTATTGAAGGGTACAAGAAAAACGGTAATGGAAACTTCGTTGAAGGTTTGGGCGGTAATCTTCAATATTTTAAGACTGATTTTGTTAAAAAAATGAAGAACAGGGATCAGGTTAAGATTAATCTGACGAAGAATTGTACTGAAATGTTGTGCGTTAAGGAAAATATATTCAATCTGAAGCTGGAAGAAGAAGATTTTAAGATATTCTCATCTAATGAAAATAAAAGATTTCTCTGTATTTATTATAATATTATTGAGGATTCATTTACTGATTTCATCGGAGCCATGAAAAAAATTGAAGGCGAAAAGATAATTTATATGTTTTCAATTGATAATACAGTCGATAAAAGTCTTTTCCACTGCTTAAAAGATTTAAAAATTGAAGCTATACCGCAAAGTATTCTTGATGTGTACAGACAGTTAGCAAAAATGAATATTCCGGTCAAAGCAAATCTGATTTTTACAGAATTCAGTAAGGCTGAAACTAAAATATTCAAAGAAAAAGATAAAGATGAAGGTGCAAGGATTCTCAGGATTGTTTTGGAAAAAACTGTTCAAAGGATTTCTCAGGATAAGGGCATGAAGATTTTGAATGAAAAGGGAAAAGAAGAAAAGGTGTCAAGTCTCAATACTTCACTATTCAAAAACAAACTGATTTCAAAAGTAGAATGGGAAGAAAATAATACATACTTTGCTATAGGTAATGAAGCTGCTCACGGCAATTATGACGACTATACTTTAAAACAGGTTGAAAAATTCTATAAACACATTCAAACGCTAATCAACACTTATGAGATAAGGTGATTTTATGACTTCGAAAATGTTAAAGAGATATCAGGAACAGGCTGTTGACGAGCTGCTTTTAAAATCCCGTCTGCTTCTTAAGAAAGATTTGACAAAGAAGACAATCGTTTTTCAGTCGCCGACAGGAAGCGGAAAGACTTTAATGTTGACTGAATTTATTGAACAGTTCATAAAAGAACATGAGAATGACAGTACCGATTATTGTTTTTTATGGATCAGCATAGGCAAAGGTGAATTACATATTCAAAGCTATAATGCCTTAAAGAGAGAATTCAACGGTTTTCCTAATGTATTTCTTCTTGAACAGGAATTTTTCGGATCGAGAAAAACTATTGATAAAAACGAAGTTGTCGTTGTTAATTGGGAAAAACTAAGATCAAAAGACGGCAATACTGGAGAATGGAAGAATATCCTTATGAAAGATAAGGAAACAGTAAATTTCCGGGAATTGATTGTAAATGCTAAGGAAGAAAACACCAGAATAGTTATGGTCATAGATGAAAGTCACTCTAATTCCACATCCGAAAGAGCCTTGGAGCTAAGAGATAAAATTGTTAATGCCGATCTGACGATTGAAATGAGTGCCACTCCAGCCTTGGTAGAAGGTGAATACAATGAAAAAGTTGTTGTTAAGCCAAATGATGTGATTGATGAGGGAATGATAAAAAAAGAAATTGTCATTAACGAGAATCTTGATAAAATTGACGACGATGAGCTGACTTCTCAGGAATTGATACTGGAGGCAGCTTTTCAAAAAAGGATAGAGCTAAAAAATATATACGAAAAATCAGGGATAAACATCAACCCTCTAGTCATGATACAGTTGCCCTCAAGTGAAGCCGGTGAGGATAAGAAGGAATTTATCGAAGCTTATCTTGCAGGGAAAGATATTAACTATGAAAACAGAAAACTGGCAGTATGGTTGAGTGAAGAGAAGGTAAATAATGAAAATGAGCTTGTTACACCAAATAATAGCGAAGTTGATTTTTTGATATTCAAACAGGCAATAGATACCGGTTGGGATTGTCCGAGAGCATCGATACTTATAAGATTCAGAGAGATTAAAAGCATTGTTTTCGAAATTCAAACAATAGGCAGAATACTGAGAATGCCGGAAGCAGTTCATTATGAAAATGATACTTTAAATAAAGGCTATGTTTTCACAAATGTCAAAAGTCTCGAAGTTAAAAAAGAAACATACAACCCGAATATCATAAAATCTGTAGTAGTAAAGAGGAAGGATATATACAAACCTTTGAAATTAAGATCATACTACAGGAACAGAATTGATTATGGAGATATAACTCTGAGTTTCTATAAGATATTGGAAAAAACATTCTGCGAATATTTTGATATCAGCTCCGAATTGGAATTTAATTACTATGATAAAAACAAAAGCAAGCTTAAAGAAAAAGATATTGATCTTGACAGTCTGAACACGAAAGATGAAATTATATTGAATAAACCTTTGGACACAAAACTTTTTGATAAACTTCCAAAAGAGAAGATAACCGGACAGGAAGCGAGCTTGTTTAACGAATCAACCTTAATAAAAGCCAATCTTTCTCAAAATGATCTGATTAATGCGTTCGAGTTACTGATAAAAAACAACTTGAACGGCTTTGCATATAAAAGATCTATGCCCACCGTAAAACAATCTATTTACCGCTGGTTCAAAAAGTTTCTTAATGTAAATCTTTACGGAAACGGAGTAATTAATATTCAGAATATTGTTTTGAATCATGCCGAGTTATTTTCAATGCTGATTGATAAATCCGTAAACTCATATAAACCCGTCAAGAACAAAGAAATATTAGAAAAAATTGAAGAAATTGAAGAGTGGAATAACGAATGGGAAATTTCTGAATCAAGAAACTACAATCCGCATACTTACCGTAAATATGATTATGAATTCTCTTTATACGATCCGAG
This sequence comes from bacterium UBP11_UBA4055, assembly GCA_002382735.1. GTDB lineage: Bacteria > UBA4055 > UBA4055 > UBA4055 > UBA4055 > UBA4055. The sequence goes on from DFZN01000071.1 coordinate 22,517, forward strand.
CTATTTGAAGATCGACAGCGATATCGAAGATGATTTTATAAAATATCTGGAAAGAAAAAATGATTTAGTTCAGTGGTGGTGGCAGAACGGTAATGAACACATGGCTTTGAATTTCGGAATTAAATACGATTTGAAAAGGACTTTTCAGCCTGATTTTATTGTATATTTTAAAGATGGAAGTATAGGGATATTCGACACAAAATATGCCGGTGACAGAGAGGAAGATAATAAGCTCAAAGCTGAAGGTTTACAGAATTATATTGTAGAAGAAACGCAAAAAGGCAAGAATATCTTCGGCGGTCTTGTTATAAAACAGGGTAATCATTTTATGCTTAATATGAACCAAAACTATGTTCCATTCAAAAAATCTATTGAAAATACTGCAGAAGAGAGAATGGGTCAATGGATATATTTTGAAGATTATCTAAACCAGCGATTGGGAAAATTAAATGACTGAAGAGAAAAAATACAGAAGGCCGACCTGGGATGAATATTTCATGGAGGTTATGAACGCGGTCTCAAAAAGAGCCACCTGCGACAGAGGCAGAAGCGGTTGCGTTATAGCTCGAAAAGGGCAGATACTGACAACCGGATATGTCGGCTCGCCGATAGGACTTCCGCACTGCGATGATGTCGGGCACCAGTTCAAGAAAATGCTGCATGAGGATGGCAGCATTTCCGTGCACTGTGTACGCACAGTGCACGCCGAACAGAACGCGATCTGCCAGGCTGCCAAACTCGGGATATCGATTGACGGAGCGACCCTCTACTGCAGAATGACTCCGTGCCGCACCTGCGCGATGCTTATAATAAACAGCGGTATAAAAAGGGTCGTAGTTGAGAGAAAATATCAGAGAGGGCAGGAGTCTGAAGATATGTTCAGACAGGCAGGCGTGGAACTCGTGACCATAAACGACGAAGTCCAGAAATATTAGATAAAGGACACTGATTGATACCCAAAGATCAGATAGAAAAACTTCTGAACTCGGTCAATATCGTTGATGTGATCGGGGAGAGGATAGACATAAGAAGGGCAGGCTCGAATTATAAAGCCCGGTGCCCTTTCCATGACGAAAAAACCCCCTCTTTCATGATCTCGGATTCAAAACAGATATTCAAATGCTTCGGGTGCGGAGCTTCAGGAGATTCTATAAAGTTCGTAATGATGTATGACAATCTGTCCTACCCTGACGCCATCAGGTCTCTGGCTACCAAATACGGTATCGAGATAAAAGAAGAGTACGACGGAACTGTAAGGGACAGAACGGAAGACGACAAGAAGGAAGTATTGAGGATATTGAACGGTCTTGCGAGCGATCTTTTTCATGAGTACCTGATCACCGAAATGACAAAACAGAATTCTCATGTTAAAAAATATGTCGAATCGAGAAAGATAGATAATGAACTTCTTACGAAATTCAGGCTGGGTTATGCACCTGATGACTGGCACGCTTTAAGGAATGACTTGAGATTCAGTCAGTATCAGGACGAGACACTCGTTGAGGCAGGGCTGAGGAAACAGAACGAGAAGGGAAATATTTACGATCAGTTCAGGAACAGGCTTATGTTCCCGGTATTCGACCAGCTCGGTAATGTTCTCGCTTTCAGCGGCAGAGCTTTTGATGATCAGTCACAGCCTAAATACCTGAACTCTCCGGAAACAGTTCTTTACAGAAAAAATCAGGTGCTTTACGGACTGTATCAGGCCATGGAGAGCATAAGAAAAAAAAGAGAGATAATTCTTGTAGAAGGTAATGTTGACCTTATATCGATGCACAAATTCGGATATACGAACGCAGTGGCTATCTGCGGGACCGCTTTTACAGAAAATCACGCGCTTCTTGTAAAAAGAAATGCCGACAGGGTGTTTATTATGCTCGACGGAGATACGGCAGGAATGAAATCGGCATTAAGGACATCCGAGATAGTTCTTGAGACGGGTATGGTTCCTGAAATTATACTTTTGCCTGACGGGAACGATCCTGACAGTTTCCTTTATGCTGAAGGTAAAGAGAGTCTTGATTCGCTCTTGGATAAACCGCTGAACATAATCGATCTCAGTATCGTTTTTAACGGCCTGAGGACCGATACTGCCAACGCAAAAATTACAGCGGTAAGAACTGTGGCTGATTCATTTAAGCATGTAAAAGATCCGCTGACACTGGATATGTACATCAACGAAGCTTCATTGAAACTTTCAATGGACAGGACCTCGTTCGAGAAAGAATTCCGGAGGAACATTAAAAAACAGGGGACGGCCCGTTCCGAAGTCAAACAAATGACGGGAACATATATTCCGAGAAATGATGACGCGGTCGAGTTCACGCTGATATATCTGATGCTTTCGGGACAAAACGCTCTTAAGTATATTCTGAGCAGGATAACCGAAAAGGATATTCGAAATCCCGAAGCTGCTGCATTATTTCTAAAAATATACGAGCTTTTTGAAGAGGGAGAGACCGTAAAATTAAATAATATTTTAGTTGACTTTGACGATAAATTCAAGGATTTTATGATAAGTTTCGTCTTAAGCCAGGAAACAGCGTATTCCGGTTACGACGGAAAATCCGGAAAAACTGAAACGGAAGAAAAAATTATGGCAGCCTGCTATGACAGCGTTAAGATCATTCTGCTGAGGAAATTATCAGGCAGGATCAAGAGTTTGAACGACGAACTGAAGTACACGGAAGATGCTGAAAGACAGAACGAGATCCTCAAAAGAATATCACTGCTGAAGAATGAGCAGATAGAAATGTCAAACAATAAAACCGGACTGTGAAATGGAAGAGAAAAAAAAATATGTAAAAGACCTTCCTGTAATCAGGAACCTAAAGCCAGATGAGATGAACAAGGTCTATGACAAGATCATAATTGAAAAAATCAGCAAAAACAAGTTCGTTTTTGAGGAAGGCAATTACTGTTCCTTTATCTATTTCGTATGCGAGGGAAGAGTGAAGATGCTCGCTCACTCATCAGCAGGCAAGGATTTTATTCTCAGAATAGTATCGTCCAACGATATTATATCAGACAATAACCTGTTATTCGAAAGGAGATCAGAGTGTTCCTACAGTGCTAAAGCACTTGAAAACTCTGTAGTGGCAAAGATAAATACTTCCGATTTTTCCGAACTGCTTAACCGTAAACCAGAATTGTATAAAGCTTATGCGGAAGTTATCGATGCTCACCTTACTGAAGTCTATGTCGGCCTCAAGAACATGGCTTTTGAAAAAGTAGAAAGAAGGATAGCCAGACATCTGATCCAGTTCGCAAAGAACACAGGCGAGAAAAGTGATAACGGCATAAGACTCGGCATAAAGCTGTCAAGGCAGGAGATCGCTAACCTGACAGGCACGACGATCGAAACTGCGATCAGGGTGATGAGCAAATTCAAAAAATCTAAGATAATATCGGAAAAAGAAGGTTACATATATATTGTAGAAAGGCACAAGCTGATAAATATTGCGGAAGAATTTTAATTTAACGGAACGGCAGTTAGTTATGGAAAAGGAATTGAAACAGACATTGAACAGAGTTGTTAAGCTGTACGAGAAGGACAGAAAGTATTTTGCGTTCTATGCTGACATTCTCGTTCAGTCAGGTGACCCGGTCAGGGCTAAAAAAGTTCTGAAGGCGAATATTAATTCTTATCCTGAATACACTTCGGGAGAGCTGGTACTCGGAGAAATATTCTTCAATGAGAACAAATTTGATCAGGCGGAAATGCTTTTTAAAGGCGCGGTAAAGAAAGACCCGGGATGCGTTAAGGCATATAAATATATCGCTGATATAGAGGACAGAAAGGGTAATGCTCATGACAGGCTTGAAGCCCTCAAATCCGTCGCCCGGCTTGACCCTATGGATCCTGACGCCAAGAACATACTTATGATCAGTGATAACGATTTCTCGTTCAAAGGTGAAGAAGCTCCGAACGAAGAAGATACTGCTTTAGAACCTGTGGAAAAGGAAGAATTTATACCGCCTGAGATAACGGCGGAACAGAAAATAGAGATATTGGACGATGAGGTTCTCCACAAGCTTGATTCTTCAGCTGACATCGAGATACCGGAATTCGGATTTGAAGAGAAAGATGATGTTGCAAGGAAGCATAATATCTCCGATGAAGCCCTTAATATGGAAAAAAGCTTTTCAGAGGATATAATAGAAAGCCTTGACGGTCTCACAGAGAGCTTTATTGAAGAAAGGCAGAATTTTACAGCCTTTGTTGAGGAAAGAAAGGAGAAACCTCAGGAAGAAGCTCAGGAAGTCGTTAATATAGAAATTAAGCCGGCTGAAGTCGTTTCGGATGACCAGAATGTTGAGAAAGGAGGGGATGAAATATCCTCATCCGTCAACAAGAATGATCTCAATCTGGAGTACAAGGATGACGACCCTAAGATAGAAGCTCTGCTGAGCGAACTTGTACTTGTGCCTGAGTCATACAAAGAAAAAATGGAATCGCTTTCAAAAATAGTTGACGAGGATCCCGAAAATTATGACAATCTGGTAGATTTTGCTCATGCAAGATACAAATTCGCAGCATCTACGGTCAAAAGGGAGATACAGTATTACTCCAAGAAAGTCAATGAAGAACCGAGGAACTCAAAGTATTTACAAAATCTTAAATCTTACAGAGACGAGATCCTCAAGCTGGATTTTGATCTTAAAGAGGAACTCAATGTTCTTAAGAATGAATACTATTAGAATGACCGGGTATATTCTCGTGATGGTTATTTACCTCTCGGCGGCAGGTACCGAATGTGCTCAGAGAGCCGAAATGTCGGCTGAATTTACCGCTGCAGAATACAACAGGGGTGAAAAAATCTTTTCCGGCGTCCCGAAAGTTGATCCCAAAGCGGATATGCCTGAACTTTTCGACAGAAAATATACTTTCACCGAACATTCAAAGTCCGACAGCACATTGCAGGAGATCAACGGTTTCAGGATACAGATATACAGAACTGAAGATCTGAACGAAGCAAAGAGAAGAGAGTCTTTATACATCACAACTTTCGGAGAAGAGAATGTGACTCTCATCTTCGAGCCTCCTTTTTATAAAATACGAATAGGAAAATTCAGGAACAAAGAAGAAGCTGAGAAATTTCAGCAGACACTCGGATGGAGAGGAATAAGCGATACTATTATCGTTCCTGACAGGGTCAGTGTTCTTATGCCTGTTAAAAAATAATAATTCATGCGATACTCAATATGATAATATCGTTCGAAGGTTTAGACGGCTGCGGAAAGTCAACGCAGATTGATCTGACCTTCAAAATACTTCAAAGCTCCGGAAAAAAGGTAAAGGTTCTTAGAGAACCCGGAGGAAATACTGTATCTGAAAAAATCCGGGGGCTTCTGCTTGACAGGGACAATCATTCAATGAAACCAGAGACAGAGATGCTTCTTTATATCGCCAGCCGCGCTCAGCTTGTGCGCGAAGATATTTCAAGACTATCGGAAGAGGGCTGTGTTGTAATTCTCGACAGGTTCGTAGATTCAACAACCGCATATCAGGGTTACGGGAGAGGACTGGACATTGAAACTATAAGGGTTCTTAATCTGTTCGCGACAGAAAACGGCAGATATATACCCGACCTCACTTTCTTTCTGGACATGGATACCGAAAGGTCGCAGTCAAGGGTAACTTCAAGAGGCGAGGAGATAAACAGAATGGAGTCGGAGGATATAGCCTTCTTCGATCGTGTAAGGAAAGGTTTTCTGGAGATATCGCGTAAAGATCCGGAAAGAGTAAATGTAATTGACGCATCGGGTTCTGTGGAAGAAGTTTTCAGCAGAATATCGGATGTGCTTAAGAAGAAAGAGTTGTTATGAAGAATGTTATGTTGGTTATACTTATTTTTTTATCTTCGGTCTTATCCGCTGAAAAGACACAGGACTATTATCAGGAACTTTCTGACAATATCAGACTGTATTTCGATGTGATGCTGACCCTGAACGAGAATTATGTCGATACGGCAAACATCGAAGAGCTGATGAATGAAGGTATAAGGGCAATGCTGTCAAAGACCGACCCTTACACGGTACTTCTGAAAGACAACGAGATCGATCATTATGATGAACTTTCATCGGGTAAATACGGCGGGATAGGCATATATCTTGGAACGAGCGGACAGGATAAAAGACTAACCGTGATCTCACCAATGGACGATACCCCGGCATCAAAAGTGGGACTGAGGGCAGGAGACAGGATAATGTTCATCGAAGATATGGATACTTTCGGAATGTCGGTAAGAGATGCATCAAAATATCTTAAAGGTGAACCGGGAAGCCGTCTCAAGCTGAAGATCAAAAGGTCAGGAAATGATAAGATGCTTGATTTCAACCTGACTAGAGCAAGTATAGAGATAGCCAATATACCCTATTCTGAAATCATAGACGAAAATATTGGTTATATAAAGATTAATGAGTTCTCAGGCACGCTGTATTATGATTTTATAAATGAGTTCGAGAAGCTGATATCGAAAGGCGCGTCTTCGCTGATAATAGATCTGAGATATAATCCCGGAGGACTACTTGAAGCGGCAGTAAAGCTTTCAGGAGCATTTCTTCCTAAAGGAAAGCTTGTAGTATCAACAATGTCGAGAGAAGCCGAAAGCGAGATCAGGTACAACACATATCTCGATCCTGCCGACACTGAGATACCTGTGGTCGTTATGATAAACGGCTCAAGCGCTTCGGCATCTGAAATTTTCGCAGGTGCGCTTCAGGATCACGACAGGGCAATAATAGCCGGGGAGGGATCGTTCGGAAAAGGGCTTGTTCAGCAGCTTTTCGATGTCGGATATTATCAGAAGAAGAACCTTAAAATGACGATAAGGAAATATTATACTCCGACAGGCAGACTTATTCAAAAGGATGATATTTTCGGAGACAGGATAAAGAACGGGTCCGACACGGTCTTTTTTAATTCGCTCGTCAACGGCAGACTGCTTCCCTCCGGTGTCGGGATATTGCCCGATGTTCAGGTCGAACCCGCTAAGAATTCGGGATACATTTCATATTTGAGAATGAATAATTTTTTCAGTGATTATGTTTATGAATTATACAACAGGGACAGTAGCTTTGAATATGTAGGCGGGATAAATGATGAAATAATTTCAGATTTCAGGAAATTCTTAACAGATAATAAAGCCCAATACATTGACCCCGGTGAAATGCTGGTTGACTCACTCCTTAAGATAACCGGAGAGCTCGGCTATGATGAACGGTCTGTTTCCATGATCAGCGACATAAAGGGGCATATACATGAAATGAGCTTGAATAATTTTGACGATAATATAGAAGAGATAAAGCATAACCTGCTTATTGAGTTCGGTGTTTACACAAAGGGTAACCGTGAAAAATACAGGATAATGAACGCTAATGATCCTCTGATTCAAAAGGCGGTTTCTATTCTGAAAAATATCGATACATACAACTCCGTTCTCGGATACTGATAATATGAAGGAAGAAATAAAAAAATATCTTCTTGAACTTTCGAGGAACACGATCCTGTCAAAATTTGGTCATAAAAGTTCGATGGTGTCGGCAAAAGATGTACCTGAAGATGTTAAAGTACCGGGTGCGTGTTTTGTAACACTGACAATAAGCGGGGAACTGAGAGGATGCATAGGATCACTTGAAGCACACAGACCGCTCTATGAAGATGTTATTAATAATTCCGAAAATGCCGCTTTCAGAGATCCGAGATTTCCGCCGTTGTCAGCCTCAGAAGCGGAGTCAGTTATTATAGAAATATCCGTTCTTACTCCAAGGGAGGAGATCAGTTATTCCGGATTTTCTGACCTCAAGAAAAAGATTATACCTCACAAGCACGGAGTCTATCTCAGTCATTCTTTTTACTCCGCAACTTTCCTTCCGCAGGTATGGGAGCATCTGAGTTCTCACGAAGAGTTCTTTTCACATCTATGTTATAAAGCCGGGCTGGACACGGATTTTATTTTAAATGATCACCCGAAGATCGAAGTATATTCAGTAGAGAATTTCAGAGAGGAATAAAAAAGGCGGCATTGCCGCCGCCTTTTATTGTCCGTTTCATTTTGCAGCTTTTGTTATTTATACTGGTCGATCACCGATTGGATCTTGGCTTTTGAAACAAGCCCGATAATTGATGACATTACTTTTCCCTGCTTGAAAAACAGGGTTGACGGTACGGAAAGTATCCCGTACCGGGCAGTAAGGGCTCCGTCAGAGTCGATGTCAACATAAGTTACTTTTACATCACTGTTGTCTGCCGCGATCTCGTCAATTATAGGGTCAAGCTTTTTGCAAGGCCCGCACCATTCGGCTCCGAATTTTACTATGGTCAGCTTTTCAAGGCTTAGTACTTCCTGTTCAAATGTGGACTGTGTTACTTTTAATGCGCTGCTCATGGTCTTCTCCCTGACTTATTTATTTTCTGATACTATCTTTTTCATCTTCTTCAGCATAATTTCAGCTTCAACAAGACCCTGTACTTTTTCGACTACTTCCCCGTCCCCGTTAATGAAGAGGATAAGGGGGATATTTCTGGCCCCGTATTGAAGGTATTCTGAAATGTATTTTTTTGAAAATTCGCTGTTCTTATCTGTAAAATCGAGTTTTATCGGCACAAAATGTTGAGAAGCGAACTTCACTATCTCCGGATCTTTCCATGTTGTTTTATCCATTTCTACGCAGTTCATGCACCATTCGGCCCACAGGTCCACCATTACAAGTTTTTCCGTTCCGGCAATTTCTGAAACGGCATTTTCGACTATCTCCGTCTCGGAATCGGTCTTATCAAAAGGGATTTTCATTATTTCCGCATTGCTGTTTAATGAAACTGAACCTCCGAAAGGAAGAGCAACATAATACGATATAGTCTTGAGCGAGAATACGAGTCCGATCATTAATATAAAGATCCCTGCGGCTTTGGCTAAATATGAAAAGAATCCTGCATCGTCCTTAATTTTTTCAAAAGCACCTATATAGACCGATAAAAGTATAGTCAGCAGCGAAATAATGAAATACAGGATGTTCTCCGGAATTACGATACTCAGGAAGTAAAGTGCGGCACCGATCATTACGACACCGAAGAATTTCTTTATTTTCATCATCCATGCGCCGGCGTGAGGCAGAGCGTTGATAGCTCCGGAAAATGTTCCGATCACAATGAACAGCAGCCCGAGTCCGAAGGCGAAGGCGATGAAAAGGAGCCAGCCGTAAAGAACATCACCGGCTGAGGCAACATGTATCAGAAGCACTGCAAGGACAGGTCCGACGCACGGTGCAGCGACCACTCCGCTCACCATTCCGATTATCACCGCGCCGATCACGCCGCTGCTTTCCTTACCTTTCTGCATCAGCTTCGTCTGCTGTTCCGATGAAATGAGGTTCATATCCCAGAGTCCGAACATACTGAGCGCGAGGATCGTAAAGATAGATGCTATTACAACTCTCACAACTGGATTGGCGGCAATGTCACCTACACCGAAAATTCCTCCTAGAAACGATGCCAGAAGTCCCACGACCGAATAAGTTATTGCCAGTCCTATAACGAAGAAAAGCGAAAGAGTGAATCCCGCAGATTTCTTTTTTCCGGACTTTGCACCCATGTAAGAAATAACAACCGGAATTACCGGATAAACGCAGGGAGTCATGCTGTCAAGTATTCCTCCGAGAAAAGCGATAACGAAAACAAGAAGAGTCCATGTCTGAGATCCCTCCAGTATCGCTGCAAGTCTTTCTTCAATCGTCATAGATTCGCTTTCTCCGGAAAACACTCCGAATAAGTCCTTAAAAGATTTGTCATTTTTTATTTCAGGTGAAGTTTCTTTTATTTCGAACATTGAAGGATCAATGCTGGAGAAATCTATTTTAAGCTCCTTTTCAACCGGCATGTAGCATGATTCATCGCCGGTTTCGGAACATATCTGATATCCGACCAATACTGATCTGTCTGCATTTTCTGTAAAATTTCCTTCAAAAATAAAATCAACAGTCCCTTTATAAACTGTTTCACCTTTATAAACAGTTTTTCCGGCGATGTTTTTTGCTTCCGCATTTATATCAGGAAAACCGGTAGTATCAAAATAAAGAAGGTCATTGTCGCTTATGTGAAACTCCTCAGGCAGACCGATCGATATGATCATTCTGAAATCATCACCCGATGAAAATTCGTTCTTTTCAAAGTAATTAGCGATAGAGACATCTTTTTCCGGATCGAATTCCTGAACAGAAAACACAAATGTCGCCAACAAAGTGAGGAGCAGAGCTATTTTTTTCATAATTTACACCCCGGATTATTTTACTACCGGACAAAATATATAGCGAGAATACTATATAGTCAAGTCCAAATTGATAAAAAACCAATCCGGTTTAATTTTCCTTAGTCTATTTCTGTATGATCCAGGCTCCTTCGAATCCGCTGTTCACCAGTTTTTCTTTTACAGCCTGTGCATCAGAGTTGGAATTATATCCGCCTATGATCACTTTGTAAAGATTTTTGTCGTAGTAAACAGAGGAGTTCAGATATCCCCCGGGAGTGAGTTTGTTATTGATAAAATCATCTGCAGAACTCTGGCTGCTGAAAGCTCCAACCTGAATGAAATATTCTCCGGAATTTGCTGAAGTGTCATACAGAATATACGAATTTTGAATAAAAGCGTCACTAAATGCGGGATCTTTTCTTATCTCATCTCTCTTTTTTTCCGCATCAATTCTGGCAAGGTAATCTCCGACTTGAACTTTATAGAGGTTATCCTGTGCGCGGACTATATATATCCTGTCTCTGATCGTTCTGAAAGCGATCTCTTTGAGTTTTTCCGCTTTTTCTCTGTCCTGAAAAGCTCCTATCTGAACTCTGTAGCCTATTATTTGCTCAAAGCTTGTTGAAGTAACTGATACTGTTTCTGCCGGTGTATCTGTTTCAGCACTTGCTGTTTCTTCAACAGGAACGAATGTTTCCTGAACGGCCTCTGTTTTCTTGAATACTTTTTTGGGGACGGAATATACTTTCTCAAAACCTGAGCCGATAAGTCTTTCCTTTAGGATATTGGCCTCTTCCTTATTCTGGCAGTCTCCTGCGTATATCATGTATTTATCGACTATGAATTCTATATATACAGGTTCCTGTACAGCTTCAGCGACCTGTTTTTCTATCAATAGCGCTTCAGGTTCCGTATCAGTATTTGCTATCTTGATCCTGTAGCCGTCGATCATGTCTCTTTTTGCAAGATCTTCTTCGATCACGATCTTATTTGAAGGATCGTTCGGTCCGTATGCGGATTTACTTACTCCCGCTGACGGAGCGCATGAAGAGATGAAGAATGTGATAAGAATTACGATCACCGATAACATAAGACTGCGCATATAACCTCCGTTTGGTTCAGTTTGAATTCGGCTGAGCCGGTTTTGATATGAATATAAGAAAATATAAGGATAAATCAATACAAAAAGAAAATAAAAATAAAGAGGAATTTTGTTGATAATTCTATTGTAAATACTTATAATCTGAGTGATTTATGCAAGGAGCCCGACAATATGGTGGATATTAAACTCATTTCGGTATTGATACTTATGGTGATTCTTACACCCGCATTCTCTCAGAAAAAAGGAACGGGGTCCGGATTTACAGGATTTGACAAAGGTTTTATTAAATTTTCCTACAACTATTTCCCTTCATTCACTGAGGTGCTTAATGATGAAGTGGAAGCTTTCGGCCTGGAAAAGTTCGATGAGAATATCTTTTTGTGGGGAGGAGAACTATGCGCCAATCTTAATTCTGCTGTCGGTTTTAGTGTGCAGTACTATACAGGCACGGATATTTCCAGCAGAATCGTGACTCTGACAGATCAGGATATGAACGAGATCGAACTTGACAGATCTGTGAGTTACGGCATTTCTTTTATTGCGCTGTCAGTAAATTACAGGAAGAAGATGATAGGCACATTCGATTATTTCGGAACGCTGAGCGCAGGATACGGCTCGGTTAAGATCATGATCAGTCAGGACTTTGGCGACCAGTACTATGAGGATCTGTGGAATTCGTTCGATCCTGAAAGTGATATTTATGATTACAACAGGTCTTCGATCTATGATCCTTCTCTATATATTTTCAGAGCTGAGAACGGGTTGAGATTCTACACAGGCAACAGATTATCCTTTGACCTGACGGTCGGTTATACTTACGGATTTGTATCGGACAGCGGAGAGATCAATTACGGATTCGAATCCTTAAAAAATATGCCGGATTTTGATTTTAAGGGTATTAATTACGGTCTGGGTATATCATTCGGATATTAAAATGGGAAAAAGAAAGATAATATTATGCATAATGGACGGCTATGGAAAGGGCGAGGACTATCCTTTCAACGCAGTAATTAAGGCAAAGAAACCGAATCTCGATATGCTTTTTGGAAAATACCCCAATTCCGAACTTGCGTGCTCGGGATTTGATGTGGGACTTCCTGACGGCATCATGGGAAACAGTGAGGTCGGGCATCTTAACATTGGAGCCGGAAGAATAGTTTATCAGGATATAACAAGGATAAACAGATCGATCGAGGACGGATCTTTTGCAAAGAACCCGATACTTCAGGAGATCTTTGACAGAACGCTTGCGAAAAATTCTAAGCTTCACATAATGGGGCTTGTATCCAACGGCGATGTTCATTCAAGTTTAATGCATCCCGCAGAGCTTGTGAAAGCTGCCTGCGAAAGCGGTCTGAAGAAGATATTCGTACATGCTTTCACGGACGGACGCGATACTCCTCCCGAAAGCGGCGCAGGTTATGTGAAAGAGCTTGATGATCTTATTCAGCCGTTCGGAGCAAAGATCGCCTCGGTCTCGGGACGCTATTATGCAATGGACCGAGATAAAAGATGGGACAGGGTACATAAAGCATACAAATGCCTTACTGAGCCGGGGTCTATGACGGGATCGGCTAAAGATTCAGCATCCGAGATTGTTAAGGAGTCGTACAAAAACGGTATTACGGATGAGTTTATTCTTCCCGCATGTGTTATGGAGAACGGAGTGCCCCTGGCACCGATAGAAAAAAGCGACTCGGTGATATTCTTCAATTTCCGCGCCGACAGGGCAAGAGAGATATCAATAGCACTTAACCGTATCGAAGAAGTACCTTTCGATACAAAAGAACTTGATCTTGAGTTTGTCACGATGACTGAATACCGCGAAGATTTCCCGTTCAGGACTCTGTATCCAAAGCTGTACCTGAACAACATTCTGGGGGAGGTTGTATCTTCAGCCGGGCTTAAGCAGCTTAGAATTGCAGAAACAGAGAAGTATGCCCATGTAACTTTCTTTTTCAACGGGGGAGATGAGAAAAAATTTCCGGGCGAGGAAAGGATACTTATTCAGTCTCCCAAAGTCGCGACTTACGATCTTTTACCTGAAATGTCCGCGTATGAAGTTACCGACAGGCTAATTAAGGAAATAGAGAAGGATATTTACGATATCATCGTACTCAATTTTGCGAACTGCGATATGGTGGGTCATACAGGAATATTCGAAGCGGCTGTGAAGGCAGTCGAGACGGTGGATGAATGCGTGGGCATGGTATTCCAAACTGCGCAGAAGAAAAACTATCTCATGATAATAACTGCTGATCACGGCAATGCGGAAAAAATGATGGACGGTGATGTACCTTTTACTGCTCATACAACGAACAGGGTACCTTTTCTTGTAACTGATGATAAATTAAAAATATCTGACGGAAAACTTTCCGATATCGCTCCAACAATTTTAAGTTTGATGGGAGTCGGAATACCTTCAGAAATGACAGGTAAAATCCTTTCAGGGGACGAAAGATGAGTGCTGATATTAAAGAATTGTACCTGAGAAAAAATTCTGTAGCTCAGGATTATATTGACATTTCTCCGGAGATTTTCGTAGAAATAAACAATTATTTTAAGATCGTTGACTGTAACCTCAGATTCTGCAGATTTATGAACAAACCAAGATCGGCCTTATTCGGAACAAATATTCTTGCTGCGATTCATGAAAAAGATAAAGTAAGATTTCAGAATATAATCAGAAAAGCGTTGCTTAAAAAATTCAAGGAAGGACTGATCAAGATTGATCTTGTTGATTATAAGGACAGAATATTCCCTGTTTCTTTTAAGACAAATCCCGTGCTGGATGACGGAAATAATATCGTGGGAATATTCCTGAATTTCAATTTATACAGAATAAGAACTGAAGATTCTCCTGTGAATACTATTTTTATGTCGATCCACAATTCTCTGACTGACCTTTACACTATTTACGCAACAGATACTAAGATCAGAATAAATCATGTAAATGTTTCACTTACCAATATACTCGGTTACAGCAAGGAAGAAATGCTTGGAAGACACATCGCGGACTTCCTTGTCAAAAATAAGGAACAGGAAGAGAACATTAAAAATCTTTTCAGATCTCTGGAAGAGAACGGAAAATTCACAGGTGAGGTGATGTACGAGGCTAAAAATGGAGAACAGATACCCATTCATCTTTCAATTTCATCTCTTAATCATAACGGAAAAATAATAGGCAGTCTCGGTATCGGAAGGGATATGAGGGAGCAGAAGAAACTTGAGTCAGAGAACAAATCCTTTGCTCTACAGCTGCAGAATAAGTCAAAACTCGCTGAATTCGGTATGATGCTTCAGGGGGTGGCGCATAATATGAGCACACCGCTGTCTGGCATAAAGAGCAGCGCACAGCTACAGCACTCAAGGATGGAAAGTCTAAGTGATTCCTTAGCTGAAAAATATGGTATTGACGAGGAAACTGATGCCAAAATTAAAGAGATCATGAAATTTTTTGATCTTATAGACCAGTCTGTCAGCAAACTGTCAAAGATCATCAGCAATCTGATGTCAAAAGCGAGGGATCAGCAGAACCTTAACAGAGAACTGCTCAATTTGGGGGACATTATGGAGCAGGAGCTTGAGTTCTTATTATCCAACCAGTTCTTCAGAGATAAAGTGGAAAAAGTTTTCACTATAAGTAAAGATGTTCCTGCCATATACGGGCTTTATTCTGATTTCTCACAGAGTTTCGTTAATATCATTAAGAATGCGATCGACGCCATGTGGAGATCTCCTGTAAAAAAATTAATTGTCAGAGTCTATTATGAGGAGGATAATATTTTCGTAAAGATCGCAGACACTGGTAAAGGTATTCCCAAAGAAGCGGGTGATAAAATATTTCAGCCTTTCTTTACTACTAAACCAAAATACAGGGATGCGGCAGTAAATGAACCCACAGGTACAGGTATAGGACTTGACAGCGTAAAAACTCTCCTTACTCCTTACGGTGCCGATATCTCATTTGTTTCAGAAGATGGTAAAGGAACAGAATTCACAATAAAAATTCCTGTCAGCGTAAATAAAAAACATACATAAACGAGAGGTGATTCAAATGAACAAATTCAACGGACAGCTCAGTGCGGAAGGATTGAAAATCGCGATCGTCGCGTCAAGGTTCAATGAAATGATAACAGCCAAGCTCATCAGCGGTGCCGAGGACTGCTATGTCAGACACGGCGGAGCAAAAGATGATATCGATCTGGTGATGGTGCCGGGCGCATTCGAGATACCTTTGACGGCACAGAAGCTTGCAGAAGTTCATCAGGACAAGTATGACGCGATAGTATGTCTCGGTGCCGTAATAAGAGGCAATACTCCTCACTTTGATTATGTCGCATCAGAAGTCTCAAAAGGAATAGCTCATGTAGGACTCAAAAGCGGAAAGCCAGTTATATTCGGTATATTGACAACCGATTCAATTGAGCAGGCCTTAGAGAGAGCAGGTACAAAGTCCGGAAATAGAGGGTGGGATGCAATGCTGTCAGCTATCGAAATGGCAAATCTGTTCGAAACGATAAGGTAAATATGGTACGGATAAAGAGCGGAGAAGAAATTACCAGAATGAGAGATGCGGGAAAACTGGCCGCTGAAGTGCTCGCATATATAGAAGAGTTCATTCGAGATGGGGTGACCACAGGCAGGCTCGACGCTCTATGTAATGAATTCATTATCAGGAACGGTGCTGTACCTGCGCCTTTGAATTATCACGGCTATCCAAAAAGTATCTGCACTTCAATAAATAATGTTGTGTGTCACGGAATACCGTCAAATTCAGTCGAATTGAAGAATGGCGATATAATCAATGTGGATGTTACGGTGATCCTCAACGGTTATCACGGCGATACTTCAAAAACATTCATTATAGGAGAAGTCCCTGAATCGGTCAGGCTACTGGTCGCGAGAACCCAGAACGCAATGTACAGAGGTATCGAAGCTGTAAAACCGGGCTGTTTTTTGTACGAAGTAGGAAAAGCGATAGAGAAATATATATCAAAATTCGGCTACGGGATAGTAAGCGACTACGGAGGACACGGGATCGGAAAACTTTTTCATGAGGATCCGCATGTTTACCATTTCTATACTCCGCAGAACAGGATCAGGCTGAAGCCGGGAATGTGTTTCACGGTAGAACCTATGATCAATATGGGAGGTTCTGAGGTGGTCACTTCAAAGAGAGACGGATGGACTGTGACCACGAAAGACAATTCTCTTTCCGCTCAGTTCGAACACACTGTTTTAGTCACAGAGAACGGTTACGAAATACTTACTGAATTATGAAGAAAAATTATAGCAGAATGATGGAAGATCAGATAGAACTGCTGGTCAAAGAAGGCCTAAAACCGGGACTTCTCATACATGTATGCTGCGCTCCATGCAGCAGTTCAGTTATCGAAGTACTTGAAAAATATTTTTCTATAGGTCTGTATTTCTACAATCCGAATATATATCCTGAAGAGGAGCACGACAGAAGGTTTTCAGAACTTAAGAAGTTTTTAGCTGATGCAGGACATTCGGAGAAAATAGAACTTTTTTACGAAAAATATACACCTATGGAATTCGCAGGTTGTGTTCAGGGGCTTGAAAATGAACCGGAAAGGGGCCGGAGATGTCATTCCTGTTACGGACTCAGACTGTCTAAAACAGCTCAGAAAGCAAAGGAAAAAGGCTTTGAATATTTCACTACAACCCTGACTGTCAGTCCCCACAAAAACGCCGATATAATTAACTCAATCGGGGAAGAACTTTCAACCGTATATGAAGTGAAATTCCTTAATTCGGATTTTAAAAAGAAGAACGGTTTCAAAAGAACTGTTGAATTAAGCGGCGAGTATGACCTGTACAGGCAGGATTACTGCGGCTGTGAATTCTCCATGAAATCCGAACAGAAAGAATGAGAATGCATGATAATATTTTTGTGACATGCAAAGAAGCCGCTGAACTTCTCTGTATTTCCGAAACGACCGTAAAGAACTGGGAAAGATCGGGAATATTGAAAAGAGAAGGCGGATGTTTCCTTCGTGAAGATATCGTCAGAATATCTTATGAAATACAAAACGGTGTACTTAATAGACTCTCAAGCAGAGCGAACAAGAGGGGAGCGGTGCAGGACAGGCTGTCAAGTCAGGCCGATAATAATTATCTCTCTGATGAACTTTACCAGGAATTTAAAGCACCGGGAAGAAGGTCGAGAGAAGGTTCGTTCTACACTCCCGAGAGTATAGTGAATGAGATCGTCAGTGACAACATACCTCAAAAAGGAAAGTTCTCTGTATATGATCCGTGCTGCGGTACAGGCAGATTTCTCAGAGCCGCGTTTCAGAAAAGCGGCGGCAGATCGGTTATAAAAGGGAGCGACAAAGACGGAACAGCTCTTTCCATCGCCGGTAAAAATTTAACGGACGCAGGTTCAGTATCATACGAGCTTGAGCTTGCCGACAGCCTCATGCGAGAAGAGAGAAATATGTATGACCGCATATTTACAAATCCGCCATGGGGTGCGTATTTTCCGGCAGATGAAAAAAAGGATCTCAGAAAATTATATAATGAAGCTCCGACAGATGATTCGCTGGGCTTTTTTATTTTAAAAGGTCTTCGTTCTCTAAAACCTTCCGGGATAATGTCTTATGTTCTTCCTGAATCTTTTCTATATTCAAAGCGTTTCGCTCCTTTGAGAAAATATATTCTTCAGACATTTTCCGTAAAAAAGATAAAATCTTACGGAAATGCATTTAAAGGAGTGTTTTCAGGAGTCGTCAGGATCGATGTTCAGAAAAAAGAGCAGAAGAGGAACGCCGTAGAGATCGTATTACCAGAAACAGCATATAAATGCCCGCAGAATGTTTTTTTAACTGAGTACGGTTCAATGATGAACATATTCATGTTGCCTGAAGAAAGGGTTCTGATAAACAGGATTTATTCTAAGCCGCACATAACTTTAAAAGAAAATTCAGAATGGAGCCTGGGTATTGTTACTGGGAATAACAAAAGATTTCTGAACAGCGGGCAGGATGAGTATTTCACGGAAAAAGTAATTTCAGGGAGCAATGTTCAACCCTACAGGATATCTGGTGAACTTAAATTTCTATTTAACGACCGCACGGGCTTTCACCAACAGCAAAAAAAAGATCTTTTTTCGTCACGGGAAAAACTCGTTTACAGGTTCGTTAATCAAAATCTTGTATTTGCTCTTGACAAATCTGGTACAGCTACGATCAACAGCGCGAATGTTCTCATCCCAAGTCTTGAAGAATACTCTATTCTGTCGGTAATGGCTATACTTAATTCGAAAATTATGAATTTTATCTATAAAAAAAAATTCAAGAGCCTGAAAGTTCTCAGATCCTATCTTGAAGAACTCCCTTTTCCAAAAAATCCGAATAAATTAATTATTCACTTGATTGAGGACAAAACAAATCGTATAATTAATGATATTGTTGTTGAGTCCGGTCATATCAGGACAGAAATAGACGGTCTTGTAGAAGAATTGTATGAGGTGAAAATATGAAAGTTTCTGCTGCTATAGAAAAAAGAAGGTCTTTCAGGGCTCTTGAAAAGATCGAGGTAACTGACGATCTGATAAAAGAACTTGTCAACGCATCATCACTCGCGCCTTCGTGTTTTAATAACCAGCCATGGAGATATGTTTTTGTAAGATCTCCAAAAATACTCGATAGAATGAAGGCTACATTAAAAAAAGGGAACGAGTGGGCATACAATGGTTCATGTATAGCTGCGGTAGTATCTAAAAAGGAACTTGACTGTATCATAGGAAGCACTGAATACTATCTTTTTGATTCCGGTATTGGCGTCGGTCAGATGATCTTAAAAGCAACAGAAATGGGCATTGTCGCACATATAATCGCCGGTTTCGATCCCAGAAAGGTTAAAAAAGCGATCTCATTGCCGGACGACTGGAATGTCGTAGCCCTGATAATCTTTGGGAAAAAAGCAAAAAAGAAACACGAGATCAGCGACGAAGACAGGCCTGAAAGACTTGCGCCTAAGTATGTATTTTCAATTGACGAGTACTCAAAAAAGCTGAATAAAAAAGTTAAACATTAGAGATAATATGCTGAAAATAAGGAAAGTAACAGCGGCTGATAAGGACAAAATGACGGATATTGTAAAGAATATATGGGAAGGAAATGACTACTTTCCTCTGGTGTTCGATGAATGGGTAAAAGACAAGCCGGGTGAATTCTCCGCAGCAGTAGATGAACACGGCATGCTTATCGGATTTGAAAAATTGACTATGCTCACTCCTAACGACGCATGGATCGAAGGGTTAAGAAAAGATATGCGATCAGGAATAAAAGGAGTAGGCAGATTTTTAACGGAGCATATTTTTGAAGTGTTAAAGAAAAATGAGAAATTAAGAACTGTAAGATTCGCAACATACTATAAAAATGTTGAGTCGATTTCTCTTTTCAGCAGGCTGGGTTTTTCGGTTATTGAAAAAAGGAACCATTTATCTTTAAAGCTGCCGCGTGTAAAACTTATTCCGAAATACGAAAAGAACAGAGCGGTAAGAGGAGGCGATCCGGATCAGATCATAGATTTTATAAAAAGATCGCTCTGGCTTAAAAAGAACACTAACGGAATTTGCTTTTCATGGGTCGTAAAACCTTTCAGTGAAAATATGATACTTAAAGATTTCGTCAGCAGGGGAGATGTTCTGTCAATTTCTGAGAACGGCGGGATCAGAGCTTTATGCCTATATACTATAAGAGAGAAACAGGATCTTTTCTTAAGTTTCTTTGAAGCTGAAACACCGGAATTGTTTCTTGAACTTTTAAAAGCCGCCAAGAAGACTGCCTATGAGAACGGTCAGGAGAATTTATGTGCGGTTTTAAGTCAGAAAGACAGGATATCTAACATGCTTTTCAAAAAGAACAGGTTCAAAAGCTGGGAAAGCGAAGGTGATTTTCTTCTGTTCGATCTTCCGTTAGACAGGCTGTGCCATTGAACCCTATAATTTTTTTCCGGGATAATCCGAGAATTTATATTTTTCTGTAAGTTCGTCTGAAATGTCATTTGGGTTGTTCAGCGGAAGAGTTCCGTCCATTATCTTATAATTCAGCAGGTCGGCTTTTTTCAGATTGGTCAGACTCGGAAGTTTTGTCCTGTTCGTAGTTTCTATTCGTTCGCCTTTTTCGTCAATTATGATGATCTTCGGTACGAAAACATCTTTTCTTCCGATAAATCTGTTCATTACTTGTACAGCCTCGTCAAATTCATTTCTGGTAGCCCTGCCCAGAGCTTCATAGTCCTTCAGAGTTCTGCCTTCCCATGTATGCACATTCGCAAAACTTTCCGATATCTTTTTTTCAATATCGTTACCGTTCCTGAATGTATCATAACCGGAAGGCATCAGAAGCACTTTTCCGCCCCCGCCTTCGATGTTGTATGCGTAGTCAGGTCTTGATATACCCGAGATCCAGCCCTGAAGATGCTTCATGTAAAGTTCACCGATCTGAATCGGTGTGATAAAATGGACAATACCTTTTTCTTTATGACACTGCAGAAGATAGTAGGGATGAATACCGATCCAAAGCATTCTTCTGAATGTTTCAGCGAGTGTTTTATAATAATCATTCACATGATTCAATAGGACGGTCTGATTCCGGATTGTAAAGCCGTAATCTCTTATCAATGATGATGCCGAAAAAAGATCTTTCGTGATCTCTCTGTAATGATTGATATGCGTCATGAAATATACATATTTCGGGACACCTTTGGAATACCTGTTCGATGATGCCTTTATAAGTTCGAGGATTTTTTCATTTATTGCCATCGGAAGTACCACAGGGACCCTGGTCGCTATGCGTATAACCCTCAGATGATCGATCCTGCTCAGCTCCTCAAGAACGAATTTAAGAAGATTTTCACTGATCCTTAAAGCATCGCCGCCTGTGACGAGAACCTCATCGATATTTCTGTTGTAAGAAATGTAAAAAAGGCCTTTTTTTATCTCATTCAGATTTACATCAGCTGAACCGTCCAGAGACTTGGCTCTCTGGCAGTGCACACAGAAAGAAGCGCAGCTGGTGTTCTCAGCCACAAAAAGTGCGATTCTGTTTGGATATCGCTGGTACGCAGCACCGAAACTTCTTGCTCCCTCGGACATTGCCGCTTCTTTTCCGGTATTCTGAAAGAGAAGGTTTGCCGGCGTGGGTACGCTCTGCCAGAAAATGGGGTCTATTCTCCTGTAGGACTTCTCGCCGTGCAGAAGTTTAGGATGGAACGGATCCTTTGAGATCAATGAAGCATAATACGGGGTGATCCTGAACGGTTCTCTTCCCATTGATCTCATTGTTCTGACAACTCTTTCGATCTCTGACTTCTGATGATCGTTAAGGTCTATTATTTCTGAAAGCATCCCGACAGTAGATATTGAATTTCTCAGCTGCCATTGCGGATCGTTCCACTGATTATCGGTAACTCTTTCCCATAACTTTCTTTCTCTGTGATCTTCCGGGGAAAAAAGTATTTCCGATGAGGCGTTCATACTTAAGCCCTCTTTTTTTATTTAGTCAGTCTTTTTATCTCCGAGGCAATTTCGTAAACAGCCTCTGCATACGAGTCACTTGTATTATATCTGAGTATCATTTTCACGATCTTGCCGCGGTTTGCCGGAACGAGCTCATAAAAACGGTCCCATCCGTTCGCGTTAAGAAAGTTACCTATACTCATTATTGCGTCGTCCATATTCATAAGGTCTGCATGTCCGTCACCGTTGCCGTCTTTTGCAAGATAAAGATTAAAGGGCATGAACTGAGTGAAGCCGACAGCACCAACGAAATTACTCTTTGTTTCCGCGGGATCAATAGAATTGTCAATAGTGTATTTCACCATATTATAAAGACTGTTAGCCGCGGAATCCTTTAATCTCGAGATCCTTTTAATATTATTGATCCTCACTTTAGATTCGTAGGCAGGATTTTCAATAGCGAACTGAGCCTGCGCGAGAAGTACTTCGAAAGGATTGTATTTGAGCGGATATCTTCCCAGGTTGGTTTCTTTTCTGAGTATAGCAACGATTATCTCGCGGTTGACATTAAATTCAGATTCAGCTTTTTCGAGAGCGAGAGCATGAGTTTTTGTAAATTCGGTCAGTTCATCAAAATTAAATTTTGTGATATCGAATTTGTCAGCCTTATACTGCTCTTTTATAGAGTTGGGTCTGTAATAGAAGTTGATGGGTTCGAATCCGAGCCTGTTTATCCTTGAAAGAACGCTGTCCATTTTACTTACATCAATTGATTCCGAGATCAGCCTGTTCTTTAATAATCTGTATGTGTCTGTTTTTTTGAAATTCTCAAGAACGAATTCGGACATGTACTTTTTAAGGATATTCAGTTCAACAGCGAAAGTCACATACTGAATTACAGTGGAATCATTCCATGAATCGAGTCTTTTATTAAAATAATCGTCGTTAAGAAGGTCTTCTCTTATATTCGTCATTGTTTCAAGAGTATCGAAAACTTCAGCAAGTCTGTATTTGTAAATATTATAATGTAATGTTTTAAAAAAAATCGAGTCAGAAAGATCGCTTATTTTGCTTCTGTCGACAAAAAAGTCGTAAATCCGGGAGTTTATTGTGTCTCTTAAAGATGAAAGATAGATGTCTCTGTATTCATAAAGGTATTTTGATCGGGGACTTGAAATATTCCTGAATTCCTGAGAATTCAACAAAGCCGAGATCATAAGAATAAGAACTCCCGAGATATTTATATAACTAACACGCAAACCTGCTCCTTTTTTGAAAAATAAATACCGAATACTAAAATACAAAAAAAACAGGCATTATTCAACAAAAAATCCTGAAAAGTTTTACTATAAATTATATTGACTTGAGGTTATAAATAAAATATATTCCGTATTGCGATTTTACAAAGGGAGTCAACTATGATAGATCTTCAAAAAATGTTCGCATCCCTCCTGGAATCGGGAGGATCTGATATCCATCTTAAAGTCGGGATCAAACCGATCTTCAGGATAAATGGACAGCTTGTAGACTGGTCGGATGAATCCGTTTCGATGGAAGACATGAATTCGATCGCCGATAAATTGATGGCTAAAAGGGAAAAAGAGACCTTCACAGCGCAGAAAGAAGTCGATTTCGGTTTCGGCGTGACCGGTGTTGGAAGATTCAGGGTCAATATTTACAAACAGAGAGGAACGATAGCCATAGCGATCAGGGCTATCCCTTTCGATATAAAAAACATAGATGAACTTCATCTTCCCGAGGTTCTTAAAAAAATGTGTATGACACCCAGAGGTCTGGTAATAGTTACAGGAACCGTAGGTTCCGGAAAGTCTACGACTATAGCGGCCATGCTCGAACATATTAATCAGATCAGGAGAACGAATATAATAACGATTGAGGACCCGATCGAGTTCCTTTTCAGAGATAAAAAATCGGTCATCCATCAGAGAGAGGTGGGCAGCGATACCGATTCGTATCAGGGTTCCCTCAGATATCTTTTAAGACAGGACCCGGACATAATTATGATCGGCGAGATCAGAGACCCTGACAGTATGTACACCGCCATCAGAGCTGCAAATACCGGACATCTTGTTTTTACAACCCTTCATACCACCGATGCGATGCAGACTATAAACAGGATACTTTCGTTCTTCCCGGGTGACCTCCAGAACGAGATCAGGAACCTTTTGGCCGTCACGCTGACGGGAATTATATCGCAGAGGCTTATACCTACAAGGGACGGCAAAGGCCGTGTTCCGGCAACTGAGGTGCTCGTAAACAACGAGACCATTAAAGAAGCTATAATCGACCCTTCAAAATCCTCCGATATAAAAATGTCGATT
The DNA here is from genome assembly GCA_002382735.1 of bacterium UBP11_UBA4055. Classification (GTDB taxonomy): domain Bacteria; phylum UBA4055; class UBA4055; order UBA4055; family UBA4055; genus UBA4055. The sequence continues at coordinate 46,703 of DFZN01000071.1, forward strand.
GAGAAAGGTGAGGTAATTTACGGAATGCACAACTTCGACCAGAGTATATACAAACTTTATGAAAAAGGGCTTATTTCCTACGAAGAGGCCTTAAGAGGAGCTTCAACGCCGACAGATTTCGAGAGAAGACTAAAGGGGCTCGATACTTCCGACAGCAACAATTATGAACTTGGCGATTACAGATCTAACTAGAAAATATAAAACAAGGAGAATGAAATGGAATTTCCGAAGGAATTTCTTTTTACTGAAGACCACGAATACGCAAAGATCGATGGGGATATAGCTGTAATAGGAGTTTCTGAATACGCTCAGGAACAGCTTGGAGATATTACCTATGTCGAGCTTCCGCAGACAGGAACAAAATTTTCCAAAGGCGACAGCCTGGGCGTGATCGAAGCCGTGAAAGCTGCTTCCGATATCTATTCCCCCGTATCAGGAGAAATAATTGAAGTAAATTCTGATCTTGAGGGCAATCCCGAACTTATCAACAGCGACTGCTACGGGAAAGGCTGGATCGTAAAGCTGAGACTCTCGAACAAGGAGGAGCTCTCCGGTCTTATGAACTCCGAAGATTACAAATCACATGTAGAATAAAAAACCGGAAGAAAAAATGCCATATATCAGTAATACAGAAAAAGACAGACAGGAAATGCTGAAAGCTATAGGTGTTTCTGAATTCAAAGACCTGTTGAAGGAAATTCCGGATGAATTTATTTTCAAAGGAAGACTTGGTCTGGGAAAAGGTCTGAGCGAAATGGAAGTGAGCAGGCAGGTAAGTAAACTTGCAGGCATGAACAGAAGTACATCGGACTGTGTTTCCTACATGGGAGCAGGATCTTACGATCACTACATACCTTCGATAGTGCCTTATCTTATTTCAAGACCGGAATTCCAGACGGCATATACGCCTTATCAGGCTGAAGTAAGTCAGGGAACGCTTCAGAGTATATATGAGTACCAGTCCCTGATATGCAACCTTACGGGAATGGATATCTGCAACGCATCAATGTATGACGGAGCATCTGCAATGGCTGAAGCGGCAATCCTTGCATGCAGGCATACGAAGAAAAACAGAATACTCATATCGTCAACTGTAAACCCTGCATGGGTCGAAGTTGTACGAACATTCACAAGACCTTCGGGATACGAAATTGAGATTATCGAGGTTTCAGACGGTGCTTTCGGGAAAAAAGATCTAGAGAAAAAAAATACTTCTGACGCATCATGCTTAATAGTTCAGAACCCGAATTTCTTTGGTAATATTGAAGATCATGACGGTATAGCGGATATTATTCACGGGAATAAAGGACTCTTTATTACTGCGATAGATCCGATCAGCATAGGCCTGCTTAAAAAACCGTCAGAGTCAGGTTCGGATATTGTTGTAGCAGAAGGTCAGGTTCTCGGACTTCCGCAGGCTTTCGGAGGGCCGTATCTCGGAATATTCGCAGCTACGAAGCCGTTCATGCGAAAGATACCCGGCCGCGTGGTCGGTGTGACTGAAGATGCTGACGGAAAAAGAGGGTTCGTTCTTACCCTCCAGACCAGAGAGCAGCATATCAGAAGAGACAAGGCGACATCCAACATCTGCTCGAACCAGGCTTTGTGCGCGCTTGCAGCTGGAATATATCTCAACACTATGGGAGAGCAGGGCTTGAAAGAAGTAGCGGAGAACTGCTACAGAAGAAGCCACTACCTTGCAGCCGGCATAGCCTCAGTTGACGGCTTTGAACTAAAATACAAAATGCCATTCTTCAAGGAGTTCGTAGTTAAAACAAAATACGATGTCGAGAAGATAATGAGCGTAATGCTTGAGAACGGTATATTTGCAGGTGTATCCCTCAAGAGATTTGGAATGGCTGCCGACGAATTCCTCGTAGCTGTTACTGAAAAACGAAGCAGAGAAGAGATGGATGAGTACATATCCGTTCTCAAAAAATTCAAGGATAAATTCTGACAAATAAAAAATCCCGATAAAAAGCGACGGAATCCGTCGCTTTTTATTTCGGAGGCTTGATGAAACACAGGTTCAGCCACTATATTGAATACATCGTTATGCTCACTTTCCAGACGGCAATAAGAATTATCCCGCTTCATGCGGTCGTATCGGCAGCCGACTTTATTGCCCTGATACTCGGTGCGGCAGTTAAACCCAGAAATAAAATTGTTATGCAAAATCTCAAGGCAGCCTTTCCTGATATGAAAGAAGATGAAAGAAAAAAAATAAGGGATATGTCATACAGGAATATTCTTATATCTTCATTCGAAAGTTACAAATATATGTTCCTTACTCCGGCTCAGAAACTAAAATATCTAATTGTCGATAAAGTATCTTCAGACCTTCTAATGTCCATAAATGCAGAGGGGAGAGGGTGCATCGTCGTAGGAGGTCATTACGGATTTTTTGAGGCCGGCGGCCACTACGCTAACTGTCACGGAATAAAATCGTCTTATGTTGTGGCCAATCAGAAGAACAAGCTTACCGAGCGTCTTATCGATATCCCTAGAGAAAGATCTGGCATACTCGTCATACACAGAAAGCAGATGACGAAACTATTCAGAGCTCTTAAAGACAACTATTTCGTAGCTCTACTCTCAGACCAGAACGCCGGAAGGAAACACGGTGTTTTCGTAGATTTTTTCAACATGTCTGCATCGACCCATAAAAATCCTGCAGTAATAAGCCTGAGATATAACATACCGATGCTCATGGTCAATACTGTTAGAGTTAATGATGACAGAACAAAACACAATCTGAGTTTTACAAAGATCGAATTTGATGATATTTTAACTTCGGATAAAAATTTCGACGAAAAGGTAAAAGAACTTGTACAGAGATATACATCGGTTCTCGAAGCTCAGATAAGAAAAGCTCCCGAGCATTACTGGTGGATACACAAAAGGTTCAAGACCCGACCTGATAAGAACGATCGTTTTTACAAATGAAAAAGACCCTCGAATAAGGGCCTTTTCCAACATTATGACTTTTAAATATCAGGCGATAACTGTTTTTCCGGCCTTTATGCAGGATGTACAGGCTCTAATTTTCAAAGATTCATTGTCTTTTTTAACTCTAACCGTCTGAAGATTAGGATAAAAAACTCTTTTTGATCTTCCTGTAATATTGATACCGACTCCGCCTTTTTTCTTGGCCATACCTCTTCTGCAGAAAGATCCTCCGAAAACCGGTCCTTTTCCGCATATGTCGCAAATTCTTGACATGCTAACCTCTTTATTTCAATAAATTAATTCAATAAATCGAGCCTGAGCCCAACGAGGTTGAAATATAACCATACATTAAAATATATGCAAGTTAAATTTAGTGATATTTAACCTCACGGAATTTAATATTTCTCAAGCCTGCCTACAGTTTTTTCGACCTCATCCAATATTTCACCTGACCTTACAAGCTCTTTCATGGTTGTGTGATCTTTATATAGAGGTCTGTCGATATCCAAAAATTCGACATATTTTCTTATCACATCTTTTGCCTTTTGTGTTCCTTTTCCGAAACTGTACTCGGACTTTCTGAAATCAAGAGCCTGTGCTGCCGCCATGAACTCTATACCGAGAATACCGTTCGCATTGTCGAGTATCTGGAAGTTCTTTATCGCAGTATTCATTCCCATTGAAACAAAATCCTCCTGATCAGCCGCAGCAGGTATGGACATTATTGAGGCCGGAGTGGATAGAAGTTTCTGTTCAGTTATCTGCATGTCCGCTGTATATTGGCTGAGCATGAGACCCGAGAACATTCCTGCGCCTTTCGTAAGGAAAGCGGGTAGTCCAACGCTCAGGGCGGGATTATTGAGCCTGTTCATTCTTCTCTCAGAAAGAATGCTGACCATTGTGATGCAGTAACCGGCCATGTCCATAGGAACAGAGACAGGCGATCCTTGAAAGTTTGCGCCCGAAATCTGAAGATCTTTTTCCGGGAAAAATATCGGGTTGTCGCCTACGCCGTTAAGCTCGATCTCGACCTGAGATTTGGCATAGGCCAGCGCGTCATGCGCGGCTCCGATTACCTGAGGCGTCGATCTCATAGAATATGCGTCTTGTACTTTGCACTTTACTCTTCCTTCTTTAAGATCTCCGCCTGAAACGATCTTGTTAATCGACTCCGCACTTCTTATTGCGCCTTTAAACCCCCTGACCTCATGAAGAAGTCTTGTGTAGGGTTTCATATTGGCTTTGAGAGCTTCAAGCGACATTGACGCTGCTATTTCAGCCTGTTTCAGCCAGCGGTCGGCATCATAAAGAAAGATAGCGCTCATGGCCGTAAGTACATTAGAGCCGTTGATGGTGGCAAGCCCGTCCCTTGCTTTAAGGCCCGGAACAGGTATGCGCGCCTTGTCCATCGCTTCTTTAGCAGGCATAAGCTTTTCTTTGTAATATGCCTGTCCTTCCCCCATCATAAGTAGTGCTATCTGTGACATCGGGGCGAGGTCGCCGCATGCTCCTACCGAACCTTTCTGGCAGACATAAGGCGTAACTCCCTTGTTCAGAAGGTCAACAAGAGTCTGAGTTATCTCGATCCTGACGCCGGAATTACCGTGGGCGTGTACATTGATCCTTCCGAGCATAGCTCCCCTTACATACTCTATTGGGGCAGGGTCGCCGATGCCTGCGGCATGATTATAAATAAGATATTTCTGAAAATCCTTGACCTGAGCATCTGAAAGGACCACTTCGGAAAATTCGCCGATCCCGGTGTTTACGCCATACATCGTTTCTTTTGCTTTTACTTTTTTCTCGAGCATTTCTCTGCATTTATTTATTCTTTCCACAGCCGCGGGATGCAGTTTTACTTTTTCGTTGAATCTTGCGACTTTAACGACTTTCTCAACAGTCAGTCCAGACCCTGTTAATACGACCATTTTTATTCTCCTACTAATTTTTTAGTTAAATTTCATAAAGTTTTTTGTTAAATTTGTAATAGCAAGACAGCCGCATTTTTTTTAGGTCACTGTTTTCGAACAAACCTCGACGGGAGTCAGCTGCTTGCTGTTAATCCCGATAAGTTGGTTAGGCATAATAGCCTCAGTCAATATGGAGATTGGATAACAGCAATACCTTGCTAACAAAAACTAACCGAAGGAGGTTCAAATGTATTTCTCAGGATATTGCAAAGCTGAAAACCGAAATCAAAACCATAGCGTAATTTTTTTGGACTGTCTTTCTTGACTATGTCAATGAACGGGTTTTAGGCGGTTCTAAAAATTCATTTTATTAATAGTTGACTCCGGTTAAATTTTTAATTTTCCTGACCTTTCCGCAGCTTCAATGAGTTTATTTTGAGATATCAGATCTTCCGCATTTATAATATCAGGCTGAATGAATCTGTCTGACTTCATAAAACTTATTCTGTTCCTGATCTCTTTTACAACTTTCTTTAAAGCGGGTGAAGTATTTCCCGAGCCTCTGAGATCAAGTCCCTGAGCTGCGCACAGAAGTTCTATCGCCAGAACTGTTCTGGCGTTCGAACAAACCTCATAGAGTTTTCTGGCGGCGTGGGCTCCCATGCTTACATGATCCTCCTTGTTCGCAGAAGTCGGTATCGAGTCAACCGATGCGGGATGAGAGAGAACCTTATTTTCACTCACTAGTGCCGCGGCCGTAACCTGCGTCATCATGAATCCGGAGTTCAGTCCCCCTTTGCTCGTCAGAAAGGCGGGAAGACCGTCGTTGGTTGATGTATCCAAAAGGTATTCGATCCGTCTTTCGCTAATGTTAGCAAGTTCGCTTACTGCAATGGTCATGAAGTCAGATACGAAAGCGAGAGGCTCACCGTGGAAGTTGCCGCCCGATATAACTTCATTTCCCGAGTCAAAAACAAGCGGATTGTCCGTAACGGAGTTCATTTCCGTTTCAAGTATTTTTTTTGCATGATTATATGTATCTTTAACTGCCCCGTGAACCTGAGGCATGCATCTCAGGCTGTATGCATCCTGAACCTTCGGACAGTCTTTATGCGACATAACGATCTTTGAACCCTTCAATAACATCCTTAAATTATAGGCTGTATCAATCTGACCTCTGTGTGGTCTTGCCATTTGAATTCTTTCATCAAAAGCTGAAGGTGAACCTTTTAGAGCTTCGAGCGATAAAGATCCTATTATATCGGCGGTTTTTATCAGTGTCTGTGATTCGAGCAGCGAGACGGCGAGCACTGAAGCCATGACCTGTGTGCCGTTAAGTATAGCAAGACCTTCTTTCTGTCTGAGTTCAAGAGGAGTGATACCGGCTTTTTTCAAAGCGGAACCGCCGGACATCATTTTTCCTAAAAAGTACGCTCTTCCTTTTCCTGTCATTACAAGAGCCATGTGGGCAAGCGGAGCCAGGTCTCCCGATGCTCCTACAGAACCTTTTTGCGGTATAACAGGGATCACATTTTTATTTAACATAGAGATCAGGGTCACTGCAACTTCCAGTCTTACGCCTGAATATCCCTGAAGAAAACTGTTCAGCTTCAAAAGCATTACTCCTTTTGCAATTTTCTTCTGAAAAGGTTCTCCTGTTCCCACGGCATGAGATAAAACTATGTTCTTTTGAAGTTCTATTGTGTCTTTTTTGTCTATTATCACATTGCTGAATTTTCCGAATCCCGTATTTATCCCGTAACGGATAGTATTATTTTCAATTATACTGTCGACGATTTTTCTGCATCTGCAGATCTTTTTCTTTGCGGCATCACTAACAGTTACTGCCGCTTCTTGATCGTTTATTATTCTGCCGAACAACTCAAGATCAAGATTATCCCCATTGAGTTCATATTTAGACATTTCATTTCTCCAAAAACCAAACCGTCCGAATTTTCGGACGGTCTTATTATTTTTAAATCGAAGTTTATTCGACAGTTATTTCAATAGAAGATGTCTGTTGAACGATCTCTCTTGCAACAGATGGCATAATCACATATGTGTCTGCATAGTTGTTCTTAAATACATTCTTGACAGATCCTGAATATGACATTCCGAAAGATGTTTTGAATGACTGGGTGCTGTGTTGTAAAGGTTTTCCGCTGCTGTCAAGAAATTTGACATTGATCATATAGCCGGCCACATTATTTTCGAACTGCTCTCTCTCGCTGACGATTTTTGTAGCGTTGGGATTGTAAACACCGTCATCAAGATTCGCGCTTCCTCCTGATGAGAATTTATCTATCAGAGAAGTAACTGTTGAATAGATACCGGCGGGTAAAGTCAGTCGTATATTAAGCTCAATGTCATAATGTGTCCCGCCGTTCCTCGGAGATAATTTTGAAGAGAGAACTTCTCCCTTGTAATTTTTTGAAATGTTCCTTGTTATCATATACTGCTTTCTGAAAGGAGTGCTGTTGGCATAATCGGTTTCGAGTAGATTGTAAGAAAAAATGCCGTTGCCGTAAAAATGCGATAAAGCTTCATCATAATATTTTTTTGTAGTAGAATTGGTCGGGTCCTCTTTATATGCGGCTTCGAAAAATTCGGCTGCTCCTTTGTAGTCCTTATTGCGAAGACTTATTTTTCCCTTATAAGTATTGGCAACGCCGGTTCTTTTTGTCGTCAGGTCTATCTGCTTGATCTTAGCTATTTCATTAACATTAAGGCTAAGTCCCATATTCATGCAGACAGGCTGAGTGATGTAAGATACTATCGTATAAAGATCACTTACAAAACCCTGAATTACGATCGCAGGTGTCGTTGTGCCGTCATTAAGATTATATACGATAACATTTACTGGCAGGCTGTTGTCAGGATTGACGGTGTAATTTCCCGTGACAATATAATCGAGATTGAAATTTTCCTTGATCTCGCCTGTAAAAGAATTTACTGAGGCAGTGTTGACAAAAGGATTCAGATTTTTCGATACGAGAAAATCGTATATCCTGTCATCCGAAATGATATTTATCTCGTTCACGGCAGCAAGTTTTTCAGCGGTAATGTCCGCAAGAGCGTATCCGATCCATTTATTCTGAATATCTCCTCCATTCTGCGACAGAGTATAAAACCCAACATTAACTTTGGCACAAATTATTGAAACTGTCAGCATAATTATCAGCATTGATCTTTTCTGCATTTTTACCCTCATTTTTTAATTAAACATCCATGATCACACATAATAATATCGTAAATTTAACTTTTTTGCAAGTACTTTTATTTGAACAAAACAGCTGCAAATTCGTTCATTAGTCGAAATAAATGCTTGAAATTTTCATTTAAGTTCATAATATTCAGACAAATTCGGAGACAGCGTTCATTGTTAAATAAGGTGACCAAAATATTGTTTTTTGCAGCAGCTTTACTTTTACATTCGGAAGATTATGAAGAGATTACGGGAAAATTATTTTACCGGTACATTCTCCCGGATTCTGTTGTTTCAGATACTTCATCGGTTCTTATCGAAAAAGACGCGAATATTTCTGACAACGGCGATCTTCGAAGAAGCGGAGTTATATACAGAGGGATCAGTTTTAATAATACTTCCGGAGCGGGAATAATATCCGGTCTCAATCTGGAGCTTAACGGAAAACTTTCGGATAATATGGAGATATCTGCTTTTGTTTCGGACGATAATATGGCCGTATCTGAAGAAGGTTCAACTGAATCCCTAAAAGATATTGAGAACATTTACATACAGTTCAGGCATCCGAGATTTTTTTCAAGAATGGGTAATTTTTCAATAGATTATGATTCCGGAGAATTCGGGAAATTGGAGAGTTCGCTTTCGGGAGCACTGCTGAACACTAATGTCAAAGAGTATTCAGCAGAGGGATTCGTATCAGCCGGTCGTACAGAATATTCCAGCGCAGTTTTTACAGGAATGGAAGGACTTACGGGACCGTATTTGATCAGAAATAGTGCAGACAGGACAGGTTATGAGATTGAGCCAGGATCAGAAACTGTTTGGCTGAACGGCAAAAAGCTCAGTAGGGGTTCTGAATATTATTTTGACAATCTCAATGCCGAACTCTATTTTCTTGCAGGCACACCCGTCCATGACGGAGACAGGATCATGATTGATTTCAGATATTTTACAAGTGATTATAATAATATTACATACGGATTTGACACAAAAGCCCGCCTTAATGAAACAGGCATGAAAATCGGGTTCAATTATTATCAGACATCTGATATAAAGGATAAACCGGTTTCTTTTGATATGTCTGATGAAATAAAGGAGATGCTCCAGAATTCCGGATCTGAGTATATTCTGGCTTCAGGGGGTGTATTTACACCGGACGAGGGTGATTATGATCTTATTGAGCCTGATTCGATATATGTTTACAGAGGCTCGGGAAACGGAGACTACACAGTAAGGTTCTCATATTTTGAAACGGGAGGCGAATACAAAATTGATTACGACAGTACCGGAACATCATTCTTTGTACATGATGCTGTCAACGGGGGCAATTATCTTCCTCTTATAAAGATAGAAGCTCCTAATTCATACTCAAGAATGCACCTGTCGGGCACTTTTCTATCAGAAAGGATATCTATTGAGAGCGAATTCGCGGCATCAGCTCTGAATAAAAATCTTTACAGCAGCAGTGAGACTGAATTCAACGGTCTCGGTGATAGACAGATGCTGTCTTTTTCTACAGGAAAGGGCAGATTGGGAGAGTTTAAGATAAATTTGAGCAGAAAATTTTATAATGAAGAACTTGTCCTGCCGTCAAGGCTGAAAGAAGTCCTCGAAGATGAAGACATAGACGACAGTGATATGAACACAGGCGGGGACTATCTCAGGTACGGATTCGGACTTGATCATAAGATCGGGAACGATATAGCGAACAACTACAGCATTTTCTATCTGGATAAAGGCGGATCTTTCTTTGAGAACGGACATAAGATCAGTTCATACTTGAGAAAAAGAAATTATTATTACAAAGCCGACATCTCGTTTTATAAAGCTGAAAATGATTCAATAATAAAAGAAAAGAAGAGTTTGTTCTTCAATCCCGGGTTTACAGGTAATTTGTGGAGTTTCGGGCCTTATCTTAGAGGAAGCACTTCTTCGAAAAATATTAACGGGATCAGTGATAAAGAGATATCTTCAAAGCTGGGAAATCATTCAGCTTATAATTCTTCGAACACTTTACTTTCACATGATTTTGAATATGGAAGGATAGGTTTAGAAAATAATGACCCCGTTGAGAGATATACTAATACTGTAAAAGTCGAGAAGAGGTTAGGATCTGTAATGAGCACAGATGCGGTATGGACTAATGTAAAGGTCGATCGCGCAGATTCTTCAAATGTCAATTACGACATGATCAACATCAGGCTGAATTACAACAAAGAAAGCAGATACAGAGTGTTTTGTGAATACGGAACCGAAATAACGAATTATTACCGGAAGATCAGAACATACTACAAAGTTGATGAAGGTACAGGGCAGTTCGTATTTGTTGATGGTGAATACTATCCTGATGATTTCGGAGATTTTTCATATTACATAAACACGGCAGACGACCCGTCAGAAGCAGCCGGAGTCAGGTTGACAGCCAAATCGTTTTTTGATTTTCCCGACAGTGAAGACAGAAGTAATATTCTATACTGGCTCTCAAGAATTGACATCGAACAGGATATTGAGATCGAAGAGAAGTCAGGAACAGACAAAACATCCGATGTGATATTTCTAAATTTAAGGACATTTCAAAATGATTCGACGATCACGGGGATAATAGATTCCCGCACAGGGTTATATTTGTTAAAAAACAGTAAATTCAGTGCGGATTATTCATTGCATTACAGAAAAAGTCTTTATCGCGAGTTCATGAATTATTCAGACAATTCGTTGATAAAAGAGCACTACATGTCTTTTAAGAGGATATTTGGAGATTTCACTCATAAGATATCCGGAAAACTTGAAAGGAAAGAAAGATACAGCTTTACAGATATTAAGATGGATGATCTGTCGAATAATTATGCTTCTTACAACATCAGGCACAGCATCAGACCGGATCTGATATGGTCGGTTGAGATAGAATACGGGAGAGAGTATGAGGACATACGGGAGGTAACATCCAACAGCTACAGAATGTCGCCAGGGCTATCTGCAGGATTTTTCAAATACGGAATATTCAGAGCAGGCATAGATGTCATCAAAGTTGATTCATACCAGGAAATACCATTCTCAATGAATGCGGGATTAGGAAAGGGTATGAGCTACAAATGGCGATCAAACGCAGATTACAGATTCGGTAAGAGGGTATTGGGAAGTTTTTTATATTCGGGCAGATTCCTGTCATACGATAAAAAGCCTTTCCATGAACTTAGAATAGAATTCAGAATGGAACTTTGATATATATTTCCTGAGAAAAATTACTTGAATTTATGTGTTCGGGGATTTATATTTATGCCAAATCGAAGGAGAAACCGATGAAAATAAAATTTACCGTAGTATCAGCAGTTTTCCTGATCATAATTATAATAGGCTGCTCCAAAGAGAAAAAAAAGCATTCATTTGAACTGATCGACGGAATAGAATTTCATAAAAACTCCGGTGAGCCGGGAGGTATTTACAGGCCTCAGGCAGATTTATTATTCGAAATTAACGGGCCCCAGAATGTTCCTGATTCAATGAAGGGCTTTGGCATGATAGCTCAGGTTATTACTGATTTTAATGAAAATATATACATACTTGACGGAAAGCACGCAGTCATCAAAAAATACAACAGCAGCGGAGAATTCGATAAATATTTTCCCGAGCAAAGCAGTATAGATGTCAGCCAATTCAAAGCTCCTACTCAATTTGCCGCCCTGTATGATACACTTCTTATTTTTGACCAGGGATCCAACAAACTTGTCAGATATCTTTCTAACGGGCAGTTTATTAATAGCCAGTTCCTCATGTCCGGCTTCAAACCGGTTTATATGATGTCTGATTCAAAAACAAACCTTTCATCTTTCGTTTGGAAAAGGGCTTTGATCGATTCAGTAGATTATATGACAAATGACCTGTGTCTTTTGAATGACAGATTTAAAGTGAGCAAGGTCATAAAAGAGATATGTTTTCCGATTGATAAACTCTCCGCTGCCGACCTTTTCACAACTTACGCATTAAGGGACGGAATGTTCTATATAGCTGAAAATAAGGGATCGGATTACAAAATATATGCAATAAACAGCAGATCGAACATCAAACAGATAATTGAAAAGGATTTCACTCCTGTCAAATATAATGAATACGAACTTAACGCACTGAATGATTTCTTAACATCTGCAGGTTTCAATGCTCTTGATACACGGATCCGGCACTATAAGAAGGCTATAAATTCAATTCATGTTGACAAAAAAAATAAATTGTGGATAAACTCACCCGCTGAGAGAACATCTCAAAATCAGGACTCGCTTTATGTTGACATTTTCGAAAAAGGTGCTTTTATAAACACGACAGTCCTTGACTTTGTGAAATCCGGTGAGACTTTCAGCCTTCTCGGAAACAGGATATATGTCATTGCAGAAGACAGAAGATCTCTTCGTGTTTATGATTATGAATAATAAACTTACTGATCATTTTATTTCTTATATCTGATCATTCTCAAGAAATCGTACCGCCATTTTTTGTCTTCATTTGTTTCAATCCCGGCCGGTTTTGAGCCGTCAATTACTCCAAGTATGCCGCGTCCCCGTTCTGTTGACACAACAATAACTTCGACAGGATTGGCTGTGGCGCAGAAAATATTGCATACTTCCGGTACATCCTTTACCCTTCCCATCAGGTTTATCGGGAAAGCGTCTTTCAAAACGATAATGAACGAATGTCCGCACGAAAGGCTGAATGCGTTTTCTGTAGCTGTCTTCTCAAGCTCTTCATCGTTCCCGTCGAATCTGATCAGACATTTTCCGGAGGCCTCGCAGAACGCGATTCCGAATTTTACTCCCGGAACAGTATTGACGACAGCTTCATAGATGTCTTCGACGGTCTTGATAAAATGAGCCTGCCCCAGTATTATATTGCAGCCTTCCGGGGTATTTATTTTTACGATTTCAAGGTTCATAATGAAACTCCTTATTACCAGTTAGAACTTAAAGCCAGAACGATCTTTTCGGAGATCCTTTCAATAAGTATATCGAAAGCTGTTCTTCTCTCTTCGTCTCCGCCTGAAGCCATGAAATATTCGCTGTCGGATATTCTCTGTCTATTGACAATGTATTCGTCGGTTCCGTTATTGAAGAAACTGATCTCGACAGTGAGAGATATTACCATCTGGTCAATATTTTCATCTCTTGTTTGAGAAGATGCGTTTTCTGAATACGAGATCACAGTTCCATAGATCTTCGCATCAGCGTCAGACAGGTTCTCAAGATCGAAATAATTATAATTTTCTATCTGCTTTATAATGCTTTCGTTCAGGATCTCAGGCAGGCTGAGATCGTATCTTCCCGAATAGTCCTCGAATATCAGAAGCTGGGCATTTTTTACATTGGAGGGAATACTTTTACCTGAGAACGAATAATTTCCGCATGAAATTAAAAAGAGAAAAGCTGCGATACTGATCAGATATTTCATAATTCGATCCCGTATTTTTCTATCTTTCTGTAAAGAGTTCGTTCACTTATATTCAGTTCTTCGGCGGCTCTTCTTCTGTTCCCGCGGTGTTTTTTGAGCGTCAGCAGTATCTCATCCTTCTCAGAAAGTTCCTCTGTAGGTACGATCTCTCTTTCAGATGTGAGTATGTCTTTTACATTGCTCCCGTAAACGGGCGGAGCATCTTTGTCGGAATATATATCGATAATGAATTTTTTTATAATATTAAGATCGCTTTTTATTTCAAGCAGAGTCCTGAAAATAAGATCAGTGTCCCTTTTAGGTTCATCCTGAATGATCATAGGCAGGTATGAGGCTGTATTCTCAGTCTTAAGATACTTACGGATGATCTCACCTGTGACAGTTTTACCTGTTTCCATTACAGTCAGCATATCGATGAAATTCTTTAGTTCCCTTATATTTCCTTTCCAGTGGTGATTCATCATCTCGGAGAGCGCATCTTTATCAAAAATCAGCTGGCTTCTGTTGTATTTTTGTGCCGAATCTGAAGAGAACTTCATCACGAAAACCGGAATGTCGGCAAGTCTTTCTTTAAGCGAGGGAAGCTGTAGTGTAACAGCTTTAAGTCTGAAGAAAAGATCCTCGCGGAATGTGCCTTTTGCAACCATTTTAGGCAGGTTCTTATTAGTAGCGGTTATAACTCTCGCATCAACTTTCACATTGGAGGAGCCTCCAACTTTCATGAATGTTCCGTTCTCGAGAACCCTCAGCAGTTTGACCTGACTTGCCAGTGGGAGTTCACCTATCTCATCAAGAAAGATAGTTCCTTTATCCGCCATCTCAAAATATCCTTTTGATTTGTCGGTGGCGCTGGTGTACGATCCTTTCTCATGTCCGAAAAGTTCGTTTTCAATCAGGCCTTCAGGTATCGCTCCGCAGTTTATCGGGATGAATTTGTTATTTTTTCTTTCACTCAGGTCGTGAATAAGCTGCGCAAAGACCTCTTTCCCCGTACCGCTTTCACCAGAAATCAAAACCGACAGATTGGTCGGAGCTACTGTCTTCGCGATAGCGACCACCTCTGAAATTTTCTCAGAATATCCGATTATGTTATGTTCTCTGAAATTCGGTCCCAGTTCGATTCCGAGCTGTTTTATACTCATAACGTTCCCATGGCATTTAAGTTAACAAGGAACATAATATAACAAATCGGTCAGCATTCTTCAAGTGTTCAGTTGAGTATTTCATGATAAAAATAAAAAATCGTCGTTAATAATCAATTTAGTTGTTGATTTTGCCGAAAATATGTTTTAACATACTATACCCAATCAAAAAAATTGGAGAGAGGGCGGTTTGATCCGTACAGAAAAAATAAACAGGGAAACGCAAATCAGGAGAGGCGAATGAAAATCTATGTGGGAAATCTGTCTTACAACACGACCGATGACGATCTTAAAGATGCATTTGAGAAATTCGGTACCGTAGAATCGGCAGTGGTAGTTAAAGACAAGATCGACGGGAGATCTAAAGGATTCGGTTTCGTTGAGATGTCATCTGAATCCGAAGCTAAAGAAGCCATTGACGGTATGGACGGTCAGGAATTGAACGGCAGAGCTGTGAAAGTTAACGAATCCAAACCCAGACCGGAAGGCGACAGGGGATTTAGACCTCCGAGAAGCAATTTCGGCGGTAACAGAGGCGGAAGAGGCGGAGACAGTAACAGAGGCGGATTTGGCGGAGCCAACAGAGGCGGAAGAGGCGGAGACAGATAATCCCCGTTTGAAAATATTTTTTTAAAAAAATTAGGCGCTCCGTGCGCCTAATTTTATAATATAAATCTGGAATAAAAAATGCTAAGGATCACTGATGTTATTTTAAAGACCGATCATTCTGCAGATGAGATAGGAACTGCAGTTTTGAAGAGGCTAAGGATCGTTAAAAAAAGATTGCTGTCAACTAAGGTAGTGAAGAGAAGTTATGACGCAAGAAATAAAGAGAATATACTGTTCGTTTATACTTTAGATGTAGAGATAGAAAATGAGAAAGAGATCCTTGATAAGATCAAAACTTACAAAAAAATAAGCCTTGCGCCTGATACTGAATACCGGTTCAAAGCTAAAGCAAATTCACAGAATTTCAAAAGACCTGTAGTGATCGGTTCAGGGCCGTGCGGGCTGTTCTGTGCTCTGATACTTGCACAGGCAGGTTTTCGACCTCTTATAATTGAAAGAGGTAAACCCGTCAAGGAAAGGAGCGCGGACACATTCGGATTCTGGCGGGGCGGTCATTTCGATCCCGCATCGAACATCCAGTTCGGCGAAGGCGGCGCCGGTACATTTTCCGACGGCAAGCTCAACACGCAGATAAGGGATACGGAAAATTACAGGATAAAAGTTCTAAATGAGCTTGCATCGGCAGGCGCGCCTGACGAGATCAGGTTCGTTTCAAAGCCGCACATCGGGACTTTCCGCCTCGTGAAGGTGGTAGAGAACATCCGGAACAAGATAATTGAGCTCGGCGGCGAGTATCTCTTTGAAACTCAGGTAACGGACCTGATGTCGGAAAACGGCGAAGTTACGGGACTTGTCCTGAGCAACGGCGGTACAATCGGGACGGACAGTGCCGTCCTCGCGATTGGCCACAGCGCCCGGGACACATTTGAAATGCTCCTGAACAGAGGCGTGACGATGGAACCCAAGCCGTTCTCGGTCGGGTTCAGGATAGAGCACCCGCAGGAGCTGATAGACAGGGCGCGGCTGGGGAAATACGCGGGCGATGACAGGTTCGGAGCCGCGGATTATAAACTCGTACATCACTGTTCGAACGGCAGGAGCGTTTACACTTTCTGCATGTGCCCGGGCGGAAGGGTGGTCGCCGCCACTTCGGAAGAAGGCTGCGTAGTCACGAACGGCATGAGCCAGTACCAGCGTAACGATGTGAACGCCAACAGTGCGATCGTAGTAGGGGTGAAGCCGTCCGATTTTTTCACGGGAGTGCCGGGCGGCGTCGAATTCCAGAGGGATATTGAAAGAAAAACATTTCTGCTCGGCGGGGGAGATTACAAAGCTCCGACCCAGCTTGTCGGCGACTTTTTGAAAGGTGTTCCTTCAGCTTCTCAGGGCACCGTCAAACCTTCATATCAGCCCGGAGTGAAATGGACAGAACTTTCATCGTTACTGCCTGAGTTCGCGATAAATGCGATCAGAGAAGCGATCCCTGAATTCGCAAAGCAGATAAAAGGTTTTGATATGTACGATGCTGTTCTCACGGGATCCGAGACCAGAACTTCCTCGCCTGTAAGGATCGTCAGGGGAGATGACTTCCAGAGCGTCAGCGTAAGGGGGCTGTTCCCGGGCGGAGAAGGAGCAGGTTATGCGGGAGGGATAATGTCTGCCTCGATCGACGGTATAAAGATCGCCGAGGCTGTTTCGCTTCGTATAGTAAACGGGGACAGGTAAATGGAATACAGAATAATCAAACCTGACGAATACAGAACAATGCCGTGGAAGAACGGAAAGGGTATGACGACCGAACTTTTTGTCAAGAACTGTTCTGATTCGGACAAATACATTTACAGGCTGAGCATAGCGGGAGTTACCGAGAACGGTCAGTTCTCCGACTTTTCAGGTTACGACAGAAAGCTTATTATGCTCGAAGGCAACGGGGTCAGGCTTAAACATTCTGACGGGAAAAGCAGCAGCATCTTAACTACTTCTGATATAGCAGAATTTTCCGGAGATGAAGAGACTCATGCAGAGCTTGTAAACGGACCGATAAGAGATTTCAATGTCATGACTTTAAGAAAGAAGTGCAGCTCTTCTGTAGAAGTTATTCACGGCACAAAAAAATTAAGCTGTATCTGCGATGAGCTTCTGATCTACGCAAAGTCATGCAGTAAAATCGATTTTTTGAACAAAGAACTGACTCTGGAAAGTGATAATCTGTTTTGTTTCCAAGATCCCGGTCAGTCAGAAATTTCTGTATCCGGTTCTGTGATCGTCTCCGGTATTAAATACAACTAATACCTGTAGTGCTCGGGTTTATACGGGCCCTCAAGCGCAACGCCGATGTAATCAGCCTGATCTTTTGTCATTTTTGTCAGTTTTACTCCGATCTTTTCAAGATGCAGTCTCGCCACTTCCTCGTCAGCTTTCTTTGAAAGCCTGTAAACTCCGATCTTATACTTTTTACGGTTCGCCCACAGATCAAGCTGGGCAAGCACCTGATTCGAGAATGAATTGCTCATAACGAACGAAGGGTGTCCGGTCGCGCACCCGAGGTTCACGAGCCTGCCTTCAGCAAGAAGGAATATCTCATGATTGTCCTTGAAAGTATATTTATCGACCTGAGGCTTAATATTTGTTTTCTTTTTAAGCTCTTTGCATTTTTCAAGCTTTTCAACCTCAATCTCATTGTCGAAATGGCCGATGTTGCATACGATAGCCTGATCTTTCATCTTAAGAATATGCTCTATCCTTATAACATCCTTGTTGCCTGTGGTCGTTACATAAATGTCCGCTCTGCCGAGTGTGTCCTCGACCGTCGTAACTTCATAGCCTTCCATTGATGCCTGAAGCGCGCAGATCGGGTCTATCTCGGTCACTATAACTCTTGCGCCGTAGTTCCTCAAAGATCTCGCCGAGCCTTTTCCGACATCTCCGTATCCGCAGACTACAGCTACTTTGCCCGCAAGCATTACATCGGTGGCTCTCTTGATACCGTCAGGCAGTGATTCTCTGCATCCGTACAGGTTGTCGAACTTGGATTTAGTCACTGAATCGTTCACATTAATAGCCGGTATTAAAAGCTCGCCTTTTTCGAACATTTTGTACAACCTGTGAACGCCCGTAGTCGTCTCTTCTGAAACGCCTTTGAGCTCTTTGGCGCATCTGTGCCATTTATCCTTATCTTCTTCATACATCAGCTTTAGAGATCTCAACAAAGCCTTACCGTCAGAGCTTGAATCCTTAATATTGAAAAGTTTCGGGTCTTTCTCGGCATAGTATCCTTTCTGGAACATTAGAGTTGCATCGCCGCCGTCATCAACTATAAGTTGCGGACCTTTTCCTCCGGGGAACGACATTGCCTGTGCAGTACACCACCAGAACTCGTCTAAGGTTTCGCCTTTCCAGGCAAAAACAGGCACTCCGGCTTTTGCTATGGCCGCAGCGGCGTGATCCTGAGTTGAAAAAATGTTGCAGCTTGACCACCTGACATCTGCGCCGAGGTCAACAAGGGTCTCGATTAGAACCGCAGTCTGGATCGTCATGTGCAGTGAGCCTGTTATCCTGACATTCTTAAGAGGTCGTTCCGGCGCATACTTTTTTCTGATAGACATAAGCCCGGGCATTTCTTTTTCGGCTATCTCGATCTCTTTTCTGCCGAAATCCGCCAGCTTAATATCCTTAACTTTGTAAGGCATTTTTTCATCGATGTATTTTTTCATGCTGTCTCCAATAATTATTTTTTCCCCCGAACAAGAAATATCTCCCTCAACGGAATGTGGAAAGGTGTCCGTGTCGTTATAAATGTAAAATAAATTTTCTTTTCGGTAAACACTTTTCTGAACTTGTTTATGTGCTCGTCATAGATCTTTTTATACTTTTCCTTCAAAAGCGGCGTTTTGATTATCAGGCTGTCATCCGTTTCCGAATCGATGAGGTTCATGTGAGTCCCAAGCTCAAGGTTGTACTCGTCATCATCCGCTATCATGAACACAATAATGTCCTGCTGTCTTTTCTGCAGCGTAAGTATTCTGCCGATCAGATCCTGCGGCTCTTCGAGCATGTCCGAGATCACGACAAGAATTCCGGATTTGCTTAATTTGAGGCTGATATGGTCAAATGAACGGTATGTTTCGTTCGTTTTATAAGATCCGTGACCTTCAAGGTTTATCAGTATGTTCTTCAGATGCTGTTTCGACGATCTTGGCGGGATATATTCCTTAAGTCCATCGGAGTAATTTCCGAAACCCACGGAGTCTTTCTGATTGATAAGGATAGTCGCAACGGCCGCGGCAAGCTGTTTTCCGTAATCTAGCTTTGAGTATTTGAATTTGCCCGAACGGAAATCCATTGAGGCCGATCTGTCGAGAAAAATATTTGCGTAGATATTCGTTTCATCTTCGAACTGCTTCAAAAAATACTTTTCTGTCCTGCCGAATATCTTCCAGTCTATAAACCTGGTCGAGTCACCGTCGTTGTACTGCTTATGCTCAGAAAATTCTGCCGAAAAACCCTTCATTGGGCTTGAGTGAATTCCGAGCATATAACCTTTTAGAACCATCCTCGTCGTCAGGCTCAGGTTTGAAAAAGTCGCGATAAATTCCGGATCAAGATATTTTTTGTAGTCTTCTGCCATTGCGGACTAAATTTACGACAAAGTAAGGAAAATCTCAAATGAAATAAAAACTGGAATGTACCCGATTTCCTGTTGAAAGTTACTTCGCGGTTTCCTTTTCTGCTCATGCTTTGCATGAACTCAAGTTCTTTTAGCCGCGCTGCGAAGTCGTTACTGCGATACTGAGAACCACGGTCAGAATGAAATTATCTGGTAAACTATCTTGTATATTTTGCTTTTGGGGGGATATCTTCCGGCATTATTTTTACAATTTTACCGGATTTGCTTACCACAAGAGGACTGTTCTTTTCTTTTTTGAACTTGACCAGCTTAATGTAAGCTTCTTCTAGTCCTATTCTGATAAGCTCGTTTTCTTTTTGGATTTCTTCTTTAGTCATTATATTGTCCGGTTAAATTATTCCATTCTTTTTTATGATAAATAATTTCACTATTTCGAGTACCTTCAGCTATAATCTTATACGGATTGCCGGAATTGTTAATAAATATCCAGCTGTATATAGAATTCTTATAAATTTTGAAGTTCTCTAAACCTCTTTTATATCTTCGTTTGATAACATCGAGCGGGTTATCGTGTCCACCTTCAGTAACTCGACATTTTACCCTTTCAACTGCAAGCTCCTGAGCATTCAACCAAAGAAAAACTAATTTAGTCGAGTATCCTTTGCTTTGAGCTTTATCAATGTATTTAATAAATGATTTTGATGCAAGAGTAGTCTCGAAAGCAAAGTTCTCGTCTTCTGAGATTAATGTATTTATACGGCCAAGCATTAGTTTTTCCAGCTCCGTTCGCACCCGATATGATGTGAAGTTTCTTCATCCACTTCCAAAGTTTTATTCGTGTAATTTAAAGCAGAAAACAGCTAAAAACAAGTTTATAATTTTTTTAACCTGTCAGAAAAGCATATTATTATTCCGGCAAATAAATATTTAAAACAATCCCTTTGCATAAATGACCTTTTGATGATTGAAAAAACTCTTAATTTTCTCTGTGTTTCTCTTTTTAATTGCCGTGGTAATATATTGAGTTATGAAAATTAAACTGGAGGTGTCGCATGACAACAAAGGAATTATATAAGATCGAAATAATGAAAGAGCTTGGACTCTTACCGGAAGACAGCCTGAAAAATGTAAAACTTTCTCTTGACAAAGCGTACGAAATTCCGTACTTTTATTCCTAGAAGGAGGTAATCGGATGACTACAATAAATGTAACTGAAGCCAGAAAAAATTTATACAATCTTGTGGATTTAGCAAATGAATCGCATGAAACCATTCTGATATCAGGCAAACGGGGAAATGCTGTTTTAATATCAGAAGAAGACTGGTCAGCCATCAATGAAACTCTTTATCTTCTCTCAATTCCAAAGATGAGAGAATCAATAAAGAAAGGGCTGGAAACCCCTGTTGATGATTGCGATACGGATCTTTACTGGTGAAGTGGAAATTAATATATACAAAACAGGCTCAGAAAGATGCTCTGAAGCTAAAATCAGCCGCGCTCAAAGATAAAGCTGCGGAACCGCTTAAGATTCTCTCAGACGATCCTTTACAAAATCCCCCCAAGTATGAAAAGCTTGTCGGTGATCTTTCCGGTGCATATTCAAGAAGAATAAATATTCAGCACCGTCTTGTATATCAGATCTACGATCAGGAAAGAATCGTGAAAGTTATCAGAATATGGACTCATTATGAGTAGGGTGATGACAGAAGAACTCAAAACACACTATATCGGCCACGACGGAGCATACAGGTACCGGAAAGCAAAAGGTGAACCCGGTTGGGCTTCAGAAGAAGATAATTTGAAGTTCGAAAAGGTGATCGAAGACAGCCTAAGGATAGCCTGCATTCCTAAAGATGGTAGAGTTCTGGAGCTTGGCTGCGGTGCAGGCGATATGACTTTGGTTTTGGCCTCAAAAGGCTATGAAGCATACGGGATTGATATTTCACCGACTGCTATAGAATGGGCAAAAGAAAAAGCGAAAGAAAGGAATTTAAAACCTGATTTCATGATCGGAAGCGTGATGGATCTTTGCGATTTTCCTGACAATTACTTTGATTATATTCTGGACGGTCACTGCCTGCACTGCATAATAGGCAAAGATAGAGAAAAGTTTCTTTCTGAAGCGCTTCGTGTTCTTAAACCCTGCGGAATTTTCTTCTCCGAAACAATGTGCGGAGGAATAAGAGACCCTGAAGTTCTTAAATTGTTCGATCCTGAATCAAGATGCATGATAAGAGATGGTGTCGCAGGCAGATATATTGGATTACCTGAAGATATAGTTGAAGAGTTTAAAAGTGCCGGATTCAAGTTGATCAGTTACGAAATCAGTCCGGATCCTGACGCTCAGGACGATCTGAGAATTCATGCGACGAAAAAGACATGAAAAATTTTGATTTAAGCCGAAATTATTTGTATATTATTAGTAACCAAAGGAAACATGAATGAAATCAAAGCTTTCCGAAAATATTGACAGAAATGACATAAATATGATCGTTGAATTTTGGGTTAACGGCTCGGATAGAGATTTTCAGACTATGAACTCAATGTTTGAAAAGAAAGAATACAACTGGTCACTTTTTATCGGACATTTGGTAATAGAAAAGCTTCTTAAGGCTTATTATGTAAAAATTATCGGAACACACGCACCTTTGATCCATAATTTATTAAAGCTGGCTATGGATTCTAAGCTTGAATTTGATGAAGAAAAGAGAATATTCTTTATCACTGTTACCGCATTCAACATTAATGCAAGATATGACGATTATAAAACTAATTTCTATAAAAAATGCACAAAAAAGTTCACTGAGGAATGGTTAAATAAAATAACAGAGAACCGGGAATGGATAAAAAAACAGCTAAACTGGTAAATGAGTTTATAAAAGCAGCGATCAAATTGAACCCTCATCTTGTGAATGCATACCTTTTCGGGTCTTATGCAAAAGGTAATTTTGATGAGAACAGTGATATAGATATAGCTTTGGTGCTGGATAAACTTAAAGATAATGAAAGATTTGACTTCCAGGTTGAACTTATGCTATTGTCTTCTAAATATGATAACAGAATAGAACCGCATCCTATCGCAAAAAAGGATTTGAATTTGAATAACCCTTTTGCGGCGGAGATTTTAAAAACCGGCATTCCGCTTTTGTAACACCCTACTATTGAATTACAGAGCAAAACGCACTATATCGGCCACGACGAAGAATATAAATGAAGAATATGATCGCCACTATTGTAACATAGTCCCAATCAATAAAATATTCTTTATCACTGACTGAATCAGTCATAAACAGTGTGTATTCCATATCAGAAAAAGGCGCATCATAAATATAGTCGTAGTATCTGCCCTTATCCGTTTCTTTTACAAGTTCAGTTTTCTTGATGTCCGGCATGAACACAGGATATTCTTCAACGGCCTTTATTATATTGTAACAGTCCTCAGGTTCTGCCTGAACTCTAAATACCGCTTCGGCAGTCTTTATATCAGAATCCGGTATCTCGACCAGTCTGATTATCATATCGTCATCTGTAACCAATATCTTTCCTTTACTGTCCGTAAAAGATAATGAAAACAGAGTTCCGGCAAAAATCGTCATAATTACGATCAAATGTGCATAACAGGCATGAGTTCTCATTTATACAAAAACCTGTAAGTAAAAGAAAAATTCAATATAATATCCTTATACCATTATTTCACAAAAATATACACATAAAACTTGCGTCCGGTAATAATTAATTTTAGTCACTTAAATAAAACGCAGTTTGACAGTTGCTATGTTTCTTATCTGTTTACGGTTTAAATTCCTTCGGGATCAGAAGCAGTAATGATTTTAAAGGCATTAAATATGTAAGCTGAACAGTAATGTCTTTCTAAAATGGGAATGAGGATGGTTTGAGTCTGACATACACATTTTAGAAGTCTTAATCTCATTTTATTGATAGATTATATTTTATGCCTAAACCAATAGCATCATTTTTATAATATGGAACAAATCGCACAGCTGTTTTATCATGATCTGAAACTACCCTTCTTCCGTTATCTGCTGCAATCCTTCCGAAACCGTATCCGATAGCAAGAGCTAAAGGATAATCACTTGCCCAGTGTACGCCGTTGTTCATCATCTGAAAAGATAACAGCCCCATGAGTGTCCATCCTACTGGTTTGACCCACCGGTTGTATTCCGGATAATTTTCCGTGATCACAGTAAAAGTCATCATTGCCGTAGCCAGATGCCCGGATGGAAAAGCATCATAACTTGAAACATGCTCATGGTAATCGATCTGGTCGGGAAAGAAATCCCATTTTCCTCCTTCTTCGGTCGATCTGTAAGGACTCTGCCTGCCTGTTATATGTTTTAGCACTTGGGTAGCGATCCCGGTAGTTATAAGTCCTTCAGCCAGCTGTGATGCGGTCTGCAGAGCCCTGTTGTCGTCTTTGATCAGACCGTAAGTTAGAAATCCTGTCATGATTGATCCGTGCAGCCACCCGTCGCCGAGGAAATATAAAGATGATCCGAGATCGGTCGGACCTCTGAAAACAGGTATGCCTCCGATAGTAATGAACGATTGAGTCATATCTTTGCTGTTTATATTCAGATCCCGTCCCAGATCTTTAGCTTCATCGATAAGTTCCTGATCGTATATGATCAAAACAGCCGTAGAAACTGCAACAAGCGAATAGGTGATCAGACTATTCTTTTGCGTAAAAAGTCCGGCATATTCAAGATAATCGGGCACAATTCTTTTAAAAGGGTCAGGCAGACGGGGTCTTGAATATTCGTACACAGTTCCTTTATATTCGAAGATTTGCCTGTCTTCAAATCCCGCAAATAATGTGATACATATTGTCAGAATAATAAGCAGGATATTTACTTTAAAACATCTCATAACCGTTCAGAAATTATAAGAAAAACTAAATCCGTACATATCGCTCCCTGAAATGATACCGACAGACAGATCGTTTTTTGTATATCTGTCCGTAAAATAATAAGAGCATGATATGCCCAGAGCGGCTCCGCCGAGCACATCCCAGATGTCGTGCATGTCAGATTCGCCCTCAATGCGACTGTATCCCACGAACGAGGCGAGCAGGTATGAGGGAATACCCCATTTCCAACCGTATCTGCGCTGGATAAAAGAGGCTCCCTGAAACGCAGCAGAAGTGTGACCGGAAGGGAAAGCGTAATGACCGTTGCCTTCCGGCCTTGGTTTATCTATGATATATTTTAAACCGTGAGTCAGAGCAGTATTGACAATCACTGATTTTAGGAACATGTTCCTGCCGTCCTTATCACCTATAACGAGAGCGGTTAGAAATCCTGCAACAGGTATGGCGAGCTGAATTATATCACCAGCATTCGCAACATCAGGATTCTCCTCAAAGTCAACTGCGAAAAGTAAATATCCTGATAAAAGAAAAATGATAAGCATAAGTCTTTTCAAATCAGAATCCCGGTATCTTGATCTTTTTCTTGGCTTCCGCCGCAGCTTTCTCAGCCTCAGCTTTTGCTTTGGCTTCCGCCGCAGCTTTCTCGGCATCGATCTTAGCCTGCGCTTTTGCCTTCTCTTCCTCCAGCTTCGCTTCGGCTTCAGCTTTTGCTTTGTCGATCTCTTCCTGAGCTTTCTGCTTTACTTCGTCTATCTTCTCGTCAACGAACGCGCCGGCTTTCTTTTTTATGAGTTCGGTGAGGCTGACGGGCATGAACGATACTTTTACTTCGGGATCTGAGATGTCGCCTGTTGAAGTGAATTCGATAAATATTCTTCCGTCTCTGACCACGCCTGCGAGTAATTCGTTCTTGATCTCCTGTTTGTCGATCTTGACACCTTTGATCTTGACATCCTTCATGCTGTCGTCGATGAATTTATCCGCCTGATCAAGCAGCTTTTTGGATTCCGCCTCAGATACAGTCAGATCACCTTTGAAACTGTGCTGATTGTTCATAACATTGAACCAGCTCTCTTTCTGAATTGCGACATCGTAATCGGCCGTAAGCACCTTCAGGTTTTCCTCGAAAGAAACTTTCCCTTCTTTGTATCTTATGTCAGTATCGGCATTCTTGCTTAGAACGGCTTTTTTACTCAGGATGTCGAGATTTATACCGACTTTCTCCAGAGTGGCAAGTGAAGATTTGACTTTTTCTAACGCGACAAGAGCCTGAATGAAAGAGCCTTTCCCGATAGATATCGCGTAAACAGCTTCGGGATCGACTTTACCTGTATTAGGATTGAACGGTCTGAGAACGGCACTCGACTTTATGCCGAGTCTGGCCTGTTCGGACTTCTCTTTGTTGTATATAGCCATATTCGTATTGAAAGTGACTGTAGCTTTGTTGTGGTTAATCAGGTCCTTGGGATCAATGTCGATCTTATCTATGACCATGAAGAAGTCCGAGATCAGAAAGCGCTGCTGCGTGGTCTTAAAGAAAATGTCAACCTCGCCGTTCTCTATCCCGATCTGGTTCATCGTCGCGGCTATAGGCATGTCCTTAGCCGAAAAATCCTCCTGCGGCTCATCGGGCTGCTGTGCAGCAGGTTCCTGCGCAGCCTCAGTTTCAGCCTGCTCAGAAACTTCTGCCGGTCTTCCTTCTGCCGCTTTCCCTGAAGGCTGACCGAGCAGGGGAGTGAGATTGTCCTGCCCTTCTTCACCGAGTGTAAGTCTCGCTACCGGCCTCTGAATAATGAACTTGTTCAGCTCGAACCTTTTGTCGAATAGCGGGATCAGATTGGCCTTCAGCTCAATATTCTCAATTGAGATTATCTCACCTTCTATCTTCGGCCTTTCGTCGATGTGGACTTTGTCGTCCGCGTACTTATCTCTCTTTCCGAGCTTTATCCCGTCGATCTTCAGAGAGGGTGTGAAAGAAAAGATCCCGATGCTCACATCTGTAAGTTCGAACCTTGAATTAGTCTCAGCCTCCACAGCCTTGACGATTATGTCCTTGTCGAAATATTTCTCAAGGTAGATCTTTACCCCGAAAAGACCGACAACGACTATGAATACTACAGCCAGAACGATCCTGAACAGCCACTTGAACATAATGCCCTCCTTTAATTGCCGAACGGGTCTATCAGTCCTGCCTCGGACATTTTTCCCGTCCTGATCTTTTTTATGGGATATTTATAATAATCCATTTCTGCTATTTTAAAAACATGTTCGAATATCTCTGACATCTTCACGGAAGCCCCGTCAATGAAATTTATGCCCGCGATAATATTATCTCCGTCGAATTGGAGCTTCTGCACGAAAGGAATTATATCGAACTCTTTTACTTTTCCCTTGTTCTCGCGGCTGATGACGAGTTTCTTTTTTGACCTGAACTTCAAGATGCATTCGGTGAAGTATTCTGCCGAGTCGTCCGGGATGATGATGAGGTATTCTGTGTAATCAATAAAATTCATAAGCGGAGTGAACTTTCCGGCCAGCTTTTTGACCTCGACGAACTCCATTATGTTCGAGAAAACTTTTCTCATGTCGGCCTCGATATCACCAATGTAATCATCCTTGAAGCCGATGTCGGCGAACTCGCAGTCGGATGTAAAACCGAAGGGCAGGGGGTGGGAGAAGCTTAAGACGGGCATCGGGTGAAAGCCTTTTGAAAATGCGACAGGAATGTCGTGGATGAAGAATTCCCTTTCGATATATGCGCTTAAGTTCCTCTGGGAAAGAAACCTTGACTGCCTGAGCCTTCGGAACTTGACCCTGTACCTCATATCCGCCTTTGGCACTGGAGCCGCTTTGTGGCCGAGCACTTCCGAATGTTCCCTGACGATCTCCTTAATGCCCGGAGCCTTCACTTTTTCAGCAAGAAGCTCTCTGCATTTGTATTCCTTCTCAATCCCGCATTTTGCGCACTGTTTCAGGCAGTACTTCGTGAGGGACTCGTTCCGAGCTTTCTCCCATTCAGATTCAAGGAATTTTCTGCTCACGCCTATATCGATAAAATCCCAGGGAAGCGGTTCGTTCAATCTCTTTTCCGAAAGATAATCATCCGGATTTATGCCTGTCTTTTTGAAAACTTTATTCCACAGCGAAAAGTCGAAAGTTTCCGTCCATGCATCAAAGAGAGCACCCTGTTTATATGCTTCCTCAATCGCTTTGGAGAGTTTTCTGTCTCCTCTCGAGAAAACAGCTTCGAGTATAGAGACTTCAGGATCGCGCCATGTCATGTGCACATTCGGTGTTCTTATTCGTGAGAGTAGAATACCTATCCTGCCCTTGAAAACGCTCAGAGGAACCTGCTCAGCCCACTGGAAAGGCGTATGCGGTTTGGGGTTGAAAGGGGAGATCGAGACATTTATTTTGACCCTGCCGTAGGAGCTGCTGTACCGGCCGATCTCGTTTATCATTTCCGCCATCTCGATGATGTCCTCATCGGTCTCGAAAGGAAGTCCGATCATATAATAAAGTTTTATGCTTTTCCATCCGAGCCTGAGCACTTTTTCCATCACATCGAGTATGGATGACAGTTCGATCGGCTTGTTGATGATCATCCTCATCCTTTCAGAGCCTGCCTCGGGCGCGAAAGTGAAGGAACTTTTCCTGCCGATCGAGGCTATTACCGCGATATTGTCGGTAAATGATTCCGCCCGCATTGATGGAAAGGACAGTTTCACCCCCTTCATCGAGCATTTTTCGTAAAGCACTTCGAGAAGAGGCTCGATGTTGGTGTAGTCCGAGGTCGAGAGGGAAAGAAGCGTCAGCTCTTTCCAGCCCGAGCGGGCGATCATCGAGGACGCCTGCCTGACAATGTCAGTGACGGGGCGCTCCCTTAAGGGGCGGTAATAATAGCCCGCCTGACAGAACCGGCATCCGCGGTCGCAGCCGCGCATGACCTCCACGGAGACCCTGTCCTGCGTGATCTCCATCAGCGGGACTACGGGCGCATCTGTGTAGTTATCAGCCTTAAGCATCGCCACGGCTTTTTTTATCCTTGTGCCGCCCGTCAGAAGAGCGGGGACATAAATGCTTTCAAGCGCGGAAAGTTCTTTCAAAAGTCCCGCTCTGTCATTTTGTCCCGCTGCTTTTTCGGCATATAGCTTCAAAAGCTCAGGCAGGCGTTCCTCTCCGTCCCCGATAAGGAACAGGTCGAAGAAGTCCGCGACGGGCTCCGGGTTTATCGCATTGATCCCTCCGCCGAGTACAAGGGGTTTCTTTCCCTTCCTGTCTTTCGAGTAGAGCGGTATGTCCGAAAGCGAGAGTATCTCAAGTATGTTCGTAAAACACAGCTCGTAGGGGAGAGTTATGCCCACAAGATCAAATTCCGACAGCGAAGTTCTGGTCTCCAGACTGAAAAGCGGAATATTCTTCTGCCTGAGAAGATCACAGGCATCCTTTTCAGGGATAAAGGCTCTCTCGCAAACAATATCGTCATAACTGTTGAGCACATGGTAGAGGATGTGGAAGCCTTTGTAGGACATTCCGATCTCGTATTTGTCCGGATAGAGAAGTACTATGCTCGTTCTTCCGGCGTGTTTTTTTACAACGGTGTTTTTTTCGGCACCTGAATAACGCAAAGGCTTATTTACGAACGGCAGAAATTCCGTTTCTATTTTATCGAATAATGCAGTCATAGTATTATCTAAATTTCGCCCCTGAGAATTTTTACAGCCTTTTCTCTGTCGGGATGTTTGAAGAAATAATTACCCGAAACAAGGCAGTTCACGCCTCTTTTTGTCAGCATTCCGCAGGTTTCGGCATTAACGCCCCCGTCCACCTGTATAATAAAATCATCTTTCAGTCGGTCTTTGTATCTCTGATTGAAAAGATCAATTTTCTTAAGTACCGAAGGAATGAACTTCTGGCCTGAAAAGCCGGGATTTACCGTCATGAACAGGATCATATCCAATTCATCGATCACATAATCAATAAAATCAATTTCGGTCGCGGGATTAACGGCAACCGCGGATTTTGCTCCGAGAGACCTTATAAGCTGAAGCTGCCTGTGGAGGTGTGGACAGGTCTCGGCATGGACAGAAATTATATCGGCGCCGGCATTAATGAAGTTCTCAATATATCTTTCGGGGTTCTCTATCATAAGATGCACATCGAGTACGAGGTCAGACGCTTTTCTGCAGAATTCCACAACGAACGGGCCGAAAGTGATGTTGGGAACGAAATGACCGTCCATTATATCGAGATGAAGCCAGTCGGCACCGGAATCTTTCACGCTCTTAATTTCGGTTTTAAGTTCCAGAAAATCCGCTGAGAGAAGTGACGGCGCTATGTGTATCATCTGAATTCTCCTTAAATTTGTTAAAAATTCGTTCCGAGGCTGAAAATATGTATAGGTGACGAAGTTGCGGAATTAAAGTCCCATGTCCATGAAACATCGTACCTTAATATGAAATAGCCGGCGTTCATTCTTGTACCGATCCCGGAAGAGAAAAGAATGTCTTTCAGTCTTCTGTCGCCGTCTTCAGTCTTGACCGTACCTCTGAAGTCAGAATTGTTCCATGCGCTCCCTGCGTCGGTAAACAGGACGCCGTCGATCTTTCCCAGAACCATCGGGAACGGAAAACCGAGAACCATGTATTTCACGAAAGGATACCTGAATTCGGCGTTGACCAGAGCATACCTGTTGCCCGATCTCTCCAGAAGCCTGTAACCCCTCAAGGGATAAACTCTTGAAGAGTAATACTTGTCAATAAAAGTATCATAGTTGTAATCGTCATTATATTTGTAGTTCAGCCAGTTCGAAAAGCCCCCGAGATAAAAATTCTGCGGAGTGCTGCCTTCGCTGACTGCTCCTGACAGTCTCAGCGCGATCTGATATTCTCCTTTAAGCCTGAAATATTTCCTGTAGTCCAGAGCGAAAGTGGAAAAATAACCCGTGCTCTCTTCTTTTAGCGTCAGATCGTCCGTTTCCGAACCGTAAACAGCGTCAACCCTCATCCTCGTTCCGTTCTCAGGCCCGTAATATCCCCAGATAACATTATCGTACGAAAAACCTCCGCCTGCAGTCATGAAGGTATTGGTGTGATCATGCTGATAATCTTCAGCCGAATCCAGCCACTTTTCATTTATTATACTTGTAATATCAACAGATGAGTCCACTCTTGAAAATCTGCTGAATGGGTATTGCGCGGATAAATGCATACATAGAAGCCTGTCCCTGTACCAGTCATCAACCTCTGTCTCACTTTCGTCCCAGATGTAATAATAGACGACTTCGTGACTGATGCCCATGCCTATGTTCATTCTTTTCTTCAGGTAGTAGTAATATAAACCGAGATTAGAGTTCAGAATGTCCTGATTGAGATCGGTGGCCAGAATAAAACGGTGATCGGAAAGATAATCGGAGAATTGAAGATAAGTCGAACCCACGACTCCGTAACCGGTAGCATACCCGGCATTGACCGTTATAATATCAGGGGTAAAGTGGATCGCATAGGATTTAGGCTTTCTCAGCTCTATCCTCTGTTCCTCGGTGATGACTTCTTCCGGCTTCTCTTCCAAAAGGTCTTTTCTGAACTTGAATTTCCTCAGATCGGTCTTTGAGAATTCGAAAGTGGAGTCTTTTTCCACAGAGACTTTTGAGAAATCGGTCTCTTCATACCATCTGACCTCAAGAGGGTCTTTTTTATTTTCGATCAGCTTTTCCGCATCATTTATCATGAATATATCATATCCGGCTTTAAATACAGCCGTAAAAGCAATTTTGTTGTCGCTGTATGAAGCCTGTGAACAGCCTGTCATCAGATTGGTGAGACCGGATGATCGTCCTGATGAGAGGTCTTTATAGTATATATTCGAAATTCCTGACTCGTCTGAAATATATCCTAATCTGCTGTCATCTATCCAGAACGGAGAGAATTCCCTGAAACCTCCCGGATCTGTGACCGGAGTGATCGTGTCTGAAGCTATATCAAGTACGAAAATATCTTTGACATTCAAATTCCTGTCCATGATGCCTGAGAGCAATTTCTTGTCGATCGTGAGGTCATCAAGCCTGTCAGATGAAAAGGCTATTTTTGTACCGTCGGGCGAGAACCTGGGTTCGTTGTCTGAATAGATGTCGTCGGTGAGCTTCTTAAGTTCTCCTGTTTCTATCGTATAAAGGTAAATGTCAGAGAACCCGTCTTTCAGACCGGTAAAACAAATATGCTCGCCGTCCTTAGACCATTCGGGATAATACAGTCCGTCCAGCCCGAATTTCACTCTCTTCAGCCTTTTACCTGTTTCAGCTTCATAGATGAAAAGGGCGTCCTCGTCAGTGCTTTTTGTGAAAAACGCTATGTTCCTGCTGTCCGGCGACCATGCAAAACCGGGTCTGAGCCAGTGAAATTCCTCAAAATCTCCCGAGGACTGGCCTGAGATAATCTTCTTTATTATCTTGCCGTCGAATGTTCTCATCAGATAAATGTCAAAGTAATCAGACTTATTGCTCAGGAACACGATCTTTTTTCCGTCGGGGCTTATGACCGGTGAATTATTTATCGAATTCCCGTATTCTTCATGATCTGTCAGTATCACCGCTGCTGATTTAGGTTCATCTGTTGCTATCAGCGTGTCCCAGAATTTTGTCTTGAGCCATTTATCCCAGTTCTGTGAAAGGTCCTTGAAGTTCGTGCCCAGCGCATCGAGAAAGGCATCTTCGGTAGATCTGATTATGTTTATCGACCTCAGGATCTCTCCGATCTTCTTGCTTCCGTAAGTGTCCGCTATGTATTTAAAAAGGGACTGCCCGCCTTTATAGGCCATATAATTATTGAGATAGTATAAATTCCCGATATAATTATGGTAAACTGCGTCCCTTACTGTCTGATCGGATTCGCTGTCCCACCCGCCCCGGCTTTCATACTCTGCGATCCCCTCTATGAACCAGAGCGGCATGTTCATATTAGCGAGACCCGAAACTATCGACTGGTAATTACCCTGAAAAAGCATCTGGTTCATTATCGCATGAGTGAGCTCATGGTGGATCACATGCCTGAAATCCTCCCAGTTACCCTCGTAAGGCACAACGACCCTGTTCTTGAAGAATTCGGTAAAGCCGCCGACCGATTCTTCCGGAATCCCTCCCATTATATTTGTTTCCTCGAAATGGTTGTGGGAGTTGTAAACTATTACATGGATCTTGGATCTGGGAATATACATCATATCTTTTCTCAGCCGTTCCAGTGACCTTTCAGCCATTTCGGCAGTGAAATCGGCAAGATGATCGCCACCCTGATAATAATAGATCCTGAAGTGGTCCGTCTCAATAAATTTCCAGTCAAAATCATGATGCTGAACTTTATTCTTTCCGAAAGGGAATAGTGCCGAAGCGATCAAGAGTATGTAAAATATGCGGAAAAATCTCATTTTAGGTTCCGTAATTTACTCAAGTGTGTAATATATGTAATCAAAACACTTTTTGCGACGATAAAAAAGATTAATTATTTTTCTTGAATTTACAGATACATGAGTTATATTAACCTTATAAAATCTGGTACGGAGACATTATGGGAATATATTTTGTCAAAGCCTTTCTGCTACTGTCTGTTATGTTACATTCAATTCCCGCATTCGGTCTCAAAATTGGAGTTTATGATAATCCGCCCAAGATATTTTTGAACGAGAAAGGCGATGTTGACGGTTTCTGGCATGCAGTTACTGTTGAAATAGCCAAAAAAGAGAACTGGAAGATCGAATGGGTATGCGGTTCATGGGACGAATGTCTGCACAGACTTGAAACAGGCGAGATTGATATAATGCCGGATACGGGAGTGACCCCCGACCGGAAATTGAAATATGTTTTCAATGAAGAAACAGTTTACCTGAGCTGGAACAGGGTTTATTCAAGAATTGATGCCGGCATAATTACGGTACTGGATCTTGAGGGTAAAAAAGTTGCCGGTCTCAGGAACAGTTTTGATCTGGAAGGACCCGAAGGTTTGAAAAAACTTTTAACAGATTTTTCCGTGAATGCGCAGATAATAGAAATGGACAGTTATGAAGATATATTCACGGCACTTGGAAAAAACGAGATATCAGCCGGCCTAGTGGATAAAGATTTCGGTCTATTTAATGAGCAGAAGCACCCGGTCTTTAAGACCCCGATCATTCTACAGCCCGCAAAGATGCAGTTCGCTATGGAAAAAAATTCGCCATTCTCGAAAGATATCATCCGGATCATTGATATGAGAATGGCTGAGATGAAAGCAGACAAAAATTCTGTTTACTATAAAGCTTTTGATCACTTTTTCGGAGAAGAGGGCAGGCGTTTTAGAATACCCGGCTGGCTTTGGATAATTCTGATCGGACTTTGCTCACTGATCGCGGTCGTAGTGCTTTTGAACCGATATTTGAGAAACGAGGTAAAGAAAAAAACGCTGAGCCTGAAAGAGAGTGAGGAAAGTCTGAGGATCACTCTGGAGTCTATCGGTGACGGAGTTATAGCTGCCGACATGAACGGTCTGACCACGATAATGAACAAGACTGCCGAAAGTCTTACCGGATGGAAGTTCTCTGAAGCCATCGGGAAGCCGATAAAAGAAATATTCAGAATAGTTAATTCTGAAACAAGACAGGAAGTAATAAATCCCGTCGAATTGGTGATAAAGAACGGTGTTATCGTGGGACTGGCTAATCATACTGTACTGATCTCAAGGAACGGTAAAGAATATCAGATATCCGACTCGGCTGCGCCGATAAAAGATGATAAAGGAGATATACACGGCATGATCCTCGTATTCTCCGATGTTACAGAAAAATATTCAATCAGATACAGGGTAGAAGAAAATGAGAGATTTCTTGACTCTCTCATTTCCAATCTGAACGGAATGGTGTACCGTTGCGTCAATGACAAGAAATGGTCGCTGATATATTCAACTGTCGGATCAAAGGAAATAACAGGTTATATGCCTGAAGAGCTTATCAGGGGAACCTTAAGATACGCTGATATGGTATTTCCGGAGGATGTGCCTGTTCTCAAGAACGCAATAGACAGAGCGATCGCATCCAGACAGCATTTTAATGTTGAATACAGGCTCACTGACCGTAACGGTAAGCTGAAATGGGTGCTGGAAAAGGGCAAAGGCATATATGATGAGAACGGTAATGTCAAATTCATTGAGGGTTTCGTTACTGATATTACTCCGAGTAAGACCTCAGAAATGGAAATAAGGGAAAAATCAGAAGAACTTGAAAGGACAAACCGGCTTATGG
The DNA here is from genome assembly GCA_002382735.1 of bacterium UBP11_UBA4055. Classification (GTDB taxonomy): domain Bacteria; phylum UBA4055; class UBA4055; order UBA4055; family UBA4055; genus UBA4055. The sequence goes on from DFZN01000071.1 coordinate 81,690, forward strand.
TGGACAGGGAATTAAAGATGATAGAGCTCAAAAAAGAGATCAATGCTCTGTTAAAAGCCTCAGGAAAAGAACCCAGATATATAACAAACGAATAGGATGAAAATTGGTACAGGAAAATGAAATAATAACTTTTTTACTTTTTGCGCTCGTAGTGATCTTTTATTTTATCAACAGGCAGAAGCTTTCGGGATTCCCTGGAATAAAGTATTTTCTGATCTCGATAGTTTTCCTGTTGATAAGCAGTATTCTGACGATAATAGAAGGCTTTTTCTTTGAAGAGATCATCAACACAGCAGAACATATAACACGACTCGTCTCCACAGTAATGCTTTTTGTTTGGGCTTATTCTTTAAGAGCAAAAAAAGGAAGTGCGAAATGATAGGTTATATAGATTTTTTGTGCCTGATTTTTACAGTAATGTCCGGAATTTTTATGGTCAGAATAAAAAAAGTCAAACTCCCGTTATTTCTAAATGTCACTAAAATATTATTTCTTCTCCTTTTTTTCCATTACCTGAGTAATTCGCTCGAATGGCTCGGGATTTCGGATATACTCGATCCTTACGAAGATTTTATTGAGCTTTTTGAACCGTATTTTTTGTTTATGATTGTGTACTTGTTTATAGCTGAAAAATCCGGTGAAAGTTTAAAAGCGTCAGAAGAAAAATACAGACTTCTTATTGAAAACCAGGATACTCTTGTTGTAAAGATCGATCCTGAAGGGCGCTTTATCTATGTGAGCCCGAGTTATTGTAAAGCCTTCGGAAAGAAAGAGGAAGAACTTCTGGGACAGAAATTCCTTCCCCTTGTGCATGAAGAAGATATCGGACCTACTTTAATGGAGATGGAGAAGCTTTATAGTCCTCCATATAGCTGTTATATTGAACAGAGGGCGATGACCGTTAAAGGGTCGAGATGGTTGGGCTGGGCTGACAAGGCTGTTTTTGATAAAGACGGTAAAATGATCGAGATAATCGGAGTGGCCCACGATGTTACCGAAAGAAAGAACAATGATAACGAAATAAAGAATCTTAAAACCCAGTTCGAATATGTTCTCGGTGCTACAAATACGGGTTTCGATCTGATCGATGAGGATTATAATGTGCTCTATATTGATCCGATGTGGGCAAAAGTTCTCGGGGATTATTCAGGAAAGAAATGTTATGAATACTTTATGGACAGAGAGGAACCATGTTTAACATGCGGCATTCCGTCAGTACTTAAAACCGGCAACACTGAAGTTACTGAAGAATATCTTGTTAAGGAAGACAGGCACATCGTGGTACATACGATACTGCTCAAAGAAAAAGTGAACGGAAAGCGTGTAGTAGCCGAATTCAATATTGATATCACTGAAAGAAAGAAAAAGGTGCACGACCTCAGACAGGCACTTGATGATCTGAAAAAGAGCAGGCTGGCCGAATTGAATCTTATTGAAGATCTTAAATTCGAGATAAATGAAAAAGAAGAAGCAAGGCTCGAGATCAAGAAGCTTAACGACACGCTTGAAAAGAGAGTAGAGGAAAGAACAAGAGAGCTTGAACTCTCGAACAGAGAGCTGGAGGCTTTCAGCTATTCGGTTTCTCATGATCTCAGGGCTCCGTTAAGACATATTCTGGGATTTACTGTACTTCTAAACGACGCAGTTCAAAATGGTACTATTCAGGATGCTGTTCATGATATTGAAAAGATCAGAGAAAGCGCCGAAAGCATGGGTGGGCTGATCGACGACCTTCTCAATTATTCCAGAACGGGAAGAACTGAGATCAATGTGGGAACAGTTAAAATGAAAGAAATCGTACTTGAGATAAAAGAAAGGATGATGAACGAGAATCAGTCCAGAGATATCGAATGGATCGTCCGTAATATGCCTGACGCTGAATGTGACGAAAATCTAATAAGAACTGTCTGGCTCAATATTATTGATAACGCCGTCAAATATACTTCGAAAAAAGACAAAGCTGTGATTGAGATAGGTTTTGAAGAAACTGACCGGACATACGGCTATTTTGTAAAGGACAACGGCGCGGGATTCGACATGAAGTATTCCGATAAGCTGTTCGGCGTATTCCAAAGGCTACACTCAAAGAATGAATTTCCGGGTACAGGTATAGGACTTGCGAATGTAAGGCGCATAATATCCCGGCACAGAGGTACCGTAAATGCGGTCTCTGAAGGTGAGGGAAAAGGCGCATGTTTTTATTTCATTCTGCCTGTTAAGGAGAATATCAAATGATCAGGGTGTATAAAGAGATACTTGACGAATTACCTTCGGGTGTGTGGGTCACCGACAGAGAGGATAAGGTAGTTTACATAAATAAAGCCATGACGGCTATAGCCGGAGCTTCGATAGAAGAGTTTACAGGATTGAATGTTTTTAAAGATATGGATAATCCGGGGAATAAAGAATTCCTTGAATCCTACAGAAAAGTAAAACGGAATCTCTTTCCCGGAGAATACGAGGTCAGGCTGAAAGATTCCAAAGGGCAAGGTTTCGTTCACAGGGGATGGCTCACTCCGCTGATCAAGAACTGTTTTTATGGCGGAATGATCGTTACGGCTGAAGATATCACAGAGAAAGATATCTATCTGAAAGCTGTGAAAGAATCAGAGGATAAGTTCAGAAGAACGATCGAATTTGCGGCCGACGGAATACTTCTCGGCTCACCTGAAGGCTATATTACTGAAGCCAATCAAGCTGTCTGCGAACTGTTCGGTATGGATAAAAAGAATATGATGCAGCTTCATAAAATGCCGTTCACAAAAGAGAGCCTTGAAAGATACCCTATGAGATTCGACCTTTTAAAACAGGGAAAGACCGTGATCAGCGAGAGAGTAATAAAAAGGAAGGACGGTTCGGAGATCATGATCGAAATGAAAACTAAGATGATGGATGACGGTAGCTATCAGTCCATATACAGGGATATTACCGAGAGGAAACAGAATGAGAATGCCCTGAAAGAAAACGAGGAGAAATTCAGGACGATTTTTGAAGAGTCCAATGATGCGATATATCTAATGGACGGCGACACTTTTATTGACTGTAACGAACAGGCCGTTAAAATGTTCGAATGCGCCGACAGAAATGAAATGATCAATCACAAACCGATGGAATTCTCACCGTCCGTTCAACCCGACGGGTCAGAAAGTGTTCCATCGGCACTTGAGCATATAAATGAGGCACTGGCCGGAAGACAGCAGAGGTTCTACTGGAAACACAGGAAGAAGAACGGACAGGATTTTGACGCCGAAGTTTCCCTCAACGCAGTTTTTCTAAAAGGCAAAAAGTTCCTTCAGGCGATCGTTAAAGATATAACATTCAGAATGGAGGCTGAAAAAGAGATTAAACAGATAAACGAATCTCTTGAGCAGAAGATCAAGGAACGGACAGCTGAGCTTGAAGAAGCCTACAAAGAACTTGAATCGTTCAGTTATTCGGTGTCGCACGATCTGAGGGCACCTTTGAGGCATATTTCCGGTTTCTCGGATATAACAAGGAAAAACCTTTCTTCAGGCAATATTGAGAAAGCCTCAAATTCTCTAAAGAAAGTCGAGGAAGCTACAGAAAAAATGGAAAAACTGATCGATGGCCTTCTCAAATTGTCAAGGACAGGAAGAGTAGAGCTCAATATGACTGAACTGAACATGAACGGTATTATTGCGGATGTGATAGATGAGTATAAAGACTGCCCTGAGTATAATGCGGCAGAGTGGCACATAAGAGAGCTGCCTTCCGTCTATGCTGACAGGACACTTATGACTTCAGTTTGGGAAAATCTTATAGATAATGCACTTAAATACACTGGTAAGAACGATGATCCCAAGATCGAGATCGGATGTAATAACTCAGCCGACCGCTGCGAATTTTATATAAAGGATAACGGCGTAGGATTCGATCCTGAGTTCACAAATAAGTTATTCGGGGTTTTTCAGAGGCTGCATCTTGATAAAGAATTCCGCGGTACAGGCATAGGTCTTGCCACAGTGAAAAGAATAATCGACCGTCACGGGGGAACTGTGCGGGCGGAAGGAGAGACAAATAAAGGCGCAACATTTTATTTTACACTACCAAAAGTACAGGGGGAAAAATGAGATCAAAATTCATTCTGCTGGTAGAGGATGACCAGAACGATGTAGAGCTTACTTTAAGAGCTCTCAAGCACGGGTACGACGGGAATATCACAGTAGTAAATGACGGAGCCGAGGGACTTGATTTTCTTTTCCGAAAAGGAAAATACGCAGACAGGGGGACTGAAGATCCGGGTTTTATTATTCTGGACAAGAAGATGCCCAAAATGGACGGTATTGAATTACTCATTGCCGTAAAAAAAGACGAAGTGTTAAAGAATATTCCCGTAATAATGTTCAGCTCGTCTAATTACGAAAAGGACATTTCGGACTCCTACAAAGCCGGCGTGAACGCTTACATTGTAAAACCTATAAATATTGATGAATATTATAAAGCAGTCAGAGAGATCGGGCACTTTTGGGGTGAGTTGAACGAAGCACCTTCAATGCAAAACCGTCCTTGAGATAAACGGTTAGACAAAAAAATGGTAATTGCCGGTTGGCATTGAACAAGACAGTCCAAATATAACAGGCTTAATAATGGAAAAGATAATAATACTTATACTTGAAGATAACGAAAACGATATCGACCTTATCAGGTATGAACTTGAAAAGATCAGTTCTGAAACAGTATTTCTGATAACGAGAAACAAGAATGAATACATCAATTCGTTGACAAACAATGAACCGGATATAATACTTTCCGATTATAATCTTCCTGACATTGACGGTGAAGAAGTGCTGTCCTTGTTAAGAGAAAGAAATTCCGACACTCCTTTCATTCTTGTCTCAGGCACTATCGGTGAAGAAAAAGCTGTCGAGCTTATGCGTAACGGTGCTAATGATTTTATTGTTAAAAATAATCTTAAGAAACTTATCCCGACAATTGAAAGGGAAATAAACGCATATAAGAGCAGAAAGAAGGCGAAAGAAGATCATGCCGAACTTATTAAGCTTAAAGCGGCTGTGAATCAAAGTCCTACAATAATAGTCATGACCGATATTAAAGGGAATGCTGAATATGTAAATCCGCGTTTTACCGAGGTAACTGGTTATACTCTCGATGAAGTAAAAAACAAAAATCCGAGAATTTTAACATCAGGTGAAATGACCGATGAAGAGTATTCAGAAATGTGGAATACTATAACCGAAGGCAATATTTGGAAAAGTGAATTTCTGAACCGAAAAAAGAACGGGAAGCTTTATTGGGAAGGAGCTACCGTAGGCCCGGTATTTGACGAAAACAAAAGGATCACAAACTTTCTGAAACTGTCTCAGGATATAACAGATAAAAAACAACTCATAAAAGAATTGCTGAAAGAAAAAGAAGCACTTGTTGCATCGAACAATGAACTCGAACAGTTCGCCTATATCACTTCACACGACCTGCAGGAACCCCTGAGGATGGTTTCCAGTTTTACCGACCTGTTAATGAAAAAATATTCAGATAAACTAAATGAAGAAGCAAGAAGTTATATGAATTTCGCGATAAACGGCGCAAAGAGAATGCAGATGCAAATTCAGGGGCTGCTGACTTATTCAAGAGTGTCAACAAGATCTAATCCGTTTGAGAAAATATCATTAAATGAAGTTCTCAAAGAAGCTTTAATGAACATTTCGGCATCGGTAAAAGAATCCGGCGCACAGATCGAAAGTGCTGATCTTCCTGTTGTTCTGGGGGACAAGTATCTGCTTCTATCGGTTTTCCAGAACCTTATTGGCAATGCCGTTAAATTCAGAAAGGACGGAATTGTACCGAAGATCAATATCCTTGCGACAGATACGAGAATTTCCGATAAAATCGAAGTGTCAATATCTGATAATGGAATCGGTATCCCGGAGAAAGATATTGATAAAATATTCTTCATTTTTCAGAGACTTCATTCGCAGGATAAATATCAGGGAACAGGCATTGGTTTGGCAGTTGTTAAAAAAATAATCGAAAAACACGGAGGAGAGATACATGTTGAATCTGTATTGAATGAAGGAACAAAATTCATTTTTTCACTAATAAAAGGCTCGCTATGAAAGATCGATCGGGAAACAATATAATACTTGTCGAAGACAATGAGGGAGATGTAGTTCTTGCGGGAGAAGCGTTAAAATTTATCGGATCGAACTCAAATATAATACATATTAATGACGGAGAAAGCCTTTTCGAACACCTTAGCGACCGTAAAAATGATACACCCGATGTAATAATTCTTGATCTTAATCTTCCGGGAATGAACGGAACTGAAATACTAAAAATTCTAAAAAAAAATCCCGAAACTGAGAACATACCGGTTATTATATTATCAACATCCAATAACCAGAATGACATTGATAAATGCAGTGAATTGAAAGCAGATAAATATATCACAAAACCGATCGATCTGAACGAATTCTTTGAAGTATTCAGGGATATCGACAGCTGGATTAAACATTGAATTGCTGATAAATTAAGGATAAATAATGGAAAGAGAAAAACTGAAAATAGCTGTAGTTGAGGATAACGAAGGTGATGCAGTATTGATAAAAGAAATGCTTACTTTCGGGGATGTCGAGATCACACATTTCAAAGATATAGAAAGCGCGCTGGAAGATTTTGAGTTCAGCCGTTACGATGTCGCGGTGGTAGATCTCGGCCTGCCCGGATGTGTCGGCTCAGAAGCACCGATGATGATCATTAATGAAAATCCCACTTTACCGGTCATAGCTTTAACCGGAAGCGATGATATAAGAGTGATACAGAAAGTTCTGAGCGTAGGCGCACAAGATTATCTTATAAAGGGAAAATTCGACAGAGACACGCTGATCAGATCAATACGATATTCGATCGAAAGAAAAAAAGTTCACGATAATCTTTATGCTCAAAAACAATTTTCAGAAAATATTATTAATACCGCAGGCGCGATAATAATGGTGCTGGATGGATCAGGCAGGATCACAAGAATAAACGAATATTTTAGAGATGTCACAGGATTTAGAACCGAAGACGCAAAAAACAGAGTTTTTGCAAGTTCTTTTGTTTCTCAAGGCTATATTGATAAAACTGAGGATGCACTTAGAAGGTCATTTACCGAAGATTTTGACAGAAGATTTGTGAACGCTATTCTAAAAAAAGGAGGCGGGTCGGTCATTGTCGAATGGCATTTTTCTCAAATGAAGAACAATGATAACGCTATACTGGGTCTGTTATGCGTAGGTATTGATATTACTGAGAGGGTAGAAGCGGAAGATCATCTCAAAAGAAGTGAAGAGCTTTTAAAAAGAACTCAATCTATCGCCAATGTCGGGAGCTGGATATTTGAAAGCAAAACATCGGAACTTGTATGGTCGGATGAGGTTTACAAGATATTCGGGATCGATAAGAGGAGAATAAAACCCAGTTATGAAATTCTGGCGAATTCAATACCGGGAGATGAGCGAGCTGCTTTTGAAAGCGAATTCAAGTCGGCAGTAAATGAGGGGAAGCCTTTTGAAATAATTCACAGTATCAAAAGGAAAGACGGAACCCTCAGAACTGTCCATCAGAAAGCTGAGCATGAAAAGGACAGCAAAGGCAATGTTGTAAGGATTCTTGGGATGATTCATGATATTACGGATCAGAAAGAACTGGAAGAGCAGCTCAGACAATCCCAGAAAATGGAAGCTATAGGGCTTCTAGCAGGCGGTATCGCTCACGATTTCAATAATCTTCTTATGGTGATATTATGCAACTGTGATCTCATGCTTGCCGACATGAAGAAAAACGATCCCCATACCGACGACATAATAGAGATAAAGAAAAGCGGGCAGAGAGCCGCAGAACTCACTAAACAGCTTCTTGCTTTCAGCAGGAAACAGGTCTTAAAACCCCAAATCCTTGACCTGAACATGATAATAGGCGATCTTGAGAAGATGATCAGGAGACTGGTAGGAGAAAAAATAGATATTGTAACAAAAATGAGACCGAATATCGATATGGTTAAAGCCGACAGGGGACAGGTAGATCAGATAATCATGAATCTGGTAGTGAACGCCAGAGACGCTATGCCTAAGGGTGGTAAAATAATTATTGAAACTATGAATGTAGCCCTTGATGATAACTATATCAAGAAATACTCTGACATTGAACCCGGGAACTATGTCATGATGGCAGTTACAGACACCGGGTCGGGAATGAATAAAGAAACTGTTGATAAGATATTTGAACCGTTTTTTACAACAAAAGGTATAGGGAAGGGTACAGGACTGGGGCTGTCAACTGTATATGGTATCGTAAGACAGAGCGGAGGTTATATTTACTGTTACAGCGAACCGGGAAAAGGAACTGCTTTCAAGATATATCTGCCTGTTGCGGATGAAGATATTATTTCTGATAAAGATAAGAAGGAAATGAATGACCTCAGGTCACACGGTGGAACAATTGTTGTTATTGATGATGAAAAAGAGATAAGAGAAGTTATAACCCGTATGCTTGAACAGGAAGGTTACGAGGTGCTGACAGCAGATAAATACGAAGATGTTTTGAATTATTTCGAGACTCGGAAAATTGATCTTTTGATCACTGATGTAATAATGCCAGAAATAAACGGTGACGAGATCGGCGAGATGATCCTCGAGAAATACCCCGGGTCAAAGATAATATTCATGTCGGGATATACAGAGAGCACAATTATAGATTTCAGTCTGCTCGATAAAAACAAAATCTATCTCCAGAAACCCTTTTCGAGACAATCTCTTGTTCAGAGCGTTAACGAAATACTCATCAGTTAATACTGCCAAGTTATCTCGTCAGTATATAGCATAAATTCCTGAAGATATGTGACGATCAGTTTTCCGTTGTAAAAAGTATATTCGGCCTTTCCGAAAGGACCCATTTTCATGCCGTTAATATTCAAATAAACACCGTCACTGTTTTGATACCTGAATATAAATATCCTGCTGTCCGGTGAAAAGGACGGAAAGTCCGCATATTCATACGGTCCGAAGGTCTCGTCGCAAATCTGAACATAGTAATGAGTATCAGAAAAGTGGATGAAGCCGTATTTCTTTTTGTCGTTGCTGAAGATCGGAATATAGATCTGAAGATTCTTATTTCTTGATAAATACTTTCTTCCGTTTATCTGTAAATTATCTATATCGGACTGTTTATCTCTGTACTTAAAGGCGAAAAGCGACTCGTCAGGTAAAAATCTCCATTCCGAGATACTTTCGTAAGGTCCGAATAATGTATCATTGAGATTTATGAACCACGAATTGTTCCTTTTAAAAATAATAGCTTCAATTCCTATATAATTCGTCTGATAATCAATTATCTCGGCATCATCCTCAATAATCTCTCCGTTGAAGGAAATATAATTCTGGAGTTTGGAGAACAAATGTCCGGTCTTCTGTTTTTTTGAGAAACTATAAATATAACTGCTCCCATTAAGGATCAAATTCGAAGCAGAATCGTACATTCCGTGAAGATTGTTCGAAATGTTCACAAAATATTTAGCGTTCTTCATAAAAATAAAACCAAAGGACGAAGCTGAATCCGTGATCTCGACATCTGAAACAGTTATATATGGGCCAAAAATTTCGCCGTTTATATTGATATAGTAATTGTCATATTGTTTCTGATATACAAAACAATAGTTTTCTCCGCCGGAGCTGATCTTCATACCGGAAATGCTTTTATACGGACCATATTCATATTCACCGGTCACAACATAATACTGACCGTCCTTCATATATGAAAAAATATAACTGTCACCTGTTCTACTAAGACGGTGATCAGTTACATTTGAAAAGAGACCTATGTCTTTAACAATCACATGATACGAAGTTTCTTTTTTTGACATTTGGAATGATGCTTCCGTTCTTAATACAGAGCTCACGAGAATAAAATTCTTGTTCACCTTTTCGACTACATATTTATCGAATCCGCTTAGGACACTGTCGTTGATCCGGCAAAAATCAGTTTTATCCTTTGTAAAAAGGAATGTATAGTGACCGTACTCTTTATAGTAATGAAGATCTGAAGCCGATTCGAAAGGTCCGAAAACACTGTCGTTTATTTTTACAAAATATTCGCCCTCATTTTTTTTGAAAATGTATGCCATAAAACTGCTTGGGTAGTCCATAATAAAATCTGACAGATCGTCATAAGGCTCGGAAATCACTTCGTTAACCCTTACATATTTCTTTGAACCTGACCTGTAACATAATGCGAACGAGGTACCGTCGGGCGAAAATTCTACATTATAGATCTTTCTGAAACTTCCGAATTTATTGTTGTTTACCAACAGAAATGCGTCACCTAGAGTTTCGTACCACAAATAATAAGTAATGTTGTCATTAAGCCCGAAATCTTTAATTTTATAAAATGGTCCCAATATCCTTCCGTTTATGATGACCGAATCCTGATTTTCATCTTTTATGAGGCCAAGCTTTTTTGAGAATGTTGAGGATTTGAAAGCCACTATTTTACCGTTCTTTCTGAATATGATCTTTTCAATAGAATCGAATCCGCCGTATATTTTATCTTTATTCTGCGCAAAATATTTACCCTGTGTTCTAAAAACGAACAGGAAATTGTTCCCCTCGTTGGATATATACAGAGAAGCGTTCTCGAATTCTTTTCCCGATGAGTATTCAGATATTCTGAAAAGGTTTATGCCCATATGATATTAATCCCTGATTAGTTCGTAACTGAGAGTGAACCTGATCACGGTACCTTTACTCTTACCTTCAGAGTCTGCCCAAATTCTTCCGTTGTGGAGTTCAATGACTTTTCTGCAGAAAGCAAGTCCGGCACCCGATCTGAGGCTGTTATCTTTATCCGATTTAAAACCGGGAAAAAATATCCGCTCCAGATCTTCATTAGCTATGCCCTTGCCGTCATCTGCAACGAAAAAAGAGTTATCTTCATAGCCAATGGAAATTTGTCTGCCGCCGTAAATGACTGCGTTAGATACCAGTTGATTAAAGAGTAGTTTAATATTTTCTTTATCCGCAAATATGTCCGGGATCTTATCTCTGTTCACTAATTCGATCACCGCATTATATTTTTCGATCAAAATTTTATTGTCGGAAATGACCTGATCGATTATTTTTGAGGTATTAACCATCTCGAAGGGATTCTTCACGGCGTTCAATTTTGATATATCGTAAAAATTCCTGAAAAGTTCGTTCATTCTCTTGATATTTGAGATTATTTTTTCAAGGTAGATACTGCTTTCATTCCCTGCTTCAGACAATGATGAAGTCTTCAACAGCAGTTTGGAAAATCCTTCCACTGCTATGATAGGAGACTGGAGGTCATGAGTAGTCATGTATATCAGTTTCTTCATGTCCTCGGTTGTTCTCTTTACTTCATTCTCGATCTTCTTTTTTTCGGTTATATCCTGCAGTATTCCTGATATCTTTCGAAGGTTGCCATTACCGTGAATGTTTTTTGCCTTAATTCTGAAATATCTGGTCTTGTCATTAAATTCTGAACTCCTGTCCATGTATGTAATCTCATTGTCGATTTCATCCTTTTGAGAATGCATACTCTTAAGCTCAATATAGAACTGCTCGAATTTTAGATTTTCACGAATATCTTCGAGTTTAGATTTTTTTTCGTAAGGAATGTTGAGTATCCTGAAGAATTCTTTTGAAGCCGTAATCTCATCGGTTTCGGGTAAATAAGTCCAGCTTCCCATGCTGGCGATCTCCTGAGCCTGAGAGAGAAGTTCTTTGCTTTCCTTTAACGCAGCGTCCTTCTTGATAAGGTCCGTAATGTCAACCATAGAAGTGAGTTCCTCGGTACCTGCCATCAGGATTACTGTCACGATCACATGCCTAAGATCGCCGTTTTTCCTTCTGAATTTCATGGTATATTCTCTCGGTGCTTTCTCAGGGTCGTATTTTCTCAGCCGGTCAAATTCGAAAACTCTTTTGATATCGTCTTCATAAACTACTTTTCCCCAGTGCATCTTTCCGATTATCTCCTCCCGGTCATATCCTGAAAGCTCTACAAATTTCCTGTTACAGTCGCTGATGAGTTCATTATCTCCTACTATCAGTATCGCAGTTCCGTTGTTTTCAAAAAGAGATCTGTATTTAGCTTCTTTTTCCATTATCTCCCTGGAATTTTTGGTTACATCCTCCAGATAATTCAGTTTTTTAAAATCCGAGATCCATTTACGCATAAGAAAATGGATCGTGACAGCCATTGCCAGGACTGAGAATATTATTATTCCGGACATGAGGTAATAATGACCGATAGTATCTTTGTAGGCGTTAAAAAGAGCTTCATATTCCTCTACATATTTCTCGGCCAGATTATATTTTGTAACGATAGCGTCATTTAGGAAAATATCTTTATTACGCCATGTAAAATAACCCACAACGGCTATTATCTCAGCGGTAAATATACCGAGATACAGGAAGTAGTTTTTGAACAGAGAATTAAATTTGTCTTTTTTCGGCATTTAGTTAAACTCCCTGCGCGTTACCGTCAACCGGAATAGAAACCGAGAATGTCGATCCGCCGCCGAATTTACTTTCTACGGATATATCGCCTTTGTGCGCTTCGATTATCTTTTTAGCGATCGGAAGGCTGATACCCTGCCTGTTCTCCTCTTCACCTGTATTGAACTTAAAAATATCCTTAAGATCTTCTTCAATTATACCGATCCCGTGGTCTTTGATCAGGAATTTTATGATTCCGTTTTCGTACTTCATGCCGATTTCAATACTTGTTGAGTTTTCAGAATATTTAATTGCGTTCTCGATCATTCTTGACAGCGCGATCAAGATCTTGTTTGTGTCCATCATTACTTCAACAGGAAGTATGTTGTCATGATAAGCTTCTATCCTGATCTGTTTTTTTTCAGCGGAAGCTGTATTACGAGAAATCAATTCATTAAAGAACTCAAGCGTTCTTACTTTTGAATATTTCAGCTTCAGATTTCCGGAAGTGATGTCTGCCACATTCATTATCTTTGCGTATATCTTGGCAAGCTCTTCTGCTTTTCCGAAAATTTTTTCGGTTACCGCAAGCTTTTCGCTGTCAGTTCCCGGATCAAACATTTCTGAGAGTTCAGTTGTCAGATCGGCAATTTTCTGGGTAGAATTCCTGAAATCGTTCATCGCGATCTCTATGAACTGGTTTTTGATATCATTGAGTTCCTCAAGTTCAGCTTTCTGATCTTTTATAACTTCATACAGCCTGTTCAGTTCGTTGTTCGCTGAAGTTAATTCTTCGGTTGAGCTCTTGAGTTCGTCATGCATCATTTTAAAATTTAGGACATTTTCTATCCTTAGTACGAATTCTTCGGGGATTACAGGCTTGTTGACGAACTCTATTATTCCGCATTCGAGCGCTTCTTTCCTCATATCGTCGTCCACATATCCTGTCAGCATAATAGTCGGGATGTCTTTCGTAATACCCTTACTCTTCATCTCCTTTAACATTTCACTGCCGCTCATACCGGGCATCTTACCGTCAGTTACGATCAGGTCGAATTCCATGATTGATGCTTTTTGGATACCTTCTTTCCCACTCGATGCGAAAACAAGTTCCCAGTCGCTTCTTCTCGCCTGGAAGATCCTCCTTATCCCGTTCAGCACAGGCACTTCGTCGTCAACGAAAAGTATCCTGAAATTTTTTTCCATAAATTTCTCCGCTATTAATTATTCATTATTTTCAATCGGCAGTTTGATCGTAAAAACTGTTCCCTTGCCATGTTCTGAATCGACTTTTATACCGCCATTATGCTTATTTACGATTATGTCGTAACTCAAAGCCAGCCCCTGACCCGTGCCTTTCCCGATCTGTTTGGTCGTAAAAAAAGGCTGGAATATTTTTTCTTTAAGTTCGGCAGGTATCCCGGCCCCGTTATCCTCTATTGTTATGTAAATAAATGCTTCATCGAAAGATGTCGATATTTTTATCAGGCCTTTTTCTTCGCCTTTTCTTTCCGATATAGCGTCGCACGAATTCGTTATCATATTAAGAATAACCTGGTTTATGTCTCCGATATGGCAGGTGATCTCGGGAAGATTTTCGGCGGGGCAGGTCTCAACATCAGCAATATACTTCCAGACATTTTTAGTTATGGTCACAGTCGAAGTTATTGCGTCATTTATGTCAGCTTTCTGCATTGTTTTAAGCCCAGGATGCGAGAATGTTTTCATGGCGGTCACGATCTTTCTCACTATCCGGATGCCGTTCATGCTTTCCTCTAGTGCTTCAGGTATCTCGTTCATCAGATATTCCAGGTCAGTGCCGACAGCTATCTTATTTTCTGAGCCGCTTTCAGCTGATTTTTTGATATTGGAATAGAAATCAGATATTTTTTTGAACGAATCTTTGATGAACAGGGTGTTGTCGCTAATATACTGAAGAGGTGTATTTATCTCGTGCGCTATACCTGCGGCCAGAGTTCCGATCCCTTCCATTTTTTGAGCGTGTCTCAATTGATTTTCAATTCTTATCATATCTGAAATATCCCTTTTAAGCGCGACGAAATTAATTATGTTCCCGCTTTCGTCAAATACTGGGGACACGGATGCATCCTCTTCATAAACATCCCCGTTCTTCTTTTTATTGATAAAATGACCCTTCCATGGTTTTCCTGCAAGAATCGTTTTCCAGAGATCATCGTAAAAAGCCCTGTCATGCTGACCGCTCTTTAAAACTGATACCGGCATTCCCAAAACCTCTCCGGCCGAATATCCCGTTGTTCTTTCGAAAGCAGGATTAACAAATTCGATTATACCTTTGATATCCGTTATTACAATTGTTTCTGAGGAATGATAAATGGCAGTACTGAGCTTGTTCTGTCGTTCTGCTATGGCATTTCTGTCTTTTCTCAGGTTGCTTAATTCAAGGAACCTATCGGTTTTTTCCGGAAGAGATTCGAACATATCTGCGGATTTATTTACATAATCGAGAACACCGGATTTTATAAGAGTTACTACGGTTTCCTGATCAACAAAGCTCTCAAGGACTATGACAGGTACATTTTTGTATATGTAGGGATCCTTTAACAGATCTAAAGGACTTCCGTCGTCAAGGTAGAGATTGCTAATGATAATATCGGAACTCTCGGCATATTTCCGTGCAATTTCGATGTCAGGTACGATCGTCAGCCTGTAACGGTTACCGTATCTGAGAAATACGCTGTTTATGAGTATTCCGTGATCCTCATTTTTTTCTATAAGCAGTACTTTTACCGGCATGTCAGCTCTGTCCAATTTTGATCATCTTGTTATAGTTAAATTTATATATAAGAAATACTCCCCATTAAATCAATCATTAAATCGTTAATTTTTATTCTTCTCGCATGAAAGGAATACCGTCCTTGAGAAGATCGAAGAACTGGCCGGTGGGGCAGAGGTAAACGCACCACGGATTTTTAATGAAAACCGAAGCAATAAATATTATTATGCTGCCTGTAACGGTTATTATTGATGCGGTTGAGAATATGAATATCGAAAAAGGCTCAATGATCGTCAGGTCAATTCTGATCGAAGCGGAAACGGCTATAAGCAGGGATATGAAAATTAGAAGTCTGAGCCGCCTGAAGAAAATTATGATCTTAGCACTTGGAATGACCTTTTTAACCTGTATTTTTGCAAGTATGGTCTGAACTCCGCCGAAGGGGCAGATATAATAACAGTAATAATGTCTATTGAAGAAAAGCGGAACAAGAACCGAAAGAATCAGGAGAACGATCGTCGTTAATGAAGTTAAAAAGCTTATGCCGTTCAACGAAAGACTTTCAAGAAAATAGATCGAAATAAATTTGCCTGATATGACACCAAAAAATATAATAGATAGAAGCTGTATGAAAATTCTGAACTTATTTATTTTCTTTATGAATATTCCCAGTAATGATATAAATAGAATAAAATATAAAACTGCTTCGTATGGAGATTTCAATAGCGATATTTCTGTTTTTGGGGTCGATTTTGCATACGCTGTTTTCCCGGTAAATATACCCACTCTTTTACTGATAATTTTTCCGACTGCTTCGCTTGTATATGTTGCTCCTGACACGGCATCTATTTCCATTTCTTCAAGTTCCTCAAGAGTTTTGCCTTTCCATGAATTGAAATATCCGATGTTTTCAAGCCCGGAAATCCAGGCCGGCGTTTCTCTGTGATTTACGACCAAGATCCCGGTGATCTTTTCATTTTCATCCGCAAGGACCGCAAGGCTTAAATTCCCTCCGTACCCTATAATATCGTCGCTGAAAGGTGATGTAAGAATGAATTTGCCTGCGACATTTCCCTTCCCGTCATAAATTTTTGACCACGAGTTAAGATAATTCTTCTCTTCGACAGATGCGGCTTCAGGTATGATCCTTTTGAATTTCTCTGCAAGATCATATCTGCCAAAATCAAAATCCTCTTTTATTTCGCCTTTGGAAAGTATGAAAACCAAAACGAACACTGCAATTACTGGGAGCTTTAAAAGATATCTGATCCGGGTACTTTTCGTCATATATTCACCTTAAAAAAAATCCTCTTATCATTTTTTCATTGCTTGCACCAAGCTTTAAGAAATATACACACGAATTCAAATTACTTCCAACCATATCTTCTAATAATCCTATATAAAGAAAGGAACGCCGTTTTTTTGATTTAGAGGCGGGGAGTGTAAAAAACGGCGTTCCCGTGGAGAGATCTGTTTATTCGTTACTTATCCTGTAATATTCTGGTATGTCTGGTTTTCTTTGTTGTCCGCATCTGACCATAATGATGTTTTTAAGATAGATCGCATAAGGCTGTCTGGCTGAAAGGTCGTAGCATATAAGGAAGCCCCCGTCAAGTTTTATCGGAAATACTTCCAGTATGAGATGTTCTCTTATTATTTCAGAAAAATAATGATCGCAAATAAGCGTGTTCCCCGAACTTATCGCTTCATATATCGCAGATCTCAATTTCCGCATTTATACATTTCCTTGTTGTTGTTTTCGCACTTAGCGTTATTTCATTATTGAACCACCTGACCGTCATGGTATTGACAAAATCTCCAATGTCTGAAGGTACAGTAAAAGACACTACCTCACCTTCGGTGATCTCTCCGGGATCCTTTAGTAAGCTGATTCTGTCACCAACAGAAATCAGGGCGCATTTTTTCCCGTAGAGATAAAACCTTTTTAATATGTACCGGCTGTTTTTCCTGAAAATATCCGGGTTTTCTTTCGGGTCAAAAAAGACAGCCACGGCTCCGCAGCTGTCGTTAATGATGCTCATGTCGGCACCTCTTGTTTATTAGTTTTTTATTTTTTGATTGGGGGCGGCGGAGGTATAGGGTCCACACCGTCACCTGTATAAACCCATCCCGTTCCGATCCAAGTCCAGTCCGGATATATTTCATCAGCGTAAAGACCGGCAGTCAATGCCGTGAGAGCTAAGATCGCCGCGATAATAAGTTTCTTCATTCTTTGCCTCCTTTTTGTTGTTCGAAGGCAAGATACCTCTGTAAAACTCTCGTGTCAATCATACAGCATTTTTAGGGCGGAAAAAATGCCGTTGTGGCCCTTCAACTTTTTATTGTCATATTGTGTAAAGTATTGATATATTATAAAATGCGGAATAAAAAAAATGGTTCGAAATTCAGTTCGACAAACCCTTCATTATACCTTTTATATCAACAATGTCGTTTTCCGCTTCGGGTGATCCAATAGCTTTAAGATGCCTGAGCGCTTCTTTAAAATGTTTGGCGGCTTTGGAAACATTGTTCATTTTCGCACAGTTTATGCCCGCAAGTTTATGGCAGTGAGCTTTAAGAACGGTGTCCGGTATGTTCTCCGACTCAATTATTTGAAAGCATTTGTTAAGGTGTGAGTTGGATTTTCTGTACCTTGAGGTTTCGCTGTATATGACCGCGAGAGTATTTTCAATGTAGGCCGGGTAGAGTCTGATTGAGTTCAGGGCGCATATCTCGGTAAGCCTGTTCAGAAATCTTACCGCGCCAATGTACTTTTTCTTTTCTGTCATGATCTTGGCGAGATAGATCATGTTAACGATATGCTCCTCAAGACTCTCACTCTTTTCATTAAAAATGACCGCCGATCTTCTGAAATATTTTTCAGCCTTGTCTTTCTCTCCCTTTTTGTAAAGATATATCGCGAAACTGATAAGCGAATTGTAGTAATACGAGTCCTTGCCGGTCTTTTTTGAAAGCTGTTTTATGCGTCTAAGGTATTCATCCGCCGCTGAATGTTCGATACTGCCTGAATACGATGAAGTTGAAAATATCTGGGAAATGCATTTTGATTCGCCTATCAGATCTTTATTCTTTCTTGTATATTCAAGCTGCATATCCAGGCATTCGAGAGCTTTATTATATTTTCTGTCCCTGATATATATTTCAGATTTTACTCCGTAGAAGTAACCAAGCTCTTTATCATTAGTTCTCCTGAAAGCTTCCCTGATGCATTCATTCACCTTGACGAGTGCGTTTTTCAGGTCGTTCTTAACGATTTTTTTTCTTATCTGAGCATCATAATGTATATATTTTTTTTCCTCATTTTCGGTTTTATTAAGAAACCACAGGGTGCGGGTAAAACAACGGTCTGCTTCCTGCAGGTTGTTAGAATATGCGGAGATCATTCCCAGATAATAATATAGTTCTCCCAGTTCATCATTGTAATGAGCATCTGTCATTATTCCTATTCCGTCAAGAACGATATCTCTACACTTTTCATACTGTTCGAGATGAAAAAATATTTTCGCTTTTTTCATGATGATGCCCGCACTGAATTTTTCAGAGCCATGAAGCTCGGAAGCGGCGTTCTGGAGCCTGTTGTAAAGCATTACGGCTCTCTCGAAATCCAGTTCGTCCTCATATCTCTCAACATCTTTCGCGGTTTCGTATAAAGTGCTCAGGAGAATATCGTTATCCTCCTTTGAAAGGCTGTAATCTTTCCAGAAATCAGTAAAATCCCTCATCTTTTCAATATCTTTTATGAATGAATCGACAAAAACCGGAGGTATGACGGGACTGTCAGACAAAAAGGCGCCTTCATTTTTCGCATAACCTCCGCTCAAAAGAAGTTCTTTATACAGCTTTTTTAATATTTCCCTGTGGTCTATACCGTTCTTCATCGGCGAATTGTTCCTGCCGGAGAAATGAACTGGCTCCATTTTTACTGAGGTGTGATCAAGTTTTCTGCTGTCTGAAATTTTAATACAGGCAGGATCATTATTTTTAGGTCTGAGATTGGAAAGAATATAACTCGTGAATATTTCGATGCCTGTCTGGCTCTTATCCAGACTGTAGCCTAAGAATCTGTGATGCGATGAAGTATCCTCAACGATTATCTTATAGACAGATATTGTTTTGCCTTCAGTTTCTGTCCTCGAAAACAGTTCAATAAACGCGCTTAAGCCTTTAAGTTCCCTGAAAGTATCCAGTTTATTCATGTTCGCTTTAAAATGATCGAATCTCTTTGTTCTCATCAAACCTGCCTTTGTACGGATTTTAGTGACTCATCTTCATCAAACTTTGCATCTGCTTAATATAAGAAAAAAAAAACAGAAAAACCGCAATCGTTTTTCTGTTTTATGTTCCTGTATAAAATATTTATTATCCCTGATGCCTTACGATCGTTCCGTTTATCATATAGACCACATCCTCGGCTATATTTGTAGCATGATCGCCAATTCTTTCAAGAGATCTTGATATGGTCAGATATTGTGAGAGGAGCTCAAAATTATCCGGCTGTTTTTCCAGAGCTTTCTTCACTTTACCAAAAACCGACTCATGAAGCCTGTCAACTTCATCATCAGCTTCAATGACCATTTCTGCTTTCTTCATATCCAAGTCTATCATCGAGTCTATGCTGTTCTTTACCATTAAAAGAGCTTTTTCGCACATATCGGTAAAATCGAACGAATCGTCCTTCCTGTTCAGGCTGATGATCTTTATACATCTCTCGGAAATGTTCACTGCGAGATCGCCTATCCTTTCAAGGTCGGAATTGATCTTAAGCATAGAGATTATAAGCCTTAAGTCGATGGCTACAGGCTGATAAAGGGCGAGAAGTTTTAAACAGTCCTCCTCTATCTCTATCTCCGTCAGATCTATCTGCCTGTCTTTCTCTATTACTTTCTCAGCGAGTTTGACATCTCCTTCGTAAACTGATCTGACCGCGTCTCTGACATCTTCTTCGACCACGGCACAGAGTTCGTAAAATTTCTTTTTGAGTTTTGTTAATTCGTTCTGCAGGTATTTTGACATAATTTACTCCTATCCGAATTGTCCGGTAATATATTCCTCTGTCCTTTTCTGGTCAGGGCTGGTGAATATCTTGGTTGTTTTGTTGTATTCGATGAGGCTGCCTATATAGAAGAATGCCGTATAATCCGAAACCCTTGAAGCCTGCTGCATGTTGTGTGTCACGATTATGATGGTCACCTGATCCTTTAATTCGCCGATGAGTTCCTCAATCCTGTTGGTTGACTGAGGGTCAAGAGAGCTTGTGGGTTCGTCCATTAAGAGCACTTCAGGTTCCACTGCGAGGGCTCTTGCTATCGAAAGTCTCTGCTGCTGACCTCCCGACAGACTTCCCCCTGGCGTTTTCAGCCTGTCCTTAACTTCATCCCACAGAGCTGACTGGCGAAGAGATCTTTCACAGACCTCGTCAAGAAGCTTTCTGTCCCTGAAACCCACAAGTTTAAGGCCCGCGACCACATTATCGTATATGGACATTGTGGGGAAGGGTGTAGGCTTCTGGAATACCATTCCTATTTTTCTTCTGATTATTACCGGATCGAGCTTGGGATCATATATATCCTGACCGTCAATGAGAGCTTTTCCGGTCACTTTCGCGCCTCTCGTAAGGTCGTGCATCCTGTTGAGAGCTCTTAAGAAAGTAGTCTTTCCGCATCCTGAAGGTCCGATGAGCGCGGTTACTTTTTTATCATAGATCTTAAGGCTCACATCTTTAACCCCCGGATTCTCTCCGTAAAAAACTGAAAGTCCTATGGTCTCGAGCCTTAATTTATTTTCAATAACATTGTCCATCTCTATTCCTGTTTTTTATCTCTTATGAAAAATCTTGCCGCTGCGAAAGACGCTGTGATGACCGCCAAAAGGATTATAGCCGCCGCCCATCCCATTCCGTGCCAGTGCTCGTACGGGCTGATAGCCAGGTTGTACAGCCTTTGCGGCAGAGTATCGACCGGTCCGAATATCCAGCCTGTCCACTTGACCGGCAGGTAATTGTTGCCGAACGAGGTAAAAACCAGCGGCGCTGCTTCTCCGGCTGCCCTTGCGAACGCGATCAAAAATCCCGTTACGAGCCCTACTTTGGCCGCAGGGATGATAGTAGAGAGAATTACTCTCCATCTGGGCAGGCCGATAGCGAGCCCGGCTTCTCTGATCGACCACGGGATGTTCATCAGCGCGCTTTCGGTCGCTCTGGCGATTATGGGGAACATGACGAAAGCCAGCGCGACGCCTCCGGAAAGCCCGGAAAACGAGCCCATGGGTTTTACGACAAGCACGAAAGCGAGCAGGCCTTTTAAGACCGCGGGCATTCCGTTGAGCGTGTCGTTGAGCACTCTGAGGATCGGGTTCGCCCAATGGTCGGGATATTCTGACAGCATGACGCCCGCACCGATCCCGAACGGGATCGATATCAGCACGGCCATAATATCAACGACAGCCGTACCTATGATCGTGTGAACAAGTCCTGTCGGTTCTCCCATCATGTTCCTTGTCGGCGATCCGAGTTCTTTCGTGAACAGGTCGAGGCTGATATAATTAAATCCCTGGACTATTACATAGCCGAGTATGATAAAAAGAGGAATAAGAACCGCGACAGTATTGAGTATTATAAAAACGAGCACAACATTATCCCGTGCGTATCTGCTTCTGAGACTCCTCATACCGCCCTCCCGCCGGTCACCGCATATTTTCTCTGTATATAAGCGGCCGCCAGATTCACGATAAGCGATATCAGGAACAGGTAGAACCCTACGGCCATAAGGCTTGTTAAATGAATGTTCTCGACCGCTTCCCTGAACTCGTTCACTATTACCGATGCCATGGTCGAACCGGGGCCGAAGAGGGTGAAGGGGAGAGTGTTCTTGTTCCCGATCAGCATCGCGACCGCCATCGTCTCGCCGATAGCTCTGCCCAGCGAGAGCATAGTGCCGGCAAGTATTCCGCCCCTTGAGTACGGGATCACGGCCATCCTGATGACCTCCCATTTGGTCGCGCCGAGAGCACTGGCGGCTTCCCGCTGCTCTTTGGGCACCATTCTGAACGCGTCCACCGTGAGAGCCGTAGTAAAAGGAATGATCATGATCGTTAAGATTATCGTCGCGGTCATCATTCCGTACCCGATCGGGTTTCCCAGAATGGGAGTCAGTCCCGGCGCGTTCTCCAGCGACCAGATGTAAACGGGAATCTCGACCGTGTCCCTGATCCACGGTGTGAATACGAACACTCCCCAGATCCCGATAACGACGGACGGGACAGCCGCTATCAGGTTAACAAGGTTCTCGATAATATGCGAGAGCCAGTGCGGAGCGTATTCGGCCGTGAAGACCGCGATCGCGATCGCGGGGATGAACGAAAGTGCCAGAGCACCGAGGCTTGTTGACACCGTGCCGACTATGAACGGCCACGCACCGAATTCCATGGTTATAGCAGGATCCCATTTTTCGCCTGTTAAAAATCCCCAGAACCCGAATCTCGTGATCGCTTCCGAGCCCTCATAATAAAGTGAAATGGCCATAGCGAGAGTCGTAAAAATGACGATAAATCCTAAAACGAAGACGGAGACAGCGAATATTCTGTCTCCGAGCCATCCGTACAGCGCAGACGGGCTGACATTTATTTTTTTTGTGTTGTTATCGGACACTTTATTAGTCTCCTTAGCCAAGTATTTTTTTGCCGATCTCTTCGCCGTTCCATTTAAGTTCTCTTATCATAGCTTTGTTCTTATCTACTGCAGCCTTAGGAAGTTTTGCATATCCGAGCCTTTCCGAAAGACCCTGTCCGTCAGTGATAGCCCAAATAAGGAATTTTATCAGTTCTTCCGCTTCATTTTTTGATTTGATGGCTTTGTTCTTCTCGAGGTTCTCGTAAACGAGCATCCATGTGAATCCTGCCACAGGATAGCCCTGAGCAGCAGGAGTATCGGTAAATATTATTCTTGTGTCCTCGGGAAGGTCTATGTTTGCAGCTTCTGAAGTCGCTTCGAAATTAGGCTTAATAGTATTTCCTGACTTATTGATCAGATAACCGTAAGATATTTTGTTGAGCAGGGCATAGGCATAGCTGTTGTATCCCAGAGCTCCCGGAGTGTTCATTACGACTCCTGCGACTCCTTCATTCCCTTTAGCACCTACTCCGACAGGCCAGTTCACGCTTGTTGCATAACCGATCTTGTCGGCCCACTCTTTTGAAACTTTTGTCAGATAGCTTGTCCAGATGTTGGTGGTCCCCGATCCGTCAGATCTGTGTACGACTGTTATGTTCAGGTTTGGAAGCTTGATGCTTTTGTTCAGAGCCTGGATATTTTTGTCGTTCCATTTTTTGATCTTGCCCAGGAAAATGTCCGCGAGGACTTCGCCGTTAAAAACAACGCCTTCCTTTACGCCCGGTACATTATAAGTGACTACAACATCAGCAAGTGTAATAGGCATGTTGAAAGCTCTTCCGCCCGTCTTTTTTTCCACTTCTTCAACGATCTCATCATTTAAAAAAGCCTCGGTCATTCCGAACATTATCGTCTGTTCGCCGAACTGCCTGATACCGCCGCCAGAACCGATCGACTGATAGTTTACCGTTACTCTTCCGTCAGTTAAAGTTCTGTACTGGTCAGCCATTGCTGTTACGAGAGGTGCCGGGAATGATGCCCCCGCACCGATCACTTCGATCTTCTGAGCAAAAGCCGTGCTCATTGCCGCAGCGATCACGAGAGCGGCTGCCATTTTTTTTGTAAATCTCATAAACAATCTCCTTGTTAGTTTTCGTCTGTAATATCATGTTTGATTGTTTGAATAGTTTTTGCGAATTGTTAGAATTGTGTTAGAATTATAATTTTTAACATTAATTATTATGAATGACATTTAGTATTTATGTAACAAAAGTATCGAAATTCGGTATTTATCTCGTAGAGGAACTAAGATATGAGCATAACTGAAAATGATTTTTAACATTAAAATGGACAGTGCCCTGTATCTCTTTTCGAATTAAAAAAAAATCGGAAAAACTAAATTATTTTAAGAGCGATGTCAGAAATCTGCTGTTTATTCTGAGGTAAATGGTTTTTTATCACATCCCAGATTATTTCATGATCTATCCCGAAGTATTCGTGAGAGACTTTGTTTCTCATAAGATACATCTCCATCCATGGAAAATCGGGGTATTGATCTTTTATTCCCTGAGAAATATTCTTTGCCGCTTCTCCAATCACTTCTAAATTCCTGATAACAGCATCAACAGTCTTAGAGTCGTCAAGAAAATCATCATACTCCATACCGTTCACATACTCTTCAATTTTCTCAATTGAAAGGACTATATCTTCAAAATACATTCTATTTGTTCGAAGTTCTTTCTTCATCAGATATATTTCACCTGGCTTAATATACTATCTCTAATCTGAGATTTCAGGGCATTTCTGGTTACAAGATCAACTTTTCTGCCAAGAATTTTTTGAAGGTATAATTCAAGAGTGAAATATTTCCAGCCGACAGGTTTCTTGAAATCTACTAAAATATCGACATCACTGTCGTTATTATAGCTGCCGTCTGAGAAAGATCCGAAAATACCGAGCCTTTCGACTGCGTATTCTTTAGCCAGTTCGGGCATTGATCTTTTAAGGATTCCGATTATTTCTTCATCTTTTTTCATAAAGGGAATTTAAACAAATTTAACTCCAACTGCAATGATTTTAACAAAAATCCTTTCTCCGCCATTATTTGGCGTAATCCTTTGTTTATATTTCTTCTGTCGTTAATTTTACTCGGAGGTAAATTATATGAAAGGCGCGATACATTATAAACTGAAAACGGAGTAAAATAATGCCTGAAAAATATCAGATGGAAAGAATTCTCGCGGCTTTAAAAGCGCTCACGACGGTCGGTTACATCAAAAGAGAAAGCTTAATGGAGGAATGCCGGATAAGCTCGAGGACATTCGACAGGTTCATCGCCGATCTCAAGTTATATGTGCCCGTCATATATGACGATGTGAAAAACCGGTATGTGATCGACCGCACCAAGGCTAATCAGAGAACCGAGATGCTTGAGTATTATAAAAAGGTGATGATAAAAGATGACTTTCTGCTTTTTTACGCGTTCGTTCGCAGCATGATAAAAAGCAAATATTTTTTCCCGCCGTTCAGCACTGAATACGGTACATCATCGCAGCCCAGAGATTTTGCAAAGGTACTTAAGATGCTCGAGGATCTTGTCAGCCCTGTGGATAAAAAGATTTACGATAAGGTCGAATATTTTCTATCGGGGCATTATCATTTCCGGAACAGACCGCACTACAAAGATGTGTGCGAAAGGATATGGTATATGATCGCATATCTTGTTGAATCGAGCAAAGTGCCTGAAGAAGAATGCAATGTAGTCAGAACATACAAAATAGCATATATTAAGAATTCCGAGCTTGTAAAAGGCGAATTCTATCCCGTTCACGAAGAAGAACCGGAATACAGTTTCCAGAATTCCTTCGGGATCTATATGGATGAGGCTTTAAAAAGAGCGGTCATCAATATTTATGGACATGCTGCGCATGACGCAATGGAGATCGTATGGCATCAGGATCAGTTCACGCGAGATCTGAAAGACGGGGACGGAAACAAGTTTACCCAGATAAGCCTGGATTATCCCGAAAAGGGCGGGGTTGAGCTGATGTCGAGAGTTTTGTCATTCGGTACAAATGCCGAAATAGTGTCGCCACCGGAATTGAAAGCTCAGTGGCAGAATGAAATTAATGCTATGGGCAAAAAGTTTCTAAAGGAATAATCCCGAATAAAATTATAAATTATTTCGAACTGAATGAATCCTTACCGGAATCACTTTTGAGAACTCAAAAAAGTCTTTGTCGGTACTAAAAATGCTTATATTTCTGTTTATAGAGACGGCGCAGATGAGAAAATCTATATGAGACCCCTGTATTCCATTCTTACGGCAGATATTATACAGCTCAGAAGCCTTCTCGTAATCTTCAGAATTTATAGCCATATCTTCAAAATATTTTAATTTGTCTTTCAGCATTTCATATTTTTCAGCCTGAGAAATTCCTGATAATAACTCCTGCCTAACAGGTCCGATGATCACCGCTCTAAATTCTTTTATCAGTTCCTTAAGCTCATTCACCGTCTTTTTTTCATCGCCTGTAAGAGTCTTTTTTCTCAGAGCGAGTGACCATACCGAGGTGTCAATAAGAACTTTCATTTTCTGTTTCTCATTTTTTTATAATCATAATCTTTTTCATATTCGACAGTCCCGAATATCCCGATTATTTCTTCCTGCTTGTGGTGCATGATAAATTCGCGCAGAGCTGTATTAACGGTTTCTTTCTTGGTCGGAATACAGGAAATTTTCTGTGCTTCGATTATTAGATTATCGTCAAGTGATAGATTCGTAGGCATAACAACCTCCTTGTTTCTTTTGTGTGTAATATAACACAAACCAATGTGTAAGTCAAATTTTTATTATAAATTATTTCGGGATAACCAGTGTAAAAGTCGATCCCTTGCCGACTTCGCTTTCAACTGTCGCTCTGCCTTTGTGCAGGTTCATGATGTGTTTGACTATGGAAAGCCCTAAACCCGTTCCGCCTTCTTTTCTGCTTCTTGATTTGTCTATGCGGTAAAATCGCTCGAATATTTTGTCGAAATGAACAGGACTGATCCCCTGGCCTTTGTCAGTTACGGAGAAGTTGACTGTACCTTCCTCCTCGAAACATTTTACTGAGACTTCGGAACCTTCAGGGCTGTATTTTATCGCATTGTCAACGAGGTTCAAAAGAGCCTGTTCGATAAGAGGCTGGCTGCATCTGAAGTTCCCTGATAAAGAAGAACCGGACTGAATCGCGATCTTTTTTTCACCGGCCTTTCCGGAGCACAATTCTTTTACATTATTAATAATGACATCGGCTTTTGCTTCGCTCAGTTCGAATTCTTCTTCCTTCTCCTCTTTCTCCAGAGTAGCCAGTGTAAGCAGGTCCTCGATTATTGAATTGAGCCTGTCAACATGTTTTTGTATAATATTGAGAAATTTCCGCCGGTCATCGTCAGACTGTTCCTCGTCGATAAGAGTTTCAACGAACCCCTTTATGGAAGTCAGCGGAGTTCTTAATTCGTGCGAGACATTGGCTACGAATTCCCGCCTGATGTTCTCGAGCCTCTTAATATCGGTGATATCGTGCATAACTATGACCGCGCCTATCGTTTTACCGAAAGCGTCCTGCAGCGAACTTCCCTGAATGTGAATGAAAATATCTCTGCCTTCAAAATTGAGCCGCATTTCCTTCTTTTCGGAGGTCACAAGATTATTCTTAACTAGTGATGTAATGAATTCCTGGATCTTTGTGTTCCTTGTTGCCTCCTGGATCAGTTTACCCTGGGCTTTCTGCGGATCAGCACCGAGTATTCTGCAGGCCGACTGGTTTATCATTATGACCCTGTCGTCCAAATCAACTGCGATCACACCCTCGATCATGGATTTTAGAATAGCGGACTGTTCCTTATTCCTCAGCTCAAGTTTTTTGATCTTTTCCTCAAGCTCGCCGGCCATAAAATCCATTGTTTCCGAAAGCTGATTGGTCTCGTATTGCGAATATTCCTCGATCAGATGTTTAAAATCCCCGTTGGCGAACTTCTTTGCCTTGTTCTTAAGCTGTATCAGGGGCGCGCTGAGCCTTTTTGACAAATACAGGCTTACTGCGGCGAGGAGCAGCACGACTATAGTTACCACCCAGAGTATCCTTTTTGTGAAAAGTATGATCGTTTCAGTGAAGCTCATCAGCGGATAGGCGGTTCTCACCACGATTTTCCTGCCGTTTACATTATATACGGGGAGAGCGGCGTACATCAGGTCCTTCTTTAAAGTGGAGCTGAACCTGACCGACCTTCCTCTTTCTCCGGACAGCGCGGCTGAGACTTCGGGCCTTGTCCTGTGATTTTCCATTGCCGATGCTGTTTCTTTGCTGTCTGCCAGAACAACACCGTTCTCATCGATCACCGTTATTCTGGTGGTAAGAGCCGAAGCGTATCCCGTAACGATACTGTCGAGCATAGA
The DNA here is from genome assembly GCA_002382735.1 of bacterium UBP11_UBA4055. Classification (GTDB taxonomy): domain Bacteria; phylum UBA4055; class UBA4055; order UBA4055; family UBA4055; genus UBA4055. Next base: position 109,985 of record DFZN01000071.1, read on the forward strand.
TAACTCATCATCATCCACACTTTCAAGCTGGGCTTTGACGAGCGTGCCTTCATTAACTATCTTTTCGAAAATAAAATCCGAGTAGATGTTTTTAAATGTTCTCACCGAAAATATTACTATCAGCAGTCCCGACACGAAGGTTATAAAAACGAATGCGGGAAAAATGCTCCAGAAAAAAGGTTTTCTTTTCATGATCTTATCTCTATTTATCCATAAATCTGTATCCGATGCCTCTGACCGTCTGAATATATTTTCCGGCATCTTTAAGTTTCTTCCTCAGGCTGACCATCATAACATCCACGCTTCTGTCGGTCACCGGATAATTCTCCCCGTGAACGCTTTCAACGATCTGATACCGCGTGAATACCCAGCCCGGCCGTCCTGCAAGTAGGTGCAGCGCTTTGAATTCCGATGCCGTAAGCATGATCTTTTCATTTTTGACTATAACTTCGTATCTGCCGGGTACTATCTGCATCTCATGTACCGAGATATTCTCTTTTTTGATCTCGGTGATCTGTTCTTTACGCCTGAGAACTGCTTTAATCCTTGCCACGAGAACTTTTGGCGAGAAGGGTTTCAGAATATAATCGTCAGCGCCTATCTCGAGCCCCGTGATAATGTCAGTTTCTTCTCCTTTCGCGGTCAGCATGATCACAGGGATATTTTCTGTGGAAGGAGACTTTTTCAGTTTCTTGCATATCTCAAGACCGTCCATTCCCGGAAGCATGAGGTCGAGAAGAACAAGATCACAGGCGTCTGTTTCGATGTATTCCAGAAATTCCTCGCCACTGCCGAATACTTTTGTTACGAACGAATTTTTTGCAAGATTGTAGGAGATCAGCTCCTGTATATCTTCCTCGTCCTCTACTACAAATATTCTTTCCCTGCCCATAATTTTCCTCTCGGCTTATGTTTTACAATATACCAAATATCGGATAAAAATGTTAGAGAAATATTGCACAATTATTAGTATTGAGTTAGAAAACAGTATTTTGCAGAAAAATATTCTAACAAATATTTAACAATACGCTGACAATCTTCAAACAATAACTGTTTATATTTGGCAGTATGAAATATATCCTTTACATCATATTTCTGATATTTGCGTTCATTCTGGCAGCGGATGAAAACTGGGAACTGAAAAAACAGGGCGGTAACTTCAAAGCCTATTTAAAAGACCGCAACGGAAAACACTACAGGATCGAAGCTGAATTCAGCTGTTCTTCCGATTCCGTTTATAATTTTCTGACCGGATTTGAGCGTTTCCCGGATCACTTCGACAACATAAGTTCTCTGGCGATCCTGAGCTCGAACGATTCTGTCACGATACACTACTCAGTTATCGACGCACCCTGGCCTTTTTCAGACAGGGACATGATCACAAGAGTAGAGGTTGACAAAGCTCAGGGAAAGACCACGATATTGTCATCAGCCTGCGATCATAAGATCGGATTCAGTACGGGAAACAGGATCAGAATAGATGATTTCGAAGAAAAACTGGAGATAACAGAAATAGAAAGCGGAAGAACTCTTCTTACGATATCAGGCAGGATCAGGCTCAAGGAAAATCTTCCCGAATGGCTACAGAACAGGCTCATTCTTTCGGGACCTGTTAAGACGATAGAAATTATCAATAAAAAATACAACCGGAGAATAAATTGAAAAAGAAGTCTTCATTTCAAGATCAGATGAAAACGGAATTACAGGATTTTCTTGCTTCTCAGCTTGAAAAATATCCCATGGATGAGGTAATAAAGATCGACCTTCATTGTCACGATCATAACAGCGATGTGCCCGATGAGCTTATCGGAAGGATACTGAATGTACCTGAGACATGGCTGAGAACAGAGGAACTATTATCGGCATTGAAAGCTGAGAAGTGCGATCTGGCAACTATAACCAACCACAATAACGCAAGATCCTGTTTCGAGATGATCAAAAAAGGGGAAGATGTACTTACGGGAGCCGAATTCAGCTGTCTCGTGCCGGACTATGATATTGGAATACATGTTCTTGCCTACGGGTTCGATGAGGAACAGGAAACGGAGCTCTTCAGGCTAAAGGAGAATCTTTACGAATTTTTGAAATATGCCCGATCCAAGGATATACCGACGATATGGGCCCACCCTCTTTTCCAGTACAAATCCGACGGCGTTCCGCCCTTTGATTTTTTTATAAAGCTCTCTCTTTTATTTGAAAGGTTCGAAGTAATTAACGGACAGAGAAATACATGGCAGAACCTGTTATTCAAATCATGGCTTGAAGGGATCAGATCAGAGGATATGGACAAATGGGCTCTCAAATTCAATATCGATCCTTACGAATACTGCAGAGACCCCTACAGAAAGGTGTTCACCGGAGGCTCGGACAGCCACATGGGTATTTTCGCAGGTCAGACAGGGTCATTTCTTCATATTCCTGATCTGAAGGAAAGAAGAAAGAAGGAGCCTCTTTCAAAGCTGGCGCTGGAAGCGATCAGGAAAGGTGATATCGCTGTTTACGGTTCCGATCAGAACACTGAGAAACTCACGATCGCATTTCTGGATTATTTCAGCCAGGTATGCCTGAATTTTAAAGACCCCGGGCTCACAAGGATGATACTTCACAAAGGCTCAATGAATGATAAGGTCATATCTTTTATCGCCTCTAATGCCGTTTCAGAGATACAGAGACATAAAGTCACTATAAATTTTATTGAGCTCTTCCACAGATCTTTCAACGGTCAGGTGCCTTCGTACTTCAAAAAACTGCTGATACCTTCGGTATATAAACCTGTATTTGATTACGCTGTAGAGATCGCCGAAGCAAAAAAGAAAAAAAATTCCGATACTGTAGGACTTTTCCATAAACATATTACATCTATTTCCGATCAGCTAAATAAAGTGCTTTTTTCAAGGCTGAAGAAGAAACTTGACGAGATCGATTTCGATAAAAAATTCGAAAACACTTCGCTTGATAATATAATTAATTTTCTTGAGCTTCCCAGTGACCTTAGGTCATACTCGGGGAGAGAGAATAAAAGATCAGGCAAAATGCTGAATCCCGACATTCCCGGTTTTCTTGACGGCCTTTCTTTTCCGATGCTGACATCGCTCATAATACTCGCGGCAAATTTCACAAGCGCAAAATCACTGACGCACCTGAGACCTCTTTATAATGATTTCTCATTGCGAATAGGTAAATTATCACACCCTAAAAGAATGCTCTGGCTGACCGACACATTCGAAGACAGGAACGGAGTATCAATGTCGTTACAGGCGATGCACGAAGAAATAAAAAAAAGAAATCTGCCTATAGATTTCCTTGTTTGTTCAAGTACTGTAAAACCGGACAGGAATTTGATCGTTATAAAACCGGAGATGGAATTCGTTCTTCCGTTTTATAAGCAGCAGCCTATAAGGATACCTAATTTCTTAAAGATACATTCGGTATTTCAGGAAGGTGAATATGACAGAGTAATATGTTCAACAGAAGGGATCATGGGAGCTGTGGCGCTTTATCTCAAACATGCTTTCACTGTGCCTGCAAGCTTTTATATTCATACCGACTGGATCACTTTTGCAAAAGATGTGCTGGGATTCGATATACATGAACTTAACAGGACAAGAAGGTATCTCAGGGCTTATTATAAGGCATTCGACAGGCTTTTTGTTCTGAATACGGATCAGAAAAAATGGCTTACAGGAAAAGAAATGGGGTTTGAAGAGAATGAGGTATTCGTTACGGCGCACTGGGTAGATGAGATTTTCATGCCTCAAGAAGTGAAACAAAGGACTGCAAAGAACATTGACAATTCAATATATATGATAGAGGAAAAGAAAGTTCCCACGATCCTCTACGCAGGGAGGATCAGTAAAGAAAAAGGCGTTATGGAGCTTCCGAAGATATTTAAGAATATACAGAAAAAGATAAAGGACATCAGGATCGTAATAGCCGGAACAGGTCCGGCCGAAAAAGAGCTTAAGGAACTGCTGCCCGAAGCGGAATATCTGGGCTGGGTGAACCACGCGGACCTTCCAAGGATCTATTCATCGGCCGATATTTTCATATTACCTTCAAGATTCGACACTTTCGGCTGTGTTATTCTTGAGGCCATGGCCTGCGGACTGCCGGTTATCTCTTACAATACAAAAGGTCCGAAAGATATAATTAATGATAATTTCAACGGCTTTCTGGTCGAAAGCGCACAGGAAGCTTCTGACAAGGCCGTATATTATCTGTCAAATCAATGCCTTCATGACAATTTTAAAAAAAGCGCAGCGGGAAAATCAAAAAGATTCACTCCCGACAGGATACTAAAGGAATTTCTTGAGGCTGTAGAACTGTGACCGAGAGAAACCGTACTGATGATCTTATCTGGTGGAAGCACGGAATCATCTACCATATATATGTTCTGAGCTTTAAGGATACGAACGGCGACGGTTATGGAGATCTGAGAGGTATCATCGAAAATCTGGATCATCTTAAGAATCTTAGAATTCATGCAGTTTGGCTTTCTCCCGTCTTTAAGTCGCCGATGGCTGATTTCGGATATGACATTGAAGATTATTGCTCTATTGATCCTGTTTTCGGAACGATGGACGACTTTGACGAACTAATTAAAAAAGCACATGATTCCGGCATAAAGATCATACTCGATATGGTAATGAACCACACTTCTGATAAACATCCCTGGTTCATCTCGTCCGCTTCATCAAAAGACGATCCTAAAAGGAACTGGTATATCTGGGAGAAAGGCAGGAACGGAAAGCTGCCGAACAACTGGAAAACGATCTTTGGTCATACAGCCTGGGAATATGATGCTCGAACTGACGAATATTATTACCACTCGTTCTTAAAAGAGCAGCCCGATCTTAACTGGCGAAATCCGGAAGTAAAGGAAAAGTTCTTTAAAATATTCCGTTTCTGGCTCGACAAAGGTGTGGACGGCTTCAGGCTGGATGCCGTAAATTTTATTGTTAAGGACAAGAAACTTAGAAAAAATCCCAATCTGATCGAACTTCTGTTCGGAAAAAGGAAGTTCTATTCCAGGAACAGGATCGAATCCGTAAAGCTTCTTCAGGATTTCAGGAATCTTGTAAATTCGTATGATGACAGAATGATGGTAGGGGAGATATTTTCTCTGCCGCCGGGAGAATCGAATGTTGTCGGATTTTACCTTTCTTCAGGTGAAGATACATTGAATATGGCTTTTGATTTCTCACTCCTTTTTCAGAGATGGAGCGCAAGAAAATATTACAAAGCTGTGGAACGGTCATACGGCGGCATTCCCTCCAAAGGATGGCCGAGCATAGTACTCTCTAATCATGATCTTTCCAGAAGCTACGACAAGTATAAATTCTCTAACCATCCTCTTGAAAAGGCGAAGATCAAGGCGATGCTCCAGCTGACTCTCAAAGGAACACCTTTCATTTATTACGGCGAAGAAATAGGGATGAAGAACGGTTCTATCCCGAAAGATAAAATAAAAGACCCGATCGGAAAGATATACTGGCCGCTTTATAAAGGCAGGGACGGGGCCAGGACGCCGATGCAGTGGGACGGTTCTGTCAATGCCGGATTTTCTGACGCGGAACCGTGGCTGCCTGTAAATAATGACTATGAAATAAATAATGTAATCGCTCAGAAGATCAACGAATACTCGCTTTTAAGATTCTACAGCAGGCTGATCTCTATCAGAAATTCTATTCCGGCTTTGAGCAGGGGAGACTGGATCCCTGTATCTAAAGGCAGGGACGATATCTTTTCCTACATAAGGAGCGCAGGCGGAGAATATCTGCTGATAGTGCTCAATTTCAGCACCAGGGAAAAATCTCTTACTTTTCAGGACTCGAACGAATTCTGTGTTGTCCTTTCTACTTCCGGCAGAAGTCTCAATTGTTTTGTTCAGCTGAAGAACTTCAGTGTTCGTCCGCTTGAAGGTCTCATTTTCAGAGTAAAATAAAAAAAACCGATATTTTTATCAGGTCTTCAGGAGCGGATTTTTCCCTTCCCTGCGCTAGTAGGAGGCCTAAGGGTCAGTCCGCTCATTTTGCCTGAATTCTATTTCAAATCTCAACTGTAATTTAACGCTCTTATATTAGCATAATATTAAAGCTTAATCAGAATTCTGTTAAATCTTAGAACTTAACTTTCGAAACGATCCCGACCCTCATCTGAGAATCTTCCGCATCCGAACCCTTTGTGGTAGCAGGTCCCGGCATGAACATCGCGAAATACGGCTCAAGCGTCATTTTTTCGAATGCTTTTATCTTCGAGCTCAAAGAGATCTCCATTCCGATCAGCAAGACCGTAGAGACCGGCAGTAACATCGGGGGTTATTTTGTATGAAGCGTCGATATTGAAAAGCCTTTCCGCAAAACCGCACGCCGCCCCACCCACGCCCTTTTCGCTTTCATCTTTAGGAATATAGTAGGCTGAGTCGAAATAAAGCTGATTGTACCTGCCTGAATATTTCATACCGGCAATATCGTCCTCGAATATCAGCGACTGAGGGTCTTTGTGCCCCATGATACCGAACCACGGCCTTAATCGCATATCGGTGTACCTGAACATTGTTTGAGTATCGGCGTCCCATGTTGTTTTCATTGTGTAGCTTTCCATTCTTCCCACGGCCTCAACGCCGCTTTTGAACTGCGCATTGGCTGAGAATACGAGCCCTAGCAGTACCAGCCCCATTCCGATCTTGATCATTATTCTTGTTTTTTTCATTCAGTTTCCTCCTTGTTAGATTTTTGTTTGTAATATCGTTCTGTTAAATTAGAAGAAAACTAAGATAGAGTTAATTTTTTGTTAGAAATGCTTTTATCACAACAAAAAACCCCCCTAAGTGTATATTCAGGAAGGTTTTTCGTGAGGAGATGTTGTTGAGAAAGAAATTTACGAAACTATTATTAGCAGCTTATTATCGCCTTTTTAGAATATCGTTATTTCGTAGCATTCTTAGCAACTATGTAATAGAATTTCTTTGCATCATTATATGGTGTAACATACTGATTTGTGGCAACATTAGCTTCGAAAGCGAACCCGCTGTATGGATCGTTCGATGAATAAACATCGTAGCTTGTCGCGTCAGCAGAAATAGCCCAGTCGATTACGAGTTCTGTCCCGGATATGCTTGTTACTACATTTGCAGGAATTACCGGTATGATCATTTCAGGTACAGTATATTCAACTATCAGCTTAGGGGGATATCCTCCCTCATAAGGATCAGCGACCCTTTCATCTGCGTCGCTATCGTCTTTCCAGAAAATACAGGTCATGCTGTTGCCGCTTGACCATCCGGCTCTGTCAACTACCTCCTGAACTACTGAGGACATATCGGGAAAATTATACACAGTTTCAGCAGTCCATGAAGGCGGGTTCGTCCAAGTAACCGAGTTGGTTGTTTTAGTCCTTGATGAAAGATTCCATGCGCTTGTGGTGAAAGCCGGCGAATCGTCAATGTCTTCTGCGGCATATTTAATATGGTTAAGCGTCCTGGTATCCGATTCGTCAGCTCTGACTTCAAGATACGCCGAAGTAATTGTTGCTCCCTGCGGAATGTTGACTACCTGGAACCTGATGCCGACCTGCTGATTTCCGGAATCGTCGCAAAATTCAAGGTCAGAACTGTCCATATACATACTGCCATCAGCCATGAACTGCTCGACATCGTCGGAACCGGAAATCACTGATACAGAGATCGAAGCAGTATTAGTGACGGTTATATATCCTGTCTTCGATTCGGAATCCTGACCGTAAGCATTAGTGACGGTAAGTGAAACATCATAAGTCCCCGATGCATTCCAGACGACTGAAGGATCTTTTTCAGTGCTGCTTGAAGGATTTCCGCCTGTAAATGTCCATGACCATGAAGTAGGATTATTCGTCGAAAGATCAGAAAAATTCACAGTCTGACCTATTCCTACACTGACATCATCTGCAGAGAAATCGGCAACGGGCGGGGTCGTAGTCATTGTGACAAAACCGAATGGTTGAGTATAAGATGATCCGTTAGAGTTGTCCAGAACGGCTCTTACGAAAGGCTGGTCTGTATAAGAGGAGTAGTCGAAAGTCGTCCCTGAGCCTACTGTGGTAGTTCCCGCTCCTATCCATGTTATGCTTGCATAGTTCGTGGCGTTGAGAGTGATTGTCTTATTGACATCGTCAACAGTTATTCCGCTTATTCTCGGAACAATTGCAGATCCGTTCCCTGACGGTTCATAACAGAAATAGGAAGCTCCGTTATCCATACAGTCGATCAGATCACTCTGTGTAAGCGCAGGCATAAGCATGAACTGGTAATTATGGTAGAGATGAGACATCGTATGCATGTCATCGTTCGAGTAACCCCAGACAAGCTTCCCTTCAGTGGGAAAGAAATTCTCATTTATATTATCCCAAAGCTGTCTGTCAGCGGGATACCTGTCCCCCTGATTATAAACCTCAAGTCCTACATTTGTAGGGTAATCTCTATACCAAGGAATATACCATGCCCAGTCGTCAGGGGTATAATACCTTCCGGGATGGTTAATATGGGACCTTCCGCCGTTTGATTCTACATTGGGAATTCCCTGTTCCAGAGTTGCCGATGTTACCGTAAAATTGAAAAATCCGTTGTCATGGTGGCTGTTGGAAAATTCATCACCCCTGACTCCGAGCATTCCGAGTGATTCCGGAGTAGGTGCTCCGTATGCGTCCCATGGCCAAAGCACAAAATTATGATCTGTCATGGCCAGAATATCATAGTTCGCGTTTGCGTAGGCATTTATGACCGTGCTTGGTGATTCTGAACCGTCACTGTAAGTCGTGTGTGTGTGAAAATTCGCTTTGTACTGGTTGTAAGTTGACCAGTTTATGTCAGCGTAAGGGTTCTGAACAAGACTCACAACAGTCTGTCCTAAGAGCGACATTATGATACCGAGTATCAGCACTGCTATCATTTTTTTCATTTTTCCTCCTCAGTTTTTTTACATTTTTTAATTCATGAGCTTTGGCGACGATAAGTTAGCACCCTAATGTTAAAATAATATTGAAAGCGATTTAGAAATGAATGAAATTATAGTTAGCATACCATTTTCATCATTTTTAAATAAAACCTGAAAAAACTGCGTTGACGGATTTATCGTCGTAGAGACAGACAAGATGATAAAGAATAAAAAAGGCCGTTATTTTAAGCACAACTAACAGTATTTTATTACAAAACACACAATTAATTAACAGACAAATAACAGCAATCTAAATTTAAATCAATATACTATTAACATTGGCAACGCACATTACATATGAAAATTTTACGAGGAGAGTAAATGAAAACATTTTTAAAGGGAGGCAGGTTGAGAAAGATATTTCTGCTTCTTATGATCACAGCTCTGACAGGAGCATTCGGGCAAAGGCTGCAGTACGGAAAGATCAGGGGGACTGTCGTCGATAAAGACACAAATGAGCCTGTAATTGACGCCAATGTGTATCTGACGAGCGCAAAGGAAGAAAAGAACATCGGTACTGCTACTGATGAAAAGGGCGAATACATCATTAATTACATCCCTTTCGGGGATTACGCCCTTATCTCTGAATGTATCGGCTACAAGAAAGTAGTGATAAAGGATTTCAAGGTCTTTTACGCTGACTACAGGGATGTGGACATAACGATGGAACAGGATGTAATAGCATTAAGCGAACTCTCTGTATCCGTAGAAGCAATAAAAACCGCTAAAGAGATGCAGCTGACAAAAAGACAGATGGAAGTGAAGATAGTTGACGCTATAAGCGCTGAGGAAATGTCATCCTACGGTTCCAGCGACGCCGCAAGCGCCATGAAGCATGTGACAGGCGCAAGCGTGGAGGGCGGAAAATATGTATATGTGAGAGGTTTGGGAAACAGATATTCAACAGTACATTTGAACGGGATAGAGCTTCCTTCAGCTGATCCGGATGAGAACTCATTTCAGCTTGACCTTGTTTCCTCGAGCGTTATGGATGATATCGCCACATCAAAATCATTTACGCCGGACAAGCCCGGAAACTTTGCGGGCGGACTTATTGACATTTCAACTAAGAGCCTTGAATCTGAAGATATGCTTAAAGTCTCCAGTTCCGGAGGCTACAATACGAATTCAAGCTTGAACGATTACCTTACATATGAGGGCGGAGATACGGACTGGCTTGCTTATGATGACGGCACAAGAGATATTCCGCAAGAGCTCTCAGAAGCAGACCTTAAAGAACTTGTGGCGATTCCGGTGATAAGCTCGACAAACGACAGTATCAGGCTCGCTCAGACTGCTCAGGTTATGGAACTTCATCATCTGTCAAAGTCTTTCAATAATATAATGGTGCCCGAAAAGAAGAAAGCTCCTGTAAATCAGAGCTACGGATTGAGCTACGGCAAGAAATTAAAATTCAGGTCGGAAAGCTTTCTCGATATAGTCTCGACTTTAAAATATTCCAGAAAATTCGATGCGTACGAAGACGGAATAATAAATAACTATGTTCTCACGGGAGATTCGGTATCTGAACTTCATAATGAACTCGCTTTCACGGAAGCGAACGGAGAGGAAAATATCGATATCAACGGTTTATTGAACTTTCAGTACCGGATCGACAAATACCATGATATCTACTTCAATACGATGTTCACTCAGAGCGCGACAGATATAGCGAGAGAGATATCCGGTCATTACTACGACGGCAATATCGATCCTGAGAGTGTTTATGAGACGAGAGTTCTAAAATGGATCGAAAGGCAGCTGGTCACCAATCAGCTCAGAGGAAATCACACTTTTACAAAATTATTCGAGACAAAGGTTGACTGGAACGGAACATACAGCACGACTAACCAGGACGAGCCTGATACAAGGTTCTTCAGCGATCACTACAGCATGGAATATGATATTAATGTATATGAAGACGAAGATACAGGCGATATGGTCACTGATACATTAGGTACTTACAGAAATTATATGATAACTCCTTCGCTTTACAAACAGCCCTCACGATATTTCAGGGAAATGAATGAGGAAAGTTATAATTTCGATCTTAAGATCACTGTGCCTTTCAGCCTCTACAGGAACGGCGACTCAAAATTCAAGACAGGTGCTTATTTTTCTAAAAAGGACAGAACTTTCAGAGAGAAAGTCTATCAGATAACCAATCAGGAACAGCTTGCCTATAACGATTACGGTGCTGATCCTTACAGCTACTTCTCGGACGGTATGGGTATTATTGATATAAGGCCGCTCGGAACATCAAATGTGCGATATACCTGGGGTAATTACCTCGTTGACGCGTCTGAAAAGAGATCCAATTACGACGGGCATCAGAATATTAATGCGTTTTTTGCTATGACCGAACTTCCCGTTTTTGACAGGCTCAGTCTGACCGCGGGAGCAAGATATGAAATGACGGATATGGAAGCTGCTACTCAGGATTCCACTTACGAGCAGGGTAAGATAAAAGAGAACGATCTTCTTCCCGCCGCTATACTGAACTACAATCTTTTCGATAATATGATCGCAAAATTCTCCTACGGCAGAACTCTTGCCAGACCTTCCATAAGAGAGCTTGCTCCGTTCCCGTCAATTGATTTCGCCGGCGGATTTTTCTTTACCGGCAACGCCGATCTTAAAAGAACTCTGATCGACAATTACGACCTCAGGTTCGATTTCTATGAAAGGCCCGGAGAGATATGGTCTGTGAGCTTATACTATAAATATTTCAAGTATCCGATCGAGAAAGCCTTTATAAATGACAATAAGGAAACCCAGTATCAGAATGTGGACAGGGCGACTGCAAAAGGTCTCGAGCTTGAAATAAGAAAAGACCTTGATCAGCTTCATCCGATGCTTAAATATTTCTTCGTATCAACCAACTTTTCATATATTATTTCAGAGGTTAAGATACCTGATTCCGAAATGGCCGCTATCCTTATCGCTGATCCTGATGCCGACGATACCAGGCCGCTCCAGGGGCAGCCTGAATACATATTCAACTTTTATCTCCAGTACTTTAACAGGGACACAGAAACGAACGCAAGTATAAATTACAACCTTACTGGAGAAAAACTTTCCGAGAACAGCAAGGGCGGAACACCGGATATCTTTGAACTTCCGAAACACAATGTCGGGCTGTCGTTAAATCAGAAATTCTTGAAAAATTACAGCGTGAGTTTCAGCATAGACAACATCCTGAATTCTCCGGTTGAGAAGGTTTATCATTTTGACGGAAAGGATTATATATTCAGTAAATACAAAAAAGGAAGTGAATACTCTCTATCAATCACCTATTCACTGTAAAACAAAAACAAAACAAGGAGGAAAAATGAAAAAACTGGTAATGCTCGTCATGGTAGCGGCTTTAAGCCTGCTTTCTGCGGCGGACATATTCATTACCGATGTCGGAAACGGTACGGGAACCACTACATGGACCAGCGACAATGTGTATTTCCTGGAAAATTTCGTCTTCGTGAATCCGGGAGATACACTGACGATCGAACCGGGAACAGTTATCAAAGGAAGATACGGAACAGGAGCTGAAGCGAGCGCGCTGATCGTAGCAAGAGGCGGTTATGGTATTTTTGAAGGTACCGAATACGCGCCTATCATTTTCACATCCGAGTACGACGACCTGTCGGCACCTCTCGCAACAAGAGGACTGTGGGGAGGGCTTATAATCCTCGGATCAGGCGAGCTCAACTCGACTGCAAAAACAGCTATGATCGAGGGTATCCCCGAGACTGAACCGAGAGGAGAATACGGCGGAGGATTAAACCCGGACAACACAGAAGACTCCGGTATCTACAGATACATCTCCATCCGCTACGGCGGAACTGAGATCGGAGCCGCCAACGAGATCAACGGTATGACTTTCGGCGCTGTAGGTTCAGGCACAACAGTTGACCATATCGAAGTCGCTTACAATCTTGACGACGGATACGAGTGGTTCGGCGGTACTGTCAACTGCTCTCATCTTGTAGCCGCATTCTGCGGTGACGACGATTTCGATTACGATGTGGGATTCAGAGGAAAAGGTCAGTTCTGGTTCGCGATCAAAGACGCGACCAACGGCGGAACTTCCGGCGAGCACGACGGCGGAACCGATCCCGAGGACGGAACTCCCTACGCTATACCGTCAATCTATAATGTAACCTATATCGGATGCGGTACAGGCAGTTCCAACACAGGAAACACTGCTTTCAACATCAGAGATAATGCCGGTGCTCACTACAAGAACGGTATTTTCACAGATTACCCGAGAACAGGAATAAAAGTGGAAGACCTCGCCAGCGGACAGGATTCAAGAACAAGATTCGAGAACGGCGACCTTACTTTCACCAACTGTATGTGGTACGGTTATCAGTACAATACGAAAGAGAATATCTGCTCAAGCCAGACTTACACATATCCTCTTTTCGACGAAACTGCAAGAAAGAACCTGATCTCGAATCCTCAGCTTGTGGCTATCGACAGAGGCACTAACGGTCTTTTAGACCCGAGACCCCAGTCTTCAACAGCTTCAACCGAGTATTACAGCGTTACACCTGACGGGTTCTTTGTAACTGCTAACTACATCGGTGCTTTCGCTCCTGCGGCTAAAGGGCTCTGGACCGACGGATGGACTTATCTTGACCAGTTCGGCTACACAGCTGATGTACAGGGCGCGCCTGAAGCACCGACTTCAGTTTCCACATCGGTTTCAGGAACTGATCTTATAGTAAGCTGGAACAGTGTTCCCGGAGCTGTATCCTACACTGTTTATTCTGCTGACGAACCTTACGGAACATTCACGACGGTTACAACTGTTACCGGCACAAGCTACACTACATCAGTATCAGCAGCGAAAAAGTTCTACTATGTAAAGGCTAACAATTAACATTAACTAAATTCGGAGGATTATGAGGAAATGAAAACCGTAATCTAAGCCGAAGAAAGTTAAAAAAACAAAAAAAAGGGAATGCCAAACTCATGATTTGTTTCCATAACTTTCGGCGGAGGGGTCGCGTAAGCGCCCCTTTTTTTATTTGTTAAAAAAATGATCAGCTGTAATCCAGAAATTTGACTTTATCGCCGAATTTATTGTTCATGAAGTCCCTGAGTTCTTTATTGCGGGAGAGGAAAGGATCTTCAGAAAGGAGTTTAAAAGCGTCATCCCGCGCCATGAGGAGCAGGTCTCTGTCGTAAATGAGGTGCGCGAGCTTGAGATCCGGCATGCCGCTCTGCTTTTCGCCGAAGAATTCGCCGGGGCCGCGGAGCTCGAAATCAGCTTCGCTGATCTTGAAACCGTCCGTCGTCGTCTCCATCACCTTCACACGGTTTTTCGTGTCCTCATTATCCGTTTCGCCAAGGTGAAGGATACAGAACGACTGTTGCGAACCGCGGCCGACCCGCCCCCTGAGCTGATGGAGTTGTGACAGCCCGAACCGCTCGGAGTGCATGATGAGCATTACGGTGGCATTCGGATTGTCCACTCCGACCTCGATAACGGTTGTGCTGACGATGAGCTTGATATCGCCGGCCTTGAAGCGGTTCATTATATCATCCTTCTCGGCACTCTTGATCTTGCCGTGAAGGAGCGCGATCTCCATATCTTTGAACAGGCCGTCTTTAAGTTCTTCGTAACCGTCCGCCGCCGCTTTCAGGTCGGACTTACCCGTTTTCTCGATCAGCGGATAAACAATATATGCCTGCCTTCCTTTTTCGAGCTCGGTCTTGATGAAGCCGAGAACTTTAGCAAGCTCGCTGTCTGTCCTGACGGCGGTTCTGACGGGCTTTCGTCCGCGGGGGAGAGAATCTATTATTGAAATGTCAAGGTCGCCGTAAAGCGACAAAGAAAGCGTTCTTGGGATCGGGGTCGCGGACATCACGAGGATGTTCGGCGCGGAGTCGGATTTTTTCACCAGCTCGCCTCTCTGGAGTACCCCGAAGCGGTGCTGCTCGTCAATGATGACCAGTCCGAGATCTTTAAATTCGACCCCTTCCTGGATCATGGCGTGCGTTCCTATTACTATGCTGCTCCGGCCTTCGGCTACGGAAGAGAGCCTTTCGTCGCGCACGGATTTTTTCATTCCGCCTGTCAGGAGCGTTATGCCGATATCGAGTCCTTCGCACATAGAGGAGAACACCTTGTAGTGCTGCTCGGCCAGTATCTCTGTGGGCGCCATGACGGCGGACTGGAAGCCGTTCCCGGTCATCATCACCATGGACAACAGCGCGACGACGGTCTTACCGCTGCCCACATCGCCCTGGAGCATCCTGTTCATGACCTTATCGCTCTTAAGGTCGTTATATATTTCTCTGACCACTTTTTTCTGAGCGCCGGTAAGGTCGAAGGGCAGATTGTCATAAACCTGTTTAAGAAGCTCGCCTGAGCCATTTATCCTGTATTTCTTGGGCAGCGCTTTAACATTCATCCTCCGCCTGCACATCACAAGCTGGAGGTGAAAAAATTCCTCATATTTCAGCCTCTGAAGCGCAAGTTTTCTCGTGCTGTCGGCTGTCGGCCTGTGAATGTCGTTTAAACTCATTTCGATGTCGGGAAAATTCCTGATCTGCCTTATGGAAAAGGGGAGAGTGTCGGTCATTTCCTTACCGAACGAGTCAAGCGCGTTACCTATGATCTTTCTGAAAGTCCTGCTGTCGATGTTCTTTGAAACAAGCCCGGCATTAAGAGGGTAGAGGGGTATTATCCTGCCTGTATTGCGGAGGTTCTCTTCTTTATCCATTCTCTCGACTACGGGATGGTCGATCTGCCAGCCGCGGAAGTATTTGGGGGTGCCTGAAAGGATGTAGTCTTCGCCTTCGACGAGTATTTTCGAGATGTATTCGCCGCCCTGGAACCACACGCAGGTGATCATTCCCGTTCCATCCGAAAATGCCGCATTGAGTCTTGACTGACCGTTCTTTGCAGGAAAAGCCTTAGTCTTGATAAGCTGAGCGGAAAATGTCATCTCCTTTGCACCCATCAGAATGTCCGATATATTGTTGATCGTTTTTCTGTCAAGCCATCTGCGGGGAAAATAATAGAGCAGGTCTTCGACCGTCATAATACCTGCGGCGATCAGTGCCTTTTTGCGCACCGGCCCAACATCTTTCACCTGCGATATGTCTGTTGACGAGAGTTCCATTCTGTTCCAGATCTAAATATTCAGCATATAATGTAACAAATAATTCCGATGATATCATTAAAAAAATCTTTTATCTTAACAAGAGAATATAACATCTGACCTGCATCAAATCGTAAAACGCCTTAAACTTTTTTACATATCCGATAAATTTTTCCCTACATTTTCTTTTAAGACGCTTTCAAACATGTAAATAAACTCAACCAGATTCTCAAATAATTTCTTGCTGTATTCAGGCTCGCGGTAACGGGTTTGCTGCTTATCTTTGTAATGCACAGCTATTTCTCCGGCAAGATATGTGACGAGTCTCTGAGAAATTTTCGATTCACCTTTCTTTGTTTTTTGTACTCTCTGTTCAAATTCAGAATGTTTTCTGTATATTAATACATCATTGCCGATAAGCTGTGATCTCAACTGAATGTCATTTTCATCAACAGGAGGATCAGTATCGACTATCTTTATATTGAATCCGCTCTTCTTTCTTTCTTTTCCCTTGAATTCAGAATCGTCAAACAGACTTTCTTCTCCGTTTATCGGAAATTTATCACCTTCTTTATTCCCTCCTCCTATATCATCACCATTCATACCGCTTGGGCCGGCTCCTGCACCTTTTTCTTCATTTTCTCTACTGTTTCTTTCCTCTTCGGTATCATAATCTTTGCTTTCTGTACCTGTCGATTCCAAACCGTTTTCAAGCGACTGACCGCTTGTACCTTTTCCCAGATTTACATCATTTCCTTTGAGGAATTGTGTTCTGAAATTCATTGAATCCTTTCTTGCCAATTTTGACAATGCTTTATTCAGTTTGTCTTCCAATGCTTCATAATGCTTGTCGTCGCTTTCTTTGTTTACTTCCTTTATGACATCGAGAATTAATGGTTCCAGCTCGATCAATTCATAGAACAGAGCTTTTGAACGGTCATTGTTTTTAAAATCATTTCTCGCTATTGTAGGCTCAAGGAAATCCGAAAGATCTATATAGCCTGTCATGTTGGGATGGCCCCAGATATCGTTCTTATGTTTAGATCCGAACATGCGGACATCTTTTATCTCGGCAATTCTTCTGCCTTTCGTAATAAATACCGGCGGCTTGTTTATGGTTTTACCTTTGGTAACTTTCAAATATATTTTCACAGGCAGAATCGAATTGAATTTCACCAGTCTTTTTTGTTTCTTGCCTTTTATAAACTTAAACTCATGGAGCGTATCCGAATATTCTTCACCATCGAATACATCATAATCGAACGGCAGGCACAGAAGTTCAGACCCCGTTTCTTCATTTATCAGTTTAATTTCAAGATCCTTTCTTCTTAACAGCAGTTCAAAATGTTTTTCTATTTCTGTTTTAATTTCATCAAAATCTATCTGCTTCCACATTGATCTGTCAAAAGATTTTAAGATGATCTTTGTTCCTGACTGGCCTTTGTAATTGATAAGCCTCGGATCCTGAAATGAAACATCTTCCTGATGATCTGTATCAAATTGCTTTCTGTTGATAGTTATCGTTTTAGCTTTGGAATCACCCTTATGTTTGGATATGATCTTTAATTCTTTGCAGGCAGCCATATATGAATAAATCCCGTATCCGAACTGTCCGTTTGTCCACGGTTGAGCTTTTTTATCAGAATTTCCGATTTCCTGTACGACTTTGTTGAAATTTGATATACCTGTACAATTATCTTCAATTTCCACAGAATCTTTTTTCACTCTTAAAGTTATGCTGATCATTTTATTGTAGGAATTCGATCCGGGATTGAAATACTCTTCGGCGCTGTCTATGGAATTATCAATGTATTCCATGAATATTCGATTTGTATCGTTGTATAAAGTAGCAATTGACGGAATGATCCGGGGGGAGATATGTAATTTGATCGCCATAACAGATTCCTTTTATTTCTTATGAGCATCTTTATACTTTTCAAATTCAATATCGAAAGCTCTGTTGAAAACCTCTGAGATAATCGTCAGGTCAACGAATAATTTATTTTTGTTTGATATTAATTTGTTAAATAATGAGGCGTATTCCGCTTCGCACTTATCAGCTCCGGTTCCCCAGAAAAGATACAGAATTATATTTGCGTCAAAGAATATATTTCTACCTATCAACTCGTTGATTCTGGAAATATCGTACTTACTCATTGTCGCCCTCTCCTAATATCTCACTGATGGACTTTTTCAGTTGCCCGTCGCGGTCTTTATAAAAAGCTTTTGCAGTATCAGTTACTCTTTTTATTCTTCGGGCATCATCAGGATCGATATTAACGACCTCAAGGCTTGATTTGATCTTATCCTCGGGATAGTCTCTGTAAAGTTGTCCTACAGCTGTATTTAGGAATGCCGTTGTTATCATATCGACATTTTGAAAAGAAAGGGTGATTTTCTTACCCTCATCAAATCCTTTTTTTATCAGCGAAAAGACTTTTTGACCGTCATCAGCTTCAATGCAAAGCTGGCTTCCAACGATATTGTAAATTTTCAGTTCAATTGTTTCCATTCTGTCTCCTAAAATAAATTAATCGTATTCATATTATCAATAAATAAATCCAGCACACCGCCTCGAACTGCGGCCATGTTAGCACCGAACCATTGATCCAAATGAATATCAATTGTATCAAAAAATGTATCCTTGTGTGTTTGATACAGCTCTATTATCTGCTTGTAACTACTATAACCATTATCTATTTTTGTCAGTGTGTAAGTTGCCATTTGTATTTCAACTCTCCCCGAAATTCGATTATGAATTTAACTCAAAAACATCAAAATAGAAAGATATTTCCACTCTCATCTCTTTTCCCATTTCACTTTTTCCCTTTCAGCCTCTTAACTTTCTCAGGCATTTCAATATAATTCTCATCTGTAGTAATCTTCTTGCCTGTCTTATATTCAAGGTCTTTTCTTGCGCTGCCTGCGACTTCTCCGCCTAGTTTTGCAGCCGTTTTATTCTCAATAAATCCCTGAGCGTCTTTCACTCTCGCAAGCTCTGTAGTTGAAGCTTCACCGAGCATCGTAAAGATCAGCTCAAGATCTGTCATATGATCTCTTAAATTCTCTTTGTCGAGACCTTTATATTCTCTATACTTGGCAGGAGTCATACCGAAAGTTGCCTGCGATATCTCAGCAGTAAGAATTGAATATTCTTTTTCGCCTTCTACGCCTCTTTTATCCCACTCGCCGGTAAGTTCGTCTCTGACAGCGATCCCTCTCATCCTCTTTTCGATCCATTCTTCGCTGTAGCCTTTTGCACGATAGATCTCTTTCATCCTCTTTGCGGCAAGTTCGGGATCTTCAATTTCCTGAATCCTTTCATAACCGACTTTTGCCAGCCATCTCTTGAACGGTTCAGCTTTAGGGGAGGGGATAGACTGAATAAGCCTGAACAACTGCTCGGTATCAGCCACATCGGTCATTCTCATCTTGCCATCATCAGCTTGCATTTTCAACTGTCCCATATTTTGGGACAGTTCACTTCCTTCCTCAAACAGCTTTGTTTTAAGCGCATTCCAGTATTTCCTCGGTCTCGGACTGTCTGTCAGAACTTCTATCACATCAACGATGGAAAAATACCATTTCTCCTCTTCTTCGTTCCAGACCGACCTGATTTTTTTTGACTCAAACAATTTTACACTACTCATTTCTTTTCCCATTTCATTTATAATATCATCTTCTTCTTTCAAAATTATCTTGATCTCTTCATTTTCACCTAATAGATCTAATGAATCAATATAGGCATTCTCATATCCGTCTTTTACTGCCCACAGTCTTACATAATCCGCGAATCTGACTTTACCGGTTATACCGCCAACATTATAATCACCTACATAATCATATATCTGTTCCAGAGGATCAAAGCTGAACCGGCCCTCAGGATCAGTTTCTGCTATATATTCCAGTTCATTTTCCTCTACACCATCATAATTATAGCATATCATGTGTTCTAAATACCTAGCTAGTGAATCATTGAAAGTCAGTACACTTTCGTATACACCGTTGAGAACATATTTTTCGTCACTATTTTTGAGTGTCCAGGAAACATTAAGAAATAATGGAAATCCAGGAGCTGGAGACATAATTCTGTCAACTAATACTCTAACAGTATCTTTCTTATAATAATCTTTTATTATCAGACCAACATGAGCTGTATCGTATACAGCAAATCCTAACATCAGTGCAGCATATCTGCTAGTAGGATTAAGAATATCTGATACACCGGTTGAATCAAAGACCTCTCTAAAATATGAAGCAACTATCTTTGCGCCAGAGATCGGATTTCCGAACACTTACTATGTTTTTCATTCTTACCTCTTCTATTTTTCTACAATTATTTTTCATTTATTTTCGTCTTTCTCTTTTCTTCTCATTCAAACCGTTACAATTTGTCACAGTTTCATTTATCAGTATATGCATTTTTTGCACATACTCACTTTTTTATTCTTCCTGTGAACTTTCATCATTTATCACTTCCCAGTGCCCGCCTTTATCCGGACCGATCCTTTTGATCAGTGATAATTCTTTAAGTTTCTTTAACTGCCTTGTTACAGTCGCTCTGCTGATATTCATTTTTTGACACAATTCGATCTTTGTTACCTTTGGGTTAATCCTTAATTCATTCAAAAGATTTTTTAGAGGCTCATTTAGAGGCTCATTTAGAGGCTCATTTAGAGGCTCAACTCTTTCTCTTATGAATTTTATCGTATAAAAATCTCCGAATTCAAACTGAGGCTGAACAGAACCCGATTCTTCAAGCAGAGTTCTGATCTTTGTTATGCCAGTACCCATATTTTCTACGAAATCGATCCTGTGAAGCAGCGAAGCGATCAGCTGATTCCTGCGCACCGCCTTTTTTCCGAATTCCTTTTCGGTCAATCCTCTGGGCAGACCTCCCGGGTTTGATATTTCAATTCTGTCATCGAATATCTCTATAACCGTATGCGATCCTGAAAGAAAATAATCTCTATGTACGACGGCATTGATAACAGCCTCTCTCAAAGCATCAAGAGGTAATTCGTAAATCTCTTTTCTTCTTGCCGTACCGGTCATTTCATATTTAACCCGAAGTTCTTGCCTCACAAAATGTAGAGCATTGTCAATGTTGGTTATAATATCCTGAGTGTAATCTTTTCTGTTAAGAATAGAAAACCTTTCTGTACCGTCAAAAACACCACAGGTAATAGTAGCCTGCTCGCATAACAATTGTATAGAATCAGAGAAAAACAGAACACCTGCATTTTTCATTTTAAGTTCATTATTGACCTTTTCCGCTACTCCAAGATTGATCAAAACAGTCTCGTCATCAAGATTTTGTGTTATTCCCGCCATTTTCAGGTAGCCTGCAAGCTTTGCCGGTGAGTAATCCTTTTTAAAATCAAATTTCTTGTTTATCTGTTCTTCAAATCGGATACGGCCTTCATTGTAAAGAAAATCGATTATCTGATCCCTTTTCATCTTTTGCGCATTAGTACCCATTCTGACAAAGAAACCTTCAGAACACTGGTATGGCTTTTCGGTACCTTCAGGTACAATAACAATAAGAATATTCTCATATTGAACTAATTCTATCTTAACAGCAGGCTGACAGTTGTTTGCAATATCCTGAATTTGAGATTTAAGCTTATTCGTAACTTTTACACCCTTAACTTCACCGCGATCGGAAATGCCTATATATATTTTACCGCCGGAAGCATTGGCAAAAGCAGTGATCTCGCGAGAAAGAGAGCTATTAACATCTTCCTTAAACTCCACAAGATAAGATTCTCCGTTCTGCAGTATATATTCAAATTCCTCTTTTTTCATACCTTTTTCCTTTCAGTTACATCTCCATCACATTAAATTAGCCATAATAATTACTCAAAATCAACCAAAATATCGAGTTTAGTTACATCCCTGTTACATCATTCGTCAGCTCGCAGTAATCATTAACGATCGAGCCTAAAACAACCTGCTCTTTAGAATATCTCTTATGAAGTTTAGGTAACATCGACAGCCCTCCTTTTTTATTCTTCCAGTGAACTTTCATCATTTGTTACTTCCCAGTGACCGTTTTTATCAGGACCGATCCTTTTGATCAGTGATAATTCTTTAAGTTTCTTTCTGCTGTGAATTCCTTTTGCATCAAGACCGCCATACAGCCCCTTGTAACCATGATTCTGAAATATTGCATAATCTTTGTTATTCCAGACACCTGCATTCTTAGCAGCTTCAGCTAATTGAGAATTATGATTTCTAAGTTCGTTCCGTAAAAATAATCTTCTTTCATCTTCAGTTCTCAATTCCTGATATTCTGACATTTGCTGTATTTCCTGCAAACGGGTCTGAACTGCAAAATATGTTTGACCTAAAGCTACAATTTCTTTTGACGGATCTGCATTTTGAACTATCAGGTAACAGGCGTATCTTGACAGCTTTACATTTTCGATCTGTCGTTTTGCACCTGAACCTAATTCGACCATATTGCGCATCTCCGCAAAATGGTCAATTATATTGTGATTACTGTTCTTACAAGATTCTTTTGCTTTTTCTATTACAGGTTTAAAATTCCGATAAACTGAATATCCTAAAACTTCGGATAGTTCACGCGATGACCAGTATTCGTTCCCGTTCTCATCTTCTCTTCGAATTTGCTCGAAGATCGTTTTAGTTTTGTTCGTTTGCATGTTTCCCATTTCATTTTCTCCCGTTAAATTACTCTTTTATCTTAACAAGAGCAATATAACATCAGACCCGTGTCAAATCGTGACACGCCTTAAACTTTTTTCAACTTTTCTACTAACCCTTCGAATACTCATTCAACTTCTTTACCGGATTTTTAAATGCTTCGTACATTCTTTCTGATGCATCAATAAGAAACTTTATCATTTTACTCCAATCGTCCTTATCGAAAACATCCACACCTGTCAGTACGGATTTAATTCTACAGGTTACTTTATCATCCTGTCTGTCCCATATCAGTTCATCACCGAAAGCTGTTTCGATCTTGTCTTTCATTTTGTAAAGGAAATCAAAGAATTTTTCATTTTCTTCTTTATCTCCTCTATTGACAGCAATATCTGACTGGGCATATTCTCCGGTTACAATAATGTTTAAACTCAAACCGTGCATACCCATACTCTTTCTTAACCACCTGTCGTTGGTTGGTGAGGAATTTCCATATAAGTCATTTACACGATTACTGGCTTCTAAATATTTTTTCCAGAATTCTAACCTAAAATTATGCCTGTTTTTTAAATCATCCTGAGTTTTTATTTCTTCTTT
The DNA here is from genome assembly GCA_002382735.1 of bacterium UBP11_UBA4055. Lineage (GTDB taxonomy): Bacteria > UBA4055 > UBA4055 > UBA4055 > UBA4055 > UBA4055. The sequence continues at coordinate 133,332 of DFZN01000071.1, forward strand.
AGCTTTATTTGCCATCCTGATCGAATAATCTTCTGTATCTTTAACCGGTAATATTTGTTCTATACTTAAGAATAATTTCTCATCTAAAGCAAAAGGTGTCACTTTGAAGCATTGTGCCCTTATATTATAATTCATGAGCCATAATACAGTTGAAGTTACTTCCTTCCGAAATTTACCTGCAACCATAATGACCCTTAGTAAGACTTGAGCAATAAGATGCGTATTTAATAACCTGCCATTCCTGTAAGTGCTCTCTTTCCTTAAATTTCAATTCGGAGAAAGTGCATTCTTTTAGCTTTGTAATTTTGTTTTGAAGTTTATTTATCTGGTACATATTGACCTCGTTCTAATATTTTATGAAGTTTAGGTAACATCGACGGCCTCGATTTTTATCCTCTTTTTTCTTTCAGTCACATCCCTATCACATCGAATTAGCTACAGAATTCAGTTAAATTCTACAAAATTCCGGAGTTTAGTCACATCCCTGTCACATGTCCTTATCCAGCCCAATAAGGTACATACATTCTTGATTTTTCATACTCTTTTATCAATCCTGCATCAATTGTTTCTCTAATAATTCTAGAAATTATAGAATAATTTATTTTATCGACATCAAATCTTTCCCTTAAACTCTGATTGGACATATAATCACCGGATACATATTTCAGGCAACAATGCTGATAACAGGCTCTGACTTTATCAGGCTTTGACATTTGCCTCAAAGATTTTGGAGAGAACATAACAACTCTTGTGTAGTTGTCGCCTTCAATGAATTCTGGTGCCGGTAGCTGAAATATCTCAATCGCATCAATTACTTTGTCAATCCCGCTTCCTCTCTCTTCGCAGAAGTTCATTCTTCGCATAAATCCCGCCAGCATTTCGTTTCTGCTTTCAGGGCTGTGATCAATAAACCTTTTTGTATCGATCAAAGGTTTTCCGGGATTTGTGATCTCTATACGGTTGTCAAATATCTCGATCATTGTGCTTGTTCCCGATATAGAAAAATCCTGATGAATTATCGCGTTCGCCAGCAATTCTCTTACCGCAAGCTCAGGATATACTCTTACTTCTTTTCTGAAAACTCTTCCGATATCCTCATTTGAAGGTAGTTTATCGTTCACGTAGTTTACTATGAATTCAAAATCCAAAGCATAGCCTTTCGTACCTGCTAATTCTTTGACCGTTTTCAGCTTATTATTACCTTTGTATATTATTACTCGCGGAGCTTTTCTTTCGATTTTCTCAAAATCCTTTAAATTGTTCGCAAACAGTATCGCTCCCAGATTTGTTATATTGAATTTTGATGAAGCTTTAACAATCAGTTTTTCTTCGATAAGTTTTTCAAGAATAGCACTTTTATTTTGGGAAAGAGGAATATTCAGCATTTCAAACACAGAGGGATAGTTTAATAATTTAAGAACCTGATCGCCGGTAATATTTTTAATAGCCGGTTCTTTTTCAAAAACAACATGCTTGGCCATATTCCATATCTTCCTTTCTTTTTCAGGATGATCTTTCAATTTTTTCTTATAGCTGCCTACTCTGATATAAGCTTCGCCTTTCCAACTAACGGGAGTATTAAGCGCAGCGTCTATTTGGAACAAAACAATACTCTTATCATTGACCTTATGCTCAAATATTTTAAAATCAATTTTCGGCTCAAGCTGAGTCGCCAGCCAATTTTCAAGTTCCTGATTACCGATCTTTTTCGCTTTGGGTTTAAATTCAGTCCCTGCAATCTTATGCGTTATATCCTCAATACCAAAAACCAGATAACCGAATTCCTTATTCTCAAGACAAGCTGAATTAGACAGAGCAGAAATATACTCGCCAATTTCATCAGGCTTAGAATTATTAACTTTGAACTCAACCCATTCGCTTTCCTGCGGCAGAGCTCTCAACTCTTCTATTAAAACTTCAAATTCCTCTTTTTTCATACCTTTTTTCCTTTCAGTTACATCTCCATCACATCAAATTAGCCATAATAATTACGCAAAATCAACAAAAATATCAAGTTCAGTTACATCCCTGTTACATGGATTTTTCATTTATTTTCACCATCATCCAGATATGAATACAACACTTTCCAGCTGATCTTGCCGCCGGACGAAACTTTATATTCAAGCACCATATAGCCGTCAATATGCCCATCCTCGAAATAGGCAAATACTCTATCATTCAAAATTCTTATATATTCTTTACCGAAGAAGCCCATAGTGCCGCCCAACACACCTTTATAAGGGATCAACTCGTTATGTAGTATTAGGTCAGACTTTAGATCACTTTCAGGTTCGTACAAACCTAATTTCTTTAAGTTTAGCGTCTCTATTTCACTTAATTCAGGAATATTAATCAGCCGAGGTTCATTCTTGTCCAAAGCCGCTTTAAGAGTTTCAATTTCACATTTCAACCTTCTGTTATAGAACTCATGATTGATTAATTTCTTTTTACATAAAATATTATCGCGGATCTGAAATCCCGACAAAGCCAGAACAGCCGCGACAACCACCGTCCATATAATTCTTTCTTTTTTCATACCTTTTTCCTTTCAGTCACATCCCTATCACATCGAATTAGCTACAGAATTCAGTTAAATTCTACTAAATTCCGGAGTTTAGTCACATCCCTGTCACATGGTGCCACTTACGCATACACCCCTCCGCCCGACACCTGCGCATCCTTACTCAAAGTCAGGATCGCCTTAGTGCTGTACAACTTACTTTTCAAAACACTCTGAACGCAATTTCGGCACTGAGCGAATAAAAACTCTCTCTGATCTTCCTTTACATCATCGGCTTTTTTATGCTTCTTACTATCCTGCGCTCCATAATAATAGAACTGAACGATCTCATTCTTTTCGTTACGCAGACAATGGCTTGGAGTCAAAGCATCCTGGATCAGGTGCAGCATCATCCCGAGCGACCTGTAACGGATCTCATCACCTCTATCGGTATCGAAGATCATCTTATATTCAATTTTGCCATTCGTGAACATAGAGCTGATAATAGCATCATCCGCAGCTATAACCGAATTAGCCGCGACACTAATACGCCCTGCCGCAACATTATTTAAAAACTTGAACCACAATTTCAATTCGTCCGCAGTAACACTTGCAGGCTCGCCTTTCTCTTTGGACATAAAGTGAAGCGAAGTCAGATAACCAAAGTGAGATTGCCATATCGCGCTTTTACCTTTAAACAAATCTGTATTTAAAATATGGCTTGATGTAGTATCTTTATCTAAAAAGATCTGACCGTCATTCGTCAGCTCGCAGTAATCATTGACGATCGAGCCTAAAACAACCTGCTCTTTCGCAGCCTTCGTAAGCCTGAATTCATCTAGAACCGCTTTAGAATATTTCTTATGAAGTTTAGGTAACATTGACTGCCTCGCTTTTTATTACTTGAAATAACTATTTAAATTCATTAACTTACCATTGCTCGTGTACCAACAGGGTACAATGAGATCAAAGCTCGCTACGGCGGGCTTTTTCGTTTTATCCTTATCCGATTTTCTATGTTCAGTTACAACCCTATCACATGTTATATAACTACAAAAAAATGATATTCGATGCTTAATTGTCATGTTTAGTTACATCTCGGTTACATTAAAAGATTTTTTTCTAAAGATACTTTTATATTTTTTATGAGATTAATTAAACCACTTAAATCAGATTGATTAGTATCTAAAGTTTTTAATTTTTCAAAATCAATACCGAAACTAATTTGATAACCAAAAGAAATATCAAATTGATTTTTCCCAGAATTTATAACCTTACCATTCCAGTTACAATATTCTCTCCAATTATATTCAGATTCATTAAAACAATTATCGAACAAGGCTTCTATTTGTGACCATTGATTACCTCTCTTTTTTCTACCTGTATAATTAAAATTGTGCTGAGTATACAAGTTTGCTTTTAAATCATCATCAGTAAATTCTAGACCAGTAAACCATTTCTGAAAACTTGTAAATTTCACATGATACATTTTAAAGATACTATAGAAACCGTCTAATATTTTAATTTCAGAACTAAAATGAGGATCTTTATTAAACAAATACTTCCCTTGATCTTTGGTATTTCCAGGATATATCAATACAATAAGATCACCTTTGGCATTAATTTGAAATAGAATTTCTTGAGCCCATGGTAAAGAAAAGTTAATACCTAAACGATTATCCAATTTATAAACATCGTTATCTATCTTTTCAAGTTCAATTATTGCAGATTCGATTCTTCTTCTGATGGCTAGATTATTTTCAGGTTTCAATGAAGAAATAGAAGATTCAGGAAGCCATCGGTAATTATGGCCTTTTACCATTTGAATAAAATCATTAAGAAAACGATTTTGGTTACCAGTAATTTTTTCAAAATTTGCTACTTTAACTGCAATTGTCATTAAATTAAACCATGTCAGATCACATGGAGTAATTAAATCTCCAAAATTTTCTTTATTGAATTCTTCTGGATGAACATCTTTATCAATTATATTGAATATTTGATTATAAAGTTGCGAAGTACAATTTACATCATCTCTCTTTGCTTCAACAACCAATAAAACATTATCGATTGTGATAATAAGATCACAAATTGGATCATACTTAACATTATTCGATTGTCTCCAGAAATCAGACATCTGACTTTCACTAAGAGATATTGCAAATATATGTTCGAAATCTTTTAATTTACTTGCTTTATTTTGAATATCTATTGAAATCTCAATTTCTTTTTCAGGAGCTTCAAAAAGAACATTATAAAAATTGATCGAATCCTCTTTATGCGAATTAAAAATATATTTTAAAACTTCATGTAAGAATAATGAATCTTCTTGCAAACAAATTGCAAAAGCTCTTGTTAAGTCATTCTCCAGCTGATGTGTCCGGTTTGCGTTTGTGTAAGTTTTAAACACATTTAAATGTCTATTCATTTTCTTTCTTCTCCATTCTCAATTGTCATTAATTACTCATCCCATAATTTCGGATCGTGATTTGTTTGCTCAGTTCTAATTTTTTCTAATAGCAAACCCGTTTTCAGCCAGTAAATCAGACTCCCCGCATCAAATTTAAATAGGGTGCCTTCAAAAAGCATATGAGCTTTAAAATAGTGACCATATAATTTCTGGAAAATATTTTCGATTTGAGATAAAACAGTTTCAGTTTTCTTAAGTGTGATGGAATTTAATATTTCAATTTTCTTTTCTTCAGAAAGAATACACTCTAAATCGTTATGTGCCAATATCTTATGTCTGAGATTTTTTATATCTTCTCTTTCCTTTTTTAATGTAATTATTTCTAACTGTATTTCCTGCTTTAATTCTTCATCTTTAATGTAATCCGGGATTTTCAAATATGTCAGATTTTCATATCCCATTGCTTGCTTATTATCTGTAAGTCTTGCGATGCTCAAAATAATACTATTCCACTGAATTCTTTGCTGCAACGCAAAATAACTAGGTGCGGTTTTATTTAAAACTTCAACTGTTTCTTTCTTCGTGTAGAGTTTCTTATATTGTTCCCATTCAACAAATAACCAAACCGTTTGAGAATATATCTCATAGAAGAAATTTCCGAATTCATTACCAAGTACTTTACAATACTCTTCTTTTATTTCATTTCCTGTTCTACTGCTCAATTTTACAACCTAATACATTTTTATTATTTATTCCTAAATTATTATTCATTCAACATTTTCCATTCTCATCGCTTTTATCTGGCTTATCTACTTTTATTATATCATTTTTAATAGCAAGTGATATAATAATATTTAATATCTCTGTCTCCTCTTTTCCATCGAAATCTTCAAAGAAAACTTTAAATTTTTCTATCAGCCATCCTATAAAATTAATCGAAATAATAGTATTCATGTCGTTACTCAATAATGATGACTCTTGATAAGTTGGTATCAGGTTAGGACCTGCCAAATCTCCTTCTTCAAACATACTCAATAGCTCACCAACAGAAGGAGTACCAAAATGTGCAATTGCAGAAAGTTTAGGGTAAAGAGGTTTACCAATTTTATTTAATACATTACAAACATTTGGTGTCTTTTTAAGTAATCTTAAAAGTGGATTGATATCAATTTCTAATAGTCTCGTAAAGGTTTCATACTGTTTTCTTATTAATGTAAATGCTTCTATGTAATCGCCAGCTAAATATAAATCTCCAATAATATAATGAGTACGGACAAAAGAAGTGGAAAGTGCTATTTGGTACGAAATCTTTTCATTTGACTTTATCTTTTTCATTGAGTTATCAGACACTATTTTGGCTATTAACCCATCAATTAAAATTCTCAAAGCTAAATCAGTTTCATTTTCTTTGTTTTTAAAAGTATTCCGAGTATCTAGCCTACCTTGTGCGCATTTACCTTGATATTCACCCGAATATTTTGTCATATCATCGATAAGTTTTAATTTATCCACATTTCTCCTTATTTTTCTAAAAATTCTTCTAATTCATCTAAATCCATAAATTTTACTTCTGTTTCTTTAATTGGATTCTTAGTCCAATAATTGTGTTTTAATAATAAAAAAATTGGATCAATAACTACTTCGGAATTATCTTTAAACTTCCAATTTAAATTTTCAATTATGGTGTTCAAATTATCTGATAAATAAATGTACCTATTTTCAGCTTTTTTTAAATATTCTTTCCCTTTTCTCTCTTTACCAAAAAATATCTTCTCCATATCTCTTTTTGCATCTTTCATACAATAAGATGGGCTAATATATTTGCATTCAATATACACTATCTTGTTATTTTCGAAATTTATTCCAATAACATCGTAATCACCTAAATCTCTTGGATGATTTCCTTTTTTATCTAGTTTATATATCTCTTTTTCTTTAAAGGTTATCTGATATTTCTTTTTTATTATATTTTCTGTATAATCAACAATATAATCCTCAATTTTCTTTTGGTAGCTGCTTTGAAATTGTTTGATTCTTTCAATGTTAAGGTCGAATGGTAAAGTAAAAGATTGTAAATTCATATTCCACACATTCGAAGTTTTAAAAGCTGACATTCGCCCCCAAATCATTTTATCTTGTATTTTTAAAATAGGTTTTAATGCATACCGATAATCTCTTTTGTAATGCTCCCATATCGGAATAATATCATGGGTAATACGAGTGTTATCGTCATTATCGATTGTCGTCATTATTAGATCATCTTTCAATGTTAAAAAATCTAGAATGTTTTTTACAACATCTTTATCAGGCTTTGCCTCAAATTCATTAATAATACCGTCAACTAGATCAAAGTATAATTCCAGATTATAGAATTCTTCAACATTGTTTTGCCCAGAAGGATTCCAATGTGCTAAAATATCTAAAACTATATACAAATCATAAAGACTGAATCCAATCTCATCATAGAATAAATCACTAAGACCTTTAATATAAGATGTGTAATCAATTACATCTCCAAAATTAAAACCCTTTTTTCGAGATAGTTTACGATTTGATAAATATTTGCCAAAATCGGCATATTTACTAGAGAATTCCTCATCATAATGATCATTTACAAGATAATCATCTGTAATAACTAGT